>NZ_JAPLAI010000063.1 GCF_026393345.1 Microbacterium sp.
ATCGCGGCGGTGGTGATCGAGTCGAAATCCGGTCGGCAGGCCGTCCGGGGCGGCGTGTTCATCGACGGCTCCGGCGATGCGGATCTCGCGGCCTGGTC
This sequence comes from Microbacterium sp., assembly GCF_026393345.1. GTDB lineage: Bacteria > Actinomycetota > Actinomycetes > Actinomycetales > Microbacteriaceae > Microbacterium. Next base: position 99 of record NZ_JAPLAI010000063.1, read on the forward strand.
CGGCGCCCCGTTCGAGCGGTCCGAGCATCTGCTGTACCCCTCGCTGATGTTCCGCATCAACGGGGTCGACCCGGTGAAGGCGGGCCCCGCCTGGCGCACGATCCGGCAGCTGATGGCGGATGCGGAAGCCGCGGGAACCCACCGCTTCCCGCGGAAGAAGCCCATCGTGCGGCCGCAGCGGAACCCGCTGGAGTGGCGGTCGAATCTCACCCAGCTCAGCAACGACGACGGCTCCGCGGTCGACGGCACGGACGTCCGGCAGCTCTCCCACGGCGAGCTGCAGGGACGCCGGCAGGTGCGCGACACATTCGCGTTCATCCGCGAACGCACCCCCGGGTTCGAGGACTCCTACGTCGTCGACATCGCCCCGCAGATCGGCATCCGCGAAACCCGCCGCATCCTCGGCCGCTACGTCCTCACCGAGGCGGACGTGCTCGGCTGCGCGGACTTCGACGACACGATCGGTGTCAACGGCTGGCCGGTCGAGGCGCATGTCGCCGGCGACGTGGAGTTCCGTTTCGCTCCCGTCGAGAGCCGCGGCTTCAACCAGCTCCCGTTCCGGATGCTGGTGCCGCAGGGCGTGCCGAACCTCCTCGTCGTGGGTCGGTGCGCGTCGATGACGCAGGGCGGACAGTCCTCCGGACGCGTCACCGGCCCCTGTTTTGCCATGGGGCAGGCGGCGGGCACCGCCGCGGATCTGGCCCTCGGTGCAGGGGTGCCGGTGGGGGACGTCGACATCACCGCGCTGCAGCAGCGGCTGCGCGCGGACGGCGCGTACCTCGGCACCGAAGCGCCGACGGCCGCGATGGTGGTTCCCACTCCGGTGTCCGCGCGCTGATCGCGGGCGCCCGCAGGATGCGGCGTCGGGTCAGCAGGATGCGGCGTCAGCCGGCGGCGCGGAACAGCCCGGGGTTCGCCGCGCGGTAGGCGTCGGCGATCCGTGCCGCGCTGTGGCTGAGCACCGGCACGATGCGCGATTCCAGCTCCGCCGCGCCCGAGCGGACCGTGGTCGATGAGACCGTCAGCCCCGCCACCGCGCGCCCCTGCACAATGATCGGCACGGCGGCGGCGACCATCCCGGGGTGAAGCTCCTCCACCGACACGTCGAAGCCGCGCTCGCGGACGAGGCGCAGGTGGGCACGCAGCTTCGCGGCGTCGACCAGGGTGTGCGGCGTGAACGCTTCACGCGGGAAATCCGCGAGGTAGTGCTCGAGTTCGGAGTCGGGGAGCCCCGCCAGCAGTACCCGGCCGACGGCCGTCGCGTGCGCGGGGAGCCGGGTGCCGACGCGCACCGCATCCTGCAGCGCGCGACGTTCCTCCACCCGGGCCACGTGGATGACATCGGGCAGGTCCAGCTCGCCGATGCTGCAGGTCTCGCCGGTGCGGGCCACGATGTCCGCCATGGCGGGCTGCGCGATCTCCGGCAGCGAGGAGGCGGCGAAGTAGCCCGCGCCGAGCTCCAGGATGCGGGCGGTCAACGTCCAGCGGCCGTTCTCGGCGCGGACGTACCCGATGTGTTCGAAGGTGAGGAGGATGCGGCGAACGACCGGCCGCGGCAGGTCCACCCGGCCGGCGATCTCGCTCACGCTGAGGGCCGCGTCGTGACCGCCGAATGCACGGAGCACGGCGACGGCACGCTCGATGCTCTGGATGCGGTCGCGCGATCTGTCTTCCGTCACGTCCGCTAGCTTCCCACGCCGCCGCCGCGCACCCGGAGCGGGCGCGCGGCGGGCGAGGACGTCAGAAGCTCTCTCGCAGCCCGTAGACCGATTCGTGCCAGGGGATGAAGAAGCGTTTGGCCTCGTTCACCACCAGGTACAGCGCGAGTCCGATGAGGGACAGCAGCAGGATGAGCGCGAACGTGCGGGCGGCGTCGAGCGAGTTCATCGCCCGCACCACCATCGCGCCGAGTCCCACACTGCCGCCGAGGTATTCGCCGACGATGGCGCCGATCGTGGCGAGCACGATGGCCACCTCCATCCCGGCGAACAGGTACGGCTGGAGACTGCGCATCTCCAGCTGCGTGAAGGTCTGCGCGCGCGACGCGTTGAGGCTCTTCATCACCTCTCGCTGGCCTCGTTCCACCGAGCGCACGCCCAGCAGCACGTTGAGCATGACGGGGAAGAAGGCGAGGAGCGCGGCGAGCACGATCTTCGAGGTGAGTCCGAAACCGAACCAGATGACGAACAGCGGCACGAACGCGACCTTCGGCGCGACCTGGGCGATGACGATGAGAGGCCGGATGCTGACCTCGAGCCACGGAAGCTTGCCGAGGACGACGCCCACGACGATGCCCATGACGACCGCGATGACGAAGCCGACGAGGATCTCGGTGATCGTGATGCCCGCCTCGCCCCACGTCTTCGGATCGATCAGCAGCGTGACGAAGGCCTCCCCCACCGCGGCCGGCGGCGGGAACACGAATGGGTTCACCGCGAAGACGGTGACGCACAGCTGCCAGAGCCCGATGATGACGATCACGAGGCCGGGCGTGACGATCCACGGCAGCAGCTTCATGGTGCGCGCCTGGGACTTGCGGCGCGCGGCGGTGACGACGCTGGTCGTCGTCGGCTGGTCCGGCGGTGCCTGCAGAGTGGTCATGCTCATTCCTCCTCGTCGAGGTCGTGCCGGAGGTTCCGCACGATCTCGTTGAATCCGGGGGTGGTCTGCAGCTCGATGTCGCGGGGCTTCGCGTCGGGAACCGACAGGATCTGGCGGATGCGGCCCGGGCGGGGGGTCATGTGAACCACCCGGTCCGCCAGGAACACCGCCTCGGGGATGTCGTGGGTCACGAACACGACCGTGGACCGGGTCTGCAGCACGATGCGCTGCAGCTCCAGGTTCATCCGTTCCCGGGTGAGCGCGTCGAGCGCGCCGAACGGCTCGTCCATCAGCAGCAGGTCCGGCTCGGTGCTCAGCGAACGGGCGATCGCGGCGCGCTGCCGCATCCCGCCCGACAGCTCGCGGGGGTACGACTTCTCGAACCCGGCGAGGCCGACGAGCTCCGCCAGCTCCGTGGCGCGGGCGCGGCGCTCGGCCTTGCCGACGCCGCGGAGTTTCAGCGGGAGCGCGATGTTGTCCAGCACCGAGAACCACGGGAAGAGGTTGCTCTCCTGGAACACGAACCCGAGCCGGGCAACGGCGGAGTGCTCCACCCGGTCGTCGCGCCACAGGTGCCGGCCGTCGACCTCGATGGTGCCGGCGCTCGGCGCGAGCAGCCCGCCGATCATGCGCAGCAGGGTGGTCTTGCCACAGCCCGAGCGCCCGATCAACGCGACGAACTCGCCCCGCTCGATGTCGAGGTCGACGTTCGACACCGCCCTGGTCACCCCCGCCTTGGTCTGGAAGTCCCGCCCGACCCCCCGGATGCGCAGGCGCGGCAGGGGTGCCGTCGCCTCCGTCGCCGGAGAATCGGGGGTGAGTGTCTCATTGATCATCGGTGATCCTCTCTCCCGACCGGGGGCCGGTCAGTCCGCGGGGACGTAGTCGTTCGTGATCCAGTCCGCCGGGTCCTTGCCGCCCTGCAGCATGCCGGCCTTCACGTAGGTGTCGTAGGTGCTCTCCCAGGCGTCGAGGTCGTTCTCGAGGAGCGGCACGCCGCCGTCCGCGTCGACCCACGTCTGGGTGGTGTAGACCTCGAGCGCGGCGACGGCGACGTCGTCATCCTCGAGCGCGGGGAAGGACCAGTCGCCGCTGTCGCGGAGCGTCTTCAGCACGTTCTCGAAGTCGTTCGGCGCATCGTCGATGACGTCCTGCACGGCTTCGCGGATCGCCGCGAGGAAGGCTTCGATCTGCGCGACCTTGGCGTCGTCCTCCAGGTTCGACTCCGTGGTGATCCAGGTCTGGATGTCGGGCGCTTCGCCGAGCCCCGCGTCGTCGACGACGGCGTCGTCGTTCTGCTCGCCGATCCCGATGGAGGTGTCGAGGCTGACGATGTAGCCGTCCAGCTGCCCCTGTCGCACCACTTCGAGGGTCGCGGCCGTCACCGGCACCGCCTGACGGGTGACCGAGTCGGCGGGGATGTCCGCGGCGTCCAGGGTCAGGTTCAGCAGCTTCTCGCTGGTGCCACCGATCGAGCCCATGCCGATGACCTTGTCCTCCATGTCCTCGGGGGACTCGATGGGGTTGTCCTCGACCGAGATCATGCGCAGGTTCGATTTGTACGCCATGGTGCCCACGGCTCGGAGGGGCTGACCGTCCTCCATGGCGGGGAAGACGTCCACGGTGCTGGCGCGGGTGATGGTGGTCGCGCCTCCCAGCAGGGACTGGATCGCGGCCGAGGTGCCCTGCACCGGCTGCAGGTCGACGTCGAGACCGTGCTTCTCGAAGTAGCCGCCGGAGTAGGCGAACATCTCGGGGGTGAAGCTGAAGGATTCCAGCGGCAGGAAGGTGACGACGGTCATCTGCGTCAGCTCGGCCGGCTCCGCACCGTTCTCGGTGGCAGGGGTTGCGGCTCCTCCGCTGCCGCATCCGGTGAGCGCGAGCGCTCCGGCTGCCATGGTCGCGGTGACGAGCGCCCAGCGGCGGGATGCCGTACGGCGAACTGATGTGATCATGTCTGACTCCTGTGTCCGGATGATCCGCTCACGCCATTGCGAGCGACACGACGAGTCTGCAAAGACGGCCGAGAGTGGTCCAACAACCTTTTCACTGTATGGAACCGTGCGCTAGGAAAATGTTGCCAGGATTGTGATCAATCCGCTTTCGCCGTCGACCTCCACCAGATCCCCCGTCCGGATCGTGTCGAGCGGGGCGGGATGGGCGGCGACGACCGTCGGCACGCGAGTCACGATGGCGCCGAGCACCGCCTTGGTGGTGACGACATCGAACACCATGGCTGCGGGCGCGGTACCGAGCAGCCGCGTGCTCTGGAAGAACCCGGACCAGCCGGAGGAGCCCTTTGCGCCAGGGAAGACCAGCACCCGGCCGGTGAAGCACTGCCCGAACAGCTCGTGCCGCGGTTCGATTACGGTCCCGGTGGCCACATCGATCCCGCCGAAGCCGGAGATGGGATCGCGGGTGACGAGCGCGGGGGCGCGGACCGTGCCCGGCACGATCCCCCGGCCGCGGAGGACGATCATGCGAGCGTGCCCCGCCAGCGTCCGGTGAGCGCCGCGTCGACGCACTCCCGGGTGGTGCCGAACCAGGCCTCGATGCCGAGGATCGCCGGGAGGTAATGGGCCTGCTTGGCGGAGTCCGTCGCGAACACCCGGGTGCCGGGAGGAGCCGCCCGAGACATCGCCGGGCACGAGTCGGTGAGGACCCGGCCGCCCGCTCGCGTGATGGTGCGGGTCCAGCCGGCCCGCAGCGACGTCTCGGCCAGCGCGCGGGGCAGCATGACCCACAGCTGGGTGCCGTCGGCCAGCCGCGCGCCTTCCAGCATCCCGGCGATCTCGCTGACCTGAGCGAGCGAGGCATGCGGGCAGCCGAGCAGGACGAAATCGACGTCGGTGCTCTCACCCTGCGCGTTCAGGGCGTCGTACACGGTGGCCCGCTCGGCCGTCCCGTACCGGATCGGCTCGGGGCGAGCGCGGCCGCCGAACGCGGCATCCAGGGTGGGAGATTCCGGGGTGACCCCGGGCAGATGGTAGAGCTCGACCCCGCCGGCGGTGGCGGTGGCGGCGCCGAAGTGCTTGAGGTCGGCGTCCGAGGGCGGGGCCAACCGGCCGGTGACGGCGGGCCGTGCCTCCTGCACGGTCTCGCCGACGTAGTAGCCGAACATTCCCCACTCGCGGAAGCCGTCGATGTCCACGTCGGCGCGGACGAGATGGGTGGCGTAACGGTTCTCCGGCACGTGATTGCCCCAGTACGGGATCCGGCCGGTGAGGGAGGCGGCTCCGGTGGACGCCGCTCCCTCGCAGTTGGTGCGGGCGCCGAGGACCGAGTTGGCGTAGACGACGGCGGAAGATTCCATCCAGGCGCAGTGTTCGTCCCGCACCGGGATGTTGCCCACCTGATAGGGCGTGCAGGTGCCGAGCACCCGGACCCCGCGTTCGGTGAAGTACGACTCCGCGTCCTCCTGCAACCGGATGCTGTCCGCCGGGTAGGCGGTGAGGCCTTCGGCGTCCGCGGCGAACCCGTGCTGCAGCTGACAGGTGGGCACGCGCATCGCCGGGATCTCGATGTCGCGGTCGCAGTCCAGGTTCATGACCGCGTAGGCGTGCGCCCACCCGCCCTCGGCCACGAGCGCGGCCTTGGCGGGCGAGGGCTGGGTCATGGTCCCGGCGACATTCCGGGTGTCGACCAGGTACTCCGCCTCCAGCGCGTCGCCGTAGCGGATCAGCAGGTCCATCGCGGCGGCGACGGCATCGCCGTCCCCGCCATCCCGCATCCGCTTGTCCTCATCCGAGAGACGCACGGGAGCCTCAGTGCGCGGCGCTCTCCGGGATGGCCTCCATCACGGGCTGCGGCACGAGGCAGTCCGCGCACGCGCCGTCGGTGGCCTCGATGCGGACCACGATCCGGTCCGCCTCCGACGGCAACCAGCTCAGGACGTACCCGTCCGCCGCCATCATCTCGGTGAAGGGGGCCAGCGCCCCGTCGACCGTGGCCACATCCGTCGATTCGCTCATGAGGGCACTCCGATCTTGCTGAGGGAGAGGGGAATCTCCCGGGGTGGGTTGAGGGTGAAGATCTCGACGACGGCGGACACCCCGGCGTTGTCGGCCCCGGCGACCATGATCTGCACCGAGGTGGGGTTGTGGAGCGCGCGGACGACGTCGGGGGTGTCGGTGGCGCTCGCGCTGTCGGGCATGGAGTCGGGGTGGGTGCCGGGCAGGCGCCACCGCGTCTTGTGCGACAGCGCGTCCTTCCCGACCGCGACGAGGTCCTCGCGGCGACGGACGGCGTTCTCGTAGACGTAGTCGCGCAGGTCCTGCTTGCTCCACCCCGCCCGGGCGAACACGTCCGCGTGCTCCGGGTTCAGCACCAGCAGGGTGCTGGTGTACTCGTGGATGAGCGCGCCCGTGCGGACGATCGTGTCGATGAAGTCGCGGACCAGCTCCTCCGGCACCTGCGTGTGCCGTGCCTCGATGTGGATGACCGAGCGGATGACGAAGGCGGTGACGACGCTGTCCGAGGCGTCGAAGCCGTGCTCCACGTGGAGCGGCTCCCAGGGGCTCTGCTCCTCGTTCTCGGCGATGCAGGAGGAGTACTTCGCGGGGGTGCCCTGGGTGGCCTGGTCCAGTTTGTGCGGGTGCAAGCCGAACACGTTGATGCAGCCGAGCCGGATGGCGCGGCCGATGGTGGCGTTCGCGCGGAAGCCGGAGCCGAAGATGTTGCCGGTGCTGTTGAGCTCGATGCGATCGCGGATCGGGCCGTTGACCACCAGGAAGGGGGCGGTCCCGGTGGTGGACTGCCAGATCCCGCGAGCCGGATGCGGCTCCTGCGCGATGGCCTCCCACGCGGCGACCACCACGGGGAAGTAGTCGGCGCGGCATCCGGCCATCGCCGCGTTGATGGCGGCGAGGCGCACCGTGAGGCTGCGGTTCAGGTGGCTGATCGTGAACAGCACCTCATCGGGGTCGCGGTCGACCGTGGCGAGGAAGTCCGCCAGCAGCGTCTCGGTGACCGGCACGGCCGGCCGCCCGTCGGTCCACTCGCGGCCGTAGCAGTACTCCACGAGATCGCGGACGCGGTCCGCATCCACGGTCGGGGTCTGGTCCGTCAGCGTCGTCGTCATAGTTATCCCTCTTCCACGCCGAGGATCCGCAGGACCTCCGGCATCACCGTGAGGGCGCGCTCGCGCACCTCGTCCGCCGTGAGACTCGCCATCGGGTGCGCCACCGCGGTGAACGCGAACCCGGGGAAGCCCTGCACCTGGGCCATCGCCCGGCCCGACATCAGGAACGAGTCGGAGGTGATGGCGACCGTGGGCACGCCGGCGCGCTCGAACAGGATGCCGTCGGCGACGCTCGCCGCCGAGCACGACCCGCAGTCCCCGACCGCCGTGATGACGACGTCGTTCGCGGCGACGATCTGCTCCAGCAGCGGCTGCGCCACCGGCGTTCCGAAGTAGTCCTTCGTGTACAGGGTCGCCTCCCCCGCTCCGTGCTCGCGCTGCAGGTGGTCGGCGATCTGCTCGAGCAGCAGCGTGGCGTTGGGTTTGGTGTTGTCCAGCAACCCGATCCGCAGGCCCTTCAGGCTCACCGGTCGCGGCGACAGCGTGCTGTCGGCGGTCCCCTCGGCCGCGCCGGTCGGGTCCAGCAGTGCTTCCTGCAGTGCCATGGTCGGTCTCCCCTCATTGCCACGTCGTCGGGCGGCGATCAGAATGACACGGCGCCACGCCCCTCCCGGAGGGCGATTTCCACTACACGGAAGAGCGCGTGCGTCACGCCGGGCGCGGCCGACAGGATGCTGCACAGGGATACCGGGAACGAGGAATCGTGCAGCACACCATCCCCGCAACGATGCGGGCAGCAGTCCTGGCCGACGGGCGACCATCGCTTCGGATCATGACGGTCCCGACCCCGACGCCCGGCCCCGACGAGGTGCTGCTGGAGGTCATCGCGTGCGGGGTGTGCCACACCGACCTGCACGTCATCAAGGGCGATGTCGCGTTCCCGCGGCCCGCCGTCCTCGGCCACGAGGTCAGCGGGCGGGTCGTCGCGATCGGCGCGGATACCCGCAGCGACATCTCGGTCGGCGACACCGTCGTGGCCGCCTTCATCATGCCGTGCCGCCACTGCGCGCAGTGCCTGCGGGGCCGCGACGATCTGTGCCTCGAGTTCTTCCGCCGGAACCGCCTGGAGGGCACCCTGTTCGACGGTGAGAGCCGGCTACGGATGCCGGACGGGACGTTCCTCGCGATGTACTCGATGGGCGGGCTCGCCGAGTACTGCGTCGTGCCCCTGTCGGCGGTGACACCGCTGCCGGCGGGGCTCGATGCGGTCACGTCGTGCGTGCTCGGCTGCGCCGGGCTGACCTCCTACGGCGCCGTGTTCCGCGCCGGCGAGGTCGGCGAGGGCTCATCCGTCGCGATCATCGGCGTGGGCGGGGTCGGGTCGAGCCTCATCCCGATGGCGCGCGCCGCCGGGGCGACCTCGATCGTCGCGGTCGACATCGCGGCCGACAAACTCGAGCGGGCGCGGGAGCTCGGCGCGACCGCGATGGTCGATGCCACCGCGGACGACCCGGTCGCCGCGGTGCGCGCCCTGACCGGCGGCGTCGACGTCGCGTTCGAGGCACTGGGCCGGGCGGAGACCTTCACGCAGGCGCTCGGCATGCTCGACGACGGCGGCCGGCTGGTGGCGATCGGCATCGCCCCGGCTGGCACCACCGCACCGATCGAGATCACCCCGCTGGTGCGCCGCGGGCAGCAGATCGTGGGATCCTTCGGGGGCCGCACCCGGGAAGACCTGCCCGCCGTGGCGCGACTCGCGGCCGCCGGCGGCTTCGACACCGCCCGGCTGGTCACCCGCCGCTATGCACTGGCGGATGCGGACGCCGCCTACACCGCGCTCGCCCGGGGTGAGATCACCGGACGAGCCGTCATCACGATGCAGGAGAGCGCATGAACACCATCCACTACAGCGACCTGTGGCAGGGCATCGCCCGGGCGGATCCCGCGCGCCCCGCCATCGCCACGCACGATCGCACGGTGAGCTATGCCGAGTTCGCGCGAGAGGCGGGCGCCGTCGCCCGGTACCTGCGCGACCAGGGGGTGGGGCTCGGCGACGCCGCCGCGCTCCTGCTCTACAACCGCACCGAGTACCTCACCTTCTTCTGGGCCTGCCTGTCCCTCGGTGCGGCGCCGGTCGCGATCAACTACCGGTATCGCGCCGGTGAGGTACGCGCCCTGCTCGAGGACTGCGACGCCACCGTCCTCATCGCCCCCACGTCGCTCGGCGCGGTCGTGACCGACGCGGTGGCGGGTATGGACCCCGCGGTCGCCGTGATCTCGGTCGACGACGGCGGCCCCGCGATCCCGGGCGCCCGTACGTACGCCGACATCGTCGCGGCCGGCGGCGACCTGCCGGAGCGGGCGCCGCTCGGCGCCGACCTGCGGCTCTACACCGGCGGCACCACCGGGTCGCCGAAGGCGGTGGTGTGGGAACTCGACACCCTGCTCGAAGCCCGCCGGCAGTCCACCTGGGGCATCATCGGCATCGAACCCCCGGCCGACCTTGATGCGGCGATCCGCATCGCGACCGATCCGGCGACGCCGCGCGTGGTCACCCTGCCGCTGCCGCCCATGCTGCACGGCACGGCGCAGTCGACGACGATGGGGACGCTCGCCCTCGGCGGCACCGTCGTGCTGCACGAGCACCCGCACCTCGACGTCACCGCTGCACTGCGGCTCGTGCACGACCACCACGTCACCCGCCTCGTGGTCGCCGGCGATGCCGTCGCCCTGCCGTTCGTCGAGGCGGTCGAAGCCGACGGGCGTGGCCTGCCGCGCGTGGACTCCATCCTCAGCTCCGGGATGCGGTTCAGCGACGACGTGAAACGGCGCCTGCACGAGCAGGGCGACATCATGATCGTCGACCTACTACTGGCCTCGAGCGAGGGCGGTCCATTCGCGTTCGGCACCACCCGCTCAGCCGATGAGCTGCCGGCACGGCTCATGCTCACCGGCGGCACCGTCCTCCTCGGCGAGGACCTGGCCGAGATCCCGCCGACGGCGGGTGCCCTCGGCATCCTGGCCTTCCGCGGCATCCTCCCCCGGGGCTACTACGGCGATCCGGAGAAGACCGCGAAGTCCTTCCCGGTCATCGGCGAGCACCGGTACGTCATGCCGGGTGACTGGGCCCGCGCGCGCGGCGACGGATCGATCGAACTGCTCGGCCGGCTGAGCGCCGTGGTGAACACCGGCGGCGAGAAGGTCTTCCCCGCCGAGGTGGAGGAGGCGCTGCTCGCCCATCCCGCCATCGCGGACGCCGTCGTGTTCGGCCTGCCGCACGAGAGATTCGGCGAGATGGTCAGCGCCATGATCGTCCCGGCGGAGGACGCGGAGCTCGATCTCGACGCCCTCGCCGCGTACCTGGATGGGCGACTGGCGGGGTACAAGAAACCGCGGCACGTGTTCATCCGGCCGACGCTCGCGCGCAGTCAGACCGGGAAGATCGAACTCGCCCGGGTGAAGGCGGATGCGGCACAGGAGCTGGCCGCGCTCGCCCGGCGCGTGCACTGACCACCGCGGCGCCCGCGGTGGTCCCCGGGTTCACGCGTCCGGGCGTCCGTACCCCGCCGCGGTGAGCGTCCGCGAGATGGAGGTCGCGGTCAGCCGGACGAGGTGGATCATGTTCTTGCCGTCCACGTCCTGTTCCGTCAGCGCCAGCGACACCGCCGCGACGACGGACCCGTCCGCGCCGTGCACCGGCGCTGCCACCCCGACATGGATGTCGTCGACCTGACGGTCGCTGACCGCGTACCCGGTGCGCCGGATGTCGCCGAGGAGGCGTTCCAGCTGGACCGGGTCGGTGTAGGTGCGGGCAGTGTATGCCGGCAGGGGCGCCGCGAGCACCTCCGCCCGGACATCGTCCGGGGCGTGGGCGAGGAGCACCAGGCCGATCGCGGTGGCGTGGAGCGGGTAGCGGCCACCGGTGAGCGGGCGTCGCACCGGCCGGCGCGGGCTCTGCAGCCGTTCGATCGAGACCAGCTCGCGGCCCTCGCGGATCGCCAGGTGCGCGGCGTAACCGGTCGTCTCGTACAGGTCGAGCAGGTACGGGCGGGCGAGCCGCTGCAGCCCCACCGAGCGCGGGGCGAGCGAGGCGACGACGCCCGAGAATCCGGTGCCGAAGCCCATGCCGGTCACCGCGGTCGCGGCGAGGTAGAAGGGGAGCGAGCCGATGCCCAGGGCGATGAGCGACAGCGCGGTTCCGACCGCCAATGCCGCCGTGCCGAAGACGACCAGCGTGCGCGGCGACCGTCGCCGCATCACGAAGGCCGTGATCGCTCCGACGCCCGCGAGCATCGCGACCGCGAGGCCCTGCCAGAGGTGCGCGTCGCCGCCGAGCTCGTTGTGCACGATGTTGGCCCCGAGCGAGAGGAAGAGTCCGCCGGTCGCCCAGCCCGCGACGACGGCGGGGGCAGCGCGCCAGAAGTCGGCGCGGATCGCCGTGGGGATCGAGAGGCGGAAGCTGAGCGACGCCCAGACGCCCGGCGTGCGCGGCGCGGTC
>NZ_JAPLAI010000047.1:0-16809 GCF_026393345.1 Microbacterium sp.
GGACGTCACCGCGGTCGTCGCCGACCACCCGTCCCCAGGCAGCACGGAGTCGCTGCGCCGCACGGGCCGCGTACCCCTTCACCATCGCTTCCATGTCTTCTCCTTCCACCTCTCCGAGCCACCTCGATCGATGGGGCTCGTCACCATCCGAGCCGCAGCATCAGTACGCCCGGGAAGATTGCGATCAGCACGCTGAGCGGCAGGATCAGAAAGACGAGCGGAAACAGCATCGCGATCTCCTTCCGTCCCGCCTGCTCGATGAGCACCCGCTTCGCCTCCTCCTGCGCGTCCTGCGCTTGCGCCTGCAGCACCTGCGCGAGCGGCGCCCCGCGTTCGATGGCTGCGACGATCTGGTCGATGCTCCGCGCCACCGCGGGCACCTGCGCGTCACGCCCGACCACCCGCAGTGCCTCGGCGAGGGACGACCCCGTGCCGACCTCGACGACCGCGGTGCGAAGCAGCGCCACCAGCTCGCCCTGACCGATCGCGGCCACGCGGCGGATCGCGTCGAACACGCTCTCCCCCGCAGCGAGACACAGCGCGAGGAACTCCAGGATCGTCGGCAGCTCCTCCGTCACCCGCTGCGCCCGCGCGCGGATCGCGCGTCCGAGAGCCACCTCGGGGAGGGCACCGGCGAGCGCGCCGGTCACGACGGGGAGCAGCGCCAGCCCGGGTGTCGTGGTTCCGGCGAGCGTGATCGCCACCGCGAGCACCGCTCCCCCGGCCACCCCGCCCACGGCCCATCCCAGCTGCCGCAGCCGGAACGCGGAGGCGCCCGCCGGCCGGCCCGCGCGACGAAGACGCGCCTCCAGCGCTTCGGAGCCGCCGATGCGCGCGGCGATGCTCGGCGCCCACGTTCGCCAGTGCTGCGGGGACGTGAGCGGTGTGAGTCCGAGCGGGTCGGCGATGTCGCGGATGTACGGTGCGATCCGCCGGTCGAGCGTCACCGCACCCCACCGTGGCAGCGCCCACAGCATGAGGCAGATCCCCGCACCGAGTCCGCCGCCGAGCAGCACGCCGACGGCGGCATAGCTGACGACGACGGTGTCGATCATCCGAACCACCGCCGGGGCTCCGGCAGCCGGCCGAGTCGCAGCATCAGCCGGAACGCCACGACCGAGACCACCGCGCTGACGACGATGAGCACGACCCCCTCGGGACTGGAGTACGCCCGCGCCCCCTCGGGCCGGATCGCGAGCAGGATCATGACGACCCACGGCGCCACGACACCGAGGACTGCCGCTCCCCGCACCCACGACTGGCGAGCCTCCGCCTCGGAGCGCACCGTCGCATCCGCCCGGACGCCGGACGAGAGCGACCGGAGCACCGGCACGAGTTCGGTGCCGCCGACCTCCCGTGCCATCCGCAGCGTCTCCACGATGCGATCAGCCACCGGGTCGGCGAGCGCTGCCTTCACCCGCAGGATGCTGGTGTCGAAGTGGCCGGATGCCGCGAGATCCGACGCGTAGGCGGCGAACACCGGCCGCACCGGACCCGGTGCCGATGTCGCGAGGGTGGCCACCGCATCCGGCAGGGAGAGTCCGGAGCGCACCGCAGCGATCAGCAGGTCGCAGATGTCGGGCCACAGCATCCGTCGCGCCCGCCGGAGGCTCCGGCTCCGCCCTCGGAGCCACATGACCGGTAGCGCGGCCGTGGCGAGTGCCCCGACGAGGACGAGCACCGGAACCCCGGTTGCGAGCCACACCGCAGCCGCGATGACGACGGCGAGACCGAGGCACGCGATGACCAAGAGCGCGGGCGAGCGGTGCGCGAATCCGGCGGCGGCGAGGAGGTCGATCGCACGCGAGGGACGCGGATCGCTTTCCTTCCGCCGGTTCGGGTCGTGGGGCCAGAGCCAGGGCGACACCGTCAGCAGGACGCCGGCGGCGAGGATCGCACCCCACAGCAGCGTCATGACGGGCCGCCCCACCTCAGCACCGGTCGCGTCCGGATGCGGTCGCCCTCGACCTCGCCGGTGGTCTCCACGATCTCGACGACCCGTCGGCGCCCATCGGCGGCCATGGCGCAGTGCGCGACGAGGTCGACCCCGGAGGCGATGGCGGGGACCACGAACGACCGGTCGATGTTGCGGCCGGCGAGGAGCGGCAGCGCGGCGAGTTTCACCAGGGCATCCGGCGCACTGTTCGCGTGGATCGATGCGGCGCACGGCACACCCGTGTTGAGCGCGAGGAGCAGGTCGAGCGCCTCGGCATCCCGGACCTCGCCGACGATGATCCGGTCGGGCCGCATCCGGAGCGCCTCCTTCACGAGGCGTCGCAGCGTCACCTCGCCGGTGCCCTCGAGACTCGGTTGGCGTCCCTGCAGCGCGACGAGGTCGGGGGCGTCGACGGCGAGTTCGAACGTCTCCTCCACCGTGACGATCCGTTGCCGCGGCGCGCATGCGGCGATGAGGGCGGCGAGCAGGGTCGTCTTGCCGGCGTGGGTGGCGCCGGAGACGAGGATGCTGCGCCCACCTCTCATCGCGTCCGCCAGCAGCTGCGCGCCCTCGGGTGGGAGCGAGCCGATCGCGACGAGCTGCTCCAGCGTCCGGTACGCGGGGAGGAACTTCCGGATGTTCACGGCCCAGTGCCGCCGCGTGATGCCGCTGATCACGACATGAAGCCGCGACCCGTCCGGCAGCGACGCGTCGACGAACGGCTGGCTGAGGTCGACGCGACGACCGGTGGCGTGCAGCATCCGTTCCACGAGGTCCTGGATGGCGGTATCCGTCAGCCGCAGCGGCAGGCGCTCGCTGCGACCGGCTCGTGCCGCGAAGATCCGGTCGGGACCGTTGATCCAGATCTCTTCGATCGATGGATCATCGAGGTACGGCTGCAGCGGGCCGAACCCGCCCACCGCCGCCAGCACGTCGCGGACCGCGCCGGCCTCGTCATCGATCGTCGCCGCGCCATGCGCGAGGGCCGCATCATTGTGCCGCCGCAGCTCCGCCCGCACCACCCGGGCCGCGGTCTCCAGCTCCCGGGTCGGGTCCGTGCCCTCCTGCCGCAGCCGCTCCCGCACACGCTGAGCCAGCGCGGCATGCGCCGGCGAAGCGACAGGAGCGAGCGACATGCCCAGCATCCTGACTCTTTCGCCCGTGATCGGGGGAACTTATCCACAAGGCGGTGACCGAAGAGTCGACCGAGGGAACCCGCGGCCTCACTACTGTGGTGCCCATGGCGAACCTCCGTACCCAGCAGAAGGAACAGACGCGCCGCAATCTCCTGCAGGAGGCGTTGCGGCTGTTCGAGGCGAAGGGCTATGTCGCAACGACCATCGACGACATCGCCACGGCGGTCGGCACGACCCGCGTCACGTTCTACGCGTACTTCCCCAACAAGACCGAGATCCTGCGCGCCCTGTTCGACGAGCTGAACCGGAGCCTGGATCGCCACGAAGATGCCTCGCACCGGATGACGGCCCGCCCGCTCGTGGAGGCCGCGCGGATCGGGACGTTCGACGTGATCCGCGACTGGATCGGCGTGCAGTCCTCCCGGTGGCCCGAGATCGCGCCCTACATCACTGTCATCACCGAGGCCGCGGCGGTCGACCCCGAGATGCGGGAGATCAACGAGGCCTGGTTCACGGAAGTGATCGACGACATCGTCGAGGGCTTGACGCAGGCGGGTCGGTTCGACCCGGAAACCCGCCGATTCCGTGGCTATCTCGCGATGGAGCTCCTCGACGGCACCACGCTCCGATGGATCCGGCATCCCTTCGAACTGGATGCCGGTCCCGAACTCGACATCCTGGCCCAGGCCTGGACGGATCTCCTCGGCGACTGACGAGGCGGGGCCACCACATGTGGGCCCCGCCTGCTCCGATCAGGCCTCGGGCGCCACCACCTTCACGGTCATCGCCAGTTCTTCGTCGGTGACCGGCGCATCGGCCTTCCGGCTCGGAATGAACAGGGTCAGGCAGGCCGACGCCGTCGCCGCGATCGCCCCGACGAGGTAGACCACGTTGAAGCCGGAGCCGAGAGTGGCACCGGCCACACCCATGATCTCGGACTGCGAGTCGCGCAGCGACGAGACCGCCGCATCCACCGCCTGCTGCGGCGCGCCCGACGCGCTCATCTCACCGGAGAACTGGGCGAGCACTCCCTCCCAGCCCGACAGCCACGCCAGGGGCGGCACGTGCGACAGACCGGTCACGGCCTCCGGAGCCAGCCCGATACCGGAGAGCACGCCGACGATCGCCCCGGCGAAGGCCGTCGCCCCGATGCCGAACGCGACGGCCGAACCCACGACCGGGCCCAGCGTGAAGCCGAGGTCCCGCATGAGGCTCGTGGTGGCGGAGGCCATACCGATCTCGTGCGGCTGCACGGTGTTGATCGCCACGGCGGTGATCGAGCCGATGGTGAGGGCGAAACCGACACCGAGGAGCAGCAGCGGCACGATGAAGTCCTGCCAGGGCGTGCCGCCGAACTGCGCCGGGATGCCGAGCCGGTAGGTGGACAGCCAGTAACCGCTGATGGCGATCAGGGCGAATCCCGACGTCAGCAGCCACCGCGGCGACACGGAGTGGATGAGCCGCCCCACGATCGGCGAGAGGACGAACGCGGGTCCCTGGATGCAGAGGAAGAGGACGCCGAGCACCCACACCGGGCTCTGCGCGAGTGCGCCCTCCGAGATGGACGTCGCGAAGCAGATGGCGAGGAACGCGAACATGCCGATCACGGCGACGATGGCACCGATGGAGAAGGCCGCGTTCTTGAACAGGCCGAGGTGCAGGAGCGGCGCCTTCGACCTCATCTCGATGATGATGAACGCGACTAGCAGGACCGCGCCGACGACGTAGCTCACGAGGACCTGCGGTGCCGTCCACCCCGAGTCCACGGCGGTGACCGTCGCGTACAGCACCGCGATCAGGCCGACGGCGAAGGTCAGCTGCCCGGGGATGTCGGGCTTCCGGCCGGCCGGAGACGACGAGTCGCGGGTTGCGGCAGCGATGCCGACCAGCAGAATCGCGACCGCGACGATGATCCAGTACGCGACCCGCCAGCCGCTGAAGACGTTCGGCGCACCGGGCTCAGCGCCGGGAACCGTGAACAACTGGGCCGTGAGGCCCGCCATGACCGGCGAAATGACCGCACCGAGCGAGAGGAAGCCCGCCCACAGGGCGATCACCCGCGAACGCCGGGCGGGATCGGGGGTGAGGGCGACGACCATCGCCAGTCCGATCGGGAAGAGAAGGCCTGCCCCGATTCCGATCACGGCCTGCGCGAAGATCATGAACCCGGTGGAGTCTGCGAGCGCGGAGAGCACGGCGCCGGCGACGACGAACACGCCGCCCGCCATGAGGAGCTTCTTCCGGCCGAAGAGATCGCCCAGCAGCCCGAAGGTGAGTTCGAACGCGACGATCCCGATCTCGAAGATCGCCGTGATCCAGGTGAGGCCCGCGCCGGACGTGTGGAATTCGGACGCGAAGGCGCCGTTCAGCGCGCCGGGGATCGCGTAGGCGGTCTGGGCGAGGGCGACGGAGAGGAAGGCGGCGACGAACGTGGCGCGCACCGATCCGCGTGCCGAGATGATCGTGGTGGTCTGCGGTCTGGACATGAGAGCGGGAACTCCTTCGTTCCGAGGTGTCGGGTGCACGCGACGCGTACTCCGGATGATTTGAGCACAACGTTTTACACACTGTCAATTGAATTTGCAGAACGTGTACGGCGGAACACAGACGGTGCGCCTGCGGGCCAGCGTCACTGCGCCTGGGTTCCAGTGGGCTGATGACGCGCACCACAGACTCGACGTGCAGTTCCGCCGAGCGGCGGGCGCGATTCATCAGGAACGGAGTTCTCATGGTCGAGAAGCTCACTCACCGGTCATGGTCCCGGGCACAGCAGCACGTCGAGGGCGAAGCCGCCCGCAACGACGTGATCGTCATCGGGAGTGGGCCCACCGGGCTCGCGACCGCCCTCATGCTCGCCCGGCATGGCGTGCAGGTCACCGTCGTCACCCGCGAAACGTGGGTGGCGGACTCCCCCCGCGCTCACATCACGAACCAGCGCACGATGGAGATCATCCGCGCGGTCGGCCTCGAGGATGCGGTGCGCGCCCAGGCCTCGCCCCGCGGGACCATGGCCAGCCAGGTGGTCGCCACCGCGTTCACCGGCATCGAACTGGGTCGCGCCTGGTCGTGGGGCAACAACCCCGCCCGCCAAGGCGAGTACCTCACGGCCAGCCCGACCGAGGGCTGCGACATGCCGCAGGACCGGCTCGAGCCGGTGCTGCTCGCCGAGGCCGCGCGACTCGGTGTGCGCATCCGCTTCCAGACGTCCTTCTCGGGGCTGGAGCAGGATGCCGACGGCGTCGCCGTGCACATCGTCGACGGTGTCACCGGCACAGCCGACACGCTGCGTGCCTCCTACGTGGTCGGCGCCGATGGCGGGCAGAGCCCCGTCGCGGCCGCCGTCGGGATCCCGTTCCTCGGCGAGTCGGGCATCGCCGGGGCCATGAATATCAGCTTCACGGCCGATCTCTCCGCCTACGTGGCACACCGCCCCGGCTCGCTGTACGAGATCGTCCAGAACCGCCCCGACGGACCGACCCGGGCGATGATCCGCATGGTCAAGCCGTGGCGTGAATGGTCGGCGTCGCTCGTCTATCTCGGCGAGCGCAATTCCAAGCTGACCGAGGAGGAGGCGGCGCACGAACTCCGCCAGGCGATCGGAGACGACAGCGTCGATGTGACCATCACCGGGCTGTACCCGTGGCGGATCAACCGCATCGTCGCCGAAACCTACGGCGAGGGCCGGGTCTTCATCGCCGGCGATGCCGCCCACCGGCATCCCCCGACGAACGGCCTGGGCGCCAACACCTGCATTCAGGATGCCTTCAACCTCGCATGGAAACTCGCGTTCGTCATCAAGGGAATCGCGGGCCGGGGCCTCCTCGACAGCTATTCGGCCGAGCGCCAGCCGATCGGACAGCAGGTCGTGGACCGCGCGGTCGACAGCTGGGCCCTCGGCGCCGGTCTCCTCCCGGCGATGGGACTGAACCCTGCGCTGTCGTTCGATGAGCGCCAGAAACGTTTCGCGGAACTCGGCGAGGCGAGTGACGCCGGCGAGCGGCGCCGGGCCGACCTTCGCCGGGTGCTCGAGGAGGAGTCGTACATCTTCGAGGCCCACGGCGTCGAGATGAACCATGTGTACCGCTCGGCCGCGGTGATCGACGACGGCACCGAGGTGACCTACGAACGGGATGCGGAGCTCTACATCCAGCCGACCAGTCATCCCGGCGCGCGGATCCCGCACGCCTGGGTGGGCGATGCGACCCGCACGGTATCCACGTTGGACGTCGTCGGGGGCGAGCGATTCACGCTGCTCGTCCGCGATCGCGGTCAGGCATGGATCGACGCCGCGAACACGGTCGGCGCCGAACTCGGAATGGAGATCGCGACGGTCGCCGTGGGGCATCGCGGAGATGTGCAGGACCTCTACGGCGACTTCGCCGACCGGAGCGGGATCGGCGAGGCCGGCTGCCTTCTCGTTCGCCCCGATCAGCACGTCGCGCTGCGCAGTGGCGGCGCGGTGGAGGATCCGGCGGAGACCCTGCGTCTCGCGCTCACGAAGATGCTGGACCGAACCGGCCGCTGAGCCCGCGCGGGCGTGCCGTCACGCGGCGCGCCCGCGCCACGCGCTCGGCGTCTCGCCGTACGCGGCGCGGAACGCCCGCGTGAAGTGGGAGTGGTCCGAGAACCCGTGCGCGAGAGCGATCTGGAGGATGTCGATCGCCGCCCAGGTCGGATCGGCCAGAGCCTGGCGTGCGCGTTCCAGGCGACGCTCGCGGATCCATCCGGTCACCGACATGCCCCGCTGCTGGAACAGATGCTGAAGATATCGCGGCGACATGTCGACGGCCTCGGCGATCTGGCGGAGCGGCAAGGGATCGACGAGGTTCTCGGCGATGTAGGTCGCCGCCCGCTGGAAGGCGGGTTCCGAGGGGTCGCGTGATTCCGCTGTGCCGAGCCGTTCCGCCAGCATGGTCGTCATCAGCCCGACGACGTCGTGCGCGACCCGAGACGCGGTCGGCCCGGCGAGGAGGCGCTCGTCGCTCAGGACGTCGGAGGCGAACCGGACGGCGAGACGGGCGTATCCGGTATCGGACGAGAAGGGTTTCCCGATCATCGGCCTGAGCACGGCGGGCGCGAGGGCGAGCGCGGCGCGGGGGGCCCGCAGCATCAGGAGCTGGAACGGACCGTCGAACGCCCACCGATAGGGCACGCTCGGGTCACCGTAGCTGATCGTTCCGGGGCCCAGTCGCACCGGCGGATGCCCGTCCGCAGGAGTCAGGATGCTCGATCCGGACAGCTGCACGATGACGATGTGGCGCGTGTCGGCGGTGCGGGATACCTCGTGCGCGGTGCGGGCCACCGTGAGATGCCGTGCGTCGACGGTGAGGAGGTCGAGCTCTGTGCGGTCGAAGCGGCTCCGGACGAGTTCCCCGTCGGCGCGGATCCATTCGCCCGGGGCGCGTCGGCGTCCGTCATCCCCCGAGAACCTGCCCCAGCCATCCAATGCCCGGTCAAACTCGTTCGCCCCGAAGCGGCGCCGGATGCTGCTCGCCTCGGTGCTGTGGGAGTGCCCGTCCTCGCCGGCGTCTGCCATAGACGCGTCCTTTCGTTCCGCGCACCATCACGCGCGGAAAACTATACGCGGTGTAAAGCCACTGTGGTGAGGCCGCAACGGACGCCTCACGGTCGTGAATGGGGCGACCGCCCGCCCCGGCCTACGGGAGTGCTACCAGATCTTCGTGTTGTGAGCACCGTCGGCGAGGAAGGCAGCAGCGAAACGCTTGAACTGGTCACGGTGGTGGACCCAAGACCAGGCGTTGGATGGGCCGCCGTTCGCGTCCGACCGAGCCGGGTGCCAGGTGCCGTCGATCTGAACGAACATGAACTCCGGGTCATCCCATTCGCCGCCCAGCTGGAGGAGGCGTGCTTCGCCTCTCTGGTCCCGACGTTGCGCGTCCCACTGCCTCCGACGATGAGCGTTGGCACCCTTGGGGCCTTCGGTCAGCCAGGCGAACAGCTCCGGTTTCGGTTTCGGGAGGGCGAGCGGCGAGCACGGCAGAGAAGCCGATCAGCACCACGACGACGACGCCTGTGATGGCGCCGGCCCACGCATCGCGCAGCAGGAATCCGAGGGCGATGCCCGCGGCCACGCCGATGAGCACCGCGCTCACCCACGCGACAGCGGTGTAGCGCGCGGTGGGGTGGGAGGTCTGCATCTCGTCCATGATCCCGACGGTAAGGCCGCACACTGCAGCACGCATCAGTCCGTCGTCGTGTGGGTGTGCATCCTTGCGCCGGTCTCGTTGAAGATGCTGAGGACCTGCGCGGACTTGCCTCCCGCCGCCGACATGGCGTGCGGGGTACGGGTGTCGAACTCCGCGGCCTCCCCGCGGGTCAGCACGAGGTCCTGGTCACCGAGGCGCAGCCGCAGCTTCCCTTGCAACACGTACAGCCACTCGAAACCGTCGTGCACGCGCAGGGCGGGCAGCGCATCGTTCGCGGGGTAGGTGATTTTGTAGGTCGCGACGGGCGAGTCCTCGGGCGCGAGCGGGGCGATGACGAGACCGTCCCGCCGGATGACCGGACGCCGCACTCGGGGATCCACGATCTCGGGACGCAGGAGGTCATCGATGCGCAGCCCGAGCCGACGGGTAAGCGGGAGCAGGAGTTCGAGGCTCGCCTGGCGCTTGCCGGACTCCAGCCGGGACAGCGTGCTGGCGGACATCCCTGCGCTGGCGGCGAGATCCTCCAGCGTGAGTCCCTGCGCCTGCCGGGCTGCGCGCAGCCGTTCACCGACGCGGGCCAGTTCTTCCTGCATCAGGACCCCCTTTGCCAATTCCGCAAGTTCATTTGCGGAACTCTCATTGTGCGGCACATGCTGGCGGTATGCACAGTCAGACCTGGGATGTCATCATCGTCGGCGGTGGCCCCGCCGGCCTCTCCGCGGCACTCATGCTCGGTCGTGCGCGGCGACGCGTCCTCGTCGTCGACGCGGGGAGCCCGCGGAACCGGTTCGCGGCGCACATGCACGGTGTGCTGGGTCACGAGGGAACGTCGCCGCACGACCTGCTCGCCCGCGGGCGCGAGGAGGTGCGGGGGTACGGCGTGGAGCTGATCGACGGCAACCTCGAGCGGGTCGACCGGGTCGCCGGGGGGCACGCTGTCATGACGAGCGACGGCGGAACCCATCAGACTCGGGCGCTCATCGTGGCCACCGGGCTCACGGACCAGCTGCCATCCATTCCAGGCCTGGCGGAGCGCTGGGGCACCTCGGTCCTGCACTGCCCGTACTGCCACGGATGGGAGGTGCGCGACCAGCACCTCGGCGTGCTGACGACCTCGCCGCTGAGTCTGCACCAGGCCGAGCTCGTGCGGCAGTGGAGCGACCGGGTCACGGTCTTCACCGCCGGGCTCGGTCCGCTCTCCGCCGAGACCGAACGACGCCTGCGCGTCCGCGGCATCGAACTCGTCTCGGAGCCGGTCGCTGAGATCCTGGGTGAGGGCGACGCGATCCGGGCCCTCCGGCTCTCTGATGGACGGGAGGTGCCGGTCGACGCACTCTTCACGGCAGGCGCCCCGCATCCGCACGACGAGCTGGTCGCGTCGCTCGATCTGACGCGAGACGACACCCCCTTCGGGTCGTTCCTCGCCATCGACGCGACGGGCAGGACCAGCGACGAACGCATCTGGGCGGTCGGCAACGTCGTCACCCCCGGGGCGACGGTGCCGATGTCGATCGGCGCCGGCGCCGCGACCGGCGGCGCCGTGAACGCGGCACTCGTCGGTTGGGACGTTGACGACGCGCTCACGGCGGCGCAGACGCCGACCGAGCCCGCGGACTACTGGGAGGAGCGGTACGCCGGCTCCGAGCGCGTCTGGT
Source organism: Microbacterium sp. (assembly GCF_026393345.1). Lineage (GTDB taxonomy): Bacteria > Actinomycetota > Actinomycetes > Actinomycetales > Microbacteriaceae > Microbacterium. The sequence continues at coordinate 10,895 of NZ_JAPLAI010000047.1, forward strand.
CGGGCCGGGCGAACCGGGTGCTCACCGAGGTCGCAGCGATGCTCCCGCCGGGGCGAGCACTCGACCTCGGATGCGGCGAGGGAGCCGATGTGATCTGGCTCGCCCAGCACGGATGGACGGCGACCGGGATCGACATCTCACCGACCGCTGTGCGTCGCGCGACCGAGGCGGCGAGTGCCGCCGGTCTCCCGGTCGAGCAGGCACAGTTCCACTCCGTCGACCTCACCGCTCTTCCGACCGGATCCTACGATCTCGTGAGCGCGAGCTTTCTGCACTCCCCCGTGCGCCTGCCGCGGGAAGCGATCCTCCGCCAGGCCGCCGACCGGGTCGCCCCGGGCGGACACCTGCTCATCACTTCCCATGCTGCGCCTCCGCCCGGCTCGAATGTTCCGCACGTCCACGAGCACCGCTTTCTCACCCCCGATGAGGAGATCGAGCAGCTCGCTCTCGACCCACAACGCTGGGAGGTCGTCCTGGCGGAGTCCCGGCCACGGGATGCGACCCTGCGCGACGGCACCGTCGCCACGCTCGACGACGTCATCGTCCTCGTCCGCCGGATCGGTGCGCACCGCTAATCTGCCGCCATGGGGTTCTCGCTGTGGGGCGCAGTCATCTCGGTCGCCGTGCTGGCGCCGAACCTGCTGCTGCTCGCGTTCCCGCCTCGGCGCCCCCTGCCGAGCGCGCACGTCCCATGGCCGCTGACCGCGCTGGAGCGTGCCGGGCAGGCACTGTGCCTCGTCATTCCCGCGATCACGGAACCGGGCAGCGTCGCGCCGGGCTGGGCGATCCTCGCGATCGCTGCGCTCGGGGGCTATCTCGCACTCTGGCTCCGTTACCTCCTGCGCGGACGCAACGGCGCCGACCTGTACCGGTCGCTCTGGTTCCTGCCGGTACCGATGGCCGTGCTGCCGGTCGTCACGTTCCTCGCCACCGCCGCGTGGCTGGCAAACCCCTGGATCGCGGCGTCTGCGGTCGTCCTCGCGGTAGGCCACATCCCCGCATCCATAATCCTGGCCCGCGCCGCTCGCTGACGAGCACCTGGGAGCCCGGCGCCGACGCCGGTGTGCGAAGCCGCTCCTGGATAGACTGGGCGCACCCGCGGGAGTGGTGAAATTGGCAGACACGCAGGATTTAGGTTCCTGTGCTTTCGAGCGTGTGGGTTCAAGTCCCACCTTCCGCACGGGGACGGAGACGAGGGTCACCCTCCGTCGCGCCCCTCGATCACACCTACGACGGGAACAGCGTGCACAATCTCGGCCTTCTGCCCTGGCTCGACCCCGCTTCCATCATCGAGGCGGCGGGCCCGTGGGCCCTCCTCGTCGTCTGCTTCATCATCTTCGCCGAGACCGGGCTGCTGATCGGATTCCTCCTACCGGGTGACACGCTCCTCGTCATCTCGGGCCTCCTGTCGCACCACACCGAGGCCGCACCCCACGGCGTGTTCGGCCTCAACGTCTGGTGGGTTGCCCTCGCCATCGGCGTCGCGGCGTTCATCGGCGGTGAGGTCGGCTACTTCATCGGCCACAAGGCGGGCCCGGCGATCTTCGAACGCAAGGAATCGGGCCTGTTCAGCACGAAGAACGTGGAACGCACCAATGCGTTCTTCGAGCGCTTCGGCGGCATCACCGTGATCCTCGCCCGCTTCGTGCCGATCGTCCGCACCTTCGCCCCCGTCGCCGCCGGCGTCGGGCATATGCCGTGGCGGCGATACTCGCTCTACAACCTCATCGGTGCGATCCTCTGGGGCATCGGTCTCACGATGCTCGGCTACGGCATCGGATACATCCCGTGGGTGCGCGACATCGTCACCGAGTACATCGACCTCATCCTCATCGGCGTCGTGGTCCTCACCGCCGCGGTCACGGTCTGGCACTACCTGCGTGAGCGTTCCAAGGTGAAGCACGAGAGCGCAGAGGCGCGCCGTGCGGCCGCCGAGGATGCGACGAACCTCGATTTCGAGGACTGACTCAGGACGCCTTCTTCGCCTTCGCGGCGGGCTTTTTCGCGGCAGCCTTCTTCGCTGGCTTCTTCTCGGCCTTGTCGCCGGCGGCATCCTTCGACGATGACCCGCGTGCGGATCGCGACTTCTCCAGGCTCGCCTGCAGGGCCGCCATCAGGTCGATGACCTCGCCGCCCGACGCCGTCTTCTCCTCTTCCTGCTCACCGAAGGTCTCGGATGTGTCGAGCGCGTCGCCGGCCTCCAGCTTCGCGTCGATGAGCGTGCGCAACTGCACCTGATAGTCGTCGGTGAACGCCGACGGGTCGAAGTCGGCGGCGAAGCTGTCGACCAGCGACGCCGAGAGCTCGAGCTCCTTCGCCGAGATCCGGACGGTCTCCTCGAGCGCCGGGAACGCCGCCTCCCGCACCTCGTCCGCCCACAACAGCGTCTGCAACACGAGTACGTCGTCGCGCACGCGGAGCGCAGCCAGGCGCGTCTTCTGCCGCAGCGAGAACCGCACAATGGCGGTGAGGTCGGTCTGCTCGAGCGTCTTGCGCAGCAGCACATACGCCTTCGGGGATGCGGAGTCGGGTTCGAGGTAGTACGCGCGGTCGAGCAGCAGCGGGTCGACCTGGTCGCTCGGGACGAACTCGACGACCTCGATCTCGCGGCTCTTCTCCGCCGGCAGCGACGCCAGGTCTTCGTCCGTGAGCACCACGGTGCGATCACCGTCGTCGTACGCCTTGTCGATGTCCTGGTAGGCGACGATCTCACCGCAGATCTCGCACCGGCGCTGGTACCGGATGCGGCCGCCGTCCTTCTCGTGCACCTGATGCAGCGACACGTCATGGTCCTCGGTGGCGGAGTACACCTTCACCGGCACGTTGACGAGACCGAATGCGATCGCGCCCTTCCAGATCGACCTCATGCCGTTAGTACACACGCTCGGACCGCGCCAGGGCTAGGGGTTGCGCGCCCGCACCGGCATCATGAACGTCATGGCAGCAGACGAGCAGACGGTGCGGATCGGCGACCGGATGCTGCGCGTCTCTCGCCTCGACAAGGTGCTGTACCCCGAGACGGGGACCACCAAGGGCGAGGTCATCGACTACTACACCCGCATCGCGCCGGTCATGCTGCCGCACCTCGCGGGGCGCCCGGTCACCCGGAAGCGCTGGCCGGAGGGCGTCGGGACCACCGAGGACCCGGCGTCCTCGTTCTTCGCGAAGGCGCTCGAGGCGGGCGCCCCGGCCTGGGTGCCGCGGCAAAGCATCGAGCACTCGGGAGGTCCGAAGGACTACCCGCTCGTCGACGACGTCGCCACCCTCGCGTACCTCGCCCAGGTCGCGAGCCTCGAACTCCACACCCCGCAGTGGCGGTTCGACCCCGACGGCCAGGCACTGCCACCCGATCGGATCGTGCTCGACCTCGACCCCGGTCCCGGCATCGGCCTCGTCGAGTGCGCGGAAGTGGCGCGGTGGGCGCGCACGATCCTGCAAGACATGGGCCTCGACCCGTTCCCGGTCACGAGCGGAAGCAAGGGCGTCCACCTGTACGCGACACTGCCCGCCGCCGCATCCAGCGACGAGGTGTCGCAGGTGGCGAAGGAACTCGCGCGCGCGCTGGAGACCGACCACCCGGACCTCGTCGTCAGCTCGATGTCGAAGGCCGCGCGCCCCGGCAAGGTCTTCGTCGACTGGAGCCAGAACAACGGGTCGAAGACGACCATCGCGCCGTACTCGCTTCGCGGGCGGCCGCATCCCACCGTCGCCGCCCCCCGCACCTGGGCGGAGCTCGACGACCCCGACCTGCGTCACCTGGAGTTCGACGAGGTGCTGGCACGCGTCGCCCGCGAGGGCGATCCGCTCGCCCCGCTCGGCCGTCCGGTCACCTCGGTGTCATCGGGACCGCTGGCCACGTACATTGCCAAGCGTTCCGCCGACCGCACCCCCGAACCCGTGCCGGACTCCCCCGCCGCCGACCCGACGCTTGCGGGAGAGCTGCCGCGGTTCGTCATCCAGGAGCATCATGCCCGGCGGCTGCACTGGGACTTCCGGCTGGAGCACGACGGCGTCTACGTCAGCTGGGCGGTGCCGAAGGGCGTCCCGGAGACGGCGAACCGCAACCACCTCGCGGTCATGACCGAGGACCACCCGCTCGGCTACGGCACGTTCGAGGGCGAAATCCCGCACGGCGAGTACGGGGCCGGCACTGTCACGATCTGGGACACCGGCCGCTACGAGACCGAGAAGTGGCGCGACAGCGAGGTCATCGTCACCCTGCACGGTCGCCCCGACGGTCCGATCGGCACCGCCCGGCTGGCCCTCATCCGCACCGGCGGGCAGGGTGAGAAATCATCGTGGCTGCTGCACCGGATGAAGGATCAGACCCCGGATGCGGCGGCCCCTGAGCCCGCATCCCCGGCCGACCCCGCATCCCTCGACGTCCGTCCCATGCTCGCGACCCTCTCCACGCCGGTCGACGCCGCGCGCACCGCCGACCGATGGGGCGGCGAACCCTGGGTCGAAATGAAGTGGGACGGAGTCCGCGCGATCGGCGCCTGGGACGGTCATCGCCTGCGCCTCACCGCCCGGAGCGGCATCGACATCACCGACCGCTATCCGGAGCTGACCGGAGTGGATGCGGGACTCGGCCCCGACCCGCTGGTGGTCGACGGCGAGATCGTCGCTCTCGACGAGCGCGGCGTGCCGAGCTTCTCCCTCCTGCAGTCGCGCATGCACCTCGCCGACCGTCACGACATCGACCGCGAGGCGACGCGCACCCCGGTGCGGTACTACCTGTTCGACGTGCTCGCGCGCGGCGACCACGCGCTGACCGGGTCGCCGCTGCGCGAGCGCCGCGAGGTGCTGGAGCAGGCGACAATGGGCAGCATCCCCGCGATCGCCGTGCCGCCGGTGTTCGACGATCTGGAGCATGCCCTGACCGACGGCGAGCGCCTGGGCCTCGAGGGCGTCGTGGTGAAGAACCCGGACGCCCGGTACCGGCCGGGCAGCCGCTCCGACGACTGGCTGAAGGTCAAGCACAGCCGTACCCAGGAGGTCGTAATCGGCGGCGTCCGCCGTGGCAAGGGCGGGCGCTCAGGCACGTTCGGATCACTGCTTCTCGGCATCCCCTCCCCCGACGGCCTGCAATACGTGGGACGGGTGGGCACCGGGTTCTCCGACCGCGAGCTGACCCGGCTCGACAGGCTGCTCCGCCCCCTCCGCACCGACGAGAACCCCCTCATCGGGGTGCCGCGGGTCGACACCTCCGACGCCGAATGGGTGCGGCCAGAATTCGTTGCCGAGGTCGAGTTCGCCGAGTTCACCCCCACCGGCAGCCTTCGCCACCCCCGCTGGCGGGGCCTGCGCCCCGACAAGAACCCGGACGAGGTGGTGCGGGAGGTCCCCGGCTGAGCTCAGCCGTGCGGGTCGTGCTCGACGTGGCCCGCCGATTCCAGCTGGAACGTGGAGTGCTCCACGTCGAAATGCTCGGCGAGGCAGCCCTGCAGCCGGGTGAGGATGCCGGACGCGTCGCCCGCCGCGAACGCGTCGGCGTCGACCACGACATGCGCCGTGAACACCGGTGCTCCGCGGGTGAGCTGCCACACGTGCACATCGTGCACATCGGCGACGCCCTCGGTGGCGAGGATGTGGTCGCGGATCTCCTGCACGGTGATGCCCTTCGGCGATGCTTCGCTCAGCACGGTGACGACCTCACGGAGCAGGCCGATGGCCCGCGGCACGATCATGGCGGCGATGAGGAGCGAGGCCACCGCGTCCGCCGCCACCCAGCCGGTGAGGAGGATGACGATCGCCGCGATGATGACGGCGACGGAGCCCAGCAGATCGCCGACCACCTCGAGGTAGGCGCCGCGGGCGTTGATGTTCTTCCGCTGTGCGGACCCGAGCAGCCACATGGCGATGCCGTTGGCGACGAGGCCCACCGAGGCGACGACGAGCATCAGGCCGCCCGC
>NZ_JAPLAI010000047.1:16816-19108 GCF_026393345.1 Microbacterium sp.
ACCACCGAGACGCCGAGGAGGATGACCCCGTTGACGAGCGCGCCGAAGACCTCCGCCCGCTGATAGCCGAAGGTGCGGCGATCGTCCGCGGGACGTGCGGCCACCGCCCCAGCGACGAGCGCGATGACGAGCGCCGCCGCATCCATGAGCATGTGCGCGGCGTCGGCGAGGAGCGCCAGCGAGCCGGAGAAGACCGCGCCCACGACCTGCACCAGGAACACCACCGAGGTGATCGCGAGCGACACCGCGAGCAGGCGACGGGTGGACCCGTCACGGAACCCGGATGCTGCGGGGGCGTGGTCGTGCATGCCGCCAGGTTACGACCTCACAGCGAGCCGCGGCGCGCATACGTGCAATCGGGAACGAGACCCGTTCTCAGCTCAGGTGAGGGTCGTGATGCTCGTCGTCAGCGTGGTCCTCGTGCTCGTCCTCCATGAGCATGCCGACCGAGGTGGCGCAGGCATCCCCCTTCCATGCCTCGATACCCTCACGGACGGCGAACACGGCGATGACGAAACCGGCGACCGAGTCCGCCCACGCCCAGCCGAACAGGGTGTTCAGCAGCAGGCCGACGAGGACGGCGCCCGACAGCAGCGCGCACAGCATGGTCTGCGTGGAGTCGGCGATCGCCGTCGCCGAACCCAGCTCACGCCCGGTGGCTCGCTCGAGCAGCGACGCGACGGGCATGACGACGAGGGACACCGCCGCGACGATGATGCCGACCGTGGAATGCTCGGGCGCCATGACCCCGGTCAGGGTGAGCACCGCCGACACCGAGACATACGCGGCCAGGGCGAAGAATGCCACGGCGATGACGCGGAGTGTCGGGCGCTCCCAGCGCTCGGGGTCGCGCCGGGTGAACTGCCAGGCCACCGCCGCCGCCGACAGCACCTCCACGACCGAGTCGAGGCCGAACCCGATGAGCGCGCCGGACGACGCCGCCGTGCCCGCCGCGATGGCGATCACGGCCTCGATGACGTTGTAGGCGATCGTGAACGCGACGATGAACCGGATGCGCCGCTGGAGGACGGCACGGCGCTCCCGCACCACGGTGGCCGTCACGCGCAGCATCCCGGTACGTCGCACGAGGTGTTCAGGCGGGGTGCGCCCTCATCGACGGCGAGCACGACTGAGACCAGTTCGCGCAGCGCCTTGGACAGGTGCCCGTCGGCGATCTCGTACCGGGTCCGCCGCCCCTCCGGTGAGGCGACGATGATGCCGCAGCCGCGCAGGCACGCCAGGTGGTTGGAGACGTTCGTGCGCGTCAGTCCCAGCTCCCGGGAGAGCACAGCGGGGTAACCGGGGGCGTCGAGCAGCGCGAGCAGGATGCGGGAGCGGGTCGGATCGGCCATGGCCCTGCCGAGACGGCTCATTGCATCGAGACGGGAAGCAATGGTCAGCATGCAATGACCATACAGCGGACACTGACCATTCGCGACCCGGGGTGACCGGCGCGGTCACGCGCACGGCGGACGATTCGCGGCCCGCTCTCCGGTCACAGTCCGCGCAGCAGCGGCAGCAGCTCCTGGAACGCGCGGGCGCGATGCGACGCGCGGTTCTTCTCCTCGGCCGACCACTCCCCGACGGAGCGCTCCGCATCCGCGGGCTGGCCGTCCGGGATGAAGACCGGGTCGTAGCCGAAGCCGCCGGCGCCGGATGCGGCGAGGGCGAGGCGTCCCGGCCAGACACCGGCCACGACGTCCTCGGCGCCGTCGGCGCGCACGAGTGCGATCGTGGAGACGAACTGCGCGGCGCGGTGCGGGTCGGCGATGTCGGAGAGCTGGTCGAGGAGCAGGTCGAGGTTGGCGCGGGCGTCCTTCCGGTGCCCCGCCCAGTAGGCGGAGAACACGCCCGGGGCGCCGCCCAGCACATCCACGCAGATGCCGGAGTCGTCGGCGAGCGCCGGCAGCCCGGTGTGGGCGGCCGCCGCGCGGGCCTTGATGAGGGCGTTGGCGGCGAAGGTCACGCCGTCCTCGACCGGCTCCGGGCCGTCGTAGCCGACGACCTCGAGGTCGGGGCGTGCCCGGCCCACGATCGCCTGGAACTCCTCGACCTTGTGGGCGTTGTGGGTCGCCAGCACGACGCGAGCGGGTGTCGTCATGCGGCACCCTCGGCGAGTGCCGCGGTCTGCAGGTCGCGGAGGTCCGCGGCCCCCGCGACACCGAGCTCGAGCAGCGCGTCGAGCTCGCGCTTGTCGAACGGCGCGCCCTCCGCGGTGCCCTGCACCTCGACGAACAGGCCGCGGCCGGTGACGACGACGCTCACGTCGGTCTCGGCGCGCACATCCTCGAC
>NZ_JAPLAI010000047.1:19116-29195 GCF_026393345.1 Microbacterium sp.
CCGTCGATGATGCCCACCGAGACGGCGGCGACGGAATCGATGAGCGCCTTCGCGTTCTTACCGACGAAGCCCTTCTTCCGTCCCCACTCGATCGCGTCGGCGAGCGCCACGTAGGCGCCGGTGATCGCCGCGGTGCGGGTGCCGCCATCGGCCTGCAGCACGTCGCAGTCGATCACGATGGTGTTCTCACCCAGCGCCTTGGTGTCGACGACGGCACGCAGGGCGCGGCCGATGAGACGGGAGATCTCGTGCGTGCGACCGCCGACCTTGCCCTTGACGCTCTCGCGGTCGTTCCGGGAGTTCGTGGCGCGGGGCAGCATGGCGTACTCGGCGGTGACCCAGCCCTTGCCCTTGCCGGTCAGCCATCGCGGCACGCCGTTCGTGAACGAGGCGGTGCACAGCACCTTGGTGCCGCCGAACGAGATGAGCGCCGACCCTTCGGCCTGGCTCGACCAGCCGCGTTCGATGGTCACGGGACGCAGCTGGTCGACGGTGCGCCCGTCGGCACGGATGATCTCGGACATGTGTCTCCTCGGGGTGGGGGCGTGGTGGGGTGGTCGGAAGGTCGCGCCGGTCAGCGCGGGAGGTCGATGACGCCGGTCTGCACCAGCTGCACGTCGCGCACCTCGCGGCCCATGAGCCGGTGCGCGAGGCGGATGAACTCGTCGGCCGACGAGCCGGTGGCCTCGTACACGTGTTCGGCGACCGCATCCGGGCCGGCGAGCAGGTCGCGGGAGACCAGCTGACGGTAGACGTCTTTGGCGGTCTCGGTGTCGCTGGAGACGAGGCTCACGCCCTCGCCCATGACGTAGCTGATGGCGCCCTCGAGGAACGGATAGTGAGTGCAGCCGAGCACGAGCGTGTCGACGCCGGCGTGCCGAAGCGGGGCCAGGTACTCCTCGGCAACGTCGAGCACCTCGGGGGTGTCGGTGACGCCGGCCTCGACGAAGTCGACGAACCGCGGCGCCGCCTGCGCGAACACGGTGAGGGTCGCGTTGACCTCCAGCATGTCCTGGTAGGCGCGGGACCCGATCGTGCCCGCGGTGCCGATGACGCCGATGCGGCCGTTGCGGGTGGTGGACATCGCGGTACGGACGGCGGGGCCGATCACCTCGACCACCGGGACGTCGTAGCGTTCGCGGGCGTCGCGCAGCATGGCGGCGGATGCGGTGTTGCAGGCGATGACGAGCATCTTCACGCCCTGGTCCACCAGGGTGTCCAGCACCTCGAGCGCATAGCGACGGACGTCCGCGATGGGCTTCGGCCCGTACGGCGACCGGGCGGTGTCACCGATGTAGCGCAGCGACTCCCGCGGCAGCAGCTGCGAAACGGCCCGGGCGACGGTGAGCCCGCCGACCCCGGAGTCGAAGATCCCGATCGGCGCATCGTCCACGATCCTCAAGCCTACGCCCGGTGGATAGAGTGACCCGCATGAGTACGGCCCTGCTGACCGACCGGTATGAACTGACGATGCTGGAGGCGGCCCTGCGTGACGGGACCGCATCCCGCCCGAGCGTGTTCGAGGTGTTCGCCCGCCGCCTGGCCGGGGGGCGCCGCTTCGGGGTGGTCGCCGGCACCGGACGCCTGCTCAGTCTCATCCGGGACTTCCGGTTCGGCGAGGACGAGCTGCGGTTCCTACGCGACGAGAAGATCGTGGATGCGGCCACCGTCGCCTTCCTGGAGGATTTCCGGTTCCGCGGGTCGATCATCGGCTACCGCGAGGGGGAACTGTATTTCCCCGGGTCGCCGATCCTCACGGTCGAGGGCACGTTTGCCGAGGCCGTGGTGCTGGAGACGCTGGCACTCAGCGTCCTCAACCACGATTCGGCCGTCGCCACCGCGGCCGCCCGGATGAGCATTGCTGCCGGCGACCGGCCGCTCGCCGAGATGGGGTCGCGCCGCGCCGGGGAACGCTCCGCCGTCGCCGCTGCCCGCGCCGCGTTCATCGCCGGCTTCAGCGCCACGAGCAACCTGGAGGCCGGACGCACCTGGGGCCTTCCGACCATGGGCACCGCCGCCCACGCCTGGACGCTGTTGCACGAGACCGAGGAGGACGCGTTCCGCGCGCAGATCGCCGCCGCGGGCGTCGGCACCACCCTGCTCGTGGACACCTACGACATCGCCACCGGCGTGGAGCGCGCGATCGGGGTGGCGGGGACCGATCTGGGAGGCGTACGCATCGACTCCGGCGACCTGCCGGTGGTGGCGGCCCGGGTCCGTGCGCAGCTCGATGCGCTGGGCGCCACGCGCACCCGCATCACCGTGACGAGCGACCTCGACGAGTACGCACTGGCGGCGCTCGCCTCCTCCCCCGTCGACTCCTACGGGGTGGGCACGTCGGTGGTCACCGGGTCCGGGACGCCGACCGCGGGCATGGTCTACAAACTCGTCTCCCGCCAGGACCCGGCCGGGTCGTGGGTCTCCGTCGCGAAGGCATCGGCGGAGAAAGTGTCCCGGGGCGGCCGCAAGGCGGCGTTCCGCCGCATCCCCGGTGGCACGGCCGACGCCGAAGTCGTGATGGTGTCCGGCGCCGTCGATCCGCTGGACGCGGTGGCCCCGCATCCGGATTCGCGTCCGCTGCAGGTGGCCCTGGTGACCGAGGGTGAGCCGGATTCTTCGGCCGAGGGGCACGAGGGCGTGCGTCGCGCGCGGGAGCACCATCGCTCAGTGCGCCGAGAGCTGCCCCTGACAGCCCACGGCCTCAGCCGTTCGGATCCGGCGATCGCCACGCTCTCTGTGGACGCGCCGGGTGCGTGAGGGCCGACCCGGTCAGCCCATCATCGATTCGTAGATCTCCTTGCAAGTGGGGCAGATCGGGAACTTCTCCGGGTCGCGGCCCGGGGTCCACTTCTTGCCGCAGAGCGCCCGCACCGGCTTGCCGGTGATGGCGGACTCGAGGATCTTCTCCTTCTTCACATAGTGGGAGAAGCGCTCGTGATCGCCCGGCTCGATGTGCTCCTCGCGGAGCAGTTCCTCGAGCTCACGGTCGAGGGTGGCGGTTCCGCCGGAATCGGGACGGTCGAGAGGCGTGCTCATAGGCACCGATTCTATCCGCGGCCAGGGCTCACGCGGCAGTCTCGGCGAACTCCATCAGCGCGCTCCCGCGACGCTCGAACACGACCGACCCGATCGCGAGTCCGAGCCCCAGCACGACGAGACCCGTGGCCACGCCGGCGACGAGCGCTGCGGCACCGTACGACGGGTCGACCGTGACCGCCTGCCACGCCCACCACAGGGTCGGGATGCTGACGAAGACCGCTCCGACCATGACCACGGTCTGCGAGACGATGCCGGCGCCCTCTGTGCGCTGCGGCTGCCGGAACGGGCTGTCACCCGGCCGGGACACCGCGTAGGGCGCGGCGGCGGAGGCGATCGAGGAGAGGCCGAGTCCCGCGAGGAACAGGCTCGCGCACACCCCGGTCAACGGCAGCAGGTGCGCCCAGCGTCCGCTGAGAAGCGTCGCCACCGGGATGAACACGGCAAACGTGGGCACGCCGATGAGGAGGATCGGAACGAGTCGCCCCAACCGGTCCGCGATGCCGCGGACGCCGCTGGCGATGTGCAGCCACAGCGCGGTCGAGTCGTAGGCGAGGTCGTTGTGCGGCATCCAGCCGAAGAACAGCGCGACGATGGGCAGCGGTGCCAGCACCACGAGCTCCGCAGGGACGCCGGCGATGAGGAGCGGCACCGTCGTGAGCAGTGCCGCGAACGGGACGATGAGGACGTTGACCCCGTAGCGGCGGTCGTGCAACCAGTAGAGGACGCTCCGGGCCGCGATCGCGCCACCGGCGGTGGAGGGCATCACGGCGAACCACGACATCCCCGCATGCGCCCGTGCGGTGAGCGGGCGCTCGGGTGCGTGCAGCATCCGGTTGACGACGGCGAACCAGGCGGCCGTGAGCGCAGCGAGGGTCACGACGGCTATGGCGAGCGACGCCCAGCCGAGCGGATCGCCGGACGCGGCGTAGCCGGGCAGCGCCCAGGGCGCACCCAGCGGTGTGAGCGACAGCACCCGGCTCGCGGCGATGAGCGGCGAAGGAACGCTCCGGTCCCAGTCGAGCGAGGCGAAGAAAAGCCCGACCGGCACCACGACGATGAGAAGCAGCAGGACGAACAGCCCCGTCAATTCGCGGGAGCGCCGCTCGCGCAGCAGCCGTGCCGTGGCGGCCCCCGAGAGCTTGGTCAGCAGCAGCGCGATGAGGACGCCGAGGACGGGACCTGCGACGGATGCCGCAGCGCCCGCGCCGTGCGCGAGCCACAGCACGATCACGCCGACGGCGGTGGCGAGCAGCGCCAGCATCGGCACCGAGACGAGCCCCGCGAGGAGAACCGAGACCGCGAGAGGGCGGGCCGTCACACCGAACGAACGGAATCGACGCGGGTCGAGCTGGTCGTCGCCGACGAGCGGCGGGGCAAAGAGCGACCCGAGCGCGATCGCCGCCCCGCCGGTGATGGTGACCACCTGAGCCGCCGCGTCGCTCGCGTCGTGCAGACCGATGAGCCCCACCCAGGCGGCGACGACGCCGAGCACGACGAGACCCAGACCCGTGATCATGCGGGGGCGGTCGCGCGCGCCGCGGTGACCCGCGGCCAGCAGCAGCGCGAGTCTCAGCCGGAGAACGTGTGCAACCACTCGAGACCTTCCGCCTCGCCGCCGGCACCGACGATCTCGACGAAGCGTTCCGCGAGGGTACTCTCGCCGCGCACCTCGACGACGGTCCCTTCGGCGAGCAGCTGCCCGGCCGCGAGGATCGCGACCCGGTCGCAGACCCGCTCGATGAGGTCCATGCCGTGGCTGGACAGCACGACGGTGCCGCCGTGCGCCGTGTAGGCGCGCAGGATGTCGAGGATCACCCCCGCCGAGACCGGGTCGAGGGCCTCGAACGGTTCGTCGAGCACGAGAAGCCGGGGGGCGTGGATCATGGCGGCGGCGAGCATGACCTTCTTCGTCATACCCGCCGAATAGTCGCTGACGACACGGCCGAGGGCGTCGGTGAGATCCAGGGCACGGGCGAGGGCCGCCACCCTCTCGTCGACGACTTCCCCGCGCAGCCCCCGGAGGAGTCCCGCGTAGGCGAGCAGCTGGCGTCCGGTCAACCGGTCAAAGGTGCGGAGGCGATCGGGCAGCACGCCGATGAGCCGCTTCGCCTCGCGTTCGTGCGCGCGGATGTCGACACCGTGGATACGGATCGTGCCCGCGTCCGCGCGGAGGAGCCCCGCGATCATGGAGAGCGTCGTGGTCTTACCGGCGCCGTTCGGACCGACGATGCCGTAGAAGGTACCCGGTGCGATCTCCCAGGAGAGGTCGGCGACCGCGGTCGTCGCGCCGAACCCCTTCCGCAGATGCTCGACGACGAGGGCGGGGACGGCCGCGTCGACATCACCCTCGCGGGTGTCGGTCCAGAGCGCCCCGAATGCGTCCTGTTCGGTGACAGTCGCGACAGGGGCGTCAGGCTCCGGCTCGGTCTCAGGCTCGGGCTCGGGCTCAGGCTCAGGCTCAGGCTCGGTCTCGACGTCAGGCGCTGGCTCCGGCTCCGGTTCTGACACCGCGAGGGGCGGGAGCGGCGGTTTCGGCGGGATGATCAGATCGTCCGGAACGTCGATCGTGGCGGCGCCGGTGGGCTCGAGAGAATCGTCTCGCTGCAGCGAGCGTTCGGAGGAATCGGGCCGCGGTGCTGTCACCGGACCACGGTACCAAGCGCACGTGAAAGGAGACCGCGATATCGCCGACTCGTCCGCACTCACGTCATCCCCTGCAACGATCCGGCAACGGATGCAAGCCCCCGGGCTGACATTCAGGTGCCCTGGATACCATGGGGACGGCACAAAGGAGTGTCGCGTCGATGAAGCGACCATGAATACTTTTTCCGCACTCCAGGAGCGAACCGTGACTTTACAGACAGTGATCCTCGCCGCCGGCATGGGCTCTCGCCTGGGGCGCAGCCTGCCCAAGCCCCTCACCGAGCTGAACGACGGCCGCAGCATCATGCGTCAGCAGCACGACAACATCCGCGCCGCGTTCGGTGACGACGCCCGCATCCTCACCGTGGTCGGCTACCGCGCCGAGACCATCGTCGAGGCCTTCCCGGACTCGGACTACGTCTACAACGACCGGTACGACCAGACCAACACCTCCAAGAGCCTGCAGCGCGCACTCGCCGCCACCGGCCGCGGCGGCGTGCTCTGGATGAACGGCGACGTCGTTTTCGACCCGCGCGTCCTCGGCCGGGCCGTGGAATTCATCGAGAACGAGCAGTCCTTCGTCACCGTCAACACCGCCAAGGTCAGTGACGAAGAGGTCAAGTACACGACCGACGCCGAAGGGTTCATCGCGCAGCTGTCGAAGACGGTGTCCGGTGGTATCGGCGAGGCGGTCGGCATCAACTACATCTCCCGCCACGACAAGCGTGCGTTCCTCCGCCAGCTGGCCCGTGTCGACGATCAGGACTATTTCGAGCGCGGCCTCGAGCTGGCGATCCTCGAGGACGGCCTGCGACTGCAGCCCCTCGACATCTCCGACCTTTACGCGGTCGAGGTGGACTTCGCCGAAGACCTCGAGCGGGCGAACCTCTACGTCTGAGGACGGCGGACAGCGTGGCTGACGACGTCCCCCGCATCCATTCGCTCCCCGACGATGCGCCGTGGGTGGGAGGGCTTCCGCCGGCGGGCTCCACGGAGCATCCGCTCGGCGTGCGCGTGCTCGATCGGGTCCTCGCGCTGCAGCGGCCCGCGGTCATTGCGCACCTGCGCAGCATCCGCATCCGTCACCGCGACGCGTCGACCCTGCAGATCGTCCGGATGCTGGAACGGCGCTATCTCGCCGCGGTGACAACGAGCGGCGCGGCCGTGGGCGCCACCGCCGTGGTCCCGGCGATCGGCACCGGCATCACGCTCGCGCTCAGCGGTGCGGAAACCGCTGCGTTCCTCGAGGCGAGTGCGCTGTTCGCGCAGTCGGTCGCCGAGGTCCACGGCATCCCGGTCAGCGACCCGGATCGCGCGCGTGCCCTGGTGCTGACGCTGCTCCTCGGTCAGGAGGGCATCGACCTCGTCACGCAGCTGGCGCGCCAGGCCGGCGGCACCGGAGCCGGCCGACAGGCGTACTGGGGCGAACTGATCACAAAGACCATCCCTCGCGCAGCCATCGGGCCCCTGCTCGACCGGCTGAAGACATCCTTCGTCCACCGCTTCGCCGTGCGCGGCGGGGCGTCGTGGATCGGCAAGGCGCTGCCGTTCGGAATCGGCGCCGCGGTCGGCGGGGCCGGAAACCACTTGCTCGGTCGCCGTGTGGTCACCACCGCACGTCAAGCGTTCGGCGCTCCCCCGGTCATGCTGCCGCCCGAGCTGGAGCCTGCGGCGGGCGCGCGCCCGATCGAACGTCGCATCCTGCGCCGCCGCGACTGACCGCTCAGACCCGGTGGAACGGGTCGGCGTACAGTTCCTCCGGCACGCGGAAGCCGAAGATCTGCCGCCCGGTCGCCCAGATGGCCGCAGCCCCGGCGCGGAGCAAATCGATCGGCCGGTCCCCCGCGCTCACGATGCGCACGTCGACGCCGTCGATCCGCACGGCGGCGGAGCCCACCGTTGTGAGATCCCCCTTCGTCTTCGTGACCGGATACGGCTCGTGCAGTTCGCGGAGGTCCGACAGCACGTAGGTCGGCCGCGAGGTCGCGGGCGCGGCGAGCACGTGCTTCGGTCGGTCGATGCCGGTGAGCACGAGGGCCGAGGGGATGCCGGCGGCCTGCGCCCCGGCGATGTCGGTGTCCAGCCGGTCGCCGATGAAGAGCGGCGTCGACGCCTGGAAACGGCGCACGGCCTCATCGAAGATCGGCGTCTCAGGCTTGCCTGCGACCGTCGCGAGCCGCCCGACGGCGGTATGCACGGCGGAGACGAGCGTGCCGTTGCCGGGAGCGATGCCGCGCGACTGCGGGATCGTCCAGTCGGTGTTCGTGGCGATCCACGGGATACCGCCCTCGTCCTCGGGAGTCTTCAGCGCGAAGGCCGCCTCGGCCAGGTGCACCCATGCCACATCGGGCGAGAACCCCTGCACCACCGCGGCGGGGTCGTCCTCGGCGCTGCGGGTGACGATGAAACCCGCCTTCTCCACCTCGACGACGAGGCCTTCGCCGCCGACCACGAGCACGCGCGATCCGGCGGGGATGCGTTCGGTGAGCAGCCGCATGGCGGCCTGGGGGCTCGTGACCACATCCTCGGGAGCGACAGTCAAGCCGAGGCTGGTGAGGTGCGCGGCGACGGACGCGTCGGTCCGCGATGCGTTGTTCGTGATGTAGCCGAGGCGTCGACCGTGACCGGCGCGGTTGAGGCTCTCCACCGCGTAGGGCAGCGCGCCATCACCCGCGTAGACGACCCCGTCGAGGTCGGCGAGGACGACGTCGATTCCGTGCAGCGGCGTCGTCGCGCGGGACAGCAGAGCCATCAGCGCTCCTCGTCCGACTCCGGGGCCTCCCCGGCGGGCTCCTCTGCGGATTCATCCTCGGGCACGTCGGCCGGTTCGTGGGCTTCGGCGGATCCGCCCACGGGCTCGTCGACCGGCTCGTCAAGGAACTCCTCTTCGACCATGATCTCCTCGTCCTCGCCCACACCGAGCGCGCGTTCCCACACATCGGCGGCGATCTCCGCACGACGTGTCCACTCCTCGGCCTCCTCGATGCGCCCGAGCTCCTCGAGCACGGAGGCGCGGGCGGCGAACAGATCGGCGCTCCACTCGAACGCGCGATCCGGGTCGAGCTCCGGGATGTCGAGTTCGACGAGGGCGCGTTCGGGGTCGCCGAGATCGAGCCGGGCACCGGACAGCGCGATCGCGAGCTGCGCCCGCGCCGCCGTCGGCAGCGTGCTGCGGTCGACCGCGCGACCCTCCTCGAGGGCGCGCTCGGGACGGCCCACGCCACGTTCGCTGTCCACGATGAGGGCGATCTGGTCGTCGCGCCCGGAGATGCGACGGTAGGTGCGAAGCTCGCGCAATGCGAGGGCATAGTCGCCGATCGCGTAGGCGGTAATCGCCGCGGACTCACGGACCAGGGCGACGCGGCCGGCACGACGGACAGCGGCCTGCGCGTGCTCGTGCGCGAGCGCCGGGTTCTCGTCGATCAGACGTGCGGCCATCGCGAGGTGGCGCGCGACGACGTCGGCGTTCTCCTTGCTCAGCGTCTTCAGCTCGTTCCGCGCGCTCGAGTGGAGGTCGCGGGGCGTGACGTCTTCGGGCAGCTCGGGCTCGTCACGGCGCTCGTACCGGTCCTCGGAACCCTGCGGCGGGCGCGAGTTCCGCTCGCCATCACGGGGGCGGAAGGGACGCTCCCCCTCGCGGGGACGGTACGGGCGGTCACCATCACGCGCGGGGCGCGCAGCCCGGTCACCCTCACGGGGACGGAACGGACGCTCTGCTACACAGCCGTACTGCTGGGAATCTCCCTATACGGCCCGCGGCGCGATCCCCTTCGCGGGGACGGTACGGACGGTCGCCCTCACGAGCGGGGCGCGCAGCCCGGTCACCCTCACGGGGACGGAACGGACGGTCACCATCACGAGCGGGACGCGCAGCCCGGTCACCCTCGCGGGGACGGAACGGACGGTCGCCATCACGAGCGGGACGCGCAGCACGATCGCCTTCACGGGGACGGTACGGGCGATCACCATCACGCGGAGGACGCGCGGGGCGATCGCCTTCACGCGACGGACGTGCAGCACGATCACCTTCGCGAGGACGGAACGGACGGTCACCATCACGCGGGGGCTTGCGATCGCCGTCGCGGGCCGGACGGCCGGAAGCGCCGTCGCGTCGCGGGGGTCGACCATCACCGCGGTGTGACCCACGATTCCGATCCGCGTCGCGGTCCTTGTCGTTTCCCGGTCGCTCGCTCATATCGACTCCTGCGCTATTTTGGTGTGTTAACGAGAAATGGCCACCCAGCGTTGGGTGGCCATTTCACGGAAGAAGTCCGGCGGTGTCCTACTCTCCCACAGGGTCCCCCCTGCAGTACCATCGGCGCTGAGAGGCTTAGCTTCCGGGTTCGGAATGTGACCGGGCGTTTCCCTCTCGCTATGGCCGCCGAAACACTATTGAT
>NZ_JAPLAI010000045.1 GCF_026393345.1 Microbacterium sp.
CGATGTCGACCCGGCCCAGTTGCGTCCGAAGCTGAAGCTCACGGGCTCCGCCGAAGCCACCCTCATCCTCACCCGTACCGGTACGCGCCGTCGCGCCATCCTCGCGGACCGCGTCTGACCCCATCCTCCTCGCACGAGTGGGCAGTCCTGGCGGGTTCGTGGCGGTCTGATGTCGCCACGACTGCCCACTCGCGCGGGGTTCAGGGGGCCGGAGGCGTCGCGACCCGACGGCGGGCGAAACCGGCGGAGGCGTTGACGAACGCGACGACCGTGAGCGCGGCGAGTGCGAGGAACGCCACGAAGAGGCCGAGGAGCATGCCCGGGCTCGCACCGAAGAACAGCAGCAGCAGCCCGACGAGGCTGAGGAAGCCGGCGATGACCGCCGCGACGATCCCCGCGACGAGGCTCACCACCGGGTTCCCCCGGCCCACGTCGACGGGACCCCGCCGGGTGCGGGGGCGGGCGCGGCGGTGACAGCGGGGGTCGCGGACGCGGGTGCTGTTCCGGCGGCGGGCACCGCGACCGGCGTCACGGGCGCGGGCGGCGGGGGCACCGCGGCGGCGGGGCGGCGATGCGGCGTCCACGCCAGCCCGTCCCACCAGCCCTGCTCGCCGGGCACGCCGGTGTCGTACCAGCCCGGGGGTGCGGAAGCACTCATCACAGACCTCCTTGGACCGCAGCGTAGACGAGCCAGCCGGCGCTGTACGCGAGCGACATCAGACCGAGCGCCAGAGCCCACGCTCCTCGGCGCCGCTGACCCGGGCGGCGGAGGGCGATACCGGCGAAGACGATTCCGATGATGCCGAGCGGGAAGAGCCAGCCGACGACCAGCGAGGCGACGAGCCCGCAGATGGAGAACAGCAACGCGTAGCTGCCCGGGTTCCACGAGGCGGAGGTGCTGACCGGAAGAGTGACCGTGCCCGCCGCGGGGACGAATCCCACCGGCTCGACCGGCTCCGGGAGCGGCAGGTCGACGGGCGCCGTGGGCGGCGTGGCGAAGCCGCCGCGGTGCGCTCCGGGGAGGGTCGCGGCGACCCCCGGCAGCACGACATCCGGCGACGGCGGCTCGACGCGCGCCTCGATCCGCGGCAGCGGGGCGGGAGGTTCCAGCGCCGCGGGGCCGACCGGCAGCTCCACCGGGTCGATCGCGATGTCAGGCACCGGCCGCGACTGGCGCGGATCCGAGGACCCTCCGGGCGGCACCGGCTCGCTCACGGTGAGGCCACCGCATCCTTCTCGGCCACCTGGATCTCGACGACGGGCAGCGTCGAGTCGGCGCCGAAGTCGAGCGTTGACGGCTGACGCCCGGACATGATGAGCTGCGAGGCGAGCGCGGCGATCATCGCCCCGTTGTCGGTGCACAGGCTGAGGGGCGGGACGCGGATCGTCACGCCGGCCGCCGCCGCGCGCTCGATTGCCACCTCGCGAAGCCGCCGGTTCGCGATGACGCCGCCGCCGAGGAGGAGCCGCGGCACGCCGTACCGCGCGCAGGCGTCGAGGGCCTTGGTCACCAGCACGTCGACGACGGATTCGCGGAAGGATGCGGCGACGTCGGCGACGTCCGCATCCGGGGTCTGCTCGGTGTACCGGGCGACCGCCGTCTTCAACCCGGAGAACGAGAAGTCGTACCGGTGCGCGGCCATGTCGGAGGGACGGGAGAGTCCGCGCGGGAAGCGGATGGCGGTGGGGTCGCCGGATGCGGCGGCGCGATCGATCTCTGGACCGCCCGGGTAGGGCAGGCCGAGGAGGCGCGCGACCTTGTCGAACGCCTCGCCGGCGGCGTCGTCGACGGTCTCGCCGAGGAGCTCCACGTCGGTGGTGAGGTCGCGGACGAGGAGCAGCGACGTGTGGCCGCCGCTGACGAGGAGCGCGACCGTGGGGTATTCGAGGGGGCCGGCATCCGCATCCAGGACGTCGGCGGCGATGTGTCCGACGAGATGGTTGACGGCGTAGAGGGGTTTCTGCAGGCCCACGGCCAGCGCCTTCGCGGCACCGACGCCGACCATGAGCGCTCCGGCGAGTCCGGGGCCGCTGGTGACGGCGACGGCGTCGAGGTCGGTGAGGGCGACGCCCGCCTCGGCGAGGGCGGCCTCGATCGACGGCTGCAGCGCCTCGAGGTGCGCCCTGGCGGCGACCTCGGGCACCACGCCGCCGTAGCGGGCGTGCTCGTCCATGGAGCTCGCGATCGTGTTCGACAGCAGCGTGCGGCCGCGGACGATGCCGATGCCGGTCTCGTCGCAGCTCGTCTCGATGCCGAGCACCAGGGGTTCTGCGGCGGACATCAGGGGTTCAGCGGCGGACATCAGCACCAGCCCTTTCCTGCGGTCGTGGCGGCAGGACCCGCGCCAATCTCGCAGCCTTGCGCGAACTTCGCAGGATTTTCGCCGGATGCTGCGGAGTTCGTGCGATTCTGCGGAGTTCGCGCGACAGCATCCTGCACGGCCTGCTCCTGAGCGCCGGTCGTGGGCTGCTCCTGTGTAGCCCAGCCCGCAAGGTCCAGCTGCATGACGACGGCGTCGACATCGTCCGGCTGGTAGTAGCGCGGACGGCGGCCGACCTCGGTGAAGCCTTCGGAGCGGTACAGCTGCTGCGCCACCGGGTTGTCGTCGCGCACGTCGAGGAACACCTCGCGCACCCCGCGATCCTTTGCCGCGTCGAGGAGCGCCCGCAGCAGCGCCCGGCCGCTGCCGCGCCCGCGGGCGTCGGCGGCGACAGCGATCGTCTGCACGTCGCCGTCGGCGGCACCCTGGGGCGCGCGGAGCCCGGCGTAACCGGCGACCCGGCCGGCCTGCTCGAGCACGACATAGTGCCCGTGCGGCGAGGCGAGCTCCTCGCGCATCATGGCGTCGCTCCACGCGTCGGTCGGGAACGATGCCCGCTCGAGCGCCATGATCGCGGGCAGGTCTTCGATCGTCGCCGGGCGGATCACGACCCCACCCGCTTCGGGGTGTGGCCGACGGTCACGTCGGGCGAGCGGAGGTACAGGGGCTCGGCGGGGCCGATCGTGCGGCCGGCGGCGACGGCACGGGATGCGGCGAGGGCGAGCATCGCGGCCGGGACCGCGGTGGCATCCACCCGGGTGGCCTGCAGGTCGCCGAGCCGGGCGTCGACCTCGTCGCGCGGCACGAGCGCGGGTTCGGACACCCGCACCGGCAGGCCGTCGTCGTCGTCGAGCCCCTCGTACACGGTGTAGGCGAACTCGCGGCGACGCGCGTCGGTGACGACGGCGAAACGGCCGGGGTCGGCATCCGTCAGCTGCGCCCGCAGCAGGATGCCGAGGGCGACCGCGTCGTGGCTGACCACCGGCACCACGGCGACGCCGCGGGCGAGCGCAAAGGTGCGGGCGGCGGCGATGCCGATGCGCAGGCCGGTGAAAGGCCCGGGGCCCATGCCGGCGGCCACATGCGTGACGGTGTCCGCGGCAAGGGAGGGAACCGTGCCGGTGGCCGCGGTGCCGAGCGCGGCGGTGACGGCCGCATCGTTGAGGGCCTGCTGCAGCAGGGTGCCGATCACCTCGGCGTGGCCGAGCGCGTTGGCGCTGACCCGCTCGGCGCGGAGCACGCCGTCCGGGTCGATCACGGCGACGGCCGTGCCGAGGGAGGTGTCGATGCCGAGGAACACCCCTCCAGGGTATGCGGAGGCGGTGAGTGCCGGGTGTGCGTGGTCATCGGGTGCCGGATGCAGCCCCGTTCAGGTGGCAGAATCCGCGGCCTTACGCATCCCCCACCCGCCCGAAGCGCCACCCGAACGCACGGGACACCCGGATGCGACTACGGGCGGCGCGAGATGGTCACGAGGCGCGGGGTGTCCGCATCCAGGTCCATGGTGTGACGCGAATAGGTACCGCAGGCGGTGTCGACGCCGCGACCGTGCCATTCGCGGTCGAGCTCGACCTCCCACCAGGTGTCGGCGACCGCGGCGGCGAACGGCGCGCCCCATTCGACGACCACGACGGAGTGCGCGAGGTCGATGTCGAGGTCGTCGAGCTCCACGGCGGAACCGAGCCGGTAGGCGTCCACGTGCACGAGCGGCGGGCCCTCGACGAGCGAGGGGTGCGTGCGCGCGATGACGAACGTCGGGCTCTGGATCGGACCGCGGACGCCGAGTCCCTGGGCGAGTCCGCGGGTGAGGGTGGTCTTCCCGGCGCCGAGCGGGCCGGTGAGCACCACGACGTCGCCCGCGCGGAGCCGCTCCCCCATGTCACGGCCGAGCTGTTCCATCGCCTCGGGCGATTCAATCTCGCGCTGTCCGACGAGGTCGTCGAGTCCGACCATCGTGGCGTCGTGTCCCATACCGCCCTCAACACCCGTAGGGCGGAGTTCATGCCCGTCGCTCATCCGTTCACCTGCCGGCGCGGCACCCGGGGGCCGATGCGGGTCACGATCTCGTAGTTGATGGTGCCGGCCGCATCCGCCCAGTCGGTCGCGGAGGGCGCACCCAGCGTGGGGTCGCCGAAGAGCACTGCCTCATCGCCGATCGCGACGGGCGCATCTCCCATGTCGACGACGAACTGGTCCATTGCGATGCGGCCTGCGACGGGGTAGGTGCGGCCGTTGATGCGGACGGGACCGGCCGCCGATGCCTGCCGGGGCACGCCGTCGGCATAGCCGAGGGGCACGAGCGCGAGCGTCGTCTCACGGTCGGTGCGGTGCACGTAGCCGTACGAGACCCCGTGCTCGGCGGGGACGCGGCGGACGGCCGCGACCGCGGCCCGGAGGGTCATGGCGGGGCGCAGGCCCAGGTCGGCGGAGGACCGATCGGCGAACGGTGACAGCCCGTACATGCCGATGCCGAGCCGCACGCAGTTCAGCCGCGACTCCGGCAGGCCGATGGCCGCGTGCGTCGCGGCGATGTGCCGCAGGCGCGGGGCGAGACCGGCGGATGCGGCGACACCGAGCCCTGCCTCGAACGCACGGACCGCGGCCCGGTCGTCGTCGGCGCTGGTATTGGAGAGGTGACTGAACGCGCCGATGACGCGCACCTTGCCCAGTCGCTCGAGGCGGGCGGCCTCCGCACAGACGAGCGCCCAGTCGTCGGGGGCGATGCCGTTGCGACCGAGACCCGTCTCGAGCTTCAGGTGCAGCACCGCGGGGCGGTCCGCGGTCGCGGCGGTGGCGGCCGCGTTGAGCTGGTCGAGGTGCGAGATGCCGAGTTCCACGCCCCGCTCGACGGCCTCGCCGAAGGAGGCCCCGGGAGCGTGCAGCCAGGCGAGGATGGGGGCATCGATGCCGGCACGGCGGAGAGCCAACGCCTCGGTGACATCGGCGACGCCGAGGCGAGTCGCACCACCGGCGAGCGCCGCGGCCGCCGAACGGGCCGCGCCGTGACCGTAGCCGTCGGCCTTGACCACCGCGATCACCTCGACGCCGATGAGACGCCGCAGCTGCCGCACGTTGTCCTCGATCGCGCCGACGTCGATCGTCGCCTCGCGCATCACGCCTCGCGGCATGCTCATCCGATCCTCCCGGCTCGCGGCGACTCGCGCGCCGCGCACCTCAACGGTATCGCGCCGGGTGGCGGGGCCCCTGCTGTTCAGAACTCAGGGCATTCCTCCTTGCTCGGGCGTTCCACTGGCGGAAAACCGCGGGCGGCTCCGCATCCGTCCTGAGTTCTGAACAGCATCCCGCGCCTGCTCCGGATGCGGGGGGCTCGCCGCATCCGCTCTATTGTGGGTGCCGTGACCGCCGAGACCGACCCGACGCCGCGCGAGACGCGCCCGGATGCGGCCGACGATGCGCTGATCGGACTCTCCCTCGGCCGGGAGCTCCGGGCGGCGCGGACGGCGAAGAAGCTCTCGATGCGGGCGCTGGCCGCATCCGCCGACATCAGCCAGCCGTTCCTCAGTCAGATCGAGAGCGGTCGCACGATGCCGTCGATCGCGACGCTGTTCCGGCTCGCGAAGGTGCTGGGCATCTCGCCGTCGGCGCTGCTGCCGAGCCCACCGGAACCCGACCCGGTGCGGGTGAGTCGCCGCGGCGAGGGCGAGCGGGTGCCGGTCACCGAGACGGACGACCGCGCCATGAGCCGGATCATCACGTCCGAGACCGACCGCGGTGCGACCGTGCAGGAGTACGCGCTCGTCGGCCCGTATCTCGGCGACTGGTTCGAATCCGACGGGCAGAACACGGTCTACGTCGTCGAGGGCGTGCTGACGGTGATGATCGACGGCCGCGGCGAGTGGGATCTCGGTCCCGGCGACGCTCTCACCCACCCCGGCGGCCTGCGAAACCGCTGGGCGCTGCGCGACGCCGCGGCCGCCACGGTGCTGCTCGTGCACACCCCCGCCGTCTGAGCGCCCCGCGCAGTTCCCCTGTCCCAAACGGCGACCTCGACCCACACGAAGCGACAGGCGAGCATCCAGGACAAAGGAAACACTGCCGTAACGTGATTGCTATTTGTAATCAACGATAGGTAGATACGGTGGCGTCATGCCCACCGACATCACCCTCCGCGACGGCGTCGCCCGCTTCCTCGCCGACGACCCGGGACGCCTCCTCATCGCCGGCGCCTGGGTCGACGCCCACGACGGCACCCGCTTCGCCACCCTCGATCCCGCCACGGGCACGACCCTCGCGCACATCGCCCGGGCGGGCGCCGCGGACGTGGATGCGGCAGTCACCGCCGCCCGCCGAGCCCTCGACGATGGCGCCTGGCCGGCGATGACCCCGCCCGAGCGCTCCAAGCTGCTCTGGCGCGTCGCGGACCTCATGGAGGAGCACATCGACGACCTCGCGGAGCTCGAGACGCTCGACCAGGGGAAGAACCTCCGCACCTCTCGGTACGGCGAGATCCCCGCCGCGATCAACCAGTTCCGGTACTACGCCGGCTGGCCGACGAAGATCATGGGCCAGGTGCTGCCGGCCACCGTCGGCAAGACGCCGCCCGGCAAGCAGCTGTTCGCCTACACCCGGCGCGAGCCGGTCGGCGTGGTCGGCGCGATCGTGCCGTGGAACTCCCCCATGGTCATGACGGCGATGAAGCTCGCTCCGGCCCTCGCCGCCGGTTGCACCATCGTGCTGAAGCCCGCCGAGAACACCTCACTCACCGCGCTCTACCTCGGCCGCCTGCTCCTCGAGGCCGGTGTCCCGGCCGGGGTCGTCAACATCGTCACCGGCTACGGCGCCGAGGCAGGGCAAGCCCTCGCCGACCACCGCGGCGTCAACAAGATCACCTTCACCGGATCGACCGGGGTCGGCAAGCGGCTTCTCGCCTCGGCCGGTGGCAACCTCAAGCGACTGACCCTGGAGCTCGGCGGCAAATCGCCGTCGATCATCCTGCCGGATGCCGACCTCACCGCTGCGATCGCGGGCGTCAGCGCCGGCATCTTCGACAACGGCGGCCAGGTGTGCGTGGCGAGCGCCCGCATCTACGCCCACCGCGACGTCTACGACGAGGTCGTGTCGGGCATGGCGACCGCCGGCGAGAAGCTGCGCCTCGGCCACGGCCTCGACCCGGACGCCGACCTCGGCCCCCTCGTCAGCCAGGTGCAGGCGGAGCGCGTCGACCGCTTCATCACCGAGGGCCGCGCCGAGGGCGTCACTGTCGTCAGCGGCGGCGAGCGCTCCGGCGAGGCCGGCACCTTCTACACCCCCACGATCCTGACCGATGTGGCCCCCCAGGCCCGCCTCATGCGCGAGGAGATCTTCGGCCCGGTCGCCGTGGTCACGCCCTTCGACGACCTGGATGAGGTCATCGGCTGGGCGAACGACTCGGACTACGGCCTCGCCGCGAGCGTGTGGACGGAGGGCGTCAGCTCCGCCCACCGCATCGCGAATCGCCTGCAGGCGGGCACCGTGTGGGTCAACTGCCACTCCTACCTCGGCCCGGAGCTACCCAAGGGCGGCCACAAGGAGTCGGGATGGGGATACGAGAACGGCCCGCAGGGGCTCGAGAACTACCTGGAGTCCAAGAGCGTGGTGATGGTCCTGTGAGCAACGAGAACGAACAGAACGGCACCAACGAGATGACCGCCGCCACCCTGACCACCCCCACCGGCCCCGGCGGCCGCATCCTGCTCGGCGTCTTCGAGATGATGAACCCGAACAACGGGATGCCGACGTGGACGCACCCGCAGGGGCGCGGCGACGACTGGGACCAGCTCGACTACTGGGTCGGCCTCGCCAAGGAACTGGATGCGGCGGGCTTCGACTTCCTGTTCTTCGCCGACACGTACGGCTACGCCACGCTCGGCGGACGGATGCCGGAGGAGGTCGCCGCGCACGGCATCCAGTTCCCCGCGCTCGACCCGATGCTGGCGATCCCGGCGCTCGCCCGCGAGACCGAGAACATCGGCTTCGTGGTGACGTCCCCGACCACGGTGGAGCGGCCGTACGCCACCGCCCGTCGCTTCGGCACACTCGACCGGTTCACCTCCGGCCGCATCGGCTGGAACGTCGTCACCGGCAGCTCCCAGGCGACGACCGACGAGCTGTTCGGCGTGACCACGCAGTTGAGCCACGACGGCAAGTACGACGCCGCCGACTCGTTCCTCGACACCTGCCTGCGCTACTGGGAGCACAGCTGGGACGACGACGCCGAGGTGCGGGACCGCGCCACCGGCGTCTACGCCGACCCGGCGAAGCTGCACCGCGTCGAGGTGTCGGACGATCACCAGCGCTCGGCCGGGATCTTCGCCGTGCCGCCGACCCCGCAGCGCACCCCGGTGCTGTTCCAGGCCGGCACCTCTGATCGCGGCCGCGCGTACGCCGCCCGGAACGCCGAGGCCGTCTTCATCCAGGGGCAGACGATCGACAGCGCCGCAGCGCACGTCCGCGACATCCGGGAGCAGGCTGTGCGCAACGGCCGGCGCCCCGAGGACATCGCCGTGGTCACCGGCATGACCGTCACGGTCGCGCCGACCCGCGCCGAGGCCGACGCCCTGCGCGCCGAGTACGAGAGCGTGCTCGGACAGGACGACGCCGCGGTCATGTTCGCCGGGATCACCGGGCTCGACCTCACCGGGCTCGACCCCGAGACCCGCGTGGTCGACCTCACCACCGACCTCGGTCAGACCCTCATCCAGCGCTACGCCCGGCAGAACCCGGAGATGAAGGTCGGCGACATCCTCGACCAGTTCCGCACCAAGGCCATCCGCGGGTTCCAGATCACCGGCACCCCCGAGGAGGTCGCGGACGAGATCGAGGCGATCATCGACGGCTCCGGCATCGACGGCATCATGCTCGAGCCGACCTTCGGCGGCCCCGCCGCCTACCGCGCGTTCATCGAGCTCGTGGTCCCGATCCTCGCCGCCCGCGGCCGGGTCGCCGGGGCCCCGGATGCGGCTCCCACCCTCCGCGAGCGCTTCTCCGGCGCGCCGCGACTCGCCCCCACCCACCGCGCACACCGTCTGGCGCCGAAGGCCTCGGACGACCGCATCCTGACCCCCATCTTGAACGGAGCACACGAATGAGAGCCGATGCCGTCGAGGCGGTGATCCGCGGCCTGAAACGGGCCGGCGTATCCGTCGCCACCTACCTGCCGGACTCCCTGCTGAAGGAGCTGTACCCCGCCCTGGATGCGGATGCCGACATCCGCACCATCCCGGTGACCAACGAGGGCGAGGGCGCGGCCCTGGCCGGCGGTGTCTTCCTCTCCGGCAAGCGCGCCGTGCTCGTCATGGAGAACTCGGGCCTGCGCGCCGCCACGGAGCACCTGGCCCGCCTCGGCCTCGGTGCCGGAATCCCGGTCGTCATGATCATGAGCTACCGGGGCGAGATGGGCGAGAACAACTGGTGGGCGATCCCGCACGGGATCACCATGGAGCCGCTACTGAAGACCCTCCGCACCCCGTACACGATCGTGCGCGAGGTCGACGAGATCGAGCAGGCCATCGTGAACGCCTACGAGACCGCCTACTCGTCCTACTACCACACCGCTGTCGTCCTCGGAGGGGGGATCGTGCGATGAGCATGAGCCGTTATGAATGCATGAAGTTGCTCGGTGCACGTCTGACCGACGATGCGCTGGTGATCCTGTCGCTGGGTGGCGCGGTGGACGAGTGGTACAACGCCGCTCCCCACATGCGCGAGGCGAGCCTGTTCCAGCAGCAGCTGGGCTGCGTCACCCCGGAGGCGTTCGGCCTGGCGGTCGGCCTGCCGCACCGGCAGATCGTGTCGCTCGACACCGACGGCGGGCTGCTGTTCAACCTCGGGGCGCTGGCCACGGTGTCAAACGAGCAGCCGAAGAACCTGTTCATCGTGGTGTGGGACAACGAGTCCTACCAGTCGATCGGCGGGCCCAGAACCCACACCCGGCAGGGCCGCGTGGATCTGGCCGGCATCGCCCGGGGCGCCGGCATCGAGCATGCCTACACCGCCACCACGCTCGAGGACTTCGACGCGCACTGCGCCGCGGGGCTTGCCGCCGAGGAGCCGTACGTGCTCGTCGCGAAGACCGACGGCATCCTCGAGCCCGGAATCAAGCGGAAGCACTCCGACGGCCGGGAGGACAAGTACATCTTCGTCCGCCATGTCGAGTCGATCGAGAACATCACCATCATGGGCCCGAGCGAGCACAACTGATGCCCCTCGTCCCCACCCCTGCCGCCGCCTACGACTACCTCGTCGTGGGCGGCGGCGCGGCCGGCTGCGTGCTGGCCGCTCGCCTGTCGGAGGACCCGGCTGCCCGGGTGCTGCTGATCGAGGGCGGCCCCGACCACCGCGGCGTCCGCGAGGTGCTCGACGCTGCCCACTGGGACGCGCTCATCGGCGGCCCCTACGACTACGGCTACCGCTCCACCCCCACCGAGCACGTGCTCGGCCGGGCGCTCAACATGCCCCGCGGCAAGGTGCTGGGCGGCAGCTCGTCCACCAACGCCATGCTCTGGTACCGCGGCAACCGCGCCGACTACGACGCGTGGGCGGATGCGGGCGCGACGGGGTGGGGCTACGACGATCTGCTCCCCTACTTCCGCCTCTCCGAGACCCGTCGCGGCGGCGACCCGCGGTATCGCGGCCTCGACGGTCCGATGCGGGTCGGCCCACTCGCCGACGTGCACCCGATCGCGCACGCCCTCATGGCCGCATCCGCCGAGCGCGGGATGCCGGTGATCGAGGACGCCAACGCCGCCGACAACGCCGGCGCCGTGTATGCGGACTACAACGCCGTCATCGGCGAGGACGGCGCGTTCGAACGCTGGAGCACCGCGCGCGGCTACCTGGAGCCGGCCCTGCACCGGCCGAACCTCGACGTGCTCCTCGACAGCCCCGTGCACGGCATCGTCCTCGACGGCTCCCGCGCCACCGGGGTCCGGCACGTGGTCTCGGGTGCGGTCGTCGAGACCGCCGCATCCGAGATCGTGCTCGCCGCCGGCGCGCTCGACACTCCGCGGCTGCTGCAGCTGTCCGGCATCGGCGACCCGGAGCGGCTCGCGGATGCGGGGATCGAGCCCCAGCACGCCCTGCCCGGCGTGGGCGAGAACTTCCAGGACCACCCGCTGATCCTCGGGGTGAACTTCCGCGCCCGGCACGACCTGGGCGAGGTGATCGGCAACGGCGGCGGTGCCATGCTCAACTGGCGCAGCTCCGTGGCTGCGGCCGGACCCGACCTGCATGCCGTCGTCGCCCACGGCTCGCGCGGCGACGCGGCGCTGCACGCGCGACACGACCTCGAGGGCAACCGCGTCTTCGCGATCGTGCCGGGCCTGTACGGCTCGCGCTCCACCGGCTGGGTGCGCGTGCGCTCCGCCGACCCGGCCGCACCCGCCGACATCCACCCGAACTACCTCGCCGACCCGCTCGACGTGCTCGCGATGACCGATGCGCTCGACGGCGTGCAGGACCTGGTGGCCTCCCCCGCCTACGCGGAGCTGGCCGAGGGACCCATCACACCGCCGGGGGGACTGTCCCGCAAGGAGCGGACGCACTTCGTACGCGAGAACATCGGCACGTTCTTCCACTGCTCGGGCACCGCCCGCATCGGCACCGACGAGCTCGCCGTCGTCGACCCGCAGCTGCGGGTGCGCGGCATCCAGGGGCTCTGGGTCGCCGACGCGTCGGTGATGCCCTCGATCCCCACCAGCAACACGCAGGCTCCGACCGTCGCCATTGCCGAGCGCGCGGCCGACCTGATCTCCGGACGGATGCGGGTCCCCGCATCCGTCGACACCGTCTCCGAGGAGGTCTCCGCATGATCCGCGCCGAACTGCCCCCTTATTCCAGCGACACGAACGAGTTACGTCAGGCGTTCTCGCACTTCCCCTCCGGCGTGGTGGCCCTCCTCGCCGAAGTGGACGGCGAGACGCACGGCATGGTCGCGTCGGCGTTCACGGTGGGGGTGTCGATGGATCCGCCGCTCGTGTCCTGTGCCGTGCAGCGCAGCTCCACCACGTGGCCGCTGCTGCGCGGTGCCGAACGGATCGGGGTGACCGCGCTGGCCGAGGGCCAGGGGGGCCTCGCCCGTCAGATCTCCGGCAAGGACCGCTTCCGGCGCTTCGAGGGCGTGCAGCTGCGGGAGACCGGGTCGACGGCACGCTTCATCGACGGCACCCCGCTGTGGCTCGAATGCCGCCTCTATGCGGAGCACGAGGCGGGCGACCACACGATCGCGCTCCTCGAGGTCACTGCGCTCGGGGTACTCCCGGACCTCGAGCCGCTGGTGTTCCACCGGTCCGATTTCCGTTCGCTGCAGCTGGCCCCGAACGACCTCGGCTGAGTATCTTGGCACTCGCGCGCGAGTGGGCGCGTGTGGCGGGTTCGCGACCGTCCGACCTCGCCACGACTGCCCACTCGCGCGGGAGACACACTCCCGGGGGCGCGGGACACACACTCCCGGGGGCGCGGTACACCCGCATCCGCGCCTCCGGGTACCACGGCGTGCTGTCGCGTCAGCGCGCGAACTTCGGCGTCGGCGGCTCCCACTCGCGGAAAGCGGTGAGCAGGGTTTCGGGGGTGTCCACGACGAGGAGCGACGCGCGGAAATCCGCCTGCAGGAACCCCGCCTCGACCATGCCGTCGAGCATCCTCAGCAGCGGCTGCCAGAATCCGTCGACGTCGTAGAGCGCCACCGGCTTGCGGTGGAATCCCAGCTGCAGCCACGTCCATGCCTCGAAGAACTCCTCGAGCGTGCCGGGTCCACCCGGCAGGGCGACGAACGCGTCGGCGAGATCCGACATCCGCATCTTCCGCACGTGCATGTCGGGTACGACCTCGAGCGCGGTGAGCCCCGGGTGGGCGAGCTCGGCATTCACGAGCGCCTGCGGGATGACGCCGATGGCTTCGCCGCCCGCGGTCAGTGCCGCGTCCGCGACGGTTCCCATGAGGCCCACGTGACCGCCGCCGTAGACCACGCCGACGCCGGACGCGCCGAGGAAGCGGCCGACCTGCGTCGCCGCCTCGCGGTAGATGGGCGACGTGCCCGGCGAGGAGCCGGTGTACACCGCGACCCGTCCGATGGTGCTCATGCGATCGCCTCCGCCGCTTCGGCGACGACGTACGCGGTGGCAAAGCCCGCGTCGTGCGACATCGACAGGTGGACGGTGGTGATCCCGCGCGCCGCCACGACCTCGGCCGTCGACCCGGTGAGGCGGAACCACGGACGCCCGCTCGGCTCGGGGGCGATCTCGATCTCGGTCCAGTGCACGCCGTCCGACCCGCCGAGCGCCTTGATCAGCGCTTCCTTCGCGGCGTAGCGCGCTGCGAGCGAGCGGGTCTTCAGCGGACGCTCGGCCGGCGAGAACAGCCGCTCCCGCAGCCGGGGCGTGCGCTCCAGGTGCTCCTCGAACCGCGGCACGTCGACGAGGTCGACCCCGATTCCGACGATCATCCGTACTCCTCACGCCGCGGCGCACACCGCTCACGCCAGCCTATCGACCGCCCGCGCGGACGCTCCCGCGTTCAGAACTCAGGACGTTTCGCCGAAGCGGGTGGCCGGCCCGCATCCGTTCCGAGTCTTGAACACGGCGGCCGCGCGTGTCGGAATTCAGGCTCAGCGGCGGAAACCGTCGCCGGAACGCGCCGACAGCACCGCTCAGCCTGAATTCCGACAGCCATGTGCGCGAGACGGCGCCTCCTCGGGCTCGCCTACTCGACAGCGCCTCTTCGACCGTGCCTATTCGACCGTGACCGACTTCGCGAGGTTCCGCGGTTGGTCGACGTCGAGCCCCTTGGCCTCGGCGAGCCCCATCGCGAACAGATGCAG
This sequence comes from Microbacterium sp., assembly GCF_026393345.1. GTDB lineage: Bacteria > Actinomycetota > Actinomycetes > Actinomycetales > Microbacteriaceae > Microbacterium. The sequence goes on from NZ_JAPLAI010000045.1 coordinate 14,137, forward strand.
CGGCACGACGGCCAGCAGCGGCTCGAACAGGGGTCCAGCGAGCGGGATGCGGAGCACCTCGTCAGCCTTCGGGAGCACGGCCACATCGCCCTCCTCGGCGATCGCGATGACGCGAGCACCGCGGGCGCGGATCTCCTCGATGTTCGAGACGACCTTGGCATGCAGCAGCGCCGACTCGCGCGGCGACGGCACGATGACGAACACCGGCTGCCCCGGTTCGATCAGCGCGATCGGGCCGTGCTTCAACTCACCGGCCGCGAAGCCCTCGGCGTGGATGTAGGTGATCTCCTTCAGCTTGAGCGCGCCCTCGAGCGCGATCGGGTAGCCGACGTGGCGACCGAGGAACAGCACCGACCGGGTATCGGCCATCCAGTGCGAGAGCTGCGCGATGTGCTCCGTCTCGGTGTCGAGCACCTTGCGGATCTTCGCGGGGATCGCCTCGAGCTCGCGAACGCTCTGCGAGATCTCGGACGGCGACAGTGCGCCGCGGATGCGGGCGATGTGCAAGCCCAGCAGGTACAGCGCGGTGATCTGTGCGACGAAGGCCTTGGTGGAAGCGACCGCGACCTCGGGTCCGGCGTGCGTGTAGACGATCGCATCGGACTCCCGCGGGATCGTCGCACCCTGCGTGTTGCAGATCGACAGCGTCTTGGCCCCATGCTCGCGGGCGTACTTGACCGCCATCAGGGTGTCCATCGTCTCGCCGGACTGGCTGATCGAGATCACGAGGGTCTCGGGGGTCAGCACCGGGTCGCGGTAGCGGAACTCGTGGGCGAGCTCGACCTCCACGGGCACGCGCGTCCACTGCTCGATGGCGTATTTGCCCACGTGACCGTCGCTGGCGTAGGCGGCGGTACCGGCGGCGATGACGACCATGCGAGTGATACCGGCGAACAGATCATCGAGACCGTCGAGCTCCGGGATCTCCACGACGCCGTTCCGGATGCGGCCGAGCAGCGTGTTGGCGACGGCCTCGGGCTCTTCGGCCACCTCTTTGGCCATGAACGAGCGCCAGCCGCCCTTGTCCGCGGCGGCGGCGTCCCACGTGACCTCGAACGGCTCGACCTCGACGACGGCACCGTGGAAGTCGGTGACCTCGACGCCTTCCGGGGTGATCGCGACGATCTGGTCCTGACCGATCGCGAGCGCGTGGCGGGTGTGCTCGACGAACGCGGCGACATCGGATCCGAGGAAGTTCTCGCCCTCGCCGAGGCCGATGACGAGCGGCGAGTTACGGCGGGCGCCGACGACGAGTCCCGGCTGGTCGCGGTGCATCGCGAGCAGCGTGAACGCCCCCTCGAGGCGCGTGACGGTGGCGCGGAAGGCGTCGACCAGATCGCCGGATGCGGCGTACTCGCGGCCGAGCAGCACCGCGGCGACCTCGGTGTCGGTCTGGCTGCGGAAGGCGTAGCCCGCCGACTCCAGCTCGGCCTTCAGCTCGGCGAAGTTCTCGATGATGCCGTTGTGGATGACCGCGAGCTTGTCATCGTCGGCGAGATGCGGGTGCGCGTTCTCGTCGGTGGGACCGCCGTGGGTGGCCCACCGGGTGTGCCCGATGCCGGTCGTGCCGTCGGCGAGCGGATGGCTCGCGAGGTCGTCGCGCAGCACGCTGAGCTTCCCGGCCCGCTTACGCATTCCGAGGTCGCCCTGACCGTCGATGACGGCGATGCCGGCGGAGTCGTACCCCCGGTACTCCAGGCGGGCGAGTCCCGAGAGGAGAATCTCCTGGCTGGGCCGGGGACCCACATATCCGACGATTCCACACATAGGTTCGATCGTAGTTGGTCGCCGCTGAACGCCCGCCGCGGGCTGCGGCCAGGGGCGCAACGCGTCAGCTGTCGACTGTCGGCACAGAGAGAGGCGGGTCCTCCCGCGCAACCGGTGGGGACCGGCGGACGGCGAGAGGACCCGCGACCGCCCGACTTCCCGCGAGCACACGTTTGGGGACGACGCGCCTGCGAAGCTGCTGGGGGCAGCCTGAAGCCCAGTTATGACGGCACCGCCATGGTAGTGGACCACTCGGCACGAGCGACAGCATTCGATCCCGCATTTCGGCGCCGGCGAACCCGCACGGGCTCACGGCGCCGTCTCAGTCGCACACCGGGACGGCGGCGGCGGCGGCGGGTTCCTGGAGGAGAGGCGTGTGGAGCAGCACCGGTCGCGACGATCCGGCGTCCCCCGCGACGAATCGGAACACCATGTCCCGCGCGCCGTCCGGGTGGATATCCGTGCGCCGGGTGACCATCAGCCGCCCGTCATCGTCGACCGCGATGTTCGCCACCTCGGTGCCGTCGACCTGCACGGCTTCAAGGAACCATCCCGACGGAGTGACGATGGTGACGGCAAGGGCGATGTCGCCGACCCCCGCGCCCCAGATCCCCCCACCGGTGACACTGATCGGGAGTGCGGCGACGTCCTCCGGCATCAGGGTGTTCGCCAGATGCACGGCGACCACGACCTCGGGGCGACGATCCGGTCGGCACACCGCGGACGCCGTGCCGAGCCCGACCTGGAGGTACGGCGTCACCTTGCCTCCGGTCATGTCGTTGAAGTAGACCGCGAACGCGTCCGGGCCCGCCTGTTCCTGGCGGGCGCGCGGACCCGCCAGCGCCGTGCCCGCAAGCGCATCCTCCTCCGTCGCGATCGCGCTCCACATCGAGATCCGGCCTTCCGCGATCGGCTCACGCAGCGCGAGGACAACCGGAAGCAGGTCCTCCCGGCCGAAGACGGCCGTGAAGGCGGCGGAGGCGACATCGGCGAACCGGGCGCTCTGCTCTTCCGCATCCAGGACGAGGTACGGCCGCACCAGCAGCCCCTCGACCACCTCCCCCGCACCCACCGAGCCATCGCTGAGCGGGACCGGGCCGATCACCGCCAGCACCGCGTCCCAAACGAGCGGGACGATGGAGACCACAAGATCGGGGACGACCCCCGTCGTCGATTGCCACCAGGCGGACGCCAACCTGGCGGTGAGCGAGAAGTCCGACGTCATCGACGCGTTCTGCACGAACCGCCCGATGCCGTCGCCGAACGAGCGCTCCTCGGCCGCCGGGACGGGGAGAAGCGGGTCAGCGGTCACGGGGAACTGTGCGGAATCCCGGATCTCTCCGAGCGTCACCACGCCGTCGACGACGTCCAGCTGCAGGAACGTCCCGGTGATGCCGCCGCCGGTGCGCAATTCGGCGGTGTTCTGGATCATCACCAGCACCGTCCGGGGCCCGTCTGCGCCGAGCATCGAGGGCAGGATGCGGGCGGCCTCGGCGACCGCGGTGGTCGCGGGCGCGATCTCCGCGAGGAGCTCGTCCAGTCGCTCCACTCCCCGGTGGAGTTCGCCGGCCAAGCCCGCTCGATCGAGCTTCGCGATCGCGTCCTGCACGTCGGCGCGCACCCGATCAGCGGTTTCGAGCGACGGCGCGGCCGCTCGCAGCGCCTCCGAGAGCTGTGCAGTCCGAGAGGTACGGAGCATCACCGAGACGTCGATCAGTGGTCCTGCCACCTCCGCACCGAGGCGGGCGAGCCCGGACGCCGCGACTCGTACCGCGGTCAGGTTGCCGCCGACGACCGGCAGCCCTTCGGCGAGCCGCCAGATCGGGTCGCCGTCGACCTCCACCTCGGCTGCCCGGTCCGTCATCTCCCCCACCGCGGCGCGGGCGCCCGCCACATCGCCGCCGGCCAGAGCCGTGCGTGCGTCCTGCGCCGCGCCGGCGGCGGCGGTCAGGTCCCCCTGCGCCTGCCAGACCCGCCACCCGAGGTATCCGCCCGCCCCGATCAGGCCGAGGAGCAGCGTGGCGGAGAGGAGGAGGAGACGACGACGGACGGCCCGCGCGGTCATCGACGGGCGGCGACGTCACGGCGACGCCGCACGGCGAACCCGAGCGCGGCGAGACCGCCGACGAGTGCGAGGCCACCGGCGACCGCCGCACCGATCGGCACCATCCCGCCGGTCCGCGACAAGCCCGCGGCGGCCACACCGTCAGCGACACACGTGGCGGACGCCGCGGGGAACCGCAGCGGCACCGCCAGCTCCGCCCCGGCTGCACGGACGGTGGCGCGGATGTCGCCGCGTGTCCACGCGAGGTCGTCCGTCACGGCGCTCACCCGCACCGAGGCGAACGGCCGCGGGTCATCGACGCCGGGCCACGGTATCCGACCGGTCAGACCCTCCGCTTCGAGCACTCCGAGCGGGATGTCGAGCGTCGAGGCCCCGTCGGTCAGCGCCAGAACCGCCGGCGCGGCAGGCGGGTCGTCGACGCCGACGAACTCCAGCGCGTACGAGATCCATGGCACCGCCTGGATGCACTCCGCCGCGACGGTGCCGGCCAGGCCGGGTTCCCGTGGCACACGTGGTGTGTACGGATCGTCGACGGCGTGCGCCGCGGCCGGAACGGCAGCGACGATGACTGCGCCGAGTACCACGGCGCGAAGAGCGTTCCCCCACATATCAGCCTCCCCAAAGGCTGTCACCGACCGTTGCTCTCCCCAGAGCCCGCGATCGTCATTCGCTTCGTGCGCCACACGGTAGCGGCTCCGGGCGCGTTCGGGAAGGAGGAAAGGCCCCCAAATCCCCTCCCCCCTATTGGCCCGGACGGGGCCCCTAAGCACCCGCCCCAAGGAGGGGCGTGTCCCCCGATTGGCGGACAAGCCCTGCTCCGGTAACGTCGCGGTTGCCGCAGCTCGAGATGCTTTGGGGAGCGTGACGAGGAATCTGAGGCAGCGGGACGACAGGAGTTCGATCTGGGGGATCTGCTTGTGTCTACCTGGGCCCTTTGTGCATTCTGCTCAATGCAGATCACAAAGGGCCCTACTTCTGTCTGCAGCGATGAGGGGGACGGGAGGCGGGAAAAACCCTTGCGGTCCGCCGGAACATGTGGTTTGCTCGCCGCACGTCAGCCGCTCGCGGCGGATGCGGATCGACCACGGGGGTGGTGGATCCGTCGGCGTCTCCGATGTTGGGAATCGGAAACGGACGCCCTGACGTGGGCGACAGATGTCGGGTCGCTCGCACTGGGGAAAGCGGGTTCGTCCCGCACTGGGGAGAGACGGATCCTGGTCCGGCTCTGATTTTGGGGAAAGACGTTCATGGGGATGGAACGTGCTGCGTGTGCGCGCATGTCGCGCCGCGCCGACGACAATCAAACACTCGATCGCGGCTGCGGTGAGGTGACGTCGTGATGCCGGCGACGGAAGCGCTGACCCGTCAGCCCTTCGCGATACCGCATCCGTTTCCGCTCTCACGGCGCGCCCGGCGCAAGGGGCACCGCCGCGCGGTCCTGCGTGTCACCGACATCGTCGCCGTCGCGGCGACGACCTTCGCCGTGGCAGGCGTGATCAGCGCGCTCGGGATCGCGCCGCCGGTCGCGGAGCGCACGCAGGTGCTCCTCCTCGTGGCGATGGTCGCGGTGTGGACCGCGACCCTCGAGGGCGTTCGCAGCCGCGCACCGGGGATCCCCGGACCGGCGGAGTACGGGCGAGTCGTCGTCGCCGGTGCCCTCACCTTCGCCGTGGGCGCCACCTGGCTTGCCGTCTTCCCCTCCGACCCGGTGCGCGCTCAGCTGGTGTGGGCCGTGCCCCTCGCCTGTGTCACCGTCCTGGTGAACCGGTGGTCATGGCGCTGGTTGACCCACGGCCGCCACACGGATGTTCCACGGACGCTGCTGGTGGGGACGGACGCCGATCTCGACGAGCTGGTGCAGACGATCCACCGTGACGCACGGCTCGGGTACGACGTCGTGGGGACGACGCTGGTGGGTCCTCGCTCCTCCGGTGCGACCCACGGCTCCTCGCAGGTACCGGATCTCGGGCCCGCCGCATCGACGGCAGAAGCCGCGCAGCGCATCGGCGCGGACACGGTGATCGTGGTCGGACCGATGGATGATCCCGACTTCATCCGTCGACTGAGCTGGCAGCTCGAAGGCACCGCGACGGAGCTGGTGGTCGCCACGCGACTCACCGATGTCGCCACCCATCGCATGTCCTTGCGCACCACGTCCGGCCTGGCGCTGATCGGGGTGCGCCTGCCCACCTTCGACGGTCCGACCCACCGCATGAAGCGGCTCCTGGATATCGTGACCTCGCTGTGTGCTCTCGTGCCCTTGGCGCTCGCGACACCGATCATCGCGGCCTTCATCCGGCTGGACTCCCCCGGTCCGGTGTTCTTCCGGCAGCAGCGCGTCGGCCGGGACTGCCGCGCCTTCGAGATCGTGAAATTCCGCACGATGCGCCAGGGCGCCGAGGCGGAGATCGCGGGCCTGCAGGCGGCGAACGAGGGCGCGGGCGCCCTGTTCAAGATCCGCAGCGACCCGCGGGTCACGCGGGTGGGCGCCGTGCTACGCCGGTACTCGATCGACGAGTTCCCGCAGTTCTGGAACGTCCTGCGGGGGGACATGAGCGTCGTCGGCCCGCGTCCTCCCCTTCCTCGCGAGGTGGAGGCGTACGACGACCCCGTCTTCCGGCGGCTGTACATCCGACCCGGCATCACCGGTCCCTGGCAGATCGGCGGTCGGAGCGACCTCACCTGGGAGCAGAGCGTCCGGCTGGATCTCAGCTATGTGGAGAACTGGTCCTCGGCCGGCGATATCGGGATCATGCTGCGCACCGTGGGCGTCGTGGCGCGAGCGAAGGGCGCCTACTGATGGCCATGCGCGTGGCAACGACGCCAATCCGCATCGGACGACTTCTGCCTGGCTCCTCGCCGGCGCCAGTCCTCCTCGAACCGCCCCGCACCGCCCTAGGGTTGCCCGGCATCGCAATCGCCGGAACGATCGTGCATCTCACCGATGCCGGCGGTGCACGACAGGCGATCGCAGCGGCGGCACGCACGCGAGGCGGGACGCCCCTGGCCGTGGCATCCATCAACCTCGACCACATCCACCACTTCCCGCCGTCGGAGCGGACGGAGGGGGTGCGCTCGGCACGGTGGCTGAACCTCATCGACGGGGCACCGATCGCCCGGCAGGTACGACGCCTGACCGGCACGCCCTGGCCCCGCCTGGCCGGGAGCGATCTGATCGGCGGCATCCTCGACGACGCCGCCGCGGCCGGGACACGTGTCGCCGTCCTCGGCGGTCCGCCCGAGGCGAGCGAGGCGCTGCGCGTGCGGTTGATGACCACGTGGCCTTCCCTGCACTTCGCAGGTCATTGGGCCCCGACACGCGATGACCTGTCATCGCCCGATTATTCGCACGCTCTGGCGGCGGACATCCGGGCGAGCCGCGCCGACATCGTCATCGTGTGCTTGGGAAAACCCCGGCAGGAGAAGTGGATCGACGAATACGGGGGAGTGACCGGAGCGGGTGTCCTGCTGGCTTTCGGTGCCGTCGTCGACTTCCTCGCCGGTCGAGTCTCCCGGGCGCCCCGCTGGGTGTCCGACGCGGGACTCGAATGGATGTGGCGGCTCATGCTCGAGCCCAGGCGACTGGCGCGGCGGTACCTCGTTGAGGGACCCCCCGCTTATGCGGCCGTACGCCGGTCGTCGTTCACCCGTCGGGCGTAGCCGTCGCCCGCGAGCGGACATGGCCGACACCTCCCCCCGTGCCCGGCCATGTCCGCTACGTGGACTCCGCGACCGTTGTCAACACACAGGAGGGACCGCATCGTGGCCGTGACCCGATCCGGCGATGAGAGCATCGACCGCACCGACTTCTTCCCCGAGGGCGAGGCCGTCGACGTGGCCGTCGTCATCGTCTCGTACAACAGCTCCGACGACATCCGCCAGCTGCTCCCCGACCTTCGCCGCGAGGCCGGTACGCTCCGGCTCCGTGTCATCGTCGCTGACAACTCCTCCGCCGATGACACACGGGCGATGCTCGCCCGGCACGCCGACGTGATCACCCTCGCCACCGGCGGCAATCTCGGCTACGCCGGCGCGATCAATGCCGCGATGACACACGTCGGGGACACGGATGCGATCCTCATCCTCAATCCCGACCTCCGCCTGGACCCGGGAGCGATCGGACGGATGCTGCGGCGCCTGCGCAGCGACGACCAGATCGCCGCCGTCGCCCCGCTGCTGCGCGACGAGGACGGTGCCGTGTACTTCTCGCTCCGGCGGGACCCCACGGTCCTCCGAGCAGCCGCCGACGCGATCATCGGGAGGTTCTGGCAACGCCGCCCCGCCGCGCTGTCCGAGTTCGTCCGCTCCCCGCGGCAGTACGGCTGGTGCCACCCGATCGATTGGGCGACGGGGGCGGCGTTGCTGATCTCCTCGCCCGCACAGGAGGCCATCGGCCAGTGGGACGAACGGTTCTTCCTCTATTCGGAGGAGACGGACATCCAGCGACGCCTCCGCGACGCGGGGTGGTCGGTGTGGTTCGACCCCGCGGCGGGCGCAACCCACCGTCGCGGCGGGTCCGGGACGTCCGCCGACCTGAACGCGTTGCTGACCGTCAACCGCGTCCGCTACATCGAGAAGCACCGGCCGCGTTCCGCCGCCGCCTTCCGCGCGGCCGTGATGGTGGGAGAGCACCTTCGTCGATCCGCCGGGAACGCCCGTTCCCGCTGGGCGTTGCGCAGCAGAGCGCGCTGGGCGACACTGCCGCACGCGAGGAGGGACGCGGAACCGGTCGACACGTTTCCGGCGGCGTCCGTCGTGATCCCCGCCCACGACGAGGCCGGGGTGATCAGCCGGACCCTGGAGCCGCTCGCCGAGCTGGCCGCAGCCGGCCGGCTGGAAGTGGTCGTCGTGTGCAACGGCTGCCACGACGACACAGCCGCGCGAGCCCGCTCCTATGCCGGAGTGCAGGTGATCGAGACGGACGCTGCCTCGAAGACGACCGCGCTGAATCTCGGTGACGAGTGCGCCACCGTCTGGCCGCGGTTCTATCTCGACGCCGACATCGTGGTGCCCCCGCACGCGCTCGTCCCCGTCATCAAGAAAGGCGCCCCTGCTTTTCGGCCTGGATCTGTCCGATGCCTCGACGCTGGTTCGGGCGTACTACCGCGCCCGGCAGCGGATGCCGTCGACATCGGCCGCGCTCTGGGGCGCGGGGGTGTACGCGGTGAGCCGTGTGGGCCACGACCGCATCGGTCACTTCCCCCCGTACACGGCCGACGATCTCTACGTCGACCGTCTGTTCTCCCCGGCGGAGAAGGTGTTTCCCCCCACCGAGCCGGTGACCGTCGGTGTGCCTCATCGCGCCGCCACCCTGCGACAGATCCTGTGCCGGATGCGGCGCGGACCGGCACAGCAGGGCATCGACACCGGGCGGTCGAGCGTGCGGGAGCTCGCGGCCAGCATCCGCGGAGCGCTGTCCGCGGCGGATGCGGCGATCTACGCCGCGTTCGCCCTGGACGCACGGCGACGCGCACGCCGCGCCGCGGCACGTGGCGACACCGGGTGGGAACGCGATGACACGTCTCGCCCGGTCGCCGCGCCGGTCGCTCTGGTCGAGGTGGGACCGGCTATCCGATGAGGGCCAGGGAATTCCGCCGCGCCTGTTCCCTCAACGACCGCCGGACAGTATGCTCGGCGGACAAGCGGGTGGTCGCGATCTGGGGAGATCGACCATCTTGGGGAAGGCACGGTGGCGCTCGAGCTGCGTCCACGTGTGGGGACGTGGGGAATGGCTCGATGGGGACACTGGCGCATCCGCGTTTCTTGACGCGGAACATGCGGACGGCACTGATCGTCGGTGCCGGTGTCGTCGCGCTCGGGCTCGGTCTCGGGGGCTGGTTGTTCATCGCGCCCGTCGCGCCCACGCCGCCCGCCGTCGGGGGTGCACACTCCTCCTCGACCGGGCCACTCCCGGGGGCAACGCCCACGACCGGGAGCGAGGTCATGCCGCCCGGTGACGGGACGGTGACGCCAGATCGACTCCCTCCCCGGGCGGCGACGCACCCACCCTCGAGCCTGCCGCCGGCCGACTCCGCGTCCGCGCGCGGAGCGATCGTGGCGGGATACCCCGTGGAGGTCGCCGGTCCGCTCGACGGCTCCGACGTCATCGAGTCCTCCGTCGCGAGCGAAGGCAGTCTCGTGCAGTCAGCGCTGGTCGCCCGGACAGATGCCTCGCCCGAGGAGGTCCTCGAGGCGTACCGCGCCCGGTGGAGCGCACTCCGCCTCGCGGCGGTTCCCGGCGCGGAGGCGGGCGCTGCCTCCTTCGGCGACGCCTCGTCCTCGATCACCGTGTCGGCGGACGCCTCCGGCACCGGCACGGTCTACACCGTCTTCGGCATCGTACGGACGGGGTGAGCGCGTGTACATCTCCCTCGCGAACCGTCCCGCGCCGGACCAGCCCCCGGCTCCCCCCGATACCCCCGACGCCCTTGCCACCGCACCCTCTCGCCGGTCCCGCGGTCGGCGGACCGTCTCGTCGACGGTCGTGACGCTCGGCGTGGTCTCCCTGCTCACCGACATCTCGTCGGAGTCCGTCACCGCGATCCTGCCGCTCTACGTGACCGGTGTCCTGGGGCTGTCGACCATCGCCTTCGGAGTCCTGGATGGTCTGTACCAGGGCGTGAGCGCGGTGGTCCGCATCGCGGGAGGCTACGTGGCGGATCGTTCGGACCAGCCCAAATGGGTCGCCTTCGCGGGTTATGCACTGGCGGCCGTGGCGCGCGTGGGACTTCTCATCGGCTCCGGGTTCGCAGCGCTGACGGCCGTGGTCACCGCTGACCGCATCGGGAAGGGCGTCCGCACCGCGCCGCGCGATGCGCTCATCACCGCCGTCAGCGACCCGGCGAGGCTGGCGTCGGCGTTCGGCGTCCATCGGATGCTGGACAACATCGGCGCAGCGGTCGGTCCCCTCCTCGCGTTCGCGATCCTGCTCGTCATCCCGGACGGGTATCTCACCGTCTTCGTCGCGTCCTTCGCATTCGCGGCCGTCGGTGTCGTGATCCTGGGACTGGTCGTGCCGAACGTCCGCACCCGCCGCCGGCCCGTCCGCGTGACGGGGGCGCCGCATCCGCCGCGCGAGAAGTTCCCCTGGCACGTCCTCGGTCGGGGTCCGCTGCGCCGGGTGCTGGCCGCGGCGGGCATCCTGGGGCTCCTCACCATCGGGGATGGATTCGTCTACCTGGTGCTGCTGGAGCGGAGCGACTTCGCGGCGCACTGGTTCCCGCTGCTGTATGTCGGGACCAACGTCGCGTTTCTCGCGTTCGCGGTCCCGCTGGGGCGGCTCGCCGATCGGTTCGGGAGCGCGAGGGTGTTCGTCCTCGGGCACGCCGCCCTCCTCGCCACGTACCTGACGGCGGCGCTGCCCATCGCCGACGTCGCCGCCACGATCCTCTGCCTGCTCTTCCTCGGGGTGTTCTACGCCGCGACGGACGGGGTGCTCGCGGCTCTCACCGCACAGCTCACCCTGCCCCGGACACGGGGGACGGGTCTCGGTGCGGCGCAGACGGTTGTGGCCGTTGCACGGTTCGTGTCCGCTGCCGGCTTCGGCGTGCTGTGGTTCACGATCGGACGCGAGTCGTCCATGCTCGTCGTCGCCGGCCTCCTTGTCGTCGCCATCCCGACGGCCGCCCTCCTCCTCCGACCATTGCTCGGGGCACCGGAGGAGGCGAGGACATGAGCGACCGGCGGAAGTGGCTCATCGTGGCGATCGCGGCGGCGCTGGCGCTCACCATGACCTCGATCGTCGGCGTCTTCGCGTGGCGGCAGCACGAGGCCCGCGCGGCCGCGCCCGCCCTCGTCGACACGGCACCCGCCGGCAGCATCGCGACGGGCGAGCGGATCGTGTTCCGCAACACCGCGCCCGGTGCCGGATACGGCCACGTGGCGAGCGTTCCGCTCGCCGACCCGAGCGGCACACGATCAGTCGATCGCCTCGTCTGCGATCGTGTGGACGCCACGGCGGAGGAACTCTCCTGCCTGCGCATCGAACGCGGCATCGTTCCGTCCTACTCCGCGACCCTCTACGCGTGGACCGGCGAACGGCTGCAGGAATGGCCGCTCCCCGGCATCCCGAGCCGTACTCGACTCTCCGTCGACGGATCGATCCTGGCGACCACGGCGTTCGTGACGGGTCACTCCTACGCCACGATCGGGTTCTCGACCGAGACCGTGATCCGTTCCTCCCACGGCGAGAGTCTCGGAAACCTCGAGGAGTGGACGTTGCTCATCGACGGCGCACCGACCACCGCGCTCGATCGCAACTTCTGGGGTGTGACTTTCGACGGCGACACCGCCTTCTACGCGACGGCGGCACTCACCGCCTCGGGCACGACCTACCTGGTGCGCGGCGATGTCGCGTCGCGCACCCTGACGGCACTGGCCGAGAACGTCGAGTGCCCCTCCCTCTCGCCGGACGGGAGCCGAATCGCGTTCAAACGCGTCACCGCCGGTTCGGGGCCGGGGGTGCAGTGGACACCCGCGATCTACGACCTCGTCACCGGGGAGGTCTCCCTGCTCCCCGAGTCGCGCTCCGTCGACGACCAGATCATGTGGCTCGATGACAACACGATCCTCTATGGGATGCCGCGTCCAGGGGCCGTGGGAGACAGCGACGTGTGGGCGCTCGCTGCCGACGGCAGCGGTGACCCGCGTCTCTTCATCGAGCATGCGTGGTCACCCGCCGTCATCCGGGAGGGCACGTGAACACCCGCCGCAGCGACATCCCGCCCGCCCCCGGTGGCCGCCGGCGTGGGGTGACCGCGGTCCTGAGCGCGCTGGCGGTCTACCTCGGTGGCGCACTGGTGATCCTGCTGTCGCCCACCTCGCCCGCGGAACTCGTCGCGGCGACGACCACCTGGCTGAGGGACCTCGGTCTCGGGGCGGTGCGACAGGGCTGGGTGGAGTTCGCGGCGAACATCGCGCTGTTCGCGCCGCTCGGCGTCCTGCTCACGCTCGGGTTCCGTCGATCGTGGGCCGGCATCGCCGCGGCGACCGTGGTGTCCGCGACGGTCGAACTCGGGCAGCTGCTGCTGCCGCATCGCACGGCCAGCATCCGAGACGTGTTCGCGAACGTCCTGGGTGCCGCGACCGGCGCGGCGCTCGTGCTCGCGCTGCGGGCGGGACGACGCCGTCGGGAGACGATACGGCGCACCCGCAGACAAGCGCACACGCCGCTGGTACCGTCGCCCAAGGGGCATCCAACGCACACCGTCGAGCCGTGGAGCGCACCCTGATGGAAAAGTACCCTTCCTCCGTCCCTCACCGGCTGGTCAACACCAGCCTCACCTTCACCTGCTTCGTGCTGCTGACAGCCCTGGTGATGGTCGCCTCGC
>NZ_JAPLAI010000010.1:0-3960 GCF_026393345.1 Microbacterium sp.
GCGCCTCGGCGACCCGCTGTGCGCGCTCCTCGCGACTCAGACCCAGCGGCTCCAGGCCCATGTCGACGTTCTCGGCGGCCGTCAGCGTCGGGATGAGGTTGAAGCCCTGGAACACGAACCCGATCTCGTGCGCCCGGAGCCGCCCGAGCTCGGCGTTCGATGCCTGGGCGATGTCCTGCCCGTCCAGGTACACCGACCCGGCGGTGGGACGGTCCAGCGCCCCGAGAAGCTGCAGGAAGGTCGACTTCCCGCCGCCGGTGGGACCTTGGATGCTGACGAAGTCGCCGTGCGCGCTCTCCACGTCCACGCCGGTCAGCGCCTTCACGACGCGTCCCTTCTGCGCGTACGTCTTGGTGACGCCGACGATGCGGTAGGCGGGGGTCGGCGCCTGATCGGCGACGCCCTCCTGCCCGGTTTCCACGATGGTCATCTGTGTGCTCCTGTCGATTCTGTCGGGTTGTCGATCACGCCACGGACCTGAGCGCCTCGGCGGGACTCAGCCGCGCGGCGCGCCATCCGCCGAACGCGCCGGCGACGAGACCACCGGCCACGGCCAGCACGATCGCCGCAATGATCACGGAGACCGAGATCGGCGCGCTGAGGGTGATGTCGGCCGCGGTCGCCGCGGCCTGCCCCATGCCGCCCGGCATCCCGCCTCCGCCGCCGGCGTCGCCACCGGGTCCGGTCGGCGTGCTCGCGGCAGCGGAGATGGTCGGCTGGATGATGTTGATCGCGACGACTCCGATGAGTCCGATGACGAGACCGAGGATGCCGCCCAGCAGGCCCTGCACGACGGACTCCCCCGCCACCTGACCGACGACCCGGCGGTTGGACCAGCCGATCGCCTTCAGGGTGCCGAACTCACGGGTGCGACGCGAGACGCCGGAGATCGTGAACAGGACGGCGAGCGCCACGGCCACGACGAGAACGATGATCGACAGCCAGGTGCCGAGATTCGTGATCAGCGACGACGCGCTGGCGAGCGATCCGGACACGGTCGAGGCGAGGTCGGACTGCGAGCTGACCGTCGCCTCGGGGAGCGCTTCTTCGAGCGCGGACTGCACCGCGGCGATGTCGCCGGCCGACTCGGCCTGAACGTACACGGTGGAGACGACGTCGCCGACACCCGCGAGGGTCTGGGCGACGCCCAGCGGGATGTACACGTTGGCGGCGGTGTCGGCCTCGGATGAGGTGGAGGCGACGATGCCGACGATCTCCATGTCGGTGCCGCCGACATCGATGGTGTCGCCCACGGCGAGGTCGTTCGAGGTCGCGTACGTGGCGTCGAGGACGGCCACGTTCTCACCGTCGTCCCCCGCATCCAGGAGCCGCCCCTCGGACAGCTCCACGGAGGAGAGCGGGCCGACGGTGGTGTCGGCCGACTCGACGCCGAGCACGGTGAACGAGTCGACGTCGAAGGAGCCGCCACCGAAGCCGCCGCCCTGACCGCCCGCAGGCGGCGCAGCCTGGCCGTCGGTGGTGCCGGTTCCGTCGCTCGGTGCAGTGGGCAGCTCGCCGGAGAACGTCGAGTTCGTGAGGCTGAGGGCGCCGGATGCGGCGGCCACGCCGTCGACGGATGTGGCATCCGCGACCGTCGACGCATCCAGGGTGCCGCGCATCATGTCGGTCATCAGTCGCGACTGCTCGAGGGTCGTGGTGCCGTCCTCGGCTGTCGCGCCGCCGTCCTCGCCGAAGTCGAACGATCCACCGCCCTGCCCGGGTCCGCCCTCCCCAGGCTCGGCCTGCGCACCGGTGACCGTCAGGTCGGTGCCGACGCCGTACACGGATTCCAGCGCGGCGGCCTGCGCGTCGCGTACACCTCCGGACAGCGAGTTGACGATGATCACGAGCGCGACGGCGATGGCGAGTCCCGCCGCGACGATGATGGTCTGTTTCTTGCGGCCGGCGAGCTCCCGCCGCAGGTACGTCCAGTACATGGGTCTCCTCTCGGCCGCGGGTCTCCGGCCATCGCTGCGAACCTACGGATGCGGGTGATGCGCGCCGTCAGCGGAGGTTAAGAGGAACCTATGAGCGTGACTCACAGCCAGTGCATATGCTCTGCCATAGGAACCGCATAGGTTGCGTCCGAGAATCGAGGCATGACCACCATGGCTGCAGCCCCCGCACTCCACCGTGCCGACGGCACGCCCCCGCGCGTCCTCGTCGTCGACGACGAGCAGATGCTCACCGACCTGCTGTCCATGGCCCTGCGCATGGAGGGCTGGGAGGTGCGGGCCGCGGCCTCCGGGTTCGAGGCCCTGTCCTCCGCCCGCGATTTCGAGCCGGACGCCATGGTGCTCGACATCATGATGCCCGACCTCGACGGCATGGCTGTGCTGCAGCGGCTACGCCAGTCCGGCAACGACGTGCCCGTGCTCTTCCTCACTGCGAAGGATGCGGTCTCCGACCGGGTGGCGGGTCTCACCGCCGGCGGCGACGACTATGTGACGAAGCCGTTCAGCCTGGAAGAGGTCGTGGCACGGCTCCGCGGTCTCATGCGCCGCGCCGGCACGGCCCGCGCCGACGACGCGGAGCCGATCCTGCGCGTGGGCGACCTGAGCCTCAACGAGGACAGCCACGAAGTCGAACGTGCGGGCACCCAGATCGAGCTGACGGCGACCGAGTTCGAGCTGCTGCGCTTTCTCATGCGCAACCAGCGCCGCGTCGTGTCGAAGGCCCAGATCCTCGACCGGGTGTGGAACTACGACTTCGGCGGCCGCTCCTCCGTGGTGGAGCTGTACATCTCCTACCTGCGCAAGAAGATCGACCAGGGACGCGAGCCGCTGATCCACACCGTGCGCGGCGTCGGTTACATGATCAAAGCCGCGCAGTGACCGCATCCGTCTCGCCGCGGCGCCGGTTCGCCCACTGGACTCTGCAGACCCGGCTGATGACCGCGGTCATCGGCATGGTCGCGATCATCCTCGGCGCGGTGGGGCTGGCGACCGGCACGATCCTCAGCACGATCATGCAGCAGAACCTCAACGTGCAGGTGCTGCAGTACGCCCCCGATGTCACCCGCGGGGCGCTGTCGGCGACCGCCTCCGACATCCTCTCCGGCGGACGCCAGGAACACGGCTATCTGCTGGTGGTGCGGATGCCGACCGGGATCAGCGGCGCCTACGTCGCGGCCGACGACACGGTCCGGAGCATCGACACCTCGCAGATCACCGACGTGGTCCAGCAGGTCCAGGTCGGCGGGTTCGCCACCGTGGATGTCCCCGACCTCGGCCAGTACCGGGTGTACTTCAGTGGCGACCCCTCCGGCGTGTTCGCCGTGTACGGCCTGCCGACGAGTGAGGTCACCACGACGCTCGCGCAGATTCTCACCACCGTCGCGCTCGTGACCATCGGGGGCCTGCTGATCCTCGGCGTGCTGCTGGCCATCATCATCCGTCGCTCCCTCGCGCCACTCCGTGCGGTCGCGGCCACCGCCGAGCGCGTCGCCGCGCAGCCGCTGTCCGAGGGTGCGGTGACGATCACGGAACGGGTCCCCGCGGCGCAGGCCGACGACGACACCGAGATCGGCCGGGTCGGTGCCTCGCTCAACACCCTGCTCGACCACGTCGGGTCGGCCCTCGACGCCCGCCAGCGCAATGAGGAACGGATGCGGCGCTTCGTCGCCGACGCCAGCCACGAGCTGCGCACCCCGCTCGCCTCGATCCGTGGGTACTCCGAGCTGTCGCTGCGCGATCCCGCCCTCAGCGACAACACCGAGTCGGCGCTGGAACGCATTCAGGCGCAGTCGCTTCGGATGACCGCACTCGTGGAGGATCTGCTGCTCCTCGCCCGGCTCGAAGAGGGCCAGGAACTCGTCTACGGCACCGTCGACCTGAGCCGTCTCGCGATCGAGGCGATCGGCGACGCCCAGGTGACGGGCGGCGACCACGAATGGGTTCTCGAGGTCGGCGAAGACCCGGTGGTCATCGCCGGGGACGAGCCACGCCTCCTCCAGGTCGT
>NZ_JAPLAI010000010.1:4015-74035 GCF_026393345.1 Microbacterium sp.
CGGTCACCCTCTCGGTCGATCGGGAGGACGGCCAGGCGGTCCTCCGCGTGCACGACGACGGACCGGGCGTCGACCCCGAGGTCGCGCGGGAGCTGTTCGAACGATTCTCCCGCGGCGACCGTTCCCGCGCCCGGAACACCGGCGGCACCGGCCTCGGGCTCTCCATCGCCCGTGCGATCGTGGAGGCGCACGCCGGCGACATCAGCGTGGACTCGCGCCCCGGCGACACCACCTTCACGGTGCGTCTTCCCGCCAAGCCCGCCGATCCTCCCGCCGCCCCCGCATCCTGATTCCCCGCCGACGACAGGGTGGCGACGGCCGCGGATGCCGCCGGCCGCGCGCGGCGCTAGCGTGGACTCGTGACCAGTCCCATCGATGCCACCACCACGTCCGCCTGGGCCGAGCTCGACGCCCACCGCTCCGGATTCACCCCCGACCTGCGCGGGTGGTTCGCCGCGGATGCCGACCGCGCCGAGCGCCTGAGCCTGCCTCTCGCCGACCTCCACGTCGACCTGTCGAAGAACCTCGTGACGGACGACATCCTCGCCTCCCTCGTCCGGCTGGCGGAGGAGACCGGCGTCGCCGAGCGCTTCGCACAGATGCTCGCCGGAGTGCACCTGAACACCAGCGAGGATCGCGCGGTCCTGCACACGGCCCTCCGGCGCCCCGCGGGTGCCACCCCCGCCCTCGAGGTCGACGGCCAGCACATCGACACCGACGTGCAGGAGGTGCTGGACCGCCTCTCCGCGTTCGCCGAGCGCGTCCGCTCGGGCGAGGGGACCGGCGTCACCGGCAGGCGCGTCACCCACGTCGTCAACATCGGCATCGGCGGCTCCGACCTCGGCCCCGTCATGGTCTACGAAGCGCTGAAGCCCTACGCGGATGCGGGCATCGAGGCGCGCTTCGTCTCGAACATCGACCCGACCGACATCGCCCAGAAGACCGCCGGCCTCGACCCGGAGACCACCCTGTTCGTCGTGGCGTCGAAAACCTTCACGACGCTTGAGACCCTCACCAACGCCCGGCTCGCCCGGGACTGGCTGTGGCAGGGGCTCACCGCATCCGGCGCCATCGCCGACGACGACGACGCGCGGACGGATGCGGTCGCACACCACTTCGTCGCTGTCTCCACCGCGCTCGACAAGGTCGCGGCCTTCGGGATCGACACCGACAACGCCTTCGGCTTCTGGGACTGGGTGGGCGGCCGATACTCGGTCGACTCCGCGATCGGCCTGTCGCTCGCGATCACGCTCGGACCCGATGCGTTCCGTGAGCTCCTCGCCGGATTCCACGCCGTCGATGTGCACGTGGCGACGACCCCGCTGGAACGGAACGTCCCCGTCCTCATGGGCCTCCTGAACATCTGGTACACGAACTTCCTCGGTGCGCAGTCGCACACCGTGCTGCCGTACGCGCAGCTGCTGCACCGCTTCCCGGCGTACCTGCAGCAGCTGACGATGGAATCGAACGGCAAGTCGGTCCGCTGGGACGGCTCCCCCGTCACCACCGACACCGGAGAGGTGTTCTGGGGCGAGCCGGGTACCAACGGCCAGCACGCGTTCTACCAACTCATCCACCAGGGCACGCGCCTGATCCCGGCGGACTTCATCGCCTTCGCGAACCCGGCGTACCCGCTGCGGGACGGCGACCGTGACGTGCACGGGCTGTTCCTGGCCAACTTCCTCGCCCAGACCAAGGCGCTGGCGTTCGGCAAGACCGCATCCGAGGTCGAGGCGGAGGGCACCACCGGCCCGCTCGTCGCGGCGCGCACGTTCGGCGGCAACCGGCCGACGACGTCGATCTTCGCGCCCGCGCTGACGCCGGCGGTGCTGGGGCAGCTCATCGCCCTGTACGAGCACATCACGTTCACGCAGGGCACGATCTGGGGCATCAACAGCTTCGACCAGTGGGGCGTGGAACTCGGCAAGCAGCTCGCGCTGCAGATTGCCCCCGCGATCGAGGGCGACGAGGATGCCCTGGCCGCGCAGGACCCGTCGACCCGCGCGCTCCTCGCCTATTACCGCGAGCACCGCGCGTAGCCCGCGGGCCTGGCGCTCGGGCACTCTGACGCTCTGGCGCTCTCGCGCTCAAACCGCTCTGACCGCGAGACGGGTTCGGACGCGTGCGCTTCGAGTGGCAGCACGGCGGGATGCGGGAACCCGAAGCCGCCGCGAGTGCCACCCGAACGCGAGACACAGACACGACCGCGACCGCGCACATGAACGAACCACCGAGCACGAAGCGGAGCGACGGGAAGGTCCGCGGGGTCAGTAGCCGGCGAAGGCGTCGGTCGTGAGACCCCGCGCGCGGGACAGCGCGGGAGCGAGATCCGCGATGAGCCCGGGCGGGCCGGAGATGTACGCGTGGCGCTCGGCGAGGTCGGGCACCGCGGCCGCCAGCGATTGCGCATCCAGCCTCACGCCGCCGGTCCACGTCCACCCCGGCGGCAGCTCCCCGGGATCCGTGCGGGAGAACACCACCACCGGCACCCCGGATGCAGCGAGGTCGGCGCGGAACGGCATGTCTGCCGCATCCGGGACCACGTACACGAGCACGACGTCGCGCCGGTCGCCCGTCGCGGCGAGGTGCCGGAGTTGCGAGACGAACGGGGTGACGCCGATCCCGGCGGCCACCATCAGCACCGGGCGCGCGGGGTCCGCGGGGAGGACGAAGTCGCCCCATACCCCGGTGATCGCGAGCCGGTCCCCCGGCGCGGCCGCGGCGAGCGCGCGCTTGAAGCTCGACTGCGGACCGCCGTTGTCGCGGTACGCCACCCTGACGGTCGGCAGGTCCTCCGGCGCGGACAGGATGCTGAACTCCCGCCGGGTGCCGCGGATATCCGGGCGCCGGTGCGACACCTCGAGCTCCAGATACTGCCCGGCGCGGAACGTCAGCGGGCGACTGGCGCGGAACGTCAGTTCTCGCACGGTCGGGGCCGGGTCGTTGCGGCTCTCGAGCGTCAGCCGGACCGATGCGCGCAGGCAGAACGCGAACGCCACGAGGTTGCCGATGAGGAGCGCCCGCTCCTGGCCGAGCGTGATCGGTCCAAGCGGCAGCGGCCAGCCGGCAAGCAGACCGACGACGACCGCGACGACGAGCTGCTGCCACCGGCGGGGCGGCAGCGTCAGCGGCTCGGAAAGCATGAAGGCCGCGAGGAACAGGAACGGCGACGACCACAGGGTGGCGGAGAGCACCTCCCCGAACGGCAGCTCGAGTCCCAGCTGCCCGTACTGCACAACGACGCGGAGCACGCCGACGACGACCGCGACGACGAAGAACAGCGCAGCCACCCCCAGCCGCTCGGTGCGCCAGAGCACCGCGAGGCCGAGCAGCAGCACCGGTGCGAACAGCACCGGGGACCCCACCCACCAGGCCGAGCCGCCCAGGTTCCACTCCAGCGGAGCGAATCCGGCGAACACGGTGAGCACGGTCGCACCAACCGCGGCCGGGTTGAACACGTGACGTCCGCGCCAGACCAGCAGGTACTTCGAGACGGATGCGGCCGCCGCGGCGATCGCGATACCGCCGAGGCCCGCCGGCTCGAGCGAGGGCCGCAGCACGAACAGCAGGATCCCTGCGGTAATGAGCGACGACTCGATCCGCCACGGCAAGCGCAGCATCCGTTGGGCAACGGCGTCGACCGCGCTGCACACGACCGCGAGGACCGCGGCGGTGGCGAGGAGCTCCCCCGGGGTCGGCAGGACCAGGCCGAACAGCGACAGTACGAGCGCGATGGCCGCCAGCACGGCGAGCGCGAGCAGGACCATCCGGTACATTGAGATGCGGCCGAGGAGGACCAGTCCGCGGTTCAGTGCGGCGGTGAGCGACGCGATCATAGGAACAACCCCTCCTTGCCGCCCGGTGACCACTCCACCCGGCCGTCCGTTGTCATCCTGGCCCACTCGACGCCCCACCGGTACGCCAGTTCCGGACCGCCGTCGAAGAACAGCGCGGTCGCGGTCGCATCCGCGTGCAGCGCGTCGGCCCCCCTCGCCCACGTCGCGGCAATCGTGCGGACCGGCTCGCCGGTGCGGGCGTCCAGCACGTGGTGCAGGCTCTCCCCCCACGCGCGACGGTTCACGGCTGACGCGCACAGCGCGCCGTCGGCGATCTCCCACGCGCCGATCGCGCGCCGCGGGTCGTACGGGTGCTCGAGGCCGACCCGCACCGGCCCGCCGCGCACCACAAGGTCCCCGCTCGCGTCCACGACGACGTCACCCGTCACGCGGGCGGCGATGAGCCCGGCCACCCGGTCCACCAGCCGTCCCTTACCCGCCGCGCCGACATCGATCACGGCGGGTCCGGTCAGGCGCAACAGATCCTCGTCGACGGTGAGGATGCGGGTCCAGTCGGCGGGCGCGGGCTCCGCGCCGTGGTCGACCCGGGTGACGCGGGCGTCGTAGCCGCGGCGGGCGAGCGCCGCACCGATGAGCGGGTTCACCGCGCCGCCGGTCGCCGCATCCAGCTCCCGGTAGATCCCGAGGAGGGCGACCGCGTCCGCGGGTGCGGGCACGGCGCCTCCCGCGACGCCGAGCCTGGTCACCGCGGAATCGTCACGGAACCGCGACCACTCCCGGTCGAAACCGTCGATGAGCGCCGTCACGTCGTCCCGGAGGTCGGCGCCCAGCGGCTCCGCGCTCTCGATCTCCCACCGGGTCCCGATCGCGTCGAACGCCCAGCGGGCGGCGGTCATGACGCCGCGTCGGCCTTGATCTCCTCGACGGCTTTGTTGAAGCCGCCGCTGGTCAGGGACGACCCGGCCACCCGGCTGACGGAGATCTCATCGATGTCCTTGCCGACCACGACATCCGCGATGCCGCCGATGAACTGCGACTGGTACTGCTCGGTCTCCCGCGCCTGCGGGTCACCGGTCACCTCGACGTCGGTGATGACGTCGCTCGCGAGCGTGAGGGTGACGGTGATCTGCTCGACCGTCTCCGGCGTCTGGTACGTGCCTTCCGCGGTGTAGGTGCCGTCGGCATAGGTGCTGTCCCCCGTGGTGCTGCCGGCGTCGGAACCGGCCGGGGTGGAGGTGTCAGCCGTGGCGGACGAGCTGGTCTGATCCGTGGGTTCGGCCTCGGCCGGGGCGCAGGCGGCGAGGGTGAGGATGCCGAGTGCGCCGGCCGCAGCGGCAGCGACGCGGACGGGGCGGGGTGCGGCGATCGAGCGGGGCATACCGGTCCTCTCGTGCGGAGTTGGCGCGGGGTCCGGCGAACGCCGCATCCCGCGATATCGACCGCTGTATGCGGCGACATGGACCATGCTCGCGGAGAGGTCTGAGAACGGCCTATGAGACCGCGCTGTGGTGCTCAGGCGGCGCCGTCGAACATGCTCGTGACCGAGCCATCCTCGAACACCTCGCGGATCGCCCGTGCCAGCAGCGGTGCGATCGGCAGCACCGTGAGGCCGGGGAAGATCTTCTCCGCCGGCAGCGGGATGGTGTCGGTCACCACGACCTGGTCTACCGCCGCATCCTGCAGGCGCTCGACGGCCGGGTCGCTGAAGACCGCATGCGTGGCAGCGACGATGACGCGCTCGGCGCCGCTCGCCTTCAGCGCCTGCGCGGCCTTCACGATGGTCCCGCCGGTGTCGATCATGTCGTCCACGAGGAGGCAGACCCGGCCCTCGACGCGACCGACGATCTCGTTCACGGTGACCTGGTTCGCGACATTCGGGTCGCGCCGCTTGTGGATGATCGCGAGCGGCGCACCCAGGCTGTCCGACCACTGGTCGGCGACCCGGACGCGGCCGGTGTCGGGTGAGACGACCGTCAGCTTGTCCCGGTCCTCCGGGCTGAGGGTGCGCTGGAAGTGCTCCATGAGCACCGGCTTGGCGAACAGGTGGTCCACGGGGCCGTCGAAGAAGCCCTGGATCTGCGCCGCGTGCAGGTCGACGCTCATGACACGGTCGGCGCCCGCGGTGCGCAGCAAGTCGGACACCAGGCGGGCACTGATGGGCTCACGCCCGCGACCCTTCTTGTCCTGCCGGGAGTACGGGTAGTACGGCGCGACGACGGTGATGCGCTTCGCCGACGCGCGCTTAGCAGCGTCGAGCATGATGAGCAGCTCCATCAGCCATTCGTTGACCGGCGGGCCGAACGACTGGATGAGGAACACGTCGCAGCCGCGGATCGACACTTCGAACCGGGTGAGGATCTCGCCCGAGGCGGAGGTGCGGTATTCCGTGGGCACCAACTGGGTGCCGAGCGCGGTCGCTACCTCACCGGCGAGGGCCAGATGGGAACGCCCTGCCGCGACGACGAGCCGCTTCTTGGTCTTGGCGACCAGCCCCGGCGCGATTCCACGCTCACGGTCGAGATCGACTTTCTTATCCTTGCGTGCCATCGCCCGATTCCTGTGCCGACCGGGCTCGTTCCGCCGCTGCGGCGGCGCCGGTACCCGGCCTGTTCTTCTCGACCCACCCCTCGACATTGCGCTGAGGGGCGACGGTCAGAGCCAGCGCACCGGGCGGAACGTCCTTGCGGACCACCGCGCCGGCGCCGGTCTTCGCGCCATCACCGATCCTAACGGGCGCGACGAAGACGTTGTGCGAGCCGGAGTGCACCTCGTCACCGATCACGGTGCGGTGCTTGTCGATGTCGTCGTAGTTGGCGGTGATGGCGCCGGCACCGAGGTTCACGTTCACACCGATGTCGGTATCACCGATGTACGACAGGTGCGGCACCTTGCTGCCCTCGCCGATGCGGGAGTTCTTCGTCTCCACGTAGGTGCCGATCTTGCCGCCCGCGCCGAGCACGGTGCCGGGTCGCAGATAGGCGAAGGGACCGACCTGGGCGCGCGCGCCGATGACCGCGAGGGTGGCGTCCGCGCGACGGATGACCGCATCCTCCCCCACCTCACAGTCGCTGAGGGTGGTGTCGGGTCCGATCGTCGCGCCCCGCTCGACGACGGTGGCCCGGAGGAGCTGTGTGTTCGGCAGCACCGTGACGTCTTCGGCGAGCGTCACAGCCGCGTCGATCCAGGTGGTCGCCGGATCCTGGATGGTCACGCCGGCGCGCTGCCACCGCCGGACGATGCGCTCGTTCAGGAGCCGCGCCGCCTCGGCGAGCTGCACCCGGTCGTTCACGCCGAGCGCCGCGGTCGCATCGGGCGCGACAGCGGCGGCGACCCGCTCGCCGGCCCGGCGTGCCAGACCGATCACGTCGGTCAGGTACATCTCCTGCTGCGCATTGTCACGGGTCACCGCGGCCAGATGCACCGCGAGCGAGGCCGCCCGGAACGCGTACACGCCGGAGTTGATCTCGGCGACCTGCCGCTCGTGGTCGGTCGCATCCTTCTGCTCGACGATGCGCTCCACGTCTCCAGAGGCGTCCCGAAGCACCCGCCCGTAGCCGGCCGGGTCGGCAACGTGGGAGCTGAGGACCGTGACGGATGCGGCGCGCCCGCGGTGTGCGTCGAGGAGCCCGGCCAGTGTGTCCCGCTCGATGAGGGGCACGTCGCCGCTGAGGACGAGAACGTCGCCGTCGAAGCCGGCGAGCGCGTCAAGCGCCTGCTGCACCGCGCGGCCGGTGCCGGGGATCTCGTCCTGGTCGACGATGGTCGCGTCGGGAGCGAGCTCCGCGACGGCTGCGGCAACCGCATCCCGGTCGTGGCGGACGACGACGACGACCCGCGCCGGAGCGAGAGCGGCGGCCGTGTGCAGCACGTGCCCGAGGAGCGGTGTTCCCCCGATCGGATGGAGCACCTTCGGGAGCCGGGAGCGCATTCGCGTCCCTTGCCCCGCGGCGAGGACGATGACGGCGAGGTCTGTGTCGGTGTGATCGGACATGCTCCGCCGCCAGGATTCGAACCTAGACCTCACAGCTCCAAAGGCTGTCGTGCTGCCATTACACCACGGCGGACCGCGCCATTCGGCGCCGCTCCAGTCTGCCATCCCCCCGCGGCGGTCGCCGCCCGGGATAATGGACCCATGGCGCATGAGACGGACGAGGTGGACCGCATCGTCGGCGCCTGGCGCGCGCAGCGCCCCGACCTCGAGTTCTCTCCCATGGAGGTGCTTTCACGCGTCGACCGGCTGTCTCGGCACCTGGATCGTGCGCGGCGGGAGGCGTTCACCCGCAGCGACCTGGAACCGTGGGAGTGGGACGTGCTCTCCGCGCTCCGTCGCGCTGGCGAGCCATTCCAGCTCAGCCCCAAGCAGCTGCTGCAGCAGACCCTGGTCTCCAGCGGCACCATGACCAACCGCATCGACCGCCTCGTGGGCCGCCGTCTGGTCCGCCGGGAGGACGACCCGGCCGACGGCCGGAGCGTCCTGGTGACGCTGACCGAAGACGGCCGCATCCGGGTGGACGCCGCCATCACCCGCCTCGTCGACGCGGAGGCAGTGCTGCTGGACAGCCTCGCCCGGAGCGACCGGGACCGGCTCGCCGCACTGCTGCGCAAACTCTCACTGGGATTCGACGCATGAGCATGACCGAGACCTCCGCCGCGTCCCCCGCGCCCCGCCAGCGCTGGCATGACTGGTTCGATGTGCGGTTCCGGACCCCGGCCGCCATCTACGGCCTCATCGTGTACACCGCCCTGCTCATGATCACGAGCGACCACGACGACGACGTCGCCAGCACGGTCTGGGGCTCGCTCGTCACCCTGGCGGTCTTCTTCATCGCCCACGTGTTCGCGCAGACCCTCTCCGACCACGGCCGGCATCCGCTCGGCACGGCCACCCGGTACGCCCTCACCCACTCCTCCGGCATGCTCTACGCCGCGGTCCCGCCGACCGCGGCGATGGTAATCGCGGGGCTTTGCGGGCAGGACGCCGAGGACGCATCCGGGTGGGCGCTCATCGTGTCGACGGTCGTGCTGGGTTTCCTCGGCTGGATCGCGTACTCCCGCACCGGGGCCCCGCGCTGGGCGCGGGTGGTGGGTGCGCTCGCCACCGCGCTGCTCGGCGGATTCGTCGCCATCCTGGAGTACGCGTTCCACTGACCCCCGGCACACGGCGGCCACCCGGCACGGACCCCGTAGCCTGGACCCGATGGCACATCTCCTCGGGGCCGACGCCCTGCACCTCGAATTCCCCACCAAAGTCGTCTTCGACTCCATTTCACTGGGGGTGAACGAAGGCGACCGCATCGGCATCGTCGGACGCAACGGCGACGGGAAGTCGAGCCTGCTCGCCATGCTCGCCGGGCGCCAAGAACCGGACTCGGGCAAGGTCACGGTCCGCGGCGGCGTCCGGATGGGCGTGCTCGACCAGGCCGACACGCTGTCGGACGACGACACCGTGGGGCACGCCATCGTGGGCGACACCCCGGAGTACGAGTGGGCCGGCGACCCGAAGGTGCGGGACGTGCTGGCAGGGCTCGTCACCGACCTGCCGTGGGATGCACCGCTCTCGTCGCTGTCGGGCGGTCAGCGTCGCCGCGTGGCGCTGGCCCGGCTCCTCACCGGGGACTGGGACATCATCGCCCTGGACGAACCGACCAACCACCTCGATGTCGAGGCTATCGCGTGGCTCGCCGCGCACCTGAAGCAGCGGTGGAGCCCCAGTTCCGGCGGCCTCCTCGTGGTCACCCACGATCGGTGGTTTCTGGACGAGGTGTGCACCGTCACCTGGGAGGTGCACGACCGGGTGGTCGACCCGTTCGAGGGCGGCTATGCCGCGTACATCCTGCAGCGCGTCGAGCGCGACCGGCAGGCAGCGTCCATCGAGGCGCGCCGGCAGAACCTCGCCCGCAAGGAACTCGCCTGGCTCCGCCGCGGCGCGCCGGCACGCACCTCGAAACCGCGCTTCCGCATCGATGCGGCGAACGAGCTGATCGCCGACGTGCCCGAGATCCGCGACCCGGTATCGCTGCAGTCCCTCGCGGTCGCCCGCCTTGGCAAGGACGTGGTGGATCTGCTGGATGCGGCGGTGTCCTACGACGGGCGAGAGGTGCTGCATCCGATCGAATGGCGGATCGCGCCGGGCGAGCGCACCGGGATCCTGGGCGTCAACGGCGCCGGCAAATCGACTCTGCTGAGCCTCATCGCCGGCACCCTCGAACCCACCGCCGGGCGGGTGAAGCGCGGCAAGACCGTGAAGGTCGCGATCCTCAGCCAGCGCATGGACGAACTCGACCAGCACATGAACGACCCGGTCCGGGTGGTCGTCTCGGGTCTTCGGACCAGCTACACCCTCGGCGCCGGTTCCAAGGCGCAGGACCTCACGCCCGGTCAGCTGCTGGAGCGCCTGGGCTTTGCGAGCGACCAGCTGTCCACCCCGGTCAAGGACCTCTCGGGCGGCCAGGAGCGCCGCCTGCAGCTGCTGCTCATCCTGCTCGACCAGCCGAACGTGCTGATCCTCGATGAGCCGACAAACGATCTCGACACCGACATGCTGGCGGCGCTCGAGGATCTGCTGGACTCGTGGGCGGGGACGCTGATCGTCGTGTCCCACGACCGGTACTTCATGGAGCGGGTCACCGATCAGCAATACGCGATCCTCGACGGGCGGCTGCGGCATCTGCCGGGCGGCGTGGACGAATACCTGCGGCTGCGCCGTGACGGCGTCGGGGCGCCGAGCGCCGCGCCGCACAGAAGGAGGTCTCCGCCATCGATCGCCGGCTGGCGAAGATCACCACCGACATCGCCGCCGTTGACCGGGATCTCGCGGGCGCCCACGACGACTACGCGGTGCTGCAGGAGCTGCAACGCCGCCGGGACGCACTGACCGATGAGGTCGCGACCCTCGAAGAGCGCTGGCTGGAACTGACCGAGGCCCTCGACGACTGAACGTCGAGGGCCCCGTCGGAATGGTGACTGCTAGAGCAGTCCGTTCTCCGTCAGCCAGTTCTTCGCGATGTCCGGCGTCGACTCCTCGTCGACCGTGCTCTGCACGTTGAGCGCGACCAGGCCCTCCGGCGTGAGCTTCGCGCTGATCGCGTTGATGACGTCGGCGATGTCGTCGGCCACGTCGGCGTTCACAAGCGGCACCACGTTGGAGGCGAGGAACAGCGACTTCGGGTCCTCCAGCACGACGAGGTCGTCGGTCTGGATGCGGGGGTCCGCGGTGAACACGTTCGCCACGTTGACGGTGCCCGCGACAAGGTCTTCGACCGTCGTGTCACCGGTGGCGGAGAACGCCACATCGATGCCGTAGGTGTCCTTCAGGCCGGTCGGGCCGTAGGGACGCTCCTCCAGCTCCGGCGGGCCGCCGAGGGTGAGCGGGACCGTGACGTTCGCCAGGTCTTCGATGGACGCCAGGCTGTACTCGTCGGCGAAAGCCTTCGTCACGGTGTACGAGTCCTGATCGCTCGCGGTCGCCTGGTCGAGCACCGTGAGGTTATCCGGCAGCGCGTCGGCGAGTGCGGCGTACACGTCCTCCGGCGAACGCGCCTCGGTGTCCGGCTCGAAGTACTGCAGCAGGTTGCCGGAGTACTCCGGGAACAGCGTGATGGCGCCGCTCTCCAGCTCGGGCAGGTAGGCGTCGCGCTGGCCGATGTTGAACTGGCGCTCCACGGTGAAGCCGGCATCTTCCAGTGCCTGGGCGTAGATCTCGGCGATGATCTCGTTCGAGTAGTACGCCTGGGAACCGATGACAATGGTGCCGTCGGCGGAGCTCTCGGACGGGGTGTCCAGCGGGTCGCTGGAACCGCAAGCGGTCAGGGCGATCGCCGTGCTGAACAGCGCGGCGGCGGCGAGGCCGGCGCGGGTGCGTCGTGCGGTGAACATGATGTTCCTCTCTGGTGGGGCTGTGATGCAGGGTGGGCGATGGGATGGTGGGTCAGGCGGGCGCCGGGACGGCGCGGCGGCGGGCGGTACCGCGGTCGGCGAGGCCCGCGCGGAGGCCGGTGGGCACGGCGGCCCGCTGGGCGAGGGCGAGCAGGCCGTCGAGGACGAGGGCGAGGGCAGCGACGAGAATTGCGCCGCCGAGAACCTCGTCGTATCGGCGCAGACTGAGTCCGGTGATGATCGGCAAGCCAAGCCCACCGAGACCGATGTAGGCCGCGATCGTGACGGTCGCGACGACCTGCAGGACGGCGGCGCGCAGGCCCCCGAGCAGCAGTGGGAGCCCGAGGGGCACCTCGACCCGCCACAGGATCTGACGCTCGGTCATGCCCATGGCGCGCGCGGCATCGATGACCTGCCGGTCGATCGCCTCGAAGCCGGAGTAGGCGCCGGCAAGGAGGGACGGGATGGCGAGCAGCACGAAGGAGATGACGGCCGCCTCGGGCTTGTGCAGCACGCCGAGCAGGAGCACGAGCAGCACGAGCAGGCCGAAGGATGGAACGGCGCGGGCGACGCCGGCGATCGCGACGGCGACCTCGCGGCCGCGGCCGGTGTGGCCGATCGCCCAGCCGACCGGGACCGCGACGATCGCGGCGATGGCAACCGAGACGACGGTGAACAGCAACTGCTGGCCGAGAAGGAGCGCGAGCGAGTCCTTCCCCTGCCACTGCGTGGGGGCGAACAACCAGGTGAGCGCTTCGACGATGAGGTTCATGCTGCCCTCACCGGTTGCAGCGCGACCCGTCGCGCGGTCCGCGTGGAGACCGCCCGCGTCCAGGGCATGAGCCACCGGCCGAGGAGCATCAGCAGCAGGTCGACGGCGAGGGCGACGACGACGACGGCGATGACCCCCGCGAGCACCTCCGGCACGATCCGGCGCTGCAGTCCGTTGGTGAACAGATACCCGAGGTTGGTGATGCCCACCAGGATCCCGACGGTGGCGAGCGAGATGGTGCTGACGGCGGTGACCCGGAGGCCCGCGAGCACGACGGGTCCCGACAGCGGCAGGTCGACGGCCCAGAACCGCCGGGCGGCGCCGTACCCCATGGCGGTGGCCGACTGCCGCACCGCGGGGTCGACGGAGTCGAGCCCGTCGGTGACGGCGCGCACCATGATGGCCACGGCGTAGATCGTGAGAGCCACCACGAGGTTCGTCTCGCTCGTGACGCGGTAGCCCACGAGCCCCGGCATGATCGTCAGCAGCGCGAGCGACGGGATCGTGTACAGCAGGCCGGTGACGGTGATCACCCAGCCGCGCAGCAGCCGGTATCGCCACGCGACCCAGCCGAGCGGTAGGGACAGCAGGAACCCGAGCACAATCGCGATCACGCTCTGACGCAGATGCACGAGCAGCAGATCGCCGATCTGCCCGAGATTCGCCAGCACCCAGGTCATCTCAGCCGCCGTCCGCGACCAGCGCACCCTGCGTGCGGCCATCGCCGTCGACGAGTACGTCGCCGTTCGGGGTGTGCTTGATGTGCAGGGCCCGGCGGCCCCGCTCGGCCCCGATGAAGGCGGAGACGAAGTCGTCGGCGGGGTGTTCGATGATCTCGCTCGGCGTGCCGACCTGCAGCTTCCGCGCGCCGGCGGCGAGGATGACCACCTGGTCGCCGAGGAGGAACGCCTCATCGACGTCATGGGTGACGAACACGACGGTCTTGTCGAGCTCTCGCTGGAGGCGGATGACCTCCCGCTGCAGCTCGGCACGCACGATGGGGTCGACGGCGCCGAACGGCTCGTCCATGAGCAGGATGTTGGGCTCCGCGGCGAGGGCGCGGGCGACCCCCACCCGCTGCTGCTGTCCGCCGGACAGCTGCGCGGGATACCGGTCGGCGAGGGCACGGTCCAGGCCCACGACGTCGAGGAGCTCGAGCGCGCGGTCGCGTGCGGCGCGCCGCGTCTGTCCGTTCAGGCGCGGGACGGTGGCGACATTGTCGGCCACCGTCACGTGCGGCAGCAGCCCGCCGTTCTGCATGACGTACCCGATGCGGCGCCGGAGAGCCACCGGGGATCCCGTGGATACGTCCTCGCCGTCGATCTCGATGCGACCGTCGGTGGGTTCCACCATGCGGTTGATCATTCGCAGCAGGGTGGTCTTGCCGCATCCGGAGGACCCGACAAGCACCGTGGTGCGATGCGCGGGGATGACGAGACTGAAGTCGTCGACCGCGGTGGTGCCGTCGGGGAATCTCTTGGTGACGCTCGTGAACTCGATCATCGCCGTCTACGGGGCCCGGTCAGTCGCCGACCTCGACTTCTTTCCAGAAGGCGACGTAGCCGGAGAAGTCCTTCCCGACGCGCTCGATGGCGGTGGGGTAGGGCTCCGGATAGCTCCACGCCCGGTCGGGCAGCTCCTGCCCGTCGGCGGTGACCGTGTAGTACTGGCACACGCCCTTCCACGGACAGGTATAGGGCGTCGGGCTGTCGGTCAGGACGCCGGACGCGACGCTCGCCGGCGGGAAGTACCAGTTGCCCTCGATGCGGACGAGGTCGCTCTCGGGGGCTTCGGCGAGGACGGTGTCACCCAGTCGTGCTCTCATGAGCCCGACCCTACCCGCGGCACCGGACACCGGGGCCGATATTGCGCCACAAGACGGAGTATGCGGGGGGAGCCTCAGTACCAGTAGCTCAGCCTGGCCGGCGGGTCCCATCGGAACACGTCGTCGAACGCCGCGGCATCGGTCGCGCGGATCCGCCCGGCGGCCGCCAGGACGCGCGCCGAAACCTGTCCGAGCAGCAGCGCCGACAGCTCGGCGATCCCGGCCTCCACCGTGATCGTCGCGGTGGCGCGTGCCCCCGCGGGGACGACCACGGCCGTGCCGTCGTCATCGACGGTCATGACGAAGCGTCCCTCGGCGATGCCGAGCGGATCCGTGATCACCAGCAGGATGCGGCCGGAGCGGCGGTACCGACGCGCCTGGAGGGCCGCGGGCACATCCAGGATCCGCACGTAGTGGTGGTCGTAGACCGTGACGGTGGCGGCGCGCCGATCGGTCAGCATCCACAGCAGCGGCTCGTCGATCGACAGCTCAGCGGCGTGCACGATCTGCACGAGGTCCAGCTCCACGAAGAAACGCCACAGCGCGGCATAGGCGTCGTCGCCGTCGGTGATGAGGGACTGCACATCCAC
The DNA here is from genome assembly GCF_026393345.1 of Microbacterium sp. Taxonomy (GTDB): domain Bacteria; phylum Actinomycetota; class Actinomycetes; order Actinomycetales; family Microbacteriaceae; genus Microbacterium. Next base: position 18,875 of record NZ_JAPLAI010000010.1, read on the forward strand.
CCGGGACTTGGTGAAGTCCGCCTCGTTCTCGGTGACCGTGTACAGGGCGGCGCCTCGAACGACGCCCGACGGATCGGTGACCTGGACGGCGCGGAGGCGCTCCGGATGCTCGGCGTCGGCCCGCGTGCCGGCGAAGCGGTCCCAGTGACCGTCGGGCATCGAGAACTCACCGCCACGGGCGACGCGGACGCGCTCGAAGACCTCGGGGACCACCGCTCGCCAGCCTTCCCGGGTGATGAAGTCGACCCGGCCCGCGGGGGTGGGGCCCGCCCAGCCGGTGCGCTTGATGTCGATGTCGACCTCGGCTACGGATGCCGCGGCGGCGAAGCCGTACCGGCCGTACAGCGGCGCCTCGCTCGCGGTGAGCGACGCGACGGGCACGCCGAGCGAGGCGGCGACGCGGAGCTCCCCCTCCATCATGGCGCGGGCGATGCCGCGCCGCCGGTGGGTGGGGGCGACGGTGACCGAGCTGATGGCGCAGGAGGGTACCTCGCCGCCGGGGACCGACAGCATGCCGATCCAGGACGAGAACGTCCCCACCGGCCACTGCGGGACAGGTCCACTCGGGTCCCGCACTCCGAGGAGGCGCCGGCTCCGCCACGCGTCCCGGGTCGCATCGCGCTGAGCCGGCGTGGCGGTGGTGTCGAGGAAGCCTCGGCGCACCGCGTCGTGCCAGCCAGCGAAGTCGTCGCCGTCATTCGCGATCACGCTCAGGCCGAGGCCGGTGCCGGCGAGTCGGGCGGCGGATTCCGGGTCGACAGCGGCGTCGTGATGACGTGCGGCGAGGGTGTCGGCCATGGCGGGCCCCTTCCGGGTCAGTCGATGATGCGGGCGCCCGCGACGGGGCCGTGGACGTGGAGCGCGGTGTGTCCGGCGGCGCTGAGCAGCACCTGCAGCTCGATGGCCGATTCCGCGTCTGAGGCGAGGAAGGCGAGCGAGGGGCCTGACCCGGACACGAGTCCCGTCAGCGCCCCGGCCCGCTCCCCCTCGTCGAGCACGGCCACGAGGTCCGGGCGGAGGGCGAGCGTCGCCGGCTGCAGGTCGTTGCGGGCACAGGCCGCCAGCATCCCCGCATCTCCCGCACGCAGCGCGTGCAGCACGTCGGTGTCGACGACGGGGCGATGCGCGGGCGGGGCGATGTCGACGGCGTGACGACGCCGGTGGGCATCGAGCGCGGCATACACCTCGGGGGTCGACAGCCCTCGATCGCTCGTGACGATGACCCAGTCGAAGCGTCCGCGGGCGAGCGCAGGGCTCAGCTCGTCACCGCGGCCCATGCCGATCGCGGTCCCGCCCATGAGCGCGAACGGGACGTCCGCGCCGAGTCGTGCGCCGAGCACTTGCAGGTCGTGGGAACCGAGCCCGGTCCCCCACAGGGCATCGCACGCGACCAGCGCGGCCGCCGCATCCGCGGACCCGCCGCCCATGCCGCCGGCGACCGGCACGCCCTTGCGGATGTCCAGGTGCACGCCGCCGCGGAAACCGGTCTCGTGGGCGAGGAGGCGTGCCGCGCGGATCGCGAGGTTGCGGTCGTCGCTCGGCACTCCGGAGATGTCGACGGTGCCGGTGATCGCGATCGACATGTCGTCGGCGGGAGTGGCCCACACGTCCTCGACCGCTGACACCGCCTGATACGCGGAGGCGACGTCGTGGTACCCGTCGTCCTGCACCTCCCCGACTTCGAAGAACACGTTGATCTTCCCGGGGGCGCGCACGTGCACCCGGCGGATGTCGGTGGTGGCGTTCACAGTCTCGAGGACACCGCCCAGAGGTCGACGTCGATGCCCGCGGAGATGGCATCGATGCGCTCCAGTTCCTCCGTGTCGAAGGCGGGGCCGTCGAGCGCGGCGATGTTCTCGTCCAGCTGCTCCGTGCTGGAGGCGCCGATGAGTGCGGACGCCACGATCGGATCGCGCAACACCCACTGGATCGCCATCTGGGCGAGCGTCTGACCGCGCTCCTTGGCGATCGTGTTGAGGCTTCGGAGCGCCGCGATGGTGGAGTGGGAGAGCGGCTTGTCCGGCAGCGAATCACGGTGCTGCGAACGCTGACCCCGGCCGTCGCCGAGATACCGGCCGGTCAGCAAGCCCTGCGCCAGCGGGGTGAAGGCGATCGCGCCCATCTCCTCTTGGCGGAGGGCGCCCGTCAGGCCGTCCTCGACCCAGCGGTTGAGGATCGAATATGCGGGCTGGTGGATGACGAGCGGGGTACCGAGGCTCCGCGCCACCGCAGAGGCGACGACGGTGCGCTCCGCGCTGTACGACGAGATCCCGACGTACAGCGCCTTACCCTGACGCACCAGCGTGTCCAGCGCCCCGATGGTCTCCTCAATGGGGGTCACCGGGTCGACCCGGTGCGAGTAGAAGACGTCGACGTAGTCCAGCCCCATCCGCTGCAGCGACTGATCGGCGCTCGCCAGGATGTACTTGCGCGACCCCAGGTCGCCGTACGGCCCCGGCCACATGTCCCACCCGGCCTTGGACGAGATGATCAGCTCGTCCCGGTACGGACGCAGGTCTTCCCGCAGGACGCGGCCGAAGTTCGTCTCGGCGGAGCCATAGGGCGGCCCGTAGTTGTTCGCGAGGTCGAAGTGCGTGATGCCGCGGTCGAACGCGTGGCGCAGCACCGACCGCTGCCGGTCGAACGGCACGTTGTCGCCGAAGTTCCACCACAGGCCGAGAGAGATCATCGGCAGGTAGAGGCCCGACGCGCCCACCTTCCGGTAGCTCATCGCCCCGTTGCGCTCGGGAGCGGCGACGTAGGGGCGGTGCACGTCAGGGATGTCCGGGCGGAAACGGTGCTGGTCGGTCACGCAGAGCAGCCTATCCGCGCCCACGGGTACACACACACCCCGCGGAAACGCTGTTGACACACAGCGGACGTATTCTGAGGGGATCGGCAAAACCGAGGAAACGAGACACATGGCGACTTTGGCGGCCGTTCCGGCGCATCCCCACCCCTGGACCTCCCTTCTTGCCCGCGAGGATGTCCTTCTGGAACAGGGTGTCCTGCACCTGCGACACGAGGGACTCTCCCCCGAGGATGCGCGCACGGCCGATCTGTTGCTGATCGCGCAGACGCTCGAGGATGCGGGGATCGAACTGCTGCTGATCCGTCACGGTCTGCGCGAGCCCGCCCTGGTGGTCGACGTGACCGACCGGCCTCGGGCCCGGGAAGCTCTCCTGGCCTTGGCAGAGCGCGAGCCGGTGTACGCGAAGCCGAAGGGTTCCGCCGCGGTACCGCTGCCGGACGCCGTGGACCGTGGCGCCGGGACCGGCAGCATCCGGCTGTTCCGGCCGCGCATCACCGGGCCCGGGGGCCTGCGTTACGGCGCGTCGACGGGCATCCGGCTGGAGTTCTGGCGCATCGGCGAGGAGAGCGTGGAGGCACCCGCCGAAAACGCGCTGACCCGGCGGGTCATCCCCACCGCAGATCTCGAGTGGGCGGAGACCACGCGCTACGGCCGCACCTGGCAGACCATTGCGGGCATGTTCGATCCGCATCCGGCCGAGGTGACCGACGAGATCGATCTCGTCTTCTCCTGGGTCGACGGATCGTCGAACGACTTCCAGCGGCAGCGTGCCGCGCAGATGGCGGAGTACGTGGTGGGCGAGGGCGACGACGGCCCCGCCCGTTTCCGGCACGTGGACGAGTTGCGCTACGCGCTGCGGAGCGTTCACATGTACGCGCCGTGGGTGCGACGGATCTTCATCGCGACCGACTCCCCTGCACCGGCGTGGCTAACCGACCACCCTCGCGTGACCGTGGTGCGCAGCGAAGAGTTCTTCGCCGACCCGGCGGTGCTGCCGACGCACAACTCGCACGCCGTCGAGGCACAGCTGCACCGCATCCCCGGGCTCGCAGAGCACTTCCTCTATTCGAACGACGACATGTTCTTCGGCCGTCCGGTGGAACCGGAGCTGTTCTTCTCACCCGCCGGGGTGTCGAAGTTCGTGGAGTGCGACGTGCGGATCGGCACCGGTCCGACGCGCGCTCACCGCAGCGGACACGACAACGGGCTGCGCGTGAACCGCGGGCTGCTGCGGGAGCGGTTCGGCCGAACCATCGTCCGCGATCTGGAGCACTGTGCGACTCCGCTCCGCAAGAGCGTCATGGCCGAGCTGGAGCAGGAATTCGCCGAGGACTTCCGCCGGACCGCCGCCTCGCGCTTCCGCTCCGCCACCGATATCTCGGTGACCAACAGCCTGTATCACTACTACGCGCTGTTCACCGGGCGAGCAGTTTCCACCACCAACCCGCGGACGCGGTATTACCAGACCACGATGGCGGAGTCGCTGCGGCGGACCGAGCGGCTCGTCACCCGTGGCGATGTCGACATGTTCTGCCTCAACGACGGCGGCGAGTCCGAGGTCCCGGAAGAGGTCCGGGTGCGGGTGGTCACGCAGCTGCTGGAGCGGATGTTCCCGGTGCGAGCACCGTGGGAGAGCACCGCAGCGCTCAGCGCAGCACCGTCAGCGGCTCAGTCGGCGGCGCGATCCGGCGCTCGCTCCTGATGTCCTGATCCACACCCGCGGCCGCCAGACGTCGCTGCGCTTCGGCCGCGTCGATGTACTCGAGCGGGCGGGGCGTCTCGACGGCCACGACCGAGTGCACCACGGTGTCGTCGAAGACGTGGACGAGGTTGAACGAGCGCGCGCCGTCCTGCGGTCGCGTCCCGCCGACAGGGACGGTGAGGTCCTGGGCGTAGCAGGTCGATGAGGCGACGGACACCGGGATGCCGGCAAACGTTGCGAACGTGGAGTAGTGCAGGTGCCCGGCGATGATGGCGCGCACGTCGCTGCCCTGCAGCACCTCGGCAAGACGGCGCTGGTCGCGGAGCTCCACACTCGCGGCGAGCGGCAGCACGCTCGGCACCGGCGGGTGGTGCATCGCGAGGATCGTGCCGAGCGGCGCGGGGGTCGCCAGCTCCGCGGCGAGCCAGTCCAGCTGCTCCTGCCGCAGGTCGCCGTAGTGCTCGCCGGGGACGGTGGAGTCGAGCGTGATGAGCCGGAGGCCGTCGAGCTCGTCGACCCGGTCGATGGGCGCCCAGCGGTCCGCGGCGCCGTCGTCGATCAGCGTGTCGCGGAACGCGGCACGGTCGTCATGGTTGCCCATGACCCAGAACACCGGTGCGCCCACCCGCGCGGCGAACGGCTCCACCAGCTCCCGGAGCGCCGCATACGCGTCACGCTCGCCGAGGTCGACGAGGTCGCCGGTGAAGACGATGCCGTCCGGCCGGATGCCGGACGCCTCGATCCCGGCGAGGGCTTCGGCCAGGTGACGCCGCCCGTCGACGAGGTCGAACAGCTTCGGCCCCGGAGCGCGCAGGTGCGTGTCACTGAGATGGAGCAGCACACGTTCGGCCGCGGGGTATTCCGCTTTTCGCATGGGTCGGGTCTCCCAGCCCACCGTGAGGCGAGATGCCCGGGAACCGGACGGTGGACGGCATTATGTTACCGGCATGTTTCGCACAGACGGTGAACGGACGCGCAACATCGCGTGACATCGGCCGCAAGACCGCTCGGGACTCAGGCGCGGGCGATCCGCAGGAAGTCGTCGACGGTGAGCTGTTCGCCCCGCTCGGTCGGCGCGACACCGGCCGCCTCGAGCACCACGGATGCGGCGGCGGACGTTCCACCGAGCTCGGCGGACAGCGACTGCCGGAGCATCTTGCGGCGCTGCCCGAAGGCCGCATCCACCAGCCGGAAGGTGCGTCGACGCTCCTCCTCGGTGCCTCGGGCCACCGCATCCCGGTGGAATCCGACGAGCACGCTGTCGACGCCAGGCACCGGCCAGAACACCTGCCGCGACACGGTCCCCGCCAGCCGCCAGGTGCCGTACCAGGCGGCCTTGACGCTCGGCGCGCCGTACACCTTCGAGCCGGGCGGGGCGGCGAGCCGCTCCCCCACCTCGGCCTGCACCATGACGACACCGCGCTGCAGGTGGGGGAAGGTCTCCATGAAGTGCAGCAGCACCGGCACCGACACGTTGTACGGCAGGTTCGCGATGAGGACGCTCGGTTCGCCCGGCAGCTCCGTCACCTGCAACGCATCCGCGTCGATCACCGTGAGGGCTCCCTCGGGCACCCCGTGCGCGGCGGCGGTCTGCGCCAGCCGCGCCGCCAGACGGTGGTCGATCTCGACCGCGACGACGCGCGCGCCGGTCTCGAGGACGGCGAGGGTGAGGGAACCCAGCCCCGGTCCGATCTCGACCACGCGGTCGGTCGGGCCGACGGCGCCGACCTGGACGATCTTGCGCACCGTGTTGGCATCGACGACGAAATTCTGACCGAGTTTCTTGGTCGGCGTGACGTCCAGTTCGGCGGCGAGCGCGCGGATCTCGGCCGCGCCGAGCAGGTGCACGGTCATGCTCCCTACTGTAATCGCGGCGGCGTCAATCCCCCGACGCGGCGACGAGAGGGGTTTAGGCTCGTCGTTCGTGACCAGTAGCGACGCACTTCCCACCGGGGCCTTCAAGATCTCCAGTCCCTTCGGCAGACGGGCCATCGCCCTCTCGATCGCAGCGGCGGTCGGCGGTTTCCTCTTCGGTTTCGACTCCTCCGTTATCAACGGCGCGGTCGATTCCATCGAGGGCACCTTCGACACCAGCCCGTTCCTCACCGGCCTCGTGGTGGCCGTCGCCCTCCTCGGCTGTGCGGTCGGTGCGCTGCTGGCGGGCACGCTGTCGGACAAGTGGGGTCGCCTGCGGGTCATGCTCCTCGGCGGCGTGTTGTTCTTCGTGTCTTCGATCGGCACGGCGCTGACCTTCAGCATCCCGGACCTGTTCGTCTGGCGCATCCTCAGCGGCCTCGGTATCGGTATCGCGTCGGTCGTCGCGCCGGCCTACATCGCCGAGATCGCACCGCGGCAGATCCGCGGCAGCCTCGCGTCGCTGCAGCAGCTGGCGATCACGCTCGGGATCTTCGGGGCGCTCCTGTCGGACGCGCTCCTCGCGAACACCGCAGGCGGCGCGTCCGAGACGCTGTGGCTGGGCATGGCGGCGTGGCGCTGGATGTTCCTCGTGGGCGTCATCCCGTCGGCCGTGTACATCATCCTGTCGTTCACGATGCCGGAGTCGCCGCGCTATCTCCTCGCGAAGGGCCGGCAGGAGGATGCGCGGAAGATCTTCGCCCGTCTCGTCCCCGCGGTCGATCTCGACCAGACCATGAACGACCTCAACGCGGCGATCGACGAGGATCGCAAGAACCGCAGCGCGTCGCTGCGCGGCAAGGCGCTGGGCCTTCAGCCGATCGTGTGGGTCGGCATCATCCTGTCGGTGTTCCAGCAGTTCGTCGGCATCAACGTGATCTTCTACTACTCCACGAGCCTGTGGAAGGCCGTCGGGTTCGACGAGAGCGACTCGCTGCTGATCACCGTCATCACCAGCATGACGAACGTCGTGATGACCCTCGTCGCCATCTGGTTGGTCGACCGGGTGGGCCGCAAGCCCATCCTGCTGACCGGTTCGGCGCTCATGACCCTGTCCCTGGGTGCCATGGCGCTGGCCTTCAGCTTCGCCGAGGGCTCCGGCACCGATGTCTCGCTCCCGGGCGTCTGGGGTCCCGTGGCGCTCGTCGCTGCGAACCTGTTCGTCGTGGGCTTCGCCGCATCCTGGGGCCCGCTGGTATGGGTGCTGCTGGGCGAGATCTTCCCCAGCCGCATCCGGGGCAAGGCGCTCGGTGTCGCCGCGGCCGCGCAGTGGATCGCGAACTTCCTCATCACGATGTCGTTCCCGGTGATGTCGAGCTGGTCGCTCCCGCTGACCTACGGCATGTATGCCGCGTTCGCGCTGCTGTCGTTCTTCTACGTCATCTGGAAGATCCCGGAGACCAAGGGGATGGAACTGGAGAAGACCGAGACGCTCTTCGTGCAGAAGCCGAAGAAGCAGAAGGCCTGACCCGCATCCGTACCGAGCCGGCTCGTCCCCCAGGGGGCGGGCCGGTTCGACGTTTCCGGGGCCGCGCGGGCGGACACAACGGCGGACATTCTCGCGACTCAGCGCCCAGGCACCAGGAATCCGCGCCCCACGGGCACGATCTCCGCCGTTGTGCCGTGCACACGCACGGGGGCGGATGCGGCGACAACGGGTGCGGCGGGAACGACGCAGCCGGCGCCACCCCGAAGGATGGCGCCGGCTGCGGTCGGGTGCGGGTCAGTCCTCGGCGTCGACGTCGCGCGGGGCGACGTACGGGTCGGCGTCCCCGGCGTACGTGGCCGACGCCGCAAGGCCTGCGACCTGCTCGTCGCGCTCGCGCGCCTCACGCAGCAGGTGCTCGATGTGGCCCGCGTTCTCCGGGATCCCGTCGAGGATGAACTCGAGGGTCGGGGTGAGGCGGGTGCTGAGCTGCCGCCCGACTTCGCTCCGCAGCAGTCCGGTGGCGGCGCGCAGCGCCTCCGCGGTGTCCGCGCGCTCCTGCTCGGATCCGAGCACGGTGTAGAACACCGACGCGTGCTGCAGGTCACCCGTCACACGCACATCGGTGATCGTGACGAAACCCAGCCGCGGGTCGCGCAGCCCCTTCTCGAGCCGCTCCGCGATCAGTACCCGGATGCGGTCGGCCAGACGTGCCTGTCGTTCGCTCGCCATGGTTCTCTCCTTCTATCCACGGATGAGGGACGCCCGAAGGCGCCCCTCATCGTCGTGTCGTGTCGATCAGCCGCGCGGCTTCTCGATGAGCTCGGTCGTCTCGATCTCGTCACCGATACGGATGTCGTTGTACTTCCCGAGACCGATACCGGCCTCGAAGTCGGTACGGACCTCGGTGACGTCGTCCTTGAAGCGACGCAGCGACTCGATGGCTAGGCCATCGGCGATGACGATGCCCTCGCGGATGACGCGGGCCTTGGCGTTGCGGGTGATGGTTCCGCTGCGCACGATGACACCGGCGATGTTGCCGAACTTGGAGGAACGGAAGACCTCGCGGATCTCCGCGACCCCCGACTGCACCTCCTCGTATTCCGGCTTCAGCAGGCCCTTCAGCGACTGCTCCACATCGTCGATCGCGTTGTAGATGACGGAGTAGAACCGGATGTCGACGCCCTCACGGGAGGCACGCTCGCGCGCCTTCGCGTCGGGGCGGACGTTGAAGCCGATGACGATCGCGTTGTCGATCGTCGCCAGGTTCACATCCGACTCGGTCACCGCACCGACACCGCGGTGGATGATGCGCAGCTGCACCGAATCGTCGACCTCGATCTTGAGGAGCGACTCCTCCAGCGCCTCGACGGCACCGGACACGTCACCCTTGATGATGAGGTTGAGCGACTCGACCTTGCCCTCTTCGAGTGCACGGGTGAAGTCCTCGAGCGAGATGCGCTTGCGGGCCTTGGCCAGCTGGGCGTTGCGCTCGGCGGCTTCACGCTTCTCCGCGATCTGGCGGGCCATGCGGTCTTCGTCGGTGACGATGAACACGTCACCGGCACGCGGGACCGAGTTCAGACCCTGCACCTGCACCGGACGGGACGGCGACGCGTACTCGACCGCATCCCCGTTCTCGTCGATCATGGCGCGCACGCGGCCGTAGGCCGTGCCCGCGACGATCGCGTCGCCCACATGGAGCGTTCCGGACTGGATGAGCACCGTCGCCACCGAACCGCGGCCCTTGTCGAGCTTCGCTTCGATCGCCACACCGCGCGCCGCCTTGTTGGGGTTCGCGGTGAGGTCGAGACCGGCGTCGGCGGTGAGCAGCACGGCGTCCAGGAGTTCCTGGATGCCGATGCCGTCGCGAGCCGACACGTCGACGAAGATGACGTCTCCGCCGTACTCCTCGGCGACGAGGCCGTACTCGGTGAGCTGCTGGCGCACCTTGGACGGGTTGGCGTCGGGCTTGTCGATCTTGTTCACGGCCACGACAACCGGCACGCCGGCCGCCTGCGCGTGGTTCAGCGCCTCCACCGTCTGCGGCATGATGCCGTCGTCGGCGGCGACCACGAGGATCGCGAGGTCGGTCACCTGCGCACCGCGCGCACGCATGGCGGTGAACGCCTCGTGGCCCGGGGTGTCGATGAAGGTGATCGCGCGCTCGATGCCCTCGTGCTCGGTCCACACCTGGTAGGCACCGATGTGCTGGGTGATGCCACCCGCTTCACCGGCGACCACATTGGTCTGACGGATCGCGTCGAGCAGTCGGGTCTTACCGTGGTCGACGTGACCCATGACGGTGACGACCGGCGGGCGGATCTCCAGGTCGTCTTCGCTCTCGGCCTCGAGTTCTGCGTCGAGGTCGAGACCGAAGCCCTCGAGGAGCTCCTTGTCCTCGTCCTCGGGCGAGACCATCTGGATCTTGTAACCCAGCTCGGCACCCAGGACCTCGAAGGTCGCCTCGTCGAGCGACTCGGTCGCGGTGGCCATCTCGCCCAGGTTGAACAGGATGGTCACGAGCGTGCCGGGCTGCACCGTGTAGCCACGGATCGCCTCGAGCTTGTCGGCGAAGTCCGCGATGGACGCGCCACGGCGGAGGCGAATGATCTCGCCGTTGCCCTTCTGGACGTTGACGCCGCCGACGACGGGCGCCGACCGCATCTCGAATTCTTGCCGCTTCGCCCGACGGGACTTCCGCTGCTTGGACTTGCCGCCACCCTTACCGAAGGCACCTGCGGTGCCACCGCCGGGACCGCGACCGCGGCCGCCACCACCGCCGGGACGACCGGCGAAACCGCCACCGGCCGGAGCACCCGGACGTGCGGCGCCGAAGCCACCGGCACCGCCGGGACGACCGGGACCGCCCGGACGCTGCTGGAACGGCGCACCCGGACGACCGCCGCCACCGGGGCGACCAGCACCACCGGGACGCGGGGCACCGGGACGCGGGGCACCCGGACGCGGAGCCTGCGGACGGGGGATGTTGCCGGGCGTCGGGCTGGGGCGCTGCCCCATGCCCTGGGCGCTGGCGAAGGGATTGTTGCCGGGACGAGGCCCGGCGGGGCGCTGCCCCATGCCCTGCGCGCTGGCGAAGGGGTTGTTACCGGGACGCGGTGCGCCACCGGGACGCGGCGGTGCCGGGTTCGCGCCGCCCGGGGTGGGGGCTGCGGGAGCCGCGGTGCCACCGTCGGCCGGAGCCTCTGCGGCGGGAGCCGCAGGAGCCGGCGCCGCGGGGGCCGCCGGAGCGGCAGCGGCGGGCGCTGCCGGGGCCGCGGGGGCCGGGGCGGCGGGAGCGGGGGTCGCAGCCGCGGGTGCGGGAGCGGGGGCCGGCGCCGGGGCGGGCGCGGCGGGACGCGCAGGTCCCGGGCGGCCGGCGGGGCGCGGAGCCGACGCAGCCGAGGGGGCCTTCTCGGCCGGCTTGGCGGTGCCTTCTGCCTCCAGGGCAGCGCGAAGCTTACGAGCCACCGGAGGTTCGATGGTCGACGAAGGGCTCTTGACGAATTCGCCGAGCTCCTTCAGCTTCGCGAGGGCGACCTTGCTGTCGACGCCGAGCTCGGAAGCGATTTCGTGCACGCGTGGTTTTGCCACAATTCTCCTGTCTGAGGCCTACCCCAGACAGGGCAGACCGTTAGTCGCGGACGGGTCTCATTTCGAGCCGTTCACTTTGTATCCATAGCCATTCAGCCGTTTCTCGATGGTCTGCGTGTCAAGCGGAGCCGACACATGCAATGCCCGTACGAAAGCGCGACGCCGCAGCGCGGCATCCAGGCACTCTGGCACCGGATGGACCCATGCGCCCCTCCCGGGAAGCGAGGCCCGCTCGTCCAGGACGAGTTCGGAACCCCGCGCGACCACTCTCAGGAGAGCGGAGCGGGAAGCACGCGTGCGACAACCGACACACGTTCGTACGGGTCCCATGTTACACCTCGGCGGCTGCGACGCCGCGCTCAGCTCTCCAGGATCGAATCGGGCTGGATGTCGATCTTCGCACCGGTGAGCTTCGCCGCGAGGCGGGCGTTCTGGCCCTCCTTGCCGATGGCGAGGGACAGCTGGTAGTCGGGCACGAGCGCCCGCACAGCCTTGATCTTGGCATCCAGAATGAAGCTCGACGTCACCTTGGCGGGCGAGAGCGCGTTGGCGACGAACGCGGCGAGTTCCGGGTCGAAGTCGACGATGTCGATCTTCTCGCCGCTGAGCTCCTCGGTGACCGCACGGACGCGGCGCCCGAGCTCGCCGATGCACGCACCCTTGGCGTTCACGGCGGGGTCCTCGGTCCGAACGGCCATCTTGGTGCGGTGGCCGGCCTCGCGGGCGAGCGCCACGATCTCGACAACACCGGACGCGATCTCCGGGACCTCGAGCGCGAACAGCTTCCGGACGAGACCCGGGTGGGTGCGAGAGACGGTGATGGACGGACCCTTGCTGCCCTTGGAGACGGAGGTGACGTAGACACGGATGCGGGAGCCGTGCTTGTACTCCTCGCCGGCAACCTGTTCCTCGGGTGGGAGGATCGCCTCCACCGAGCCGAGGTCGACGTGCACCATACGCGGGTTCGGGCCCTGCTGGATGACGCCGGCGACGATGTCGCCCTCCTTGCCGCGGAACTCCCCCAGCACCGCATCGTCGGCGATGTCGCGCAGACGCTGGCTGATAACCTGCTTCGCGGCGAACGCGGCGATGCGGCCGAAGTCTTCGGGGGTGCTCTCCTCCTCGCCGATGACGATCCCTTCGTCGTCACGGAGGGGGACGAACACGGCGACGTGACCGGTCTTGCGGTCGAGCACAGCGCGCGCACCCTGAGGCAGTTCGCCGTCCGGGGAGGTGTGCTTGGCGTATGCGGTGAGGATGGCCTGCTCGATGATGCTCACGAGCTCCTCGAAGGGGATCTCCTTCTCACGCTCGACGGTGCGCAGCAGTCCGAGATCGATGTCCACGGTGGGGCCTCCCTTTTCAATTCTCGCCGGCGCCCTGCGCCAACATCCCTCCTACGTTACCCGATGGCAGCGGACCGGGAGGAGGTCACCGGCTCCGCGGACACGCCCGCGATCGTCACCGCGTGCAGTCGTCCAGCGGGTAGGACAGCTGCAGCGGGGTGGGGTCGTCGGTCATCAGCGTCCGGGTCCAGCGCATCAGCATCGGCAGCAGCTGCGACGGCGGCTGCAGGATGTCCTGGTGATGGTTGGGCGCCAGCACCTGCCAGCGCACCCGCTCCCCCGCGGCGCACAGCCGCTCCACGAGATCCTCCTGCGTGGAGGGTGGCAGCACCTCGTCCTGCGCACCCCACGCGACGAGGATCGGGGTTCCCCACGGGCCGCTCGCGGTGTTCTCGGCGAGGCGGCGCCCCATTGCACCTGTGGTCAGGTCACCAGTGTCGATGGGCTGATCCTCGCTGAGACCGAGCGCGGTCAGCGCGGAGATGACCACGCCCGGCTCGCTGAGGCAGCGTTGAGTCATCTCACGGATGATGGGCTCCGCCGCCGAGCTGACGTACTGGCCGAGGTCGATGTCGTCGTAGGTCTCGGAGTACGGCACGAGCACGAACGCCATCATGATCGTCAGCAGCGCGTTGTCCTGGGCACCGGCGGTGAGGATATCGGCGAGGGCCCGCGGGTCGGCCGCCGGAGAGATCGCCGCAGTGCCGCGGATGTCGAGCCCGGGTGCGTACTCCGGTGCCACCTGCGTCGTGAACAGCGCCGCGTGGCCGCCCTGCGAATGGCCCCACACCACGGTCCGGGGCGAGAGCACCAGATCGGTGTCGATCTCGCCTGCGGCCAGCACCGCATCCACCGAGGAGCGCCCCTCCCCCTCTCCGATGAGGTACGGGAACACGCCGGGCGCACCCTGACCGCTGTAGTCGGGGGCGACGACGACCCAGCCCTCCGCGAGCACCTGCTCAAGTGCCGGGATCGCCCACTTCGTCGCCGTGCCGTCCGCCAGGCTCGGTGCGCATCCACGGGCGACGCCGGTCGTCCCGTGCTCCCACACGATCACCGGATGCGGTCCCGGCTCGCTCTCGATGGGGGTGATCACCATGGCGCTCGCGAGCGCGGGCCGGCCGTTGGCATCCTGAGTCGTGTAGAGGATGCGGGAGACGTCCCCGTTCGCCGGTGACCGTCCGGCGTAGTCGCCGGTGCGGATCAGCCGACCGTGGCCGCTCGGCAGGTCGGCGGGCGGTGAGTAGAAACCATCGATGACGGGCGCACCGCCGGCGAGCCACTGGTTGAGGCCCCAGCTGCCCGCAACGAGCCCCACGAGGAGCAGCGACACGGCGTACCGGCCCACGGCGGCCCAGATGCGCGCGGCACGGGAGGGGGGCCGGCGGTCGCGGATCGTCTGGCCCCTGCGGAGGGCACGGGCGGCGCGGGCGAGGCGGGCACCGCGCGCGAGCAGCGTGAGACCGAAGACTGCCGTGCGCACCCCGAAGACGACCGCGACGAGCAGGAGGGTGACATCGGGCCAGGTGCGCGACAGCACGCCGAACGCGACCTGCGCACCGCCCCAGACGGCGGTCAGCACCCGCACGCTCACCGAACCGCGGACCACGGCGTCGCCGAGCGAGGCGAGGCCGCCGATGATCAGCAGGACCGACAGTGCGACAGGGAGCAGTTCGACGTTCCGGCCGAACCAGATCAGCACCGCGATACCGCCCACGATCCAGGCGATGCCGAAGATCCTCGTCCACCAGCCGGGCGTGCCGCGTCGGGAGATGAGTTCCACCACGCCCGCGACGATCGCGCTCAGCCCGACGTAGACGCCGAGCAGGACCAGGGAGGCGAGCGGGCGCACCACGATGAGCAGTCCCAGCGCGGCGATCAGGACCCCGACCAGCACGAGCACGCGCGGCGGCGCCTTCTCGAGGAGGCCCGGAAGTGCGCTCCACCGCATCCGTCGGGGTGCGTGCGGGCGCGTCGACGTCATCGAGTCAGGATAAAGGTGCTCCGACATGTCGGCCGATTCGGGGCGATGTCAAGTCGCGCCGACCGGGACCGCGTGCGCCCTAGGGTCGAGGGCATGTCCTCCGCCACCGATGCCCTGCGTGATGCGCGTCGGCAGCCGGTGGCACGCGTGCTCGCCCGCGCCGGCTACGCCGCCAACGGGGTCGTGCATGTGCTGATGGGAGCGATCGTCCTCGCCGTCGCCGCCGGTGGCGACGGCGAGTCGGACCACTCGGGCGCCTTCCGCGCCATCGCGGAGGCGCCGCTCGGCTTCGCGCTGCTGTGGATCCTGGCCGTGTGCCTGCTGGCGCTCGGGCTATGGCACGGCTCGTCCGCGGCGCTGGTGCGCGGCGACGGGCGCGCAGCGACCTGGGGCATGCGGCTGTCCGAAGGCGGGCAGGCCCTCGCCTTCCTCGTGCTCGGTGTCCTGTCCGCATCCGTCGCCCTGGGCGCGCGACCGCAGGGCGAGCAGACCGCGCAGGACGCCAGCCGCGGGCTCCTCTCGCTGCCCGCCGGCCCGTGGCTGCTGGGTGCCGTGGGACTCGGCGTCGGCATCGCCGGGATCTCGTTCATCGCGATCGGGGTGCGGCGCGGGTTCCGCAAGGTCATGACGATCCCGGACGACGCGGTCGGGCGCGCCGTCACCATCCTCGGCATCGTCGGGTACGTGGCGAAGGGCGTCTCACTCGTCGTCGTCGGCATCCTGCTGATCGTCGCGGCGATCACGGTCGACGCCGACGCGGCAGGCGGCCTCGACGGCGGCGTCCATGCCCTTCGCGGCATGCTGCTCGGACCGCTTCTGGTCGGAGTGGTCGGTGCGGGCCTGGTCGCCTACGGCGTCTTCTGCATGGCGCGGACGCGCTATGCCCGGCTCGACCGCCCCATGCGGCGATCCTCCTCGCGCTGAGCAGGCGACGACTCCTCAGAACCGCCGGCCAGCCGCCCGATACTGAGGAGTCGTGTCGGTTCGCGACGTCAGGCGCGCAAGCGGGTGACGGCCTCGGCGGCCGGCACGACCTCGCGGTCGCCGGTGCGCCGGTCCCACAACTCCACCTGGCCGTCGGCGGCGCCGCGACCCACGATGACGATGCGCGGCACGCCGATCAGTTCGGCGTCGCCGAACTTCACGCCGGGAGACACCTTCGGGCGGTCGTCGTAGAGCACGTCGAAGCCAGCGGTGTCGAGCTCGTCGGACAGCGACGCGGCGAGCTCGAAGGCGGCCGCATCCCGTCCGGTCGCGACCACATGCACGTCGAACGGGGCGACGGATGCGGGCCAGATGAGGCCCCTATCGTCGTTGTTGAGCTCGGCGATGATGGCGAGGATGCGGGTGACGCCGATGCCGTAGGAGCCCATGGTCACGGTGACGAGCTTGCCGTTCTCATCGAGGACCTTGAGCCCGAGCGCCTCCGCATACTTGCGGCCCAGCTGGAACACGTGGCCGATCTCCATGCCGCGGTCAAGGCTCACCGGCCCGGAACCGTCGGGGGCCGGGTCGCCGTCGCGGACGGTCGCGACCTCGACGAAACCGTCACCGGCGAAGTCGCGGCCGGCGACGAGTGAGTGGACGTGCTTCTGGTCGATATTGGCGCCGGTGATCCAGCGGGTGCCATCGACGACGCGGGGGTCGAGGAGGTATCGGATGCCGGTGGCGGACTCCTCGCCGAGCAAGGCACCCTGCTCCGACCAGGGCCCGATGTAGCCCTTGACCAGCAGCGGGTGCTTCGCGAAGTCCGCCTCGGTGGCGGGCTCGACGGATGCGGGGGCGAAGACGACCTCGACGCGCTTGTCATCGACATCGCGGTCGCCGGGCAGGCCGATGACCACGAGCTCGCGGGTACCGTCGAGGTGCGTGAGGGCGAGCACGACGTTCTTCAGGGTGTCCGCGGCGGTGTAATCACCGTCGAGCACGGCGTTGCTGTGCGCGACGAGCGTGTCGATCGTCGGGGTGTTCGGCGAGTCGAAGATCACCGGGTCCGGGAGCCCCTCGAACGGGATCGGCTCGGGAGCCAGGGTCGTGAAGGCCTCCACGTTCGCGGCGTAGCCGCCGGCCGAGCGCACGAAGGTGTCCTCGCCCACCGCGGTGGGGTGGAGGAACTCCTCGCTCCGCGACCCGCCCATGGCGCCGGCATCCGCCTGCACGATGACGTACTCGAGGCCGAGGCGCTGGAAGATCCGCTCGTATGCGTCGCGCTGCGCCATGTATGACGCGTCGAGACCCGCATCCGTGTAGTCGAAGGAGTACGCATCCTTCATGGTGAACTCGCGCCCGCGCAGGAGGCCGGCGCGCGGCCGTGCCTCATCGCGGTACTTGTCCTGGATCTGGTAGATCGACAGCGGCAGGTCTTTGTACGACGAGTACAGGTCCTTCACGAGGAGCGTGAACGCCTCTTCGTGGGTGGGCGCGAGCAGGTAGTCGGCGTCCTTGCGGTCCTTCAACCGGAAGATGCCGTTGCCGTACTCCTCCCACCGGCCGGTCGCCTCGTAGGGCTCACGCGGCATGAGGGCGGGGAAGTGCACCTCCTGCGCACCGGCGGCGGTCATCTCGTCGCGGATGATGTCCTCGATCTTGCGCTTGACCCGCAGCCCCAGCGGCAGCCAGGCGAAGATGCCGGGCGCCTGACGCCGGATGTACCCGGCGCGCACCAGCAGCCGATGGCTGGTGACCTCGGCATCCGAGGGGTCTTCGCGGAGCGTGCGGAGGAAGAAGTGCGAGAGACGTGTGACCACGAGTATCGAGTCTAGGCGCTGGGAGGGGTGGGGCCCGCGGGCCGGATGCGGCTCAGCGGCGCCCGGCGTGCAGCACGAGCCGGACGACGAGGCCCGCGACCAGTGCCCAGAACGCGGCGCTCACACCCAGCATCGCGACACCGGAGGCAGCGACGAGGAAGGTGACGACCGCGGGGATCCGCTCCCCCGGGTCGTCGATGGCCTGCTGCACCGCGGAGCCGAACGCCGCGAACAGGGCCAGGCCCGCAACGGCGGGGATGACGCCCTCGGGCGCGAGCACGACCAGCGCGGCGAAGACGGATGCGGCCGCCCCGAGCACCAGGTACGACACTCCGGTCGACACTCCCGCCGTCCACCGCCGCGCAGTGTCGGGTCCCGCGTCCGGTCCGGCGGCGAGCGCGGCACTGATGGCGGCCAGGTTCACCGCGTGCCCTCCCGCGGGGGCGGCGAGGGCCGTTCCGATGCCGGTGATGACCATGGCGGGCCGCCACGGCACGCGGTAACCGAAGCTGCGCATGATCGCGACACCGGGGACGTTCTGCGAGGCCATGGTGACGATGTACAGCGGCAGCGCGATGCCGACCACGGCGCCCGGCGTGAGGATCGGCGCGGTGAGTTCCAGGTGCGGGAGGAGCAGCGTGGGATCGACTGAGGCGCCTTCGGCGATGAGACCCCCCACGACGACGACGGTCGCGGCGACGAACGCGAGCGGCACCGCCCACCGCGGTGCGAAACGGGCGAACACGAGCCACGTGAGCACGACCGGCACGACGCCCCACGGGTTCAAAACGAGGCCGGTGACCGGTGCCAGGCACAGCGGCAGCAGTACACCGGCGAGCATCGCCTGCGCGCGGGAGGGTGGGATGCGGGCGATGAGCGACCCGAGCTGCGGCCAGAGCCCGGTGACGATGACGAGCCCGCCGACCAGCAGGAACGCGCCGACCGCGGCGGGCCAGCCGCCCTCGATCGTCCCGGTCGCCGCGAGGAGCGCCGCCCCGGGAGTGGACCAGGCCGCGGTGATCGGCATCCGGTACCGCAGCGACAGCACGATGCAGGCGCCGCCCATCGCGACGCACAGCGCGAGCAGGCCGCTGGCCGCCTGCCCCGCCGTCGCGCCGACCGCGGTGAGACCGGTGAGCACGACCGCGAAGGAGCTCGAGAAGCCGACGAGTGCCGTGACGATGCCGGCGACGACGGGCCGCGCGGCGGCGGGAGGCGTCTGAGCGGTCACCGCCGCCACGCTAGCGCACCACGCGGCCCCGACGATGCGAGGCCCCGCGGGGACTCAGCCCTGCGGCAGTGCGATGAAACCGGAGCGGACGCCGGCGACCGTGCCGCCGTCGACAAGCAGGTCGGTGCCGGTGACGAACGACGCCTCGTCGCTCAGCAGGAACGCGGTGGCGTTGGCGATGTCGTTCGGGGTGCCGAGGCGACCGGTGCCGGATCCCTCGACCATGACCCGCATCCCGGCGCCGGACTCACCCGCGAGCTCCTCCTGACCCATCGGCGTCGAGATGACACCCGGGCTGATGCTGTTGATGCGCGCCCCGCGTGCACCCCAGGCCTTGCTCGCCGCCTGCACCCGCACCTGGTTGCCGCGCTTGGCGATGCTGTAGGCGGCGCCGGGGTTCGGCACCGCGGCCTCCTGCAGGAACGGCAGCGACAGCAGCTGGTCGCTGGGGGTGAGCGCCAGCGCGCCCTCCATCTCGGCCGGGAAGTGTCCGATGCCGAACGATCCGGCCATGCTCGCGATCACGACGCCGGCGCCGCCGGGGGCGATGACCTTGGCGAACTCATCCAGGCTCACCGCGACGCCGAGCAGGTCGACACGCAGGATGGCACCGGTGGGCGCCTGCGTCGGGGAGAGCCCCGCGGTGTGGGCGACGGCGGTCACGGGCCCGAGGCTCGCGGCGAACTCCGCAAGGGCGGCGACCGCGGCCGCATCCGACACGTCGGTCACCTTCGTGTGTACGTCGAAGCCGTCACCGCGCAGGCTCGCGGCCACCCGCTCCAGCGTCGCCTCGTTGAAATCGGCGAGCACGACCGTGCGCCCTGACCCGCTGCGACGCGCGATGGCCTCGCCCATGCCGCCGACTCCGACGACCACCAGAACAGACATGATTCCCTTCCCGCGCGGCGCGAACGCGTCACGACAGGATGAGTCTGCCACCGGATGCGGGGGTTTACTCCCGGCCGGGAATATCAGGCCGTGATGACCTGTGCGGTGCCGATGGCCGCATCCGGGCCCATCTCGGCGGCGATGCGGTTCGCCTCTTCGATGAGGGTCTGCACGATCTCGGCCTCGGGCACGGTCTTCACGACCTCGCCCTTCACGAAGATCTGGCCCTTGCCGTTTCCGCTCGCGACTCCCAGGTCGGCCTCACGCGCCTCGCCGGGACCGTTGACGACGCAGCCCATGACGGCGACGCGCAGCGGCACGGTCATGTCCTTGAGACCCTCAGTGACACTGTCGGCGAGGGAGTACACGTCGACCTGGGCGCGGCCGCACGAGGGGCACGACACGATCTCGAGACGGCGCTCGCGGAGGTTCAGCGACTGCAGGATCTGCAGGCCGACCTTGACCTCCTCTGCGGGAGGCGCGGAGAGGGAGACCCGGATGGTGTCGCCGATGCCCTCGGAGAGGAGGATGCCGAACGCCGTCGCAGACTTGATGGTGCCCTGGAAGGCGGGACCCGCCTCGGTCACGCCGAGATGCAGCGGCCAATCGCCCCGTTCGGCGAGCAGGCGGTAGGCCTGCACCATGATGACGGGGTCGTTGTGCTTCACCGAGATCTTGAAGTCGTGGAAGTCGTGCTCCTCGAACAGCGACGCCTCCCACACGGCGCTCTCAGAGACGCCGGTCGAGCGAGCCCGCGTTCACCCCGATGCGCAGCGACACCCCCGCGTCCTTGGCGGCCTTCGCGATCTCGCCGACCTTGTCGTCGAACTGACGGATGTTGCCGGGGTTCACCCGCACGGCAGCGCACCCGGCATCGATCGCCTGGAACACGTACTTCGGCTGGAAGTGGATGTCGGCGATGACCGGGATCTGGCTCTTCTTCGCGATGATGTGCAGCACATCCGCGTCGTCCTGACTGGGCACGGCGACGCGCACGATCTCGCAGCCGGCGGCGGTGAGCTCGGCGATCTGCTGCAGCGTCGCGTTGATGTCGGTGGTCTTGGTGGTCGCCATGGACTGGACGCTGACCGGGGCATCGCCGCCGACGAGGACCTTGCCCACGCGGATCTGCCGGCTCTTACGGCGGGGGGCGAGGGTCGCGGGGACGAGGGGCATCCCGAGATTGACTGCTGGCACGTCCATTAGCCTACGCCGCGCCACCTGAGCGAGGCCCGAGGCGTCGGAGCGCGCCCCGGGGTGTGGTAATTTCGGCCCATGCTCGCGAACCGCTCTTGGTGGCTCACCGCCTGAGGCGGTGTGCGCGTGCGACACGACCGCCTTCCGGGGCGGTCTTCTGCGTCAGGCGGCCGCTCCCACGACGAAAGATCTGCCATGACCGGAACCGCCTCGGCCGTCCTCACTGCTCTCGCTTCTGCGCGCGAGCCGTTCGCGTTGATCGCCCGGGAGCCGGGCTGGGTCGAGGTGCTCACCGGACGTGTCGTCGACGTCGACCTGCTCGCCGAGATCCCGCTGACGGATTCCGATGGTCGGGATCGCGAGGTGCTCGCCCTCGTGCCGTTCCGTCAGGTGACCGAGCGCGGCTTCGCCTGCCATGACGACGCCGCGCCGCTGCGCTGCCTCGTCGTCGAGGAGCACCGGCGCTTCTCTCGGGCCGAGGTGATCGAGGCGCTGCCGACCGCCCAGATCCCGCTCGGCGACGCCGGTTTCGATGTCGCAGACGACGACTACGCCCGGATCGTCCGCACCGTCATCGCGGACGAGATCGGCAGCGGCGAAGGCGCCAACTTCGTCATCCGCCGCGACTTCACCGCATCCGTCGACGCCGACCCGCGCACCGCGGCGCTCACCTGGTTCCGGGCCCTGCTCGAGCACGAGAAGGGCGCCTACTGGACGTTCGCGGTCGTCACCGAGGGCCACGTCGCGGTCGGCGCCAGCCCCGAGGCACATGTCCGCGCCCACGGCGGGGTCGTCACGATGAATCCGATCTCCGGTACCTTCCGCCACCCGGCGGGCGGCGCGACGCCTGAGACCCTGTCGGCGTTCCTCGAATCCACCAAGGAGACCGAGGAGCTGTTCATGGTGGTCGACGAGGAGCTGAAGATGATGAGCGCCGTCTGCAGCGACGGCGGCCGCATCACCGGACCGCACCTCAAGGAGATGTCCCGACTCACCCACACGGAGTACGAGCTGGAGGGACACTCCACGCTCGACCCGCGCGACATCCTGCGCGAGACGATGTTCGCCCCCACGGTGACCGGCTCCCCCATGCAGAACGCGTGCACCGTCATCACCCGGCACGAGCAGACCCCGCGCGGCTACTACTCGGGCGTCGCGGCCCTGTTCACGCCGGCAGCGCACGGCGCCGGGCACGATCTCGACGCGCCCATCCTCATCCGCACCGCGTACCTCGTCGACGGGATGCTGCGCGTCCCGGTGGGCGCGACGCTGGTGCGTCACTCCGACCCGGCGGGCGAAGTCAGCGAGACCCACGGCAAGGCCGCGGGGGTCCTCGGCGCCATCGGCGCCGTGCCGCGCGACGAGGCGCCCGCAACGGACGCCGATCCGGACGAGCCCGCGCCCGAGCCGCGCCCACTGGCGGAAGACCCCGGCATCGCGGCCCTGCTCGCCTCGCGCAACAGCCGGCTTGCCGCGTTCTGGCTGAACCCGCAGGACGTCACCGGCGAGGGCCCGTTCGCCGGGCACACCGCTGTCGTCGTGGACGCCGAGGACCGGTTCACCACGATGCTCGCGCATCAGCTGCGCCACCTCGGGCTCGCCGTCGAGGTGGTGCCGTGGGCGCAGGCGACCCCGGAGGTCGTGGACGCCGCGGATCTCGTCGTCTCCGGCCCCGGCCCCGGCGACCCGCGCGATCCGGACAGCGCACGGATGGCACGGATGCGGGAGGTCGTGGGCCGCCGGCTGGAGTCCGGGCGGCCGCTCCTCGCCGTCTGCCTCAGCCACCAGGTGCTCGCGAACCGGCTCGGTATCGGCCTCGCCTCGCTCGACCGGCCGCATCAGGGCCTGCAGAAGACCGTCGACGTGTTCGGCGAACCCGCATCCATCGGGTTCTACAACACGTTCACCGCACGGGTGCCCGCCGGAACCACGCACGTCGGCCCCGCCGAGATCGCCGCGGACCCGGAGACGGGCGACGTGTACGCGCTCCGCGGCGTGGGCTTCGCCTCGGTGCAGGGGCACCTCGAGTCGATCCTGTCGCGCGACGGTATGACGACGCTGGAGCGCCTGGTCGCCCAGGGCATGATTCCCTTCGGCAGCTGACCCGCACGAAACCGAGGCCCGCGTCGCCTGAGCGCGCGAGACCACATCCGTTCCGCGAAACCACATCGGATCGGATGTGGTCTCGGCGAACAGATGTGGTCTCGGCGCGCGGGAGGACGCGCGTCAGAACAGAGAGATCGGGTTCACCAGGTCGGCAAGGATGAGGACGCCGCCCATCACGACGAGCGCGATCACCACGACAAAGGTCAGTGGCACGAGCTTGGTGGCGTCGACCCGCTTCGGCGGCGGCCGGCGGAACACCTTCGCCCAGACGCGCTTCGCACCGTCCCAGAGCGCCACCACCACGTGGCCGCCGTCGAGCGGCAGCAGCGGGATGAGGTTGAACACGAACAGCGCGATGTTCAGCGAGCCGAGCAGCCCGATGATGAACGACACCCGGTTGAGGACCGGGGCGTCGGATGCGGCGGCCTCCCCCGCGATGACGCTCGCCCCCACGACGCTCAGGGGGCCGTTGGGATCGCGCTCGGATCCGGTGAACAGCGACACCGCGGTGTCGTAGACCTTCACCGGCAGCTGCCACATGATCCCGGCGACCGCGCCGACGTTCTCGAACGCGGTGGTCGGGCCGGCCCAGATCGGCTGGCGGACATAGGCGCTGGTGGGGCGGATCCCGATGAAGCCGACCTCGGTCGAAGACACGGTGCCGTCGGCATCCGTGACCGGGTCACCGTTCGCGTCGAGGACGCCCGCCGGGATCGCCACCGGGGTCACCGCGAGGGTCTGCTCCGTGCCGTCACGGCGGACGACGACGCTCAGCTGCTCGCCCGCGGCGTCCTGGATGAGGGCGGAGGCGTCGGCGAAGGTGGCCACCGGGGTGCCGTCGATCGAGACGATCTCGTCGCCTGCTTCGAGGCCCGCCGCGGCGGCCGGGGTGGTGCCCGGGGTGCAGTCGTCGGTGGTGGCGGAGGCGGGGACGCAGTCGCTGAGCGAGGCGATCGTGGTCGTCGCCGTTTGCAGGCCGATGCCGCTGAGAAGGATCGTGAACAGGACGATCGCGAGGAGCAGGTTCATGACCGGGCCCCCCAGCATGATGACGACGCGCTTCCACACCGGCAGCCGGTAGAACACGCGATCCTCGTCCGCCCCGATGAGGGTCTCGTCGTTGGCGGTGCGGGCGTCCTGCACCATGACAGAGAAGAAGCGGCCCGCCGTGCGCGGCGCGGGGCGGGCGACGCCGGCCTCGGCGCTCCCGGATGCCGCCTCGGCGCCCCCGGATGCGAGGTCGGTGCTCACGGCGTCCGCCGGCGCACCGACCGGCACGGCCTCGGCCGCCGAGGGCGGGTACATGCCGGCCATGGAGATGTAGCCGCCGAGCGGGATCGCCTTCACGCCGTACTGCGTCTCGCCCTTGCGGCGCGAGAAGAGCGTCGGGCCGAAGCCGATCATGTACTGCCCCACCCGCACGCCGAACTTCTTGGCGGGGATCAGATGGCCGAGCTCGTGCAGCGCGATCGAGGCAGCGAGCCCGAGCACGAGCACGACGATGCCGACGACGAAGGCGAGAACGGTCACGATCCCACGCTAGCGGCGGTGGCTTTGAACCAGCCGAGCGCCGTTAGGGTTATCGCATGCGAACCCGCGACGCCCGCGCCACGACCGCGCGTCGTGATCGCGTCGCGCGGGCCGGCGCCGCCACTGGGATCGGGGCGCTCCTGGCCGCCGTGTCGCACACCTATGGCGGCGGTACTCCGCCCGCACCGGGGGTCGTGCTCGCCGCTACGCTCCTGGCGTGGCCGGTCGCCGTCCTCCTCGCCGGGCCGCGGATGCGACTCCTCGGCGTCGCCGCCGGAGCACTCGTGTCGCAGGCGGCGCTCCACACCCTCTTCGCGCTCTCCGAGTCAGGTACCGCGCCGGCCCTCGGGGGGCACGTCCACGGCACACTCACGCTCGGGCCTGCCGGATCACTGGCGCTCCCGAGTGCCGGGATGCTGACCGCCCACGCGGTCGCCGCACTCGCCGCCTTCGTTCTCCTCGGCTTCGGTGGACGGGCCCTGCGCGCGATCACCGCCGGGATTCGCACCGCGGCACGACGCGCCCGCACGCTCCCCCGTCCCGCCGGGACCGGGGTCCGTCTCGCGGCACCGCGGGCCCGCATCCGCGTACCCCGCGCGCCGTGGACGCGTTCGGTCCGCCGCCGCGGTCCCCCGTCTCTTCTCACCGTCTGACCGCGCGACCCTCCTGGTCTCGCGGTCCCTCGCCGTCGCCTCTGCGCGCGACGGTTCCGTGCGCGTGCGCGCACCCCGATGCGCATGCGCGCATCCGGACCAGAAGAGAGATCATCATGTCCGTCATCCGTCCCCGTCTCCTCGCCGGCGCCACCGCCGCCGGCATCGTTACCGCCGCCCTCGTCCTCGCCGCGCCGCTCGCGGCGAGCGCCCATGTCACGGTGACCCCCGACACCGATGCCACCGCGGGCGGGCACGGCGTGCTGACCGTCGCCTTCAGTCATGGCTGTGAGGACTCCCCCACCACGGCCATGTCGATCGACATCCCGGCGGGGATCGCCGCCGTCGCGCCCACGCTCACTCCGGGGTGGCAGATCGCCGTGACCCGGGAGGGCGGCGACGGCATGGTGCAGAACATCACCTACACCGCGGACGAACCGGTTCCCTCCGGTATCCGTGCGGCCCTCGACCTCGGCGTCACCTACGCCGCCGACGCCGCCGGGCAGACGCTCGTCTTCCCCGTGGTGCAGACCTGCGTGACCGGGCAGACGGCATGGACCGAGGTCGCGGCAAAGGGGGCGGATGCGGAGACACTCGATGCCCCGGCCCCGACCGTCACGGTGGGCGCGGCGGCCGGTGAGGAACACGGTCACACCGCGACCGCCCCGACGGATGCCGACGCGTCCGAGGACGGCGCGGACGTTTCGGCGACCGCGGGCGTGTGGCTCGGCGCGGGCGGTCTCGCCCTCGGCGCCGCGGGGCTCGTCGCCGCCGTCGTCGCACTCCGTCGCAGCCGGAGCTGACAGACCGCCCGGCCCCGCCGTGACGCCCCGCCGTCGCGGCGC
The DNA here is from genome assembly GCF_026393345.1 of Microbacterium sp. Lineage (GTDB taxonomy): Bacteria > Actinomycetota > Actinomycetes > Actinomycetales > Microbacteriaceae > Microbacterium. The sequence continues at coordinate 44,850 of NZ_JAPLAI010000010.1, forward strand.
GGGCCGGGCGGCCGTGCGCGCCGTCTGATTGAATGGAAGCCCATGTCGACGCCTGAACGCCCCGCCTCCCTGCCTCCGGTCCTCCGCCCGGAGAACCCGCCCCGACGGAGCCTGCGCGCCCTCGCCGACCTGTCGAGCGCGCGGGTCATCGGCGACGTCGATGACGTGTGGCTGACCGGCATCACCCTCGCCACGTCCGACCTGCGCCCGGGTGAGGCGTTCGTCGCGCTGCAGGGGGTCAACCGGCACGGCGTGGAGTTCGCTCCGCAGGCTGCCGCCGCGGGCGCTGTGGCCATCATCACCGACGACGCCGGCGCCGAGCGTGCCGCCGCATCCGGACTCCCCGTCCTCGTCACCCCCGACCCGCGGGCGCACCTCGGCGCGCTGTCCGCGTGGGTGTACGGCACCGGCCCCGACGACGACCTGCCGCTGCTGTTCGGCACCACCGGAACCAACGGCAAGACGAGCGTCTCGCACCTGCTGGAGGGGATGCTGGGGCAGCTCGGCGTCGTCACCGGCCTCTCCTCGACGGCGGAACGCCACATCGCCGGGCAGATCATCGTGTCGCGACTGACCACCCCCGAGGCGAGCGAGTTCCACGCTCTGCTCGCGCTCATGCGCGAACGCGGCGTCGAGGCCGTGGCGGTGGAGGTGAGCGCGCAGGCGCTCAGCCGTCACCGGGTCGACGGCATCGTGTTCGACGTGGCCGCGTTCACGAACCTCAGCCACGACCACCTCGACGACTACGCCGACATGCAGGAGTACCTCGAGGCGAAGCTGCCGCTGCTGCGTCCCGACCGGTCCCGTCGCGCCGTCATCTGCCTCGACTCGGTCGCGGGCGCCGAAGCCGTCGCCCGCTGCGAGGTGCCGTTCACGACCATCGCCACCCCGGCGATCGCGGCGGATGCGGCCATCGCCGCGGATGCCGCGTGGACCGTGGAGATCCTCGAGGAACGCCAGAACGGCACCCAGTTCGCCCTGTCCGGGCCCGCGGGGCGCCTCGTGACGACCGTGCCGGTGATCGGCCGGCACATGGCCGCCAACGCGGGGCTGGCGATCGTGATGCTGTTCGAGGCCGGCTTCGCCTGGGACCGCATCGTCGCGGCCCTCGACGGCGGCCGCATCGCGGCGTACCTGCCGGGGCGCACCGAACGGGTCTCGGGCGACCGCGGCCCCGCGGTCTACGTCGACTTCGGGCACTCCCCCGACGCCTTCGAGAAGACCCTCGCCGCCGTCCGCCGGGTCACCCCCGGCACCGTCCTCATGCTGTTCGGCGCCGACGGCGACCGCGACACCACCAAACGACACGACATGGGCCGCACCGCGGCCCTGGGCAGCGACATCCTCATCATCACCGATCACCACCCCCGTAAAGAGGATCCGGACAGCATCCGGGCGACCCTCATCGAGGGCGCACGCCGCGCACGACCGGATGCGGAGATCCACGAGTTCTCGCCGCCCGAGCGCGCCATCCGCGAGGCCGTCGCGCTCGTCGGCGACGGCGATGCGATCCTGTGGGCCGGCCCCGGCCACCAGGATTACCGCGACATCAGGGGGGTGCGCACTCCGTACTCGGCCCGCGAGCTGGCCCGCCGCGCCCTGCGCGACGCCGGCTGGCCGGTGCCGGAGCCGCACTGGGCCGTGCCGTACCCCGAGGACAGCACCCCCGACTCGGACCCCACCCGCCCCTCACGCTGAGCCCGGCGAAAGCGGTTCTCCCGCGCGTGCCGCGACCCGCATCCCGCCGTTTTGTGGACGGCCACAACGTCGCCCGCCTGCGGGGGCGAATCGTTGTGCACGGTGATGCGCGCACCGGCCGCGGGCGTGTGACCGGCGTACCGTGTGGATCAGCGGCCCGCCGGGCCGGACCCCATCGTTGAGATCCGTTGATCCGACGCGACCGAATCCTCACGGATAAGGAAGCGAAAACGATGAGCATCATCACCCCCGCCCCCGGCACCACCGACACCGCTGACGCTCTCCCGCGTGGCTGGGAGGGATTCGTCGCAGGTCCCTGGCAGGACCGCATCGAGGTGCGCGACTTCATCCAGCGCAACTACCACCCCTATGAGGGGGACGCGGAGTTCCTCGCGGGCCCGACCCCGCGCACCACCCGGATGTGGGAGCGGCTGTGCGCGATGTTCCCCGCCGAGCGAGAGCGCGGGGTGTACGACGTGGACCCCCACACGCCCGCCGGTATCACCGCCCACGCGCCGGGCTGGATCGCCCGGGACGAAGAGATCATCGTCGGATTGCAGACGGATGCTCCGCTCAAGCGCGCCATCATGCCGAACGGCGGGTGGCGCATGGTGGAAGGCGCCCTCGACACCTACGGCTACGAGATCGATCAGACACTCAAGACCGTGTTCACGCGGTACCGCAAGACGCATAACCAGGGCGTCTTCGACGTGTACCCGCCGTCGGTCCGCGCCGCCCGCAGCTCCCACATCATCACCGGCCTCCCCGACGCTTACGGCCGCGGCCGCATCATCGGCGACTACCGACGTGTCGCGCTCTACGGCGTCGACGCGCTCATCGCCGCGAAGAAGCTCGACAAACTGTCGCTGGACACCGCGCCGTTCGATGAGGAGACGGTGCGGATGCGAGAGGAGCACGCCGAGCAGTTGCGTGCCCTGGCCGAGCTCCGCCAGCTCGGCACCTCGTACGGTCTCGACATCTCGCAGCCCGCCACCACCGCCCGCGAAGCCGTGCAGTGGCTGTACTTCGGGTACCTCGCCGCGGTGAAGGAACAGAACGGCGCGGCGATGTCGCTCGGCCGTACCTCGACCTTCCTCGACGTGTACCTCGAGCGGGACCTCGCCGCGGGCCTGCTCACGGAGAGCGAGGCGCAGGAGATCATCGACGATTTCGTGATCAAGCTGCGCATCGTGCGGTTCCTGCGCACCCCCGAGTACGACGCACTGTTCTCCGGCGACCCCACCTGGGTGACGGAGTCGATCGGCGGGATGGGCGAGGACGGGCGCACGCTCGTCACCCGCACCTCCTTCCGGTATCTCCAGACGCTCGCGAACCTCGGGCCCGCCCCCGAGCCCAACATGACGGTGTTCTGGAGCGACCGGCTGCCGCGCGGCTTCAAGGAGTTCTGCGCACGCATCTCGATCGCCACCTCCGCGGTGCAGTACGAGTCGGACGAGCTCATCCGCGGCTCCTGGGGCGATGATGCGGCGATCGCCTGTTGCGTGTCGCCGATGCGCGTCGGCAAGCAGATGCAGTTCTTCGGCGCGCGCGTGAACCTCGCCAAAACACTGCTGTACGCCATCAACGGTGGCCGCGACGAGGTCACCGGCGCCCAGATCGCGCCCGCATCCGTCCCCGTCACCGGCGATGGCCCGCTCGACTACGACGACGTTCGTGCCCGGTTCGACCGGGCGATGGACTGGCTGGCCGCCACGTACGTCGAAGCGCTCAACTGCATCCACTGGTCGCACGACAAGTACGCGTACGAGCGCATCGAGATGGCGCTGCACGACAAGGAGGTGCTGCGGACGATGGCCTGCGGCATCGCGGGACTCTCCGTCGCCGCCGACTCGCTGTCCGCGATCAAGTACGCGCGGGTCGTGCCGATCCGCGACGAACGCGGCATCGTCGTCGACTACGAGACGACCGGCACCTTCCCCGCCTATGGGAACGACGACGACCGGGCCGACGCGATCGCGACCGAACTCGTAGAGCAGTTCATGACCAAGCTCCGGCGGCACCCGACCTACCGCGGCGCCGTCCCGACGCAGTCGGTGCTGACGATCACGTCGAACGTGGTCTACGGCAAGGCCACCGGCAACACCCCCGACGGCCGTCGCGCGGGCGAACCATTCGCTCCGGGTGCCAACCCCATGAACGGTCGGGACACGCACGGGATGCTGGCCTCGGCGCTGTCGGTCGCGAAGCTCCCCTACGACCAGGCGCAGGACGGCATCTCGCTGACGAACACCATCGTCCCGGCGGGACTCGGCCGCACCCCCGAAGAGCAGGCGACGAACCTCGTCGGCCTCCTCGACGCCTACATGGTCTCGCAGGGCTATCACATGAACGTGAACGTGCTGCGGCGGGAGACGCTCGAGGACGCCATGGCGCACCCGGAGAACTACCCGCAGCTGACGATCCGCGTCTCGGGCTATGCCGTGAACTTCGTCCGTCTCACCCGCGAGCAGCAGCTGGACGTGCTCGCCCGCACCTTCCACGAGCGGGTGTGACGTGGCTGTCGCGTCCCTCCCGGCGCCGACGGGCGCGGCCGCTCTCGAGGCACCGGTCGCTGCGACCGCGCGCCCCGGGGCCGGCCTGGACGGTCTGACCGTCGCGACGATCGAGCGGGGTGATCGACTCGCGGCCATGCGCGCCGGAACGCTCGGTTCCGTGCACTCGTGGGAGTTGGTCACCGCCGTCGACGGCCCGGGAACACGGCTGACGGTGTTCCTCAGCGGGTGCCCGCTGCAGTGCCTCTACTGCCACAACCCCGACACGCTGCGCATGCGCGACGGCACACCGGTGGAGGCCGACGCGGTCCTGGATCGGGTTCGCCGCTACATCCCCATCTTCCGGCAGACGGGGGGCGGCCTGACCCTGTCGGGAGGCGAGGTGCTGATGCAGCCCGCATTCGCCGCCCGCATCCTCGCCGAGGCGAAGCAGCTCGGGGTGCATACGGCCCTCGACACCTCGGGGTACCTCGGGCGGAATGCGACCGAGAGGATGCTCGACAACACCGATCTGGTGCTGCTGGACGTGAAATCCGGTGACCCCGAGACCTACCGCACCGTGACCGGTCGCCCGCTCGAGCCCACGCTCGCGTTCGGCGAGCGGCTGGCCCGCCACGGCCTGAACGGTCGCGGCCCCGAGGTGTGGGTGCGGTTCGTGCTCGTACCCGGTCTCACCGACGACCCGGCCAACGTCGACCTCGTGGCAGAGCACGTGGCGCGCTGGAACGCGATCCGCCCGGGAACCGTCACCCGCGTCGAAGTGCTCCCCTTCCATCAGATGGGGCGCGAGAAGTGGCACGCCCTGCAGCGCCCCTACGCGCTCGAGGACACCCCGGCGCCGGAACCCGCTCTCGTCAACCGGGTCGTCGCGCAGTTCCGCGCGCACGGGCTCACGAGCTACTGAGGGGTCAGGACGACGACGCGATGATCGCATCCGCGGCACGGCGCGCCCACGCCTCGGCGTCGGCGAGCGACTCCCGGGTGAGCTCGTCCGGCGCGTCGTGCTCGTCCACGACCCGGGCGATCGTGTCGACGATCCCGGTGAACGCCAGCCTGCCCTCGTGGAACGCGTCCACGGCCTGCTCGTTCGCCGCGTTGAACACGGCGGGATAGGTCCGGCCTGCGACACCGACCTGCTTGGCGAGCCGGACGGCGGGGAAGGCGTGCTCGTCGAGCGGCTCGAACGTCCAGGATGCCGCGACGGTCCAGTCGAGCGGCCCCCCGACCCCGGCGATCCGGTGCGGCCAGTCCAGGCCCAGCGAAATCGGCAGTCGCATGTCGGGCGGCGAGGCCTGCGCGATCGTCGAGCCGTCGACGAACTCCACCATGGAGTGCACGATCGACTGCGGGTGCACCACCACGTCGATCCGGTCGTAGGGGATGCCGAACAGCAGGTGGGCCTCGATCACCTCGAGGCCCTTGTTGACCAGCGTGGCGGAGTTGGTGGTGACGACCCGCCCCATGTCCCAGGTCGGGTGCGCGAGCGCCTGCGAGGGCGTGACGTCGGCGAGCTCGGCGCGGGTGCGGCCACGGAAGGGCCCCCCGGATGCGGTGACCACCAGTCGCCGCACCTCGGCGTCGGTGCCGGCGCGCAGGGCCTGCGCGATGGCGGAGTGCTCCGAATCCACCGGGACGATCTGTCCCGGAGCGGCGATCGCCGTGACGAGGCCGCCGCCCACGATGAGGGATTCCTTGTTGGCGAGCGCGAGGGTCCGCCCGCTCTCCAGCGCGGCGAGGGTCGGTCCGAGCCCCACCGATCCGGTGATGCCGTTGAGGACGACGTCGGCGTCCACGTCGCGCACCAGCTGCTCCGCCTCGACGGCACCGAGCGCGGTGTGCGTGACCCCGAACTCGGCCGCCTGCGCCGCCAACCCGGAGCGGTCGCTGCCGGCGGCGAGGCCGACAACGGTGAACCGCTCCGGATTGGCGCGGATGACATCCAGCGCCTGCGTGCCGATGGAACCGGTGGATCCGAGGATCAGGACGCGACGCATGGGAGGACTCCGGTGCTTACTGCCAGGTAGTGGGGTGGGTGTCGAGCACGTCGATCACGAAGACGAGGGTCTCGCCGCCGAGACCCGAGCTGGCCGACGGGTCCGTGCCGTAGCCGAACTCCGGCGGGATGACCACGAGGATCTGCGAGCCGACCGTGGCCCCTTCCAGGGCCTGCTGGAAGCCGGGGACGACGCCGGTGGTCTGGAATGCGGAGGGTGACCCGCGGTCCCAGCTGGAGTCGAAGACCGTGCCGTCGGACCACTTCACGCCGCTGTACTGGACCGCGACCCAGTCACCGGAGGCGACCGTGGCACCATCGCCCTGCTTCAGCGTGGCGATCTGCACCTCGGTGGGGGCGTCCGTTCCGGGCAGGGAGATGGTCGGGGCGCCGTCATCGTCGAGCGTCACCTGGGGGAAGCCGTCGACCGCGGGCTGTTCCTCGCCCCACGCCGCGCCGGGAACGGTGCCGAGCAGGTCGATGACGTACACCGCCGGGGTGGTGGTCGAGTCGGTCGCGGGAAGCGTCACGGCAACGCGGGTGCCGATCGGGGCGCACCCGAAGGCGCCACCGAGGACCGTGTTCGCCATGATCGGGGAGACGTTGAACTCCTGCCCCCCGGCGGCCGAACCACTCTGCGCGTCGTATGCGCTGACGGCGTACTCGACGAAGTCGCCCTCGGCGACCTTCTCGCCCTCCCCCTTCGTGATCACGGTCGACTCGAGGGCGTCGAACTCGAGCGGCGCAGTGAAGGTGACGGTGGGCATCTGTCCGAGCTCGCCGCTGACCTCGACGGCGTCGGAAGCGGTACCAGAGTCGGCGACGGCGTCGCACAGGCTCGTGGCGGTCGTGGCGGTGTCGTCGGGCGTGGCCCCACCGGAACAGCCGGCGAGCAGCAAGGCGGCCGCAGCGGCGATGGACAGGGCGGCGATCGGGCGAACGCGCACGGATGACCTCATTCGATCGGGGCAGGGAAGAACACCATCATCCCGCATTCGCTTCTGTCCCCGCTGGGAGCCTCATGCGCGGGCGGGCATGTGAACCGGAGTATCTTCGTGGGGTGACTTCCGCGGAGAGCCCCGATGCCATCGAGCCCACCGCCCGCGCTGCCGAGGCGAAGCCCGTCACGGATGTCGGGTTCGCCTACATCCTGGGCCGCGTCGTCATCGCCCCGCTCGCCCGCGCGATCTATCTGCCGCACATCGAGGGCAAGAAGAACGTCCCGCGCACCGGCCCGGTGATCTTCGCCAGCAACCACCTATCGTTCATCGACTCGTTCGCCATCCCGCTCGCCGCGCCCCGCGCGGTGCAGTTCCTGGCCAAGTCGAGCTATTTCGAGGGCACGGGGGTGTCCGGGTGGATGGCGCGGGAGTTCTTCAGCGCCCTGGGCGCGAACCCGGTCGAGCGCGGCGCCGGTCAGGCGGCGCTCGACGCGCTGGACCAGCAGCGACGGATGCTGGAGGCCGGCAAGGCGATCGCCCTCTACCCGGAGGGCACCCGGTCGCTCGACGGCAGGCTCTACAAGGGCCGCACCGGCGTCGCCTTCCTGGCCCTGCAGACCGGCGCCCCGGTCGTGCCCGTCGGCCTCCTCGGGACGAACGAGGCGATGCCGGTGGGAGCGAAGTTCCCCCGGGTGCGCCCGCGCGTGACCATCAAGTTCGGCGAGCCGCTGGATCTCACCCCCCACGGCCCCGCGACATCGGGCAAGGCACGCCGACTCGCGACCGACGACATCATGGCCGCCATCCACGCGCTGTCGGGGCAGGAACTCGCCGGCGTCTACAACGAGGTGCCCGCACAGGGTCCGATCGAGCGCATCAAGCAGGTCCTCCCGCACGAGCGCCGCTGAGCGAGCGGATCAGGCTGCGGCGGTGACCGTCGCCTCGTGGCGCACCGGGAAGTTCACCGAGTTCGCAATGAAGCACCACGCGTTCGCCTGCGCGTGCGCGGCTTCCGCTGCCGCCACCATCCCGGCCTCGGCGACGACGACCTGCGGATGCAGCACCGCCTCCACGAACGCGCCCCCGCCGCTGCCGTCCTCGCGCAGGAGGCCCGTGGCGGTGTCCCGGTAGGACACGACGACGACGCCCGCAGTGACGCAGGCGTGCAGGTACGACAGCAGGTGACACTCGGACAGCGCGGCCAGCAGCATGTCCTCCGGGTTCCACCGGGACGGGTCACCGCGAAAGGGCTTGTCCGCGGACGCCAGCAGGTCGGGCTTTCCCGGGATCTCGACCGTGACCGCCCGGTCGTAGTCGCGGTATCCGGGGGTGCCGGCGCCGCGATTACCGGTCCACGTAGTCGTCAGCTCGTAGCGATGCTCGCCCCTCATGCCGCCAGTCTGACACGGTGCCGCCGGTAGGCTGGGCGGATGCCGCAGACGTTCGCCGTGACCGCCGCCGCCGAGCTCGCGGTCGTGGAGCGCAATGGATTCGTGGAGTCCCGGCACGCCGGGTCGGCCCTCGTCCTGGCCCCGGACGGCGCCGTCGTCCGCACGCTCGGCGATCCGAGCGCGCTCATCCTCCCCCGCTCCACCCTGAAGCCGCTGCAGGCGCTCGCCTGCCTGACCGCCGGCGCCGAACTCGCGGGTGAGCAGCTGGGCCTGGCCACCGCAAGCCACACCGGCACCGACCGGCACGTCGAGGTCGTCCGCAGCATCCTCACCGCAGCCGAGGTCACCGAGGACGACCTCGGCTGCCCCGCCGCCTGGCCGATCGACCGCGGGACGCGCGATGAGCTGGTGCGCGACCGCGCCGAGCCGGCCCGCATCCGGATGGAGTGCTCGGGTAAGCACGCGGCGATGCTGCTGGCCTGCCGGGTGAACGGCTGGGACACCGCGACCTACCTCGACCCAGCCCACCCGCTGCAGCAGCACATCGTGCAGGTCGTGGAACGGCTCACCGGTGAGAAGCCGGCCGCCACGGCGGTCGACGGATGCGGCGCCCCGGTGCATGCGGTCACCCTCGCCGGTCTCGCGCGGGCCCTCCACCGGATGGGAACGGCCTCGGAGCGGTCGCCGTTCGCGCTGCACCGGCTGGGCGCGACCCTTCTCGCCGCGGTGCGCGGGGAGCCGTGGACCGTCGCCGGCCCGGGCCGCCCCGACACGATCGTCACCGAGCGCACCGGCGCCTTCGCGAAGACCGGCGCCGAGGGCGTGATGGTCATGGTCGCCCCGGACGGAACGACCGCGGCCCTGAAGGTGCTCGACGGCAGCACGCGCGCGGTGTCCGTCATCGCCCTGCGCCTGCTGGAGCAGGCGGGTGCCCTCCCCCCGGCCGACGTGGAGCGCACCCTCGGCGACCTGCACCTGACGGTGCTCGGCGGCGGCGCCCCCGTGGGCAGCATCCGCGCCACGATCTGAGCCGCTCGGGCGTCAGCCGCGGAGGATCCGCTCACGCACCTCGCGACGCTGCACCTTGCCGATGAGCGAACGAGGCAGGTCGTCGACGATGACCACGCGACGCGGCACCTTGTAGGCCGCGAGCCGTGACCGGCAGTAGTCGCGCAGCGCGTCCGCATCCACGCCCGCGCCCTCGCGCAGGACGACCGCGGCCGCGACCGTCTCGCTGCCGTCCGGCCGGGGCAATGCCACGACGGCGGCGGCGGCGACATCCGGATGCGTTTCCAGCACGCCCTCCACCTCGCTCGGCGAGACGTTGTACCCGCCGGTGATGATGAGCTCCTTCAGCCGGTCCACGATCGTCACGAAGCCGTCCGGCGACACCGTCGCGATGTCGCCGGAGCGGAGCCAGCCGCCCTCGAGGAGCGCGGCCGAGGTCTCTGCGGAACGGTTCCAGTAGCCCCGGAACACCTGCGGGCCACGGATGAGGAGCTCGCCCTCTTCGCCGGGAGCCCGGTCGACCGTCGGATTCTCCGGGTCGACGATGCGGATCTCCGTGCTGGGGAAGGGGACGCCGACGGTGCCGGGCCGGCGGGTGGGGCCCATGGGGTTGCCAAGCGCCACCGGAGACGTCTCGGTCATGCCGTAACCCTCGACGAGGAGCCCACCGGTCGCCTCCTCCCAGCGCGTGACGGTCGCCACCGGCAGGCTCATCGCCCCGGAGATGGCGAACCGGACGGTCGAGAGGTCGATGGTGCCGCGGGAGGCGGCGCGGGCAAGGGCCTCGTAGATCGGCGGCACCGCGGGCAGGAAGGTGGGCGGGCTGGTACGGGCGGCGGCGGTCACGAGGTCGAGCTCGAAGGTGGGGAACAGCACGAGCCGCGCGCCGATACTCATCGCGAACGTGAGGCAGAGCGTCATGCCGTAGGCGTGGAAGAGCGGTAGCACACCGTAGAACGTCTCCTTCCCGTCGGCGAGACCGGGCACCCAGGCACGGCCCTGCATCGCGTTCGCCCGAAGGTTCGCGTGGGTGAGGATGGCGCCCTTCGGGTCGCCGGTGGTGCCGCTCGTGTACTGCAGCAGCGCGATGTCATCGAGCGAGGGACGCGGGGACCGGCGGGAGATGCGGCGATGATCGAGGAGGCTCTTCCACGTGTGCAGGCCGCGCGCCGTCGGGGTGGCGGTGAGCTTTGCCCGCGACTCGCGCGCCTTGGCCACCGGCAGCCGCAGCGCCACTCGGGTGCCGAACGGCATCGCTTCGGTCATGTCGACGCTGACGATGGCCGCAGGCAGCAGGTCCGAGGGGAAGTCGGCGACGGTGTCGGCGATCTTGTCCCAGACCACGGCGAAGCGGGCACCGTGGTCCTCGAACTGGTGGCGCAGCTCCCGGGCGGTGTAGAGCGGGTTGTGCTCGACGACGATCGCACCGAGACGGAGGATGGCGTAGAACGCGACCACGTGCTGCGGGCAGTTGGGCAGCACGAGCGCGACCCGGTCGCCGTGGCGGACGCCGAGCCGTCGCAGCCCCTCGGCCGCGCGGGCGATCTGCTCCCCCAGCTCACGGTAGGTCGTCGTCGCGCCGAAGAACTCGAGCGCGGTGAGCCTGCCGTACCGCGCGACGCTCGCCTCCAGCATGTCGGTGAGGGTCTGCGACGGTTCCTCGATCTCATGAGCGACGCCCGGCGCGTAGGACGAGAGCCACGGACGGGACGCATACGGGTGATCCGACATGCTTCCATCCTGCCCGTTCCGCCTGCGCACGGGATGAGCGCGGGATCTCTGGTATCGCCGCCTCACCCGCGCCGCCGCTCGCCGCGCACCTCGGCGCCGGGCAGCAGCACCCGGCGCACCTGCCCGACCCCGTCGAGCAGCCAGGCCCGGCCGCGCCCGGGCTCACAGTACGGCGGCAGCGTCCGGTCACCGGTGAGGAGCCGGTAGTCCGGCCCGCAGCCCGCGTCTATGACGAGTTCACCGCGCAGGCGGACGGTGGCGAGCACCTGCCAGGCCCGCTGCCACTGGTCCGCATCCCCCAGGATCACCCGCGTCTCGCCCGGTGCTGCGTCGGATTCGTGCGGGGCCGCGACCGATACGCCCTGCGCCGCGAGGGCCGCTCGCACGGCCGCCGCGCGGGACGCCCCGGCGAGCACGAGTGCGCTCACGCCCGGCACCGGGCGCCACCCGGCGACCGGCAGCGCCGTCGGGCTCGGGACGGGCGGCGCGTCGAGGAACTGCACCGTGACCCCGTCGATGCTGCCGCGCCCACGGGGAGCATGCGGATCGTGCGCCGCGGCGTCGCCACCGGCGGCGACATGGTCGAGCCGGGTCGGCAGCCGCAACAGGGCGCGCCGCCCGCACAGGTCCACGATGCGCGCCGCCGCCCCCGCGACCCGCCCGACGCTGACTACGGGGCGGAGGCCGCCGGCACGTACCAGGTGGGTGAGCCGCTCGACGAGGGCGGCGGCGTAGTCCGGCGGGTACCGCGTCAGCAGCACATCCAGGTCGTCGCACACCAGCAGCGCGCCGTCGGCGGGGGGACGCTGCTCGGCGGCCGCCAGCAGATCCCATGCGGGCTCCGGTTCGCTCGGCAGGAGCATCGCCCCGGGGTCCTGCGCGGCGAGTGCCCGCAGCAGGCCGGACCGTCCCGATCCGGGACCCCCGATGACCGCGAGACCGCCGTCACGCGCGGGGAGGAGCACCGGCGACTGCCGCTGCGCGGCGGGCTCGTCGGCGAGCCCCAGGACGAGCTCCTCTGCCTGCCCGGCGAGCGCCGCCACCGGCAGGTGGTCGGGTAGCGGCGGCAGCCACGGCGAGCGTGCCGGGTGGCCCACGGCGTCCGCGCGGATCGCGGCGATGTCGGCGTCCGACGTCAGCGCCACCCGCACCCGCGTCGCGCGCATCGCATCCGCCGTGCGGATGTGGGCGACGCCGCGTTCCGGCTCGGTCGCCGCCTCGTCCCCACCGAGCAGGAAGCGACTGTCGGCCGCGTCCGTGACCCGCAGGCTGAGCCGCAGCGGACAGTTCGTGAGCAGCGCCTCCCGCACGACGCCGGTCGCCCGCTGCGTGCCGAGGATCAGGTGCATCCCCAGCGCCCGCCCTCGCGCGGCGACATCCGTGAACACGGCGGCCAGCTCGGGGGCATGCTGCAGCAGGGCCGCGAACTCGTCGACGACGATGACGAGCCGGGGCAGCCCAGCCGCCGGATCGGAGACGTCCCGTGCGCCGCGGGCGGCGAGCGTCGCCTCGCGGTACCTGATCTCGGCGCGCAACGACTCGATCGCCCGCCGCGCTCCCCGGTCGTCCAGGTCGGTGACGACGCCGGTGACGTGCGGCAGTCCCGCCAGCCGGTCGAACGCCGTCCCCCCTTTGAAGTCGGCGAGGAGGAACGTGACCTCGTCGGTGCTGCGGCCGGCGGCCATCGCCGTCACCCAGGTGGTGAGCAGTTCGCTCTTGCCCGCACCGGTGATGCCGGCGACCACCGCGTGCGGTCCGTCGGAGACGAGATCGAGCAGGAACGGGCCGCCGGTCGTCGCGCCCAGGGTCACCGCCAGCCCCTGTCGCGGCGGTCGTGGCAGGTCGGCGAACGCAACGCGCTCGGGCAGCAGCCTGCCCACGGAGGCGGCCGCCGCGCGATCGGAGAGCAGGAGGGCCATCGCCCGCGCCTGCGAGACCGACACCGCCTCGACCCGCACGGCGCTGATGCGGCCGTCGTGGTCGAGCAGCGCCTCGTCGAGGCCCGCGACCGTGAGCACCGCGGCGCATTCGGGCGGCGGCAGCACCCCGGGCGGGACGACCACGACGGCGAGCGCGTCGGGCTCGATCGGTGCAGCGGTCACGAGCCGCCGGGGCGCGGGCGCCCGGTGCGGCACGTCGGCCGCCCAGCTCCCGGGCGGCGGGGTGAGCGTGAGCGTTCCGACGGGATGCTGGCACAGCGCCTGCAGCACGAGGCCACGCGCGACGCCGTCTGCCAACGGCGAGGGTCCGACGACGGCGATGCCGGCGGATGCGGGGACCACGATCGGCGCATCCGGCAGCGTCGCCGCGAGGTCTCGGAGGGCCGCGGCGTCCGGGTCGTCGCCGCTGATCCTGACCGCGCTGGTCGCGGCGCCGCGTCCCACCACGAGCGCCCCTGCCCGGCCGGGGACCGGCCGCCAGATCTCACCGGGCGCCAGGGCGAAGCCGGCGAGATCGGGGTGGCGGGCGCGGAGCTCTTCCCGCTCCACGTCGTGTGCGCGGCGTACGTCGTCCCGCACGGCGACCTGCGCCCGCGACCGCTCCGCCGCACCCCGGCGGTGTGCGCGGTGCGCTGCGCGCCGCGTGTCGAGCAGGGACGCCCCGGCCATGACCGGTCCGAGCGCGGCGAACCACAGCGCGAACGCGGAGCCGGTCAGCATCCACATCATCACGGCGCCGACGGCCGGCACGAGGAGCGCGAGGATCGGGAGCCCGTTCCGGATCGGAGACGGGGCGGACGGCGGAAGCGAGAACGTCGGTGCGGGGCCCATGCGTCCCAGCCCAGCCCGTCATCGCGGGCGGCGGCGGCCTCCCGCACAACGCGTGGACGACCGCGCGCGGATCAGCGCCTGGGGAGGAACGGTGTCAGTGCGCGAGCGCGACGTCGAGCACGATGACCGTGACGTTGTCGCGGCCGCCGTTCTCGAGGGCCGCATCCAGCATCGCCTCGACGGCCTCCGCCGGGTCGGCGTGCTCGCGCAGGAAGTGCTGAATGCCGTAGTCGGTGAGTTCCTTGGTGAGCCCGTCGGAGCACACCACGAACCGGTCGCCGTCGACGACGTCAAGTCGCACGTAGTCCGGGCGGACGCTCTCGCTGGGCCCGACCGCGCGGGTGATGACGTTGCCGTACGGGTGATTCTCGGCCTCTTCCGGGCTGAGCCGGCCGGCGGCGACGAGTTCCTGAACCACGGAGTGATCGGTCGTGATCTGCACGAGCGTGTCATCGCGAAGCAGATAGACACGGGAGTCGCCGATGTTCAGCGTGACCCAGTGCGGCTCGGGCCCGGTGAGGTCGAGGAAGACCCCGGTGACCGTGGTTCCGGTGCCGTCGTCGGTCGCCTCGGGATGCGCGGCGATGTCTTTGACGGCGCGGGACAGCGCCTTCTCGATGGTCTTGGGGGTGACGGAGCCGCCGTCAACCACGGCCTCGAGCCGCGTCACCGTGCTGGCGCTGGCGATCTCGCCGCCGATGTGACCGCCCATGCCGTCCGCGACGACGAAGAGCGGGTAGGCGGCCAGAACCGCATCCTGGTTCACCTCGCGGCGCCGACCCACATCCGTGGCGGCGGCCCAGCGCAGTTCGAGTGCACCGGACGGCAGGGCCACATCGTGGGCGCGCGTCGTCGTGTCGGGCACTGAGTGTCCTTCCAGATGGGCTGCAACGTCGCCGTCGCGACCGGCGCGACGTCCTCACATCCTAGTGCGAGGGCAGCGGTGCCTCGCCCGCTGCCCCTACGCTGACGGCGTGGAACGATTCTTCATCGATGTCGATGACGCCCTGATCGCCGATCTTCATGACCGAGTGGCACGTACGCGCTGGCCGGATGCCGTCACGACGGACTGGTCGTGGGGCACGCCGCCGGGCGCACTCCGGGAGCTCGCCGATCACTGGCGCACCGGGTACGACTGGTCCGCCACGCAGCGTCGGCTCAACGCCCACCCGCAGATCCTCGTCGACGTCGACGGGGAGCGGCTGCACGTGCTGCGCGCCGGGACCCCCGGCACCACGCCGCTCTTCCTGCTGCACGGCTGGCCGGACGCGTTCATCCGGTTCGAGAAGGTGCTGCCGCTGCTCGGGGACCGGTTCGACCTGGTCGTCCCGTCGCTCCCGGGGTTCGGGTTCTCCCCCGGCCCGGCGAACCCCGGGTGGGGGCCCGATCGGATCGCGGACGCCCTCGCCGGCGTGGCGGACGAACTGGGGATGGCGTCGTTCGTGGTGCACGGCGCGGACGTCGGCTCGACGATCGCCGAGTCCCTCGCCGCCCGGCACCCGGACCGGGTGCTCGCCCTGCACCTGGGGGATGTGCCGGCGTGGCACCGGTATCAGCTCGCCGGTGCCGAGCTGGCCCCCGACGAGAAGGCGTACGCCGATCAGATGGCGACCTGGTTCGCGGCGGAAGGGGCGTACGCCATGCTTCATCGCACCAAGCCGCAGACCCTCGCCTATGCCCTGGCGGACTCGCCCGTCGCGCTCGCGGCATGGTTCGTGGAGAAGCTGCGCAGCTGGAGCGACGGCGACGGCCCCTGGGGCGGGTTCACCCGTGACGAGGTGCTGGACCTGCTGACGATCGCCTGGGCGACCGGCACCGGCCCCTCCTCGGTCCGGCACTACCGGGATGCGGCGCTGCACCCATCGACGCACACCGACCGGGTGACGGTCCCCACCGGGTTCACCCTGTTCCCGCGCGACATCGCGCTCGCGCCCCGCGTCTACGCGGAGCGGTTCTTCGACGTGCGGCACTACGCCGTGATGCCGCGGGGCGGTCATTTCGGACCGTGGGAGGAACCGCGGCTGTTCGCCGACGACCTCCGCGCCTTCGTCGACGCCGTCCTGGGTAGCGACACCGACGCCCCGACCGGTTCCGCCTCAGCCCGCTGAGTCCGCCTCTGCCGCGATGAGCTCCGCCATCCGTTCCCCGATCATCACGGCGGTCAGCGCGGTGCCCCGTGACGGGACGGTGGGCAGGATCGATGCGTCGGCGACACGGAGCCCCGCCACGCCGTGGACGCGGCCGTGCGGATCCACCACGCCGCGGCCGGGCGGCCCCATGCGCGCAGTGCCGCAGGAGTGGAGCGACGTCCCGAGCCGTTCCCGCACCCAGTCCTCCCGGGCCCCCGGTGCGGCGGGCGGGTCGTCGACGTCGGCCACGATCCCCCGGAACGCGGGACCTCGCAGCAGCCGCGCCGCGAGATCGACCCCGGCGGCGAGCGCCGCCGCATCCGCGGCATCGTCGAGGTAGCGGTAGCGCAGCGCCGGCCGGCCGCCGAGCTCGACCGCTCCGCGGGAGCGCGGTGTCGCCAGGGTCACCCGGAGGTCCAGCGCGTCGCCCGCGGACGCCGGCGCTCCGACGATCGAGGTGGTCGGTGCGATGGCGAGGAGGAGTTCCACGGCCTCGCCCCCGGGCAGCATGGCGTTCCAGGCCGCGGTCCACGCGGCGACAGGATCGGCGGCGACCATGCCGGGGCGTGCGCGCCAGCCGATGTCGACAGCGGGGTGGTCGGCGAGCCCCGCCCCCACGTGCGGCGCGGCCGCATGCACGGGAACGCCGCGGGAGCGGAGGGTGTCGGGATCGCCGATGCCTGAGGCGAAGAGCAGGCGGGGCGTCTCGATCGCGCCCGCACAGAGCACGACCTCGTCACCGTCGAGCACGACCCGGGTGCCGTCGGCGCGCTGCACCTCGACCCCCGCGGCCGCACCACGGACGATGAGGACGCGGGCGGCGAGCGCGTCGGCATGGACGCGCAGGCGCGGCAGCGGTCCCGCCGCCCCGTAGGCCCGCCACATCCCCCACCGCTCGGCGGCGAGCGCGTTCCGCGGCAGCAGCCCCACGCCCTCGTCCGCGCCGTCGTTCTTGTCGGCGCGGAGGGTCGCACCGTCCGCGCCCGCACCGGCGAGGAAGGCCTCGGTGAGCGGCTCGCCGCGGCCTGTCCGCTCCACCGGCACCGGCCCCGACCCGCCGTGGATCGGGGAGCCGGGAAAGTCCCGGTCGTGTTCGAGGCGTCGAAGCGCCGGCAGACATGCCGAGTACCCCCACTCGGCGCCGCCGTCGGTCTCCCACCGCGCGAAGTCGCCACGCGCCGGTCGCTGAAAGTATGCGCCGTTCACGGCTGTGCTGCCGCCCAGAAGGCGACCGCGCGCGACCCGCCACGGCCGGTCCTCGCGCAGCCACGCATCGTAGGTCCAGGCGAGCGAGCCGTCCGGGAGGCTCGCCCGCACCGTCCGGGCGTCGCGCAGGGCATCGCGCAGCGACGGGTCGGTGATGAACGCGGGGTCGGGGCCGGCCTCGATGAGATCGACCTCGTGCCCGGCCTCGGCGAGCCGGACCGCCAGCGGGACCCCGGAGCCTCCCCCGCCCTCGACCAGGATGCGGCGGGGCGACATCATGGCCGGCCGCCCCGCGGCGACACGGTCACGACCGACCGCCGGGCGCGCGCTCGGCGAAGACGGCGCCGAGGCCCCGGAATGCCGCATCGATGAGCGCCAGCACGTCGTCGTCGACGCCGTCGACCCACTGAGACTGGCGGCAAGAGTTCGGATCAGATCCGAACCCCGATCACCGCACGAAGGCGCTGAGACCGGTGAGCGCACGCCCCACGATCAGGGTGTTCATCTCCCGGATGCCTTCAAAGGTGTACATCGCCTCCGCATCTGCGAAGAAGCGCACGACGTCGTGGTCGAGCAGCACGCCGTTGCCGCCGAGGGACTCGCGCGCCAGTGCCACGCTCTCCCGCAGGCGGTCGGCGGCGACGATTTTGATGAGGCTGGGCGAGACGTCGTCCTGGATGGGATGCGTCGTGGTGCGCACCGCGAGCGCGAGCGTCTGCGCGATGTTGGCGACGATGCGCACGAGCTTGTCCTGGATCAGCTGGAACCCAGCGATCGGGCGGCCGAACTGCACACGCTGCGTCGTGTACGCGTGCGCGGCGGCGTAGGCGCCCAGCTGCATACCCGCCGAGCTCCACGCGATGTCGGCGCGGAGGGGGCGGAACACCCGCGTCATGTCCGCGAAGCTCTCGATGCGCGGCAGTCGGCGCTCCTCCGGCACCACGACGCCGTCGAGCACGATGTCGGCATTGTGGACCATCCGGGCCACCGCCTTGTGCTCGATCACGCTGCGGCCGAGGCCCACGCTGTCGGCTGCGACGACGAACGCGAGGACCCGCGGGCCGTCCAGCTCCCGTGCGATGACGACGATGTTGTCGGAGATGGTCGCGTTGCCGATCCACCGCTTCGCCCCGTCCAGCACCCAGTGGTCGCCGACGCGGCGCGCCGTGGTCGACAGACCGCCGGCGATGTCCGAACCGTGGTCGGGCTCGTTGAGCGCGAGGCATCCGGTGAAGGAGAAGTCCAGGATGCCGGGATCCCAGGCCGCGACCTGCTCCGGGCTGCCGCCGGCGTGGATGACGCGGCGGAACATCCCCACCTGTCCCCCGTAGACGATGGACACGGCCAGGTCGAGCCGGGCGAGCTCCAGGGTGATGAAGCCGCGGTAGATCGGCCGGAGCGCCCCCTCGGCGTCGCACACCGACGGATCGTCCAGCAGGTGCAGCTCGGCGAGCGGGCGGCGGATGTCCGCCAGCGTCTCGGCGCGCTCCCAGCGGTCCACGATCAGCGGCCGCACGTGCGTGTCGAGGTGATGGCGCAGCTCGGCGAGCTTCGACCGTTCGGCATCGGTGAGGTCCGAGGCGAACCCGAGGAGGTCGCCCGGATAGTCGAGGTCGCTCACGCTTCGTCTCCGAGCTTGAGCAGCCGCACCGCGTTCTCCTTGAGCACACGCCGCTCGACGTCCTCGCCGAGCTCGAGCGCCGCGAAGTCGCGCAGCCAGCGGTCGGGCGTGAGCGCCGGGAAGTCCGACCCGAACAGCATCTTGTGCGAGAGGTAGGTCCGGGTGGCGCGCACCAGGTTCGGCGAGAAGTACTTCGGCGACCAGCCGGAGAGGTCGATGTACACGTTCACCTTGTGGGTGGCGATCGAGATCGCTTCGTCCTGCCAGGGGACGCTGGGATGGGCGAGGATGACGTCGAGCCCAGGATGCCGCGCCGCGACGTCGTCGAGGAGCATCGGGTTCGACAGGGACAACCGGTATCCGCCACCGCCCGGCATCCCCGCGCCCACGCCGGTCTGCCCGGTGTGCACCACGATGGGCAGGCTCCGCTGCTCGATCTCGGCGAAGATCGGCGTGTAGGCCGGGTCGGAGGGGTCGAAGCCCTGCACCGTCGGGTGGAACTTGAACCCCTTCACGCCGAGGTCGTCGGCCTGGCGTCGCACCTCGTCGACCGCGGCTTCCCCCTGCAACGGGTCGACCGAGCCGAACGCGATGAGCGTGTCGGGGTGGCGCCGGGCGCCGCTGACGATGTCGTCGATGCTGTTGGGCCGGTGACCCGTGTTGGTCGTGGCGTCTACCGTGAAGACGACCGCCATGAGGTCGCGCTCCCGGTAGTACTCCGCGGTCTCGTCGACCGTGCGGGTCGGCTCGGAGGCACCGAAGTAGCGGTCCATGGCCTCCCGCTGTTCCTGGGACGCCCCGTGGTGGCCGGAATCATCGACCTGGATGTGCACGTGCGTGTCGATCGCCTTCACGGCGGCGAGTGCGTCGGTCATGCGTGCTCTTCCTCTCGGTCCTGCTGGACTTCGCCGCGCAGCGCCGCCATGTCCACCTTCCCGGTGGGCGTGCGTTCCAGCGAGGCGCGGAACAGGATGTGGCGGGGCTTCTTGTATCCGGCCAGCAGCTCCCCCACGTGGGAGATCAGCTCCTCGGCGGTCGTGCGGGCGTCGGCGGGCTCGACGACCGCGGTGACGATCTCACCGAACCGGGGGTCGGGCACGCCGATCACCACGGCGTCGGCGACGCCGTGGTGAGCAAGGAGGGCCTCTTCCACCTCGAGCGGGTAGACCTTCTCCCCGCCGGTGTTGATGACGCCGCTGCCGCGGCCGAGGAACTCGATGTAGCGGTCCTCCTGGACCCGCACCCAGTCCCCCGGCACGACGTGGCGCACCCCATTGATCACCGGGAAGGTGGCGTCCGTCTTCGCGGCGTCGGCGTGGTAGCCGAGCGGGAGCGCGCCGCGCTGTCCCAGCACGCCGAGGGCCCCCACCTGATCCTGGATCTCGGTGAAGTCGGCGTCGAAGACAACGGCGGTGGGGAACAGCTTGGGCCGTCCCGGGAGGTCGTCGATGCCGGTGGTGATGGTCACCGCGAATCCGCCGCCCTCGGTCGAGGCGAGCATGTCGTAAATGCGCAGATCCGCCAGCTCGTGCAGCCGCCGCTTGCTCTCCGCGCTGAACCGCATGCCCGAGCTCATCACGCTGGTGACGGTCTCCAGCCGGACGCCCAGCCGCTCGGCCGCATCCGCGATCGGGATGGCGACCGCGTCGCCCGCGACGATGATGCGCGTGGCGCGGGCCTCGTTGGCGAAAGCGACCGCCCGCTCGGCGTCCAGCCGGGGCGAGCACATGAGCGCCACGGTGCCGCCGACGGCGAGCGTGTTCATCGAGGTGGTCAGCGCCGTGCCGTGCATGAGAGGTGCGAGCGGCAGATTCACCATGGGCGAGGTGTCCGGGTCGCTCGCGATGGCGACGGCTTCGTCCATGGTCGTCGGGGTCGGGAGGCCGCCGAGTTCGTAGGTGGCGAACATCTGCACCTCGAACATGTCGGGCGCACTCCACCGCACGGCTTTCGGGCGACCGGTCGTCCCGCCGGTGTAGATCCAGAGCTCGCCGCCGTCGGGGGCGTGCGCGGGCAGCGGCACGTCGTCGGCCACCACGTCCGCCCAGCGCGAGCCGGGGCCGTCGGGCTCGTCGGTGTCGTCGGTGCGCACCAGCACCACGTCGTGGTCGGACTGCGCGACCGCGGCGACGGCCACGTCCTCGAGGGAGCCCGGGTAGACGAGCACGCGGGACTGCGAGTCGTCGAGGAGCGCGGCGATCTCCCCCGGCCGCAGCCGGTAGTTCAGCGGCACCGGCGTGACCCCGGTGGCGAGGCAGGCGAAGAAGGTGACGAGCAGCTCCGGGGTGTTGTAGAGCAGCATCGCGACGCGGTCGCCGCGCTCGACCCCGTGCCGGGTGAGATACGCGGCGAGCGCGCCGGCCTCCCGGGCGAACCGAGAATATGACCATTCCCGCCCGTCGATGGTTCGGATCGCGAGCCGCTCCGGGAGCGCTCTCGCAACCGCCTGCCAGACGTCGGAGTAGTGACCCTGCACGGGTCAGTCCTTTGCCGGTGGGCCGGAGTGCTGTGCGCTCGCGGCCAGGTCGTCGTGCCACACGGCGTCGATCCCGTCCGGCGTCCATCCGCCGGCGGAGTCCCGCGTTTCGAGCACGGCCGGGTGGGAGTACAGCGTGAGCCGGTCGCCGCCGATGCCGATCGCCTGACCCGTGACGTCCGCGGACGCGTCGGAGGCGAGCCACACGATGAGGGCTGCGACGTCCTCCGGCGAACCGAGAGCGTGGTCGCGACGGTATTCCTCCGGAATGCCCTTGCCGGCGACGTAGTCCTCGTACACCTCGGTGTAGGCGGGGATGGTCGCGGTCATGGGCGACAGTGCGGTGGGGATGACGGCGTTGGCGGTCACGTGCGCGCGGGCAAGCTCCAGCGCGAGCGTGCGTGCCATGGCCACGAGGCCCGCCTTCGCGGTCGCGTAGTTGGTCTGACCGAAGCTGCCGAACTGGCCGGCGGGCGAACCGATGAGGACGATCCGGCCGCCCTGCTCCTGCGTGCGCATGGCGACGGCCGCCGCGCGGGCGCAGGTGAAGGACCCGCGGAGGTGGGTCTCGATGACGAGGTCGAAGTCGTCGTCGGACATCTTCCAGACCACGCGGTCACGGAGGACCCCGGCGTTGGCGACCATCACGTCGATGCGACCGAAGTTCTCGATCGCCGCGGCAACGAGCCGATCGGCGGTCTCGGTGGGCCCGACGGGGGCGATGACCGCGACGGCGCGGCCGCCGGCGGACTCGATCTCGGCGACGGTGCCGTTCGCGCTCTCGGCGTCCACGTCGTTGACGACCACGGCGGCGCCGGCCGCTGCCAGGGCGATGGCGTAGGCACGGCCGAGGCTGCGCCCCGCGCCGGTGACGACGGCGACCTTGCCGTCGAGGCGGATCCCGCGCTCGGCGCTCACAGGTAGTACCTCAGCACGAACTCGGCGACGCACGCGGGCTTCTCGGAGCCTTCGCGCTCGAACACGACCGACTGGACGACCTGGTACCCGCCCGACACCTCGGTCACCTCGACGATCTCACCAGTCACCCGGATGCGGGAGCCAGCCGGCACGGGTGAGGGGAAGCGCACCCGGTTCAGGCCGTAGTTGATGCCCATGCTCGACCCGGTCACCTCGAAGATCTCGCGGATGTGCGGGACGACCAGGCTCAGGGTGAGCAGGCCGTGCGCGATGCGGGTGCCGAACGGCGTCGCCGCAGCGAACTCCTCGTCGATGTGGATCGGGTTGTCGTCCCCGGATACCCGCGCGTAGAGGTCGACCTCCTCCTGCGTGATCTCCCGCCAGGAGGAGGGCCCGAAGGACCGCCCGGCGATCGACGGCAGGTCGGTGATCGGGATGGAGAGTTTGTCGGGGGCGCTCACGGTCACGCTGATCCTCGTTTCGCTTCGTCGCGGAATGATGATGAAAGGGAAGGCGTCACTGCCCTCGTTATCAGTTTACCTGAAATAGAGGGCGGTGTCATGCCTTCGTGCCGGCGGATCAGTGGAACAGGATCCGGCCGCGGATGTTCTTGCCGTCCAGGAGGTCTTGGTACCCCTGATTGATGTCGTCGAGGGTGTAGGTCGTGGTGATGAGCTCGTCGAGCTTCAGCTGCCCGGCCTGGTACATCCGCATCTGCCGCGGGATGTCGGCCCGCGGGTTCGCGTGACCGTAGATGGTGCCCTGGATCCGCTTCTGGTAGCGGGTGAACTCCAGCGGCGAGATCGGGATGCTGTCCTCGCTGTCGGGAGCGATCCCGGTGAGGACCGCCACCCCGCCCTTGCGGATGGCTTTCACCGCTTCCGCGACATGCGACCCGGAGACCACGCCGACCGTGACGATCGCGCGGTCGGCGCCCTGCCAATCGGTGAGCGTGAGCGCGAACTCCGCCGCCTCGGTCATGGTCGCGAACGCGTGCGTGGCCCCCATCTGCAGTGCCATCTCGCGCTTGAACTCGATCGGGTCGACCGCGAGGATCGAGGTCGCACCGGCGTGCTTGGCGCCCTGCACCGCGTTGATCCCGATCCCGCCGACACCCATGACGATGACGACGTCTCCGGGCTGTGTCTCTGCGGCATACACCGCGGAGCCCCACCCGGTGCCGACACCGCAGCCCAGCAGCCAGAGCGTGTCGAGGTCCGCATCCGCCGGGAGCTTGATGGCCGATTTCGTGGAGACCAGCGTGTACTCGGAGAAGGTGCCCAGGGCGCACATCTGACCGGCCTGCGAGCCGTCCTCGAGGGTGAAGCGGAAGCTCTCGTCGTCGAAGCGGGCACCCAGCAGGATGTAGCGACCGTAGGTGCAGAGGTTCGACATGCCGGAGTTGCACCAGCGGCACTCGCCACAGGTGGGGATCCAGGAGAAGACGACCTTGTCGCCCACCTCCCAGCCGATGGTGTTCGGCCCGACCGCCTCCACGATGCCGGTGCCCTCGTGCCCCGCGATCATGGGGAGGTGCGGCAGCGCGCTGTCGCCGGTGACGAGGTGGAGGTCGGAGTGGCACATGCCCGCGGCGACCATCTTGACCCGGATCTCATCCTGCCGCGGATCCTCCACCTCGACATCGAGCACATCGAAGACGCCGTTCTGTTCGCGGATGACGGCGGCGCGGGAGCGGATGGGCATGGTTCCTCCTTGAAGCGACGGGTCGTCGACGATGACGGACCCGGATGCGGCGGCGCCGCGGTGGACGGGGATCAGATGAAGATGGACTTCGACACGAGGTAGCTCGACACGGCCTCGGGGCCGAGCTCGCGACCGAGGCCGGAGGCGCGAACGCCGCCGAACGGCAGGTTGATGTCGGGGCGGTACCCTTGCAGCCCGATGGAGCCGGTGCGCACGCGCCGCGCGACGCGCAGCACCTCGTCGTCATCGGCGCCGAACACGGCACCCCCGAGCCCATACGAGGTCGCGTTGGCGATCCGGACGGCGTCGTCGACGTCGGCGTAGGGGTGGAGCGAGATGACCGGCCCGAAGATCTCGTTCTGGGCCAGCTCGCTGTCGGGATCGGCGCCCTCCACGATCGCGGGGGCGTAGAAGTAGCCGGTGTCCGGCAGCGCGGTGTCGCCGGCGAGGACGGTGGCACCCTCGGCCCGGGCACGCTCCACCATGCCCGTGACGCGCTCCAGGGCGGTCCGGGTGACGAGCGGGCCGACCTCGGTGGCCGCATCCTTCGGATCGCCGACCCGGAGGTCGCGGGCGAGGGCGACGAGTCCGTCGCGGAGCTCGTCGTAAAGGTCGGCGGGGGCGAGGATCCGGGAGAGGGCGACGCAGTTCTGACCGGTGTTGCCGAAGGAGCCGGTGCGCAGGCTCGCCAGGGTCGCGGCCACGTCGGCGCCCGGGAGCACCACCGCGGCGGACTTGCCCCCCAGTTCGAGCGTGACGGGGATCAGCCGGCGTCCCGCGACCTCGGCGATCTGGCGGCCGGCGGCCGTCGATCCGGTGAACGCGATCTTGTCCACGCCGGGGTGCTCGACGAGCGCGCGGCCCGTCTCGCGCCCGCCGGTGACGACGTTGATCACGCCCGGCGGCAGGCCGATGGCGATGGCCGCCTCGATGAGCTGGGCGACATCCAGCGGCGACTCCGCGGCGGGCTTGATGACCACGGTGCAGCCGGCCGCCAGCGCGGGCGCCATCTTCATGGTGATGGACGCCTGCGGATGGTTCCAGGGGACGATGAGGGCGGCGACCCCGACGGGCTCGCGGCGGATGATCGAGAATCCGTCGCGGTCGCCGTTCGGACGCTCCACCTCGGTGGTGAGCTCGCGGGCGAGCCGGGCGTAGAAGCGCAGGTGCTGCACCGGGCGGATGGCCCCCATCCCCCGCGCGAGGCCGGCGGGCTGGCCGATCTCGTCGGTGATGAGAGCGGCCGTCGCGTCACCGCGGGCCTCGAGCTCGTCGGCGAGGCGGTCGATCCAGTCGGCACGCTCGGCCGGGGTGGATCGGCCCCACGGCCCGCGGTCGAACGCGTCGCGGGCGGCGCCCACGGCGAGGTCGACGTCCGCGGCCGAGGAATCCGGTGCGGTGCCGACGATCGCGTGGTCGAACGGATTCTCCACGGCGATCGTGTCGGTCGACGAGGGCGTCAGCCACGCGCCCCCGGCGAAGTTGCGGGCATGAACGGTCGTTGTTCTGGGCACGCTCGCACAGTATCAGTCTCCCTGAGATTAAGAAACGCATTGCGACCAGTTGACCGCTATGCGTACAGGGCCAGCGCCACGCTCCCGTGCGCTTCGCCGCCCGGGCGCGACCGTCGCGCTAACCTGGCACGGAGTCAGACAGGGGAACTCCATGGAGCAGAGGTTCAACTTCACCTACGCCGTGAAGCGTCTGGAGCTGGCTCTGCGCCCACGGTTCAACGCTGCCTGCGCCTCGGCGGGCATGACGCCCGCCCAGTACACCGCGATGACCGTGCTGCGCAGCCTCCCCGGACTGACGAGTTCCGAGCTGGCGCGGCGGTCGTTCGTGCGCGCGCAGACCATGGCTATGACCCTCGACCCACTGCTCGAGGCCGGGTACATCCGCCGGGAACAGGATCCGAACCACGCACGACGGATGCTGCTGCATCTGACGGACGCGGGAGCCGATGTGCTTCGCCGGGCCGAACCGGAGTTCAACGCGTTCGAGGACCTGATCGTCTCCGAGCTCACCCCGGAGGAGCAGGAGACGTTCGCCCGATTGCTGCGTCGCGTGCGCAAGACGATCGACGCCCACGGCCACCGCCCGTAGCGCGAAGCCCCCTGCCTGGCAGGGGGCTTCGTGGTTCACAGGTCAGACGCGCGGGGCGTCCGGATCGGCGGGCGGCGCCGGCGGTGCCGGCGGGGCGGGCGGCACGTCGCCGCTCGGCGGCGGCGGGTAGGCGCCGGGGGCTGCCGGCGGCGGCGGGTAGGCCCCGGGGGCTGCCGGCGGAGCATACCCGGGAGCGGCCGGGGCGCCGTAGCCCGGGGCCGCGGTGTACCCGGGCACGACGCCGCCCTGCGACGGGATGCCCTGCCACACGGTCTTATCGGCGATGAAGCTGTTCGCCCAGGGTGCGGGACGGACGGCCGGGTTCCAGGTGTCCTTGGAGAACGCCAGGATGCCGTACCAGATGAGCGTGCCGACGCCGGCGATGATCCACAGCAGCAGGTAGTACCACTCCTTGTTGAGCTTCAGGCCGACCCGCCACCCGATCATGACCAGCACCACGAACTCGAGGAGGAAGAACAGCCAGCCGATCACCGGGATCTGACCGAGCACGGCGGCGCCGACGAGGGTGCCGAGCGTCACCCACGGGGAGACATCGCCCAGCTTGGAGAACACCAGGGTGTTGTAGACCGGCACCCACGCGCGCCATTTACCCTCCACGCCCGCCTTCTCGAAGATCTTCATCAGGAAGAACGAGGCGATGACGTAGAACACGGCCCCCAGAATCAGGAAGAGGGGGATGAGCAGTAAGAGCAGTACCGCGGCACCAGCGGCCCCGGAACCGTCGTCGTAATACGTGAACATCAAGAGATCCTGTCGTCGGGGGCCATGACGGCCACGGGTCGCGAGTGCACCCCTCGCGACACCATGCTAGCGACGCTCTCGGTGTTCTCCCAGCATTCACCCGTGGACGTCTGCGTACAGCATCCACTCTCCGTCCGCCGGTTGGATGCGCATGCCGGCCTCCTGGAGGTGCCGGCGCAGCCCCTCGGGCGTCGAAACCCGCGGTCGTGCCTGCGCCAGGTGGCGCACGAGGCGCCCCTTTGCCGACTTGTTGAAGTGGTTCAGCGCGCGCACCGCGCCGTCGGCGGAGGCGCTCACGACACGGACGTACGCGGAAGGCACGGTGCCCGGCACCGGTCCGAGCGCCGCGTACGCCTCGGAGCGCAGATCCAGGACGAAGGACGGGGCGGCCTCGGCCAGCGCATCGGTGACCGGTGCCGCCCAGAGGCGTCGAAGCGGCGGCAGCCCCGGCAGCGATGTGTTCGCCGCGAGCCGGTAGGCGGGAATGGCGTCGAGCGCCCCGATAGGGCCGAAGGGCGCCGAATGGATGAGCACGTGCGCGCCGAGCCAGCGGCGCGCCGCGGCATCGAGGGAGGCGGCACCCAGGGCGTCGTAGAGCACACCGGTGTAGCGGTCGACGGCGGGCATCGTCGGGGCCTGACGGAGCGCCGCGTTGGTTGCGATCTCGCCGCGCTGCCGTGCGCTGAGCTTCAGCACCCGTGCGGCGGCGTCCTCGTCGGCGGCGAGGGCGACGAGCGCGTCGACAGTCGCGTCACGCGGCGCCCGTAGGCGCGGCAGGGCGAGCGCCCCGGCATCGAGCGCCGCGCCGGTGCCGCCGGCACGCTTCGTCTCCGACGGGGGCAGCAGGATCAGCATCCGACTCTTTCACGCAGTGAACGACGCACGCCGCCCGTGATGATCACGGGCGGCGTGCGGAGGGGGTGTGGTCAGGAGACCAGCGCGGCGTTGCCGGCGACGATCGTGACCTCGTCATGCTCGACCGAGACGAAACCGTCCCGGGCGTCCGCAATGACCTTGGTCCCGCTCGTCTCGGTGATGCGGACCTGGCCTTCGGCGAGGATCGCGAGCACCGGCTCGTGACCCGCCATGAAGCCGATCTCGCCCTCGACGGTCTTGGCGATCACGAGGGACGCTTCGCCGGACCAGATCTCCGCATCCGCGGAGACCAGGCTCACCTTGAGCGGCATGTCAGCCGTTCTCCTTCTGGATCTGCGCCCACTTGGCCTCGACGTCGGCGATGCCACCGACGTTGAAGAACGCCTGCTCGGCGACGTGGTCGAAGTCACCCTTGACGATCGCGTCGAACGACTCGATGGTCTCCTTGATCGGGACCGTGGAGCCCTCGACGCCGGTGAACTTCTTGGCCATGTAGGTGTTCTGCGAGAGGAACTGCTGGATGCGACGTGCACGCGACACGACGATCTTGTCCTCTTCGGAGAGCTCGTCGACACCGAGGATCGCGATGATCTCCTGCAGTTCCTTGTTCTTCTGCAGGATCTGCTTCACGGCGGTGGCCACGCGGTAGTGGTCGGCACCGATGTACCGCGGGTCGAGGATGCGGCTGGTCGAGGTCAGCGGGTCGACGGCCGGGTAGAGACCCTTCGACGCGATCTCACGCGACAGCTCGGTGGTCGCGTCGAGGTGCGCGAACGTCGTCGCCGGGGCGGGGTCGGTGTAGTCGTCGGCGGGCACGTAGATGGCCTGCAGGGACGTGATCGAGTGACCGCGGGTCGAGGTGATGCGCTCCTGGAGCACACCCATCTCGTCGGCGAGGTTCGGCTGGTATCCCACGGCGGAGGGCATGCGCCCCAGCAGCGTGGAGACCTCGGAACCGGCCTGCGTGAAGCGGAAGATGTTGTCGATGAACAACAGCACGTCCTGCTTCTGCACGTCGCGGAAGTACTCCGCCATGGTCAGCGCCGACAGCGCCACGCGAAGACGCGTTCCCGGCGGCTCGTCCATCTGGCCGAAGACGAGGGCGGTCTTCTCGAAGACGCCCGCCTCTTCCATCTCGTGGATCAGGTCGTTGCCCTCACGGGTGCGCTCACCGACACCGGCGAACACCGACACACCACCGTGATCCTGCGCGACGCGCTGGATCATCTCCTGGATGAGGACGGTCTTGCCGACACCGGCGCCGCCGAACAGGCCGATCTTGCCGCCGAGCACGTACGGCGTCAGCAGGTCGATGACCTTGATGCCGGTCTCGAACATCTGCGTC
>NZ_JAPLAI010000059.1 GCF_026393345.1 Microbacterium sp.
GCGGCCCCCTACCGCAAGGCCAAGGAACGCGGGGTGAAACTCATCGGCGCGACCAGTCACTACGTGACCAAAGATCTCGACGAGGGCCCCATCATCGAGCAGGACGTCGCCCGCGTCGACCACACCATGACCGCCGCAGACCTCCAGGCCCGCGGCGCCTACGTCGAACGCGCCGCCCTCTCCCGCGCCGTGCAATGGCACGCCCAGGACCGCGTCATCCGATACGGAAACCAAACCATCGTCTTCGAATGAGGCGCACCATGATCGATGTGGAGCGCGACCTGGCCGCCGCGCGTCCCGACCGCGAACGTGCCGTGGCCGCCGTGCAGGAGCTCCTGCGGGCGGTCGGTGAGGACGCGGAGCGTCCGGGATTGGCGCGCACCCCGGAACGGGTCGCCGATATGTTCCTCGAGCTCTTCGCGAGCGTCGGCGAGGACCCGGCCGGTGCACTCGGCGCGCCGATCGCGCTGGGGGAGGGGGATGCGGCGGAAGACCTCGTCGGGGTCACGGATATCCCGTTCCGCTCCGTGTGCGAGCATCATCTGTTGCCGTTCGAGGGCTCGGTGGACGTGTTCTACGCGCCGCGGCGGTATCTGGCAGGGCTCAGCCGGGTCGCATCGCTCGTGGCCCGCGCATCCCGTCGCCCCAACCTGCAGGAACGACTGGGGCAGCAGATCGCCGGTGCAATGATGGCGGTCCTCGAACCCCACGGGGTCGTCGTCCGGATCGAGGCGAGACACGGCTGCATCGCACACAGCGAGCCATCCGCCGCGCGGGCGCAGGCGGTCACGGTCACGGCGCTCGGGTCGATCCCCGACGCCGCGTGGCGATTCGCGTCGCGGTCGACGGACTAGGCGATCGGCGGGGCGGGAGTGGCCGGCAGCCCTCCGGTCTCACCCGCCAGGAGGACATCGCGCAGCGCCCGATATTTCGCGGTGAGGGGTGACCCGCTCGGGCGGGTCAGACCGACCACGTTCGAGGGGATCGTCCCGGAGATCTCCACCGTGGCGAGGTCGTGCCCGTCATACGTCGTCGGGGTGGCGAGCCGCTGGACGAGGATCGAGTACCCCAATCCGCGTCCGACGAGGCACCGCGCGAACTCGTAGTTCGTCGTCGTGTACCGGACGGTGGGCGTGAGACCCACGCGTGCGAACATCTGCTCCGTGTTCTGTCTGCTGGGCTGCATGTTCAGCTGGATGAGCGGTTCCGCCACCAGATCCGCGAGGTCGACCTCGCCGCGCCCCGCCAGCGGGTGGTCGGCCGCGACGATCACGTACGGACGGTAGGTCCGCAGTGGCTCGAAGGAGAGCGTCGATGCGACATCGACCCCGTACATCAGGGCGGCGTCGATCCTTCCCTGCAGGAGGTTCTCGTGGAGTTCGGGCGTCTCGGCCTCGACGAACTCGAACGCCAGCTGGTCGTGCAGCCGGCGGAAGCCGTCGATGACGCCGGGGAGGAAGAACGGCGCCAGCGTCGGGAAGCATCCGATCACGAAGCGGCCGCGCAAGCCCGACGCGCTCTGCGACGCTTCGCCGGCGAACGCTTCTGCGCCGGCGAGGAGCTGGCGCGCGTGCGCGAGGAGGCGAGCGCCCGCGGGCGCAAGGTCGATGCCCTTCCCCTTGCGACGGATCACGAGTTGCAGCGCCAGGCGCGATTCGAGTTCGTCGATCGCGAGGGCGAGTGCGGACGGGCTCACATGGCACCGCTCGGCGGCGGCGACCAGCGAGCCCTCCGATGCGACGGCATCGAAGTACTCGAGTTGGCGGAGAGTGAACGGCAGGGGCATGATCTCAGTTTTCCTGGGGTGAACAGCTATCTAAATCTGTTTTACATCGGAAACGTTGAAAGGGACAGTGGAGGAACGGCCGTTCGTGCCGAGACCCGTGTTCAAGGAGGAAACCAACGTGGCCAACAATCTCGAAGAGGCGATCGCCGAGGCCGGCGACGCCCACACGCTCCTGTGGGAGTCGCAGAGCCCCCCGATCGTCAGCACCCCGGTGACCCCGGAATTCAGCAACTGGCGGGACGAGCAGCTCGCGTGGCGCCGAGGCGCGGTGCTGTTCGACCAGTCGCATCACATGGCGGACCTCAACATCAAGGGCCCCGATGCACTCAAGCTCATCCGGGACACCGCGGTGAACAGCGTCGAATACTTCCCCGTCGATTCGGCGAAGCAGTATGTCGCCGTCAACGCCGAGGGCGAGCTCATCGGGGACAACATCCTGTTCCGCAACGAGGTCGACGAGTTCCAGGCGGTCGGCATCCCGCCGACGATCAATTGGCTGCAGTACCAGGCGGAGACCGGCGGATACGACGTCGAGCTGTGGCGGGACAACCCGTCGTACGGCCGGACGGGAGACCCCGTGGTCTACCGCTACGAGGTCCAGGGCCCCGGCGCGATGGACGTGATCCGAGAGGTCCTCGGCGAGGAACCCCCCACGGTGAAGTTCTTCCACGGCACGCGGTTCACGATCGCGGGCAAGACCGTCCGCGCGCTGCGTCACGGCATGGCAGGAGAGCCGGGCTTCGAGTTCGTCGGCCCCTGGGCCGACCGCGACGCCGTCATCGGCGCGATCCTGGAAGCGGGCGAGAAGCACGGCCTGGTGAAGGTCGGCGGTCGCGCGTACCTGACCAACTCGCTCGAGTCCGGGTGGCTGCCGCGTCCGCTCCCCGCGTTCTACTCCGGAGACAGCACCGCGGACTTCCGTCGCTGGCTCTCGGCGTCCGACATCGACGCGAACGTGTCGCTGGGCGGAAGCTTCTTCTCGCCCGACCTGCACGACTACTACCTGTCTCCTTACGATGCCGGGTACGGCCGGGTGATCAAGTTCGATCACGACTTCATCGGGCGCGAGGCGCTGGAGAAGCAGGTGGCACAGGGCCGGGCCGGCGCACGCCGCAAGGTGACGCTGGCGTGGAACGGCGAGGACACCGAGAAGGCGTTCGGATCGATGTTCCACGGTGAGATCGGCGCCAAGTTCATCAACCTGCCGATCGCCCACTACGCGACCTACCACTACGACCGCGTCGAATCGCTCGACGGCGAGCTTCGCGGTCTCTCCCTCCACACCGGCTACTCGGCGAACTTCCGCTCCATGCTCTCCGTGGCCACCGTGGACGAGGAGTTCGCGGAGCCGGGCACCGAGGTCGTCGTCGTCTGGGGCGAACCGACGCCGTCGTCCAAGGGCGCGGTCGAGGATCACGTGCAGGTCAAGATCCGCGCGACGGTCAACCCCGCACCGATCGACCTGAAGGCTCGTTCGGAGTACCGCAAGAACGGCTGAACCGAGGCGTGGGCGGCCCGCGTTGCGCGGACCGCCCACGCTGAGCTCCGAGACGTCCCGATCCTGTGAGCCGTCCAGATTCGGGGCGTAGCGTCCGGCCCATGGAGGCACGCACTCCGGCTTGCAGCCGAGTGTGAACACATCATGAGCGGAATACGTTCCACCGTCCCCCGCCAGGCCCGTCCGGCCGGCCACGGCACCAGCGAGTTCTCGGAACTCGCCCGCACCATTCGCACGAGCGGTCTTCTCCGCCGGCGCTACGGCTACTACTGGACCAAGATCATCGGCCTCCCGCTGACGCTCCTGGCCGGTCTCGCCGCGTTCATCTGGATCGGCGACACCTGGTGGCAGCTGTTCACCGCGGCGGTCCTCGCCGTGGTGCTCACCCAGATCGCGTTCCTCGGCCACGACGCCGCCCACCGGCAGATCTTCGTTTCCGGCAAATGGAACGACTGGATCAGCCTCATCCTCGGCGACCTGATGGTCGGGATGAGCTACGGCTGGTGGCAGCACAAGCACACCCGGCACCACGCCAACCCGAACAAGCTGGGGTCCGACCCCGACATCGAGCTTCCGGTCATCGCGGTTACCGCGGAGTCTCGCGAGCGGCCGCCGCGGAACCAGCTCCTTGCCTGGCTGCAGGCACATCAGGGTGTCTTCTTCTTCCCGATCCTGCTGCTCGAGGGCATCTCACTGCATGCCTCGGGTGTGCGCCGCGTCACCACCCGCGACCCGCTCGACCGGCGCTGGGTCGAGATCGGCTTCCTCAGCATCCGTCTCATCGGGTACGCGGTGCTCGTCTTCCTCGTCCTCTCGCCCGGCATCGCCTTCGTCTTCCTCGCGGTGCAGTTGGGGGTCTTCGGGTTCTACATGGGAGTGTCGTTCGCGCCGAACCACAAGGGGATGCCGATCGTGCCGCGGGAGCTCACCTTCGACTTCCTGCGCCGTCAGGTCATGATGAGCCGGAACGTCCGCGGGTCCCGGATGCTGGACGTCGCCCTGGGCGGGCTGAACTACCAGATCGAGCACCACCTGTTCCCCTCGATGCCGCGCCCCCACCTGCGTAAGGCCGCCCCGATCATCGCCGCCTACTGCCGCGAGCACGGGGTGCCGTACACCTCCGTCGGGCTGTTCACGTCCTACGCGATTATCGTCGGCTACATCAACCGGGTCGGGCTGGGCGAGCGTGACGTGTTCGCCTGTCCACTGGTGGAGCAGCGCAGCCAGATCACGCTGGGCTGAACGCGGCGAGCGATCCCTCGTATTTCGCCCCGAGGGGCCGGGCGGGGGTACGTTTGCTGATGCAGCTTTCCCGACTCCTCTGCGGAGCCGTCGACGCGGATTCCTCCGCCGGCGCGAGCAGGAGCGCGTGACGGGTGGAACCGCTCACGAACCACGGAAGCAGCCCCCCGCCGCAGAAAGTAGATGACGCATCACGATGACCCTGCCTTCCACCACCCGCCTGTTCCCGTCCCATGATGGTGTCCCCGCCGAGATCGCCCGCTCGTGGCTCCTCGTCTCCGGTCGCCTGACTCACGACGACTTCGACGCCGCCGCCCGCTCTCGTGCCGACCAGGTCGTGCTCGACATCGAGGATGCGGTCGACCCGAAGCTGAAGCCGGCCGCACGCACCGCCGTCGCGACCTGGCTGGGGGAGAAGGGCAGCGCGTGGGTGCGGATCAACGACCGCACCAGCGACTTCTGGAGCGATGACGTCGACGAGCTGAAGAGCGTCCCGGGCCTGCGCGGGGTCATGCTCGCCAAGACCGAGTCCGCCGCGGACGTCACCGAGACCTTCGACCGTCTCGGCGGGTCGACCCCCGTGCTGGCGCTGATCGAATCCGCCCTCGGCATCGAGGAGGCGGTCTCCATCGCCCGTGCACGCGGTGCGTTCCGTCTTGCCTTCGGCAGCGGCGACTACCGCCGCGACACCGGCACCAGTGCCGATGACCTGGCCATGGCGTACCCGCGTTCCCGCCTCGTGGTCGCCTCGCGCATCGGCGGGCTCCCGGGTCCGATCGACGGCCCGACCGTCAGCGCCTCGCACCCGATCCTGCGCGAGCAGTCCGAGGTCGCGGTGGCGCTGGGACTCACCGGAAAGCTCTGCCTGGACCGGGACCAGCTGCCCGTCATCAACGAGGCGATCTCGCCCACGCAGTCCGATGTGACGTGGGCGCGCGACTTCCTCGCCGACTTCGAGGCTCGTGGGCGCGTCATCCGCGACGGCAGCGATCTGCCCCGCCTCGGTCGCGCACAGAAGATCGACAAGCTCGCTCGCGCCTTCGGCGTCCAGCCCCTCTGATCCATCCCATCGCTCGCCTGTCGCCTGTTGTGGCCTCAGGTCGCAGCGAGCGACAGGTGAGCGCGTGAGCGCTCCGGGTGACTCTGCTCGCCTGTCGCATGTTGCGCGACAAGGGCGCTATTAGCGACAGGTGAGCGCGCTGCGGGTCAGTCCTCTTCGGCGACGGCGCGCACCGCACGGCGGTCGGCGAGCAGCGTGTCCCGCACGCGGCGGCGTAGCACCTTGCCGATCAGGGACTTCGGCAGCTCCTCCCACACCAGGTAGGTGGTCGGCCGTTTGTAGTCGACGAGATGCTCGCGCGCGGCCTGGCGTGCCGCATCCTCGTCGAACGTCGCGCCCGCCGCCGGGATGACGACCGCGGTCACGACTTCGGTGCCGCCGCCGCGGGGGATCCCGACGACCGCGGATTCCGCGACGCCCTCGACGCTGTTCACGACCCGCTCGACCTCGCTCGGCGAGACGTTGAAGCCACCCGTGATGATGAGCTCCTTCTTCCGGTCGACGACCGTGACGAATCCGTCCTCGTCCTGCGTGACGAGGTCGCCGGTGCGCAGCCAGCCGCCCTCGAGCAGCGTCGCCGCCGTGTCCTCGGGGCGGTTCCAGTACCCCTGGAACACCTGCGGACCCCTGATGATGAGCTCCCCGGTCTCACCGAGCGCGACCTGACGGGTCGGCTCTTCGGGATCGACCACGCGGATATCGGTGGACGGGAAGGGGATGCCGATGGTGCCGATCTTGCGTGCCTCGTTGAACGGATTCGCGAGGGCCACGGGGCTCGTCTCGGTCATGCCGTACCCCTCGTTCAGCATGCTGCCGGCGAGCTTCTCCCAGCGCTGCACGATCGCCGGTGTCAGGGTCATGGCACCGGAGATCGCGTAGACGACGCCGCTCAGGTCCAGCTTCCCCTCCCGGGCGACCCGGGCGAGCCGATCGAACATGGGCGGAACCGCGGGGATGAAGGTGGGCGGGAACCGCTTCGCCGCCTGTGACACGAGTTCCGGGTCGAAGGTGGGGAAGAGCACCGCGCGGGAACCGGTCTCGACGGAGTAGATCACTGAGAGCAGCACGCCGAAGGAGTGGAACATCGGCAGCAGCCCGTAAATGCTGCCGGAGCCGCGTTCGAAGTCCGGCATCCAGGCGGCGCCCTGCCGTGCGTTCGACCATAGGTTCTGGTGCGTGATGATGGCACCCTTCGGAGTGCCGGTCGTGCCGGACGTGTACTGCAGGCAGGCGATGTCCGTCGTCTGCGGACGCGGGTGGGCCGCATCCAGCGGGCGGGCACGCTCCAACTCAGCGAACGGCACCGCACCGGGGGCGTCGGCCGTCAGCTTGGCCCTCGAATCGCGCGCCTTTGCGATCGGCAGGCGCAGCGCGATCCGGGTGCCGAACGGCATGGCACGGGTCACGTCCACCGCCACCACGGTGCGGATGCCGAGCTCCGCGGGAAGCGACTGGATCGTCGGGGCGACCTTGTCCCAGGCGACCACCACCTGGGCGCCGTGGTCACGGAACTGCACCTCGAGCTCATCCCGGGTGTAGAGCGGGTTGTGCTCGACGACGACCGCGCCCAGTCGCAGCACCGCGTAGAACGCGATGACGTGCTGCGGGGCGTTCGGCATCACCAGGGCGACGCGATCGCCGGCGGTCACGCCACGCTCGCGCAGGGCGTTCGCGACGCGCGAGACGCGGTCGCCCAGCTGGCGATACGTCACGGTCTGCCCGAAGAAGCTGATCGCATCGCGGTCGGCGAACTGCTGCACCCGCTCGTCGAGCAGGTCGCTCAGCGACCCGGTGACCGGCTCGATCTCGATCGGGGTTCTCGGAGCGTAGAAGCGATTCCAGGCGCGCGTGTCATTGAGGTCCACCCGACAAGCGTAGGCGGCGCCTCGAAAACCGTGGTTTTTGCACGGCGCGGGCGCGGTTGTCAACGGTCGCACTCCCGGAGGTTCCGGGATGGGACGCTTGCTCGCATGACCGACACCGCGAACACGGAAGGCACCGCATCCCAGCCCTTCCCGGCCGACGACTCCCAGCCCGACGTGCGTGAGGACATTCCGCTCGAATCCCTGCGGCCTTCGCGCGAGGATCAGCTGCCGGAGAGCCAGGGACGTGCACTTTCGGAGTCCGAACTCGGTGACGACGGCCAGGGTGATCTGACGGACGAGGATGTGCCCGGCGCCGGCCGTGTGGACGAGGGCCCGACCGACCTGCGCGTGCAGGACGAGTAGGACCCGTGCATCGCGCACGCACCGTGGTGCGGCCCATACCCAGCAGGGAATCTGCCCTACGTTCGTCTCCGTCGTTCCGGCCGTCCGAATCGGACGATGCCCCCCGGTTCGTACCCCTCGCAGCGATCGTTCCCGATCGCATGATTTTTCGTCCCATTTCGGGCACCTGTGGGTGTCCTGGGTATGCCGTTCCGGGAATGAAGCCCCCGGTAGTGTCGGCGACAAGTGATCGGCATCCGCTTATCACTTTCAGAGAATGAGGACCCCCGTGGTTCTCCGTAGATCGACGGGAGCCTTCATGGCTGCACCCGCTTCCACCCTCGGACCTATCCGACAGACCTATGCCACCTCGGAGACCTTCCCTCCCGTGGCGCGCGCCTACACCCAGGTGTCGCAGACGGTGAAGGAAATGGGGCTGCTGCGGCGGGCCCGCTGGTTCTATGGCATCGTCGCCGTAGCAATCGTCCTCGGGTTCGCGGGCGCCATCACCGGCTTCCTGCTGCTGGGGGACTCCTGGTTCCAGCTGCTCATCGCGGCGGCACTCGGCATCCTGTTCACGCAGGCCGCCTTCATCGCGCACGAGGCGGCCCACCGCACGATCTTCGCGTCCGGCAAGGCGAATGACGCCCTGTCCCGGATCGTGGGTCCCGGCATCGTCGGCATGAGCTACGACTGGTGGGACTCCAAGCACTCCCGTCACCACGCCAACCCGAACAAGGTCGGCAAGGACCCGGACATCGAGATCGACACGATCTCGTTCATCGAAGAGGATGCGGCCTCGGCCCGCGGCATCCGGAAGCTCATCACCAAGAAGCAGGGTTACCTGTTCTTCCCGCTGCTCGCGTTCGAAGGCATCAACCTGCACTTCCTGAGCATCAAGCACCTCCTCTCGAAGGGGCCGGTCAAGCACCGTTGGCTTGAACTGTCGCTCATCCTGCTGCGCCTCGCCGTCGTCATCGTGCCGGTGTTCCTGCTGCTGCCGGTTGGCATGGCCTTCGCCTTCATGGGCGTCCAGCTCGCCGTCTTCGGCATCTACATGGGTGCCGCCTTCGCGCCGAACCACAAGGGCATGGCGATCGTCGACCCGAACGCCCGCCTCGACTTCTTCAGCAAGCAGGTGCGCACGTCCCGCAACATCGCAGGTGGATGGTGGGCGACGGCACTCATGGGTGGCCTCAACTACCAGATCGAGCACCACCTGTTCCCGAGCATGGCGCGGCCGTACCTGTCGCAGGCTCGCGAGATCGTGCGCGACTACTGCCAGAGCTTCGACGTCCCGTACACCGAGACCAGCCTCATCCAGTCGTACGGCATCGTCATCCAGTACCTCAACCGCGTCGGTCTCGCCGCGGGCGGCGACCCGTTCGACTGCCCGATGGTGTCG
The DNA here is from genome assembly GCF_026393345.1 of Microbacterium sp. GTDB lineage: Bacteria > Actinomycetota > Actinomycetes > Actinomycetales > Microbacteriaceae > Microbacterium. The sequence goes on from NZ_JAPLAI010000059.1 coordinate 9,199, forward strand.
GAGTACCGCCGCGTCTGACCTTCGCCGGGCCGGGATGCGGACGCTCCCGGCCTGACGCCTTCGCGCTGCTGTTCCCTCACCGCCTGCACATGTGTGCCGCGCGGTGAGGGAGTCGCAGCGCTTTGCTGTTCGCAGCGTCAATCGGGGATCCGCTCGGGTGGGACCGCGAGGCTCGCCACTGCGGCGGTTCTTTGCAGAACATGTCCCACTTTCTGCCGGAATGGCTCGTCGATAACGGCAGAAAGTGGGACATGCGGATGCGGGTAGAGCCGTCCGCGGCGCGCTACCACGCGGGGGGCGTCGCGGGTCAAGCCCTTCGTCGTGGATGACGCCGCTCCCTAACCTCTGATCGGGGCGTCGACGCGGACGCCATGGCGAGGAGGAACGATGAGCGAGAAATCCCACGCGACGATCACCACCAAGATTCCCGCCCGGATGGACCGGCTGCCCTGGTCGAAATGGCACTGGATGGTCGTCGTCGGGCTCGGGACGGTATGGATCCTCGACGGCCTCGAGGTCACGATCGTCGGCGCGATCGGCAGCCGCCTGACCGACCCGGACAGCGGGCTCGAGCTGTCGCCGGGTCAGATCGGCCAGGCTGCCGCCGTCTACGTCCTCGGTGCGTGCCTCGGCTCGCTCTTCTTCGGCTATCTCACCGACCGGTTCGGCCGGAAGAAGCTGTTCCTGCTGACCCTGGGCGTGTATCTCGCGGCGACCGTCGCGACGGCGTTCTCGTTCAACCCGCTCTGGTTCTTCATCTGCCGCTTCTTCACCGGCGCCGGGATCGGCGGCGAATACGCGGCTATCAACTCGGCCATCGACGAACTCATCCCCGCCAAGCGCCGGGGCGTCGTCGACCTCGCCATCAACGGCTCGTACTGGCTCGGCTGCGCGTTCGGCGCCGTGCTGACGGTGTTCCTGCTCAATGAAGACCTCTTCGCTGCGTCGCTCGGCTGGCGGCTCGCGTTCGGACTCGGGGCTGTGTTCGGCCTGGTCATCCTGCTGGTGCGCCGGAACGTGCCGGAGTCGCCCCGCTGGATGTTCATCCACGGCCGCAATGACGATGCCGAGAAGACGGTCGCCGACATCGAGGAGCGGGTCGAGAAGGACACCGGCGAGACCCTGGAGAGCGTGCCGGACGACACGGCGCTTGAGATCCAGCAGCGGAAGTCCACCGGGTTCGGCGAGATCGTCAAGGTCGCGGTCACCCAGTACCCGAAGCGGTTCGTACTCGGGCTTTCCCTGTTCATCGGGCAGGCGTTCCTCTACAACGCCGTGTTCTTCACCTACGCGCTCGTGCTCACCCAGCTGCTCGACGTGCCCGACGACGTGGCCCCGTGGTCGCTCGTGCCCATCGCCATCGGCAACTTTCTCGGACCGGTGCTGCTCGGGCCCCTGTTCGACAGCCTGGGTCGCAAGATCATGATCTCCACCTCGTACATCGGCAGCGGCGTGCTGCTGCTTGGCACCGCGTGGCTCTTCAACGCCGGGGCGCTGGACGCCTTCTGGCTCACCGCGTGCTGGGTGGTCGTGTTCTTCTTCGCCTCCGCGGGGGCGAGCGCCGCGTACCTCACCGTCAGCGAGATCTTCCCGATGGAGACCCGGGCGATGGCGATCGCGTTCTTCTACGCGGTCGGCACCGGCCTCGGCGGGATCGTCGGCCCGCTCCTGTTCGGTCAGTTCATCGAGAGCGGCATCCCGGACGTCGCCCTCGGCTACGTGATCGGAGCCGGGCTCATGATCGCGGCAGGGCTCGTGGAAGTCTTCCTCGGGGTGAAGGCGGAACGCCGCTCGCTCGAGGACATCGCCACCCCGCTGTCGCAGACCGCCGCACAGAAGACGGCGACGCCCAAGGGGTGAGCGGTCCCTTCATCCGTCGCAGATGCACGGTCTGGCGCACACCTACCTGACATCTGCGACGGGCGAACGGGCGGTACGAGCCATCCGCAGTGGCCCGGGGCGGTCAGAGTGCGCGGAGGCGCTCGAGCAGCGGCTCGGCCACCTCGGCGACGAAGCGTTCCTGCTGCTCGTCGCCGACCTGCACGACCGCGACGTCGGTGAAACCGGCGTCCAGGTACGGACGCACGCTCTCTGCCAGCGNCGCGATGGCACCCGCGACATCGTCCGGCCGGACGAACTGGGATGCGGCCTCGAACCCGGCCGGCGTCGGCAGGTCGGCGTTCACCGCCCAGCCGCCGCCGAACCACCGGAACTGGTCGTGCGCGCGGGCGATCGCCGCATCCTCGTCCGGGTCCCAGCAGATCGGGATCTGCCCGATCTTGCGCGACGCGCCGGTGTGCGCGGCATCCCACCCCTGCACGAGCTCCGCATCCGGCTGCACGGCGATGAGGTGATCGGCGAGCGGCGCGAACTGGGCGATCGAGCTGTCGCCCGACACTGCCACCCCGATCGGCACACCGCCGTCCGGCAGGTCCCAGATGCGGGCGGAATCGACCCGGAAGTAGGAGCCGTCGTAGGTCGTCAGCTCCCCGGTGTGGAGTTCGCGGATGATTTCGATCGCCTCGACCAGCATCTCCTGACGAGCGCTGACCGCCGGCCATCCCTCGCCCACCACGTGCTCGTTCAGGTTCTCCCCCGAGCCGAGCCCCAGGGTGAACCTGCCGTCGGAGAGCACCTGCAGCGTCGCCGCCTTCTGGGCGACCACCGCCGGGTGGTACCGCATCGTGGGGCAGGTGACGTAGGTCATGAGCTCCACGTCCGTCGTCGCCTGCGCGACCGCGCCCAGCACCGTCCACGCGTACGGCGCATGACCCTGACTGGTGAGCCACGGCGAGTAGTGGTCGCTCGAGACGAGGAAGTCGAAGCCCGCCGCCTCCGCACCCTGCGCATAGCGGACCAGCTCGCGCGGGCCGCTCTGCTCCGTCATCAGCGTGTAGCCGAACTGCGTCATGACGGGTCCTCCTCGTCGACGAGCATGATGCCGCCCGAGGAGTTGGCGCTCGTCGCCAGCTTCTCGATGTACTGCGGGTTCAGCGTGACCGGCTCCGGATCGTCGAACACGAAACGCAGCGGGATCGAGGGGGAGATCCACACCGTGCTGCGCCCGCGCGGTTCGTCCGCGCGATGCGTCCAGGTGATGGTGAAACTCTCTCCGCGCCGCAGTTTCGTGGCGATCACGACCTTCAGATGGGCCAGCGCCCGGTCGTCGAAGCGCAGTGCCGTGTTGTCGTCCCCGTAGTACATGGTGCCCACAAGCGTCGAACGTACGCCCGGCGCTCCCTGGGGGGATCGGGGGTTGACAGTCGCCGCGGGGGTGGGCAGGGCATCGGATGCGGCTAGCTGCCCGCCGCGGCCCGGGCAAGCCTGTTCCCCCGGGCCGCTTTATGCGGGAGGGTGCTGTCATGGACTCCTCCACGCCGTCTTCGGGCGACCTCGACGCTCCCACCCTCGACGCGCTCGATCTGTGGTGGCGCGCGGCGAACTATCTCAGCGTCGGTCAGATCTACCTGCTCGACAATCCGCTGCTGCGCCGGCCCCTGCACCGCGACCAGGTGAAGCCGCGCCTGCTCGGGCACTTCGGCACGGTTCCCGGCCTCAACCTGATCTACGCGCACGCCAACCGGGCCATCCGCGACCGCAACCTCGACGCCCTCTACATCGCGGGCCCCGGCCACGGCGGACCCGGAATGGTGGCGAACGCGTGGCTCGACGGCACCTACACCGAGCGTTACCCCGCCATCGGCACCAGCGAGGATGGGATGCAGCGGCTGTTCCGGCAGTTCTCGTTCCCCGGTGGCATCCCGAGCCACGCCGCACCCGAGACGCCGGGATCCATCCACGAGGGCGGGGAGCTGGGCTACTCGCTCAGCCACGCCTACGGCGCCGCGTTCGACAACCCCGACCTCACCGTGTTCTGCGTCATCGGCGACGGTGAGGCGGAGACCGGGCCGCTCGCGACCGCCTGGCACGGCAACAAGTTCCTGAACCCCGTCACTGACGGCACGGTGCTGCCGATCCTGCACCTGAACGGGTGGAAGATCGCGAACCCCACCGTGCTCGCCCGCATCCCGGAGACGGAACTCCTCGAACTCCTGCGCGGCTACGGGCACGACCCCGTCCTCGTCGATTTCTCGGCCGAGGAGGACCACCGCGACGTGCACCGCCGATTCGCGGCCGTGCTCGACGATGTCCTCGACCGGATCGCCCGCATCCGGTCGGCGGCCGCCGTCGGCGATGAGACGCGCCCGCGGTGGCCCATGGTCGTGCTGCGCTCGCCGAAGGGATGGACCGGCCCCGTCGAGGTCGACGGCCTGCCGGTGGAGGGGACGTGGCGGGCGCACCAGGTGCCGCTCGCCAACGCCCGCGACACCGAGGCACACCTGCGGATCCTCGAGGACTGGATGCGGTCCTACCGCCCGGAGGAGCTGTTCGACGACGCCGGTGCCCCGGTCGCCGCGATCCGCGCACTCGCGCCCGACGGGGACCGCCGGATGTCCGCCAACCCGCACACGAACGGTGGGGTGCTGCGCGCCGATCTCGACCTTCCGGACTTCCGCGACTACGCCGTGGAGGTCGAGACGCCCGGAGCCGAGGACGGCCAGGCCACCGCGGTGCTCGGCCGGTTCCTCGCGGAGGTCATCCGGCGCAATCCCACGACGTTCCGTCTGTTCGGTCCGGATGAGACCGCGTCGAACAAGCTCGCGCCCGCCGTGTACGAGGCCACCGAAAAGCAGTGGAACGCCGAGACCATTGCGCTCGATGAGCACCTCGCCCGCGCCGGCCGGGTCATGGAGGTGCTGAGCGAACACCAGTGCCAGGGCTGGCTCGAGGGGTACCTCCTCACCGGCCGCCACGGTGTGTTCACCTCCTACGAGGCGTTCATCCACATCGTCGACTCGATGTTCAACCAGCACGCCAAGTGGCTGGAGGCGTCCCGCCACATCCCGTGGCGGCGCCCGATCGCGAGCCTGAACTACCTTCTCTCCAGCCACGTGTGGCGACAGGACCACAACGGCTTCAGCCATCAGGACCCAGGGTTCATCGACGTGGTCGTGAACAAGAGCGCCGACGTCGTGCGGGTCTACCTGCCGTTCGATGCCAACACCCTGCTGTCCACCTACGACCACTGCCTGCGCACCACCGACTATGTGAACCTCGTCGTCGCCGGCAAACAGGACGCGCCGCAGTGGCTGTCGATGGACGAGGCGATCGTGCACTGCACCCGCGGCCTCGGCATCCTCCCGTGGGCGGGGAGCGAACGCGACGGGACGGCGCCGGATGTGGTCCTCGCCGCCGCGGGCGACGTGCCCACCATGGAGATCCTCGCCGCCGCGGAGCTGCTCCGCGAGGGCGCACCCGACCTGTCGGTCCGCGTCGTCAACGTCGTGGACCTGATGCGCCTGCAGTCCGAGCACGAGCATCCGCACGGGCTCGCCGACGCCGAGTTCGACGCGATCTTCACCACCGGTTCGCCGATCGTGTTCGCCTACCACGGCTATCCGTGGCTGATCCATCGGCTCACCTACCGCCGCACCGGGCACGACAACCTGCATGTGCGCGGCTACAAGGAGCGGGGTACCACGACCACGCCCTTCGACATGGTGATGCTCAACGACATCGACCGGTTCCAGCTCGCGATCGACGCCCTCGACCGGGTGCCGGGTGCGGCCGAGGCGCACGGCGAGCTGCGGCAGACGCTCGCCGACCGCCGCATCCGCGCCCGTGCCTACACCCGGGCGCACGGCGAGGACGACCCGGAGATCTCCGGCTGGCGCTGGGCGCCCCGGTGAGGCGGATGCGGGCGCTCGCCGTCGCGGCGACGGTCGTTGTGACGCTCTTCCTCAGCGGATGCGGCCTCAGCATCCCCGCCGATCCGGACGGGTCGCTCGCCCGGATCACCGGCGGCATCCTTCGCGCCGGCGCCTCGCCGAGCGGCGAGCTCGTCACCGCAGTCGACGGTGAGGTCGCCGGACCCCTGCCGGAACTGATCGAGGGCTTCGCGCGGAGCCGAGACGCCCGGGTGATGTGGACCGTGGACAGCGAGGAGGACCTCGTCGACGACCTCGCCGCCGGCCGGCTCGATGTCGCGGTCAGTGGGATGACGGACGCGACCCCCTGGGAGGAGCGGGTGTCGGTCACCCGCGGCTATCCCGGCATCCCCGGCAGCGGCGGGGCGTCCGTTGTCGTGCTGCTGCCTCTCGGCGAGAACGCGCTGCAGTCGGCGCTCGAGGCCTACCTCGACCAGGAGGTCGGCGGATGAGGTCCATGGGACGCACCGACCTGCCCCCGGAACAGCAGGAGGCGGTCCGCAAGGCCATCTTCTGGGAGTGGTTCACGATCGGCTACACGACCGTGACGATCGTCGTCATCGCCTTCGTGGTCGGCGGGTCTCAGGCGATGAAGACGGCGTGGATCGAGGACATGCTGTCCCTCATCCCGCAGATCTCCTTCCTCGTCGCGCTGCTGTTCATCCGGCATCCCCCGACCCGGCGCTTCCCGTACGGCCTGCACCGTGTCATGGGGGTCGGCCATCTCGTCGCCGGTGTCGCGCTGCTCGCGGTCGGCGGCAATCTCGCGGTGGAATCAGCGCTCGGGCTGATCCGCGCAGAACACCCCGCGATCGGCACCGTGCAGGTGTTCGGCCAGACCGTCTGGCTCGGCTGGTTCATGGTCGGGGTCATGGCCGTCATCGTCGTGGGTCCCTTCATCTACGGGCGGGCGAAGGCGAAGCTCGCCCCGAAGCTGCACAACAAGGTGCTCTTCGCGGACGCCGACATGGCCAAGGCCGACTGGACCACCACGGTCGCCTCCATCGTGGGCGTGCTCGGCATCGGCATCGGGTGGTGGTGGCTCGACGGCGTCGCCGCCCTCTTCATCTCCCTCGGGATCGTGTGGGATGGCATCAAGAACGCCCGCGCCGCCGTGCTCGACCTGATCGACCAGCGGGCGCGCACCGAGGACGATGCGCAGCCGCAGCCCCTCATCGGCCGGATCACCCAGTACCTGGACGCGCTGCCGTGGGTGGCCGAATCGGCGGTGCGGATGCGGGACATGGGCCAGGTCTTCCACGTCGAAGCGTTCGTCGTGCCGCGGCGACGGAAGGTCCCCCTCGCCGACCTGGAGGCCGCGCGGCGGGAACTCGCTCAGCTGGACTGGAAGATGCAGGACGTGTTCATCATCCCGGTGCCCTCCCTGCCCGACGAGGCGCAGCGCTGACGGTCAGCGGGGCGTCGTGACCCTCGGGCGGCGCAGCGACTGCAGCAGCGGCGAGAGTGCGAGCAGGATCGCGGCGGGAATGAGGAACGCGGGACCGAGCGCCGGCCCGGTCGCCACGAGGCCGAGCACGACCGCCCCGGCGACGGCGCCGCCGTAGTTGAAGATGTTCACCCGGGCGATGACCTCATCGCTCCGGTCCGGCAGGAGCTCCCCGGCGCGGCTGAACGCGATCGGCACAAGCGCTCCGGCCGCCGCTCCCATCAGGGCGAACCCGGCGATGGCCGCGACCGTGACCGGGACCACGGCGACGACCAGAGCGCCGAGGCTGGCGACGGCGACCGCGACCAGTGCCACGCGGACTCGTCCGGCGCGGCGCACCGCCGCATCCGTACCGAGGCGGGCGGCGAGGACCGCCACGAGATAGGCGCCGTAGCCGAGCGGGGTGAGCCCCGGCGAGGCGTCGAGGCCTTCGGCCAGGTACAGCGTGCTCCAGCTCGAGACCGCCGAGTCGACGACGAAGGCGGCGAAGACCAGGGACCCGACCGCCCAGATCGCGCGGCGCGGCAGCGGGGTGCGTGTGGACGCATCGTCGTCGACCCGGTGCGCGGCACGCTCGGGATCGAAGCCGCGAGCGCCCCAGACCGCGACGCCGGCCAGCAGCACCCCCGCGACGATCAGGGTGAGAGCGGGGGGCGCGTTCATGGCAAGGATCGCGGCCGTCCCGGCAGTCGCCACGATCGCCGCCGCCGTGTAGGCGGCGTAGAGGCGGCCGAACAGCGGCCTCGGGTGGTGGCGCTGGGCGAGGGCGCCCTGCATGTTCGAAGCGGCATCTACGGCACCCAGCCCGATGCCGTAGACCACCACGGCGATCAGCAGGACGGGGAAGATGCTCGCGACGGCCATCAGCACGAGCGCCACCGCCTGCGCGGCGAGCCCGGCGACGAGCGCCTGCCGGCTGCCCCACCGCACCGCGATGGCGTCGGCGAGGATCGATCCGACGGCGGCGGCGACGCAGGTGCCGAGGAGGAGGAGCGACACCACCGTGTCGTCGATGCCGACGCGGTGCTTGATCGCAGGCAGCGACGTCACGACCGTGGCGTAGCCGAGTCCCTGTGCGGCGAAGGCCGCGCCGACCGCGATCTGCCGTCGGCGGGTCGCCACCGTTCCCGCTGTCATGCGACGGCGTCCGCGGCGGTGCCGCCGAGGTGTGCGAGCTTGTCGGGGAACGCCTGCGCGACGCCGGGGTTCGTGATCGCGCCGCCGGTGGTCGTGAGCCCGCCGGCGAGGGCGGGGTCGCGGTCCACGGCCTCGCGCCAGCCGAGGTCGGCGAGCCGGAGGGCGTAGGGGAGCGTGACGTTGGTGAGCGCGGCCGTGGCGGTCGCGGCGGCGGCTCCCGGCATGTTCGCGACGCAGTAGAACAGCGTGCCGGCGACCGGATAGGTGGGGGCGTCGTGGGTCGTCGCGTGCGAGTCCTCGAAGCATCCGCCCTGGTCGATGGCGATGTCGACGAGGACGGAACCCGGCCGCATCCGCTCCACAGCCTCGTGCGTGACGAGCTTCGGCGCACGGGCGCCGGGGACGAGCACGGAGCCGATGACGAGGTCGGCATCCGCGGTCGCCGCGGCCACGGCGTGCGCGGTGGAGGCGACCGTGTGGACGCGGCCGTGGTAGATGTCATCGAACTCACGCAGTCGCGGCAGCGAGATGTCGAGCACCGTCACGTCCGCCCCGAGACCCACGGCCTGGGCGACGGCGTTCCAGCCGGCGATTCCGCCGCCGATGACGGCGACCTTCGCGGGGGGTACCCCGGGGACCCCGGCGAGGAGCTTCGCCGACCCGCCCTGCGGTCCCAGCAGGTGGTAGCCGCCCATGAGCACCGACAACCGCCCGGCGACCTCGCTCATCGGAGCCAGGAGAGGCAGCGAGCGGTCGGGCAGCTGCACCGTCTCGTAGGCGATGGCGGTGGTGCCGGCAGCCAGCAGTGCGTCGGTCAGCGGCTCGTCCGCCGCGAGATGCAGGAACGTGAACAGGGTGAGGTCGTCGCGCAGGAAGCCGTACTCGGAGGCGATCGGTTCCTTCACCTTCAGCACCAGATCGGCGCCCCACGCCTCCTCGACCGATCCGATCCGCGCTCCGGCGGCTGCGTAGGCGTCATCGGGAATGCCGATCCCGGAGCCGGCGCCGGACTGCACCGTGACGGTGTGGCCCCGCCGGCTCAGCTCGTGCGCCCCGGCCGGGGTGAGTGCGACGCGTTCTTCGTGGTTCTTGACCTCAGCGGGAACTCCGATGCGCATGATGCCTCCTCCCGTGATTCTGTGGGAACGCGGACGTTTGCGCATCCCTCAGATTTCCCACGGGCTTGCATTATCCCCGGCGCACGCTCGCCCCCGCGGAAGCGGAGGAGAGGAAGATGGAACCGGACGCCACGGAGTCCGGGCGCCACGTGTTCGACAATCCGATAGGAGACACGATGAAAGCCCTGCAGTACCGCACGATCGGCGCGAAGCCCGAAGTGGTTGAGATTGAGACACCGGAGCCGGGGCCCGGTCAGGTGCGGCTGAAGATCACCGCTGCCGGTGTATGCCACTCCGACGAGTTCATCATGTCGCTGAGTGAGGAGCAGTACATCTACGGTCTGCCGCTCACCCTCGGGCATGAGGGCGCCGGCATCGTCGAGAAGCTCGGCGAGGGCGTCACCGGCATTGAGATCGGCACCTCCGTCGCCGTTTACGGCCCGTGGGGATGCGGGTACTGCTACCCGTGCTCGCAAGGACACGAGAACTATTGCGAGAACGCGGCGGCGCTCGGCATCGCCCCTCCCGGTCTCGGAGCGCCCGGTGCGATGGCCGAGTACATGATCGTCGATGACCCACGCCACCTCGTTCCCCTCGGTGACCTCGACGCGGTGCAGAACGTGTCGCTGACGGATGCGGGACTCACCCCGTATCACGCGATCAAGCACTCGCTCTCGAAGCTCGTCCCCGGCTCCACCGCGGTCGTCATCGGTACCGGCGGTCTCGGGCATGTCGGCATCCAGATCCTGCGCGCCGTGAGCCCGGCCACCGTCGTCGCGCTCGACGTGAGTGAGGAGAAGCTCGCGCTCGCGCGGGAGGTGGGTGCACACCACGCGTTCCTCTCCGACGAGAGTGCGATCGAGCGCGTCCGGCAGCTCACCGGCGGCAAGGGGGCGCACGCGGTGTTCGACTTCGTCGGCATCCAGCCCACGATGTCTCTCGGCGCGGGCATGATCCGTGTCGGCGGTGACCAGGTGCTTGTGGGCGTCGGATCCGGTTCGCTGCCCGTGGGGATGCTGGACAAGCCGTACGAGGCGTCGGTGCGCAGCCCCTACTGGGGCTACCGTGCCGAGCTGTTCGAAGTGCTCGATCTTGCGCGCAGTGGTGCCGTTCATGTGGAGACCGAGGTCTTCTCCCTCGCCGACGCGCCGCGCGCCTATGAGCGGCTGCACGAAGGGACGCTGCGCGGCCGCGCGGTGATCGTGCCGTAGCCGCCGCCGGTCAGGGCAGGGTAGGCAGCAGTGCGCTCCACAGGGCATCGGCCACCTCGCGCTTGGTCCCGGCGACGCGCGTGAGCACGGCGCCGTCCGTGCCGATGAGGATGACCTCGTTCGCTGCGGACTCGAAGCCCCGGTCCCACCCGACTTCGTTGACCGCGAGCGCGTCCACGCCCTTGCGTTCGCGCTTCATCCGAGCGCGTTCGAGCAGGTCATCGCCGGATGCGGTCTCCGCGGCGAACGCGACGATCCGCTGATCCGCGGGGCGCCCGGCGGCGAGCCCGGCGATAATGTCCGGGTTCGCGACGAGATCGAGGGTGCGGGTGCCGTCGGTGCCGTGCCGGCTGAGCTTGCCCTCCGACACCTCGGCGACGCGGTAGTCGGCGACCGCCGCGGCCATGACGATGACGTCCGCGGTGGCCGCCGCATCCGTCGTCGCCCGCTGCAGGTCGAGGGCGGTGCCGGCGTGCGACACCACGATGCGCGGGTGGGTCCGCGCCGGCGCGAGGACGTCGGCCTCGACGTGGGCGGCGATGAGCCGGACCTCGGCGCCGCGGTCGGCGGCGGCGAGGGCGAGGGCGACCCCCTGGCGGCCGCTGGACCGGTTGCCGAGGTAGCGCACCGGATCGATCGGCTCGCGGGTGCCGCCGGCGGTGACGAGCACGCGGCGGCCAGCCAGGTCGGCGGATGCGGCGACGAGGCCGAGCGCGTAGTCGGCGATGTCGTCGGGCTCGCTCATCCGCCCGGCGCCGGAGTCGCCGCCGGTCAGCGGACCCTCGGCCGGGCCGACCACGTACACGCCGCGCTCGCGCAGCGTCGCCATGTTGGCGACAGTGGCCGGATGCGACCACATTTCGGTGTGCATCGCGGGCGCCACCACGACCGGTGCCCGCGTGGCCAGCAGCGTCGTGCCGAGGAGGTCGTCGGCGATCCCCGCCGCCATCTTGGCCAGGGTGTTCGCGGTCGCCGGCGCGACGATCACGAGGTCCGCGCGCTGCCCGAGCGACACGTGCCGGACCGTGGCGACGTCGTCGTGCACGGACGTGGTGACCGGGTGACGGCTGATGGCCTCCCAGGTGGGGAGCCCGACGAAGCGCAGCGCCGCCTCGGTGGGGACCACGTGCACCTCGTGCCCGTCGCCGATGAGGCGCCGCACCAGATGTACGGTCTTGTAGGCGGCGATTCCGCCTGTGACTGCGACGACGACGAACACGGCTCGATTGTCGCATGCAGACCCCACCCCGAGGAGTCACCGTGTGCACCGTCATCGTCCATGTGCCCGCATCGCCGTCCGCGCCGACGCGCCTGATCGCGGTGCGCGATGAGGACCCCACTCGCCCGTGGAATCCGCTCGGGGAGTGGTGGCCGCAGCATCCGGGGGTCACCGGAGTGCAGGACATCCGCGCCGGGGGTGCGTGGCTCGCCGCCGACGATGCGACCCGCCGGCTCGCGGTGCTCCTCAACCGCGCCGACACGGTGACGCTGCCGGACGACGCGGTGGTCTCCCGGGGGGCGCTGGCGCTCGAGTCGGTCGAGGGGCGGTCGCCGGGGGAGCGTCCGCCGATGCACGGCTTCAACCTGCTCGAGGTGACCCCGGGATCGACCCGGATCGTCTCGTGGAACGGCGAGGAGCGCCGCGAAACCGCGGTCGGCCCCGGCACGCACATGATCGCTCACGACGACATCGACGACCCCGCCACCGCGCGCATCTCGCACTGGCTGGAACAGTTCCGCCTGGTCGATCCTGGCGACGGCGACGACTGGTACCTGCCCTGGCTCACCGTGCTGGAGCGCAGCGCGGACCTCGCGCCGACCGACGACCGCGCCATCATCCGCGACAACACCGTGCACGGCTACCCGACGCTGTCGCTGTTGGTGTGCGTCGCCTCGGTCGGGCCCGACGGTGTCGACGTCCGCTACGCCGGGCTGCCGCAGCCCGGGGTGTGGGCCCCGCTCGATCTGCACTGAGCCGGGCGCGCGGCGGAGGAGGGATACCGTAGACGCCGTGGACGCACGGGCTGAGATCGAGACGATCCTCGCCGGTGCCCGCACTCGCCTCGGGGGCGTATCCCGGGAGCGCCTCGGGGTGTGGCGGGTGCCGCGCCGGCTCCTCGGCATCCCCCGTGCGCCGCGCATCGACCCGGCAGGCAGTGCGTGGCATCTGGGAGTGCTGCTGCTCAGCGACGACGCCCTCCTCGGCACAGGTGAGGTGGTCCGCGCCCGCGAGGACGTGCGCCGCGGCTTCGCCGCCGAATCGCAGCGGGAGCGCGCCGCGATCGCCGCCGCGGCCTTCCGTGGCGGCTTCGCCGAGGGCGAGGCGGTGCACCTCGGCTGGCAGGAGATCGACCTGGATGCGGTCGCCGCCGGCGCCGCATCCGGGCCCGTGGCGTGGCAGGACGGCCGGCCGGCGGTGCGATGGAGCCCGGGCGGCGCACTCGTGCCGTTGCAGGCGTATCTCGATGAACGTGTCGCCCTGCTCGTGGCGCCGCCACAGGGCGCGACCTGACGCCATACGCATCGCTGAGGGGAACGTCAAGGGTCGCCTCCGAGACCCGACCGTGGGTCATGCTCGGGACGTGACCGACTCAGACCCGACGGGCGCGCAGCCTGGCGCTGCCGCGACAGCATCCGCCGACACCTCCACTAGTGTGAGTTCCCACACCGGCAAGGGGGAGCTCGTGCACACGTGGCCTGGATCCGCCCATCCTCTGGGCGCCACCTTCGACGGCAACGGCACGAACTTCGCGATCTTCAGCGAGTGCGCCGAACGCGTCGAGCTGTGCCTCTTCGACGAGGAGGGCCAGGAGACGCGCGTCGACCTGGTCGAGGTCGATGCGTACGTGTGGCACGCCTACCTGCCCAACATCGGTCCCGGACAGCGGTACGGCTACCGCGTGCACGGGGAGTACGACCCGGCGAACGGCAAGCGGTTCAACCCGAACAAGCTGCTCCTCGACCCCTACGCCAAGGCGGTGGAAGGCCAGGTGCAGTGGGACCAGGCCGTCTTCGGCTACAACTTCGGCGATCCGGACTCCCGTAACGACGAGGATTCCGCCCCGCACATGATGAAGGGCGTCGTCATCAACCCCTTCTTCGACTGGGGCGGCGACCGTCAGCCGAAGATCCCGTACTCGGAGACGTTCATCTACGAAGCCCACGTGAAGGGCCTCACCCAGCGTCATCCCGGCATCCCGGAGGACATCCGGGGCAGCTACAGCGCCCTCGCCCACCCGGCGATCATCGAGCACCTGAAGAAGCTCGGCATCACCGCGATCGAGCTCATGCCGGTGCACCAGTTCGTCAACGACGACACGCTGCAGCAGAAGGGCCTGTCCAACTACTGGGGCTACAACACGCTCTCCTTCTTCGCGCCGCAGAACACCTACGCGTCCACCCACGCGAACGGCCAGCAGGTGCAGGAGTTCAAGGGGATGGTGCGGGCGCTGCACGCGGCCGGCATCGAAGTAATTCTCGACGTGGTCTACAACCACACCGCCGAGGGCAACCACATGGGCCCGACGCTGTCGTTCAAGGGCATCGACAACGAGGCGTACTACCGGCTCGAGCAGGACGACAAACGGTATTACACCGACTACACCGGTACCGGGAACAGCCTGAACGTCGGCAACCCGCATGCGCTGCAGCTGATCATGGATTCGCTGCGGTACTGGGTGCTCGAGATGCACGTCGACGGTTTCCGGTTCGATCTGGCCGCGACCCTCGCGCGCGAGTTCTATGACGTCGACAAGCTCGCCACCTTCTTCGAGCTGGTGCAGCAGGACCCGGTGGTCTCGCAGGTCAAGCTCATCGCCGAACCGTGGGACGTCGGTCCTGGCGGCTACCAAGTGGGCAACTTCCCGCCCCAGTGGACGGAGTGGAACGGGAAGTACCGCGACACGGTCCGCGACTTCTGGCGCGGGGAACCCTCGACGCTCGGGGAGTTCGCCTCTCGCCTCACCGGTTCCGCTGACCTGTACGAGCACTCGGGGCGCCGACCCGCTGCATCCGTCAACTTCGTCACCGCGCACGACGGGTTCACCCTGCGTGACCTCGTCTCGTACAACGAGAAGCACAACGACGCGAACGGCGAGAACGGCAACGATGGCGAGTCGCACAACCGGTCCTACAACTTCGGTGTCGAAGGCCCCACCGACGACCCCGAGGTACTCAAGATGCGTGCCCGGCAGCAGCGGAACTTCATCGCCACACTGCTGCTCAGTCAGGGTGTGCCCATGCTCCTTCACGGCGATGAGCTCGGGCGCACGCAGGAGGGCAACAACAACGGCTACGCGCAGGACAACGAACTGACCTGGGTGAACTGGGATGCGGTCGACCAGCCGCTGGTGGAGTTCACCGCCGCGCTCGCCCGCCTCCGCCGCGACCACCCCACCTTCCGCCGCCGCCGCTTCTTCGACGGACGGCCCGTCCGCCGGGAGGAGGGCGGGGCCGTCCCCGACATCGTGTGGCTGCGACCGGACGGGTCGATCATGGAGCCGGAGGACTGGGACACCGGATTCGGCCGTGCCGTCGCGGTGTACCTGAACGGCGAAGGCATCCGCGAACGCGACCGCCGGGGCGAGCAGATCACCGACAAGGACTTCATCATCCTGTTCAACGCCGGCGATGAGCCGGTCGAGTTCACCCTGCCGGATGTGGAGTTCTCGCCGCGCTGGGACGTGTACGTCGACACGGCGGGTGAACGCGCCAATACCGCGCCGGTGGACCCGGGAGAGGTGCTCCCGGTCGAGCCGAAGTCCCTCATGGTCCTCTGCGAGCACACGGCGCCCGAACCCGAGGTGGACCACTCCGTCGCCGCGTCCCTGGCGCAGGCGATGACCGGCACGATCGATGAGATCCCGGGAGCGGCTCCGAAGCCGGAGGTGCAGCGGTGAGCGGCCGATGACCGCCACACCGTCCTCTACCTACCGGCTGCAGATCAGGGCCGCGTTCGACCTGGATGCCGCGGCCGACATCGTGCCGTACCTGCGTGATCTCGGCGTGGGATGGGCCTATTTGTCGCCGCTTCTCCGGGCCACCAGCGGCTCCGATCACGGGTACGACGTCGTCGACCCGTCGCTCGTCGACCCCGTCCGCGGCGGTGCTGCGGGCCTCGCCCATCTCGCCGACGCCGCGCACGACGCGGGGCTCGGGGTAGTCGTCGACATCGTCCCGAACCACATGGGCGTCAGCGTGCCACAGGAGAATCCGTGGTGGTGGGACGTGCTCCGCCGTGGTCGGGCGTCGCGCTACGCCGACGCCTTCGACATCGACTGGGATGCCGGGAACGGCCGCGTGCGCCTGCCGATCCTCGGCGCTCCGCTCGCCGACGTCCTCGGCGACCTGCGGGTGGACACCGCATCCGAGCCCGTCCTGCGGTACTTCGACCACGTGCTGCCCCTGGCCGAGGGCTCCCTCGACGGCATCACGGATGCGGCGGCGCAGCTGAGCGAGATCCTCGAACGGCAGCATTACGAGTTGCGGTTCTGGCGCGATGAGGCCGCAGAGCTGAACTACCGGCGCTTCTTCGCCGTCACCACCCTCGCCGGCGTCCGGGTGGAGCGGCCCGACGTGTTCGCCGAGGCGCACGCCGAGATCCTGCGATGGGTGGGCGAGGGGCTCGTCGACGGTCTCCGCGTGGACCACCCCGACGGCCTCACCGATCCCGGCGGCTACCTCGACCGGCTCGCCGAGGCCACCGGGGGGATCCCGGTGTGGGTCGAGAAGATCCTCGAGCACGCCGCCACCCCGCATCCGGAGCACCTCGCACCCGCCTGGGCGACCGCGGGTACCACCGGCTACGACGCCATGGCCGAGATCGACCGCGTCCTCATCGACCCGGCGGGTGAGACGGGCCTTGACGCGGTGGATGCGGCACTCCGCGCAGACACCGGACTGCCCGCCGCATCCGGGTGGGACGACCTCATCCACGACACCAAGCGGATGATCGCGGACACGATCCAGCAGTCCGAGATCCGCCGGCTGGTGCGGTGCCTACCCGCCGCTGTCCGGGACGCGTCCCCCGCGGCGGAGGACGCGCTCGCTGAGCTCCTCGCCTGCTTCCCGACCTACCGTTCGTACCTCCCCGCCGGCGCCGAATGGCTGGCGCAGGCGGCGGAAGCCGCATCCACCCGGCGCCCGGATCTCGCCGAGACGATCGCCGCGCTACTCCCGGTCCTCGAGGACCCGGCCGAGGAGGCCGCACGGCGCTTCCAGCAGACCACGGGACCGGTCATGGCCAAGGGGGTCGAGGACACCGCGTTCTACCGGGCGACCCGGCTCGGCACGCTCACCGAGGTCGGCGGCGACCCGTCCGTGTTCGCGCTCGGGGTTGACGGGTTCCACGCGGCGTTCGCCGACCGGCAGGCCCGCTGGCCGCTCTCGCTCACCGCCCTGTCCACCCACGACACCAAGCGCGGGGAGGACGTCCGCGCCCGCCTGTCGGTGCTGGCAGAGATCCCGGACCGCTGGGGTGAGGTGCTCGGGCGTCTCCGGGCCGTCGCCTCAACCGGGCACGGGCCCTTCGACAACCTGCTGTGGCAGGCAATTGTCGGGTCCTGGCCCGCGACGCCGGAGCGGCTGCACGCTTACGCCGAGAAGGCCGCCCGCGAGGCCGGTGAGGCGACCTCCTGGCTCGACCCGGACGGCTCGTTCGAAGCGCGCATGCACGCCGTGGTCGACGCCGCGGTCGGCCCCGCGCGGGGCATCGTCGACGCGTTCGTCGCCGAGATCTGCGGCCCGGGCTGGTCGAACGCCCTCTCGGCGAAGCTGCTGCAGCTCGCCGGTCCCGGCGTCCCGGACGTGTACCAGGGGTCGGAGCTCTGGGAGACCTCCCTCGTCGACCCCGACAACCGTCGCGAGGTCGATTTCGCCCAGCGGGCCGGGATGCTACGCGCGCTGGATGCGGGGGAGCTCCCCGCCGTTGACGCCACGGGAGCCGCGAAGCTGCTCCTCGTCTCGCGGGCGCTGCGGCTGCGGCGTGATGCCCCGAGATCGTTCACCCGGTACCGTCCGCTGCAGGCGGTGGGCCCCGCATCCGATCACGTCATCGCGTTCGATCGGGGCGGCGTGATCGCCGTCGCGACCCGGCTGCCGGTCGCGCTCGCCGCCCACGGCGGCTGGGGCGACACCACGGTGCTCCTCCCGGCCGGGACGTGGCGCGACGCGATCACCGGTGCCGAGGTGGCCGGGGGCGCGGCGCCACTGCGCGCGGTGCTGTCGCGGTACCCGGTCGCGCTGCTGACGATGAATAGGGACGGGGAGATGGGGACTAGGCCCCGACACCCGGGGAAAACCCCACCATCTCGGGGCGCAGAACCCATCTCGCAGACAGGTACGGAGGGGACGCCGGAATGATCGAGGTGTGGGCGCCGAAGGCGCGACGCGTGCGGGTGCGCCGGACGGACGGTGGCGGGGATGCCGCGCCGGGCGGCGACACCGCCGCGACCGAGATCGACCTGTCCCCGGCCGAGGACGGCTGGTGGCGCGGCGACCTCGAACTCGCCGACGGCGACCGGTACGGCTTCGTCCTCGACGACGGCGACCTGCGGCCGGACCCCCGGTCGCGACGGCAGCCGGACGGCGTGCACGGCGCATCCGCCTGGGTCGATCCCGCATCCTTCCCGTGGACGGACCAGACGTGGACCGGCCGCCAGCTCGCGGGCGGCGTCATCTACGAGCTCCACCTCGGCACCTTCACGCCGGAGGGGACGCTGGATGCGGCCATCGACCGGCTCGACCACCTCGTCGAGCTCGGCATCACCCACATCGAGCTGCTGCCGGTCAACGGGTTCAACGGCACCTGGAACTGGGGCTACGACGGCGTCCTCTGGTACACCGTGCACGAGGCCTACGGCGGGCCTGCTGCCTACGCCCGCTTCGTCGACGCCGCCCATGCGGCAGGCCTCGCCGTCATCCAGGACGTCGTCTACAACCACCTGGGTCCCAGCGGCAACTACCTGCCGGAGTTCGGCCCGTACCTGCGGGAGGGGAGCCGCAACACCTGGGGGGACTCGGTCAACCTTGACGAGGACGCAGTCCGTTCGTACATCGTCGAGAACGCGCTCATGTGGCTGCGGAACTACCACGTCGATGGGCTGCGTCTGGATGCCGTGCATGCCCTGCACGACGAGCGTCCGGTGCACCTCCTGCACGAGCTCGCCGAGGCATCCGACGCCCTCTCCGCCCACCTCGGCCGGCCGCTGACCCTCATCGCCGAGTCCGACATGAACGACCCGAAGCTGATCCTGCCCCGCGAGGCGGGCGGTTACGGCCTCACCGCGCAGTGGAGCGACGACTGGCACCACGCCGTGCACGTGGCGCTCACCGGTGAGACGGTCGGGTACTACGAGGACTTCGCGGATCCGGATGCCCTGCCCAAGGTGTGGACCAAGGGTTTCTTCCACGACGGCACCTATTCCTCGTTCCGGGAACGCACCCACGGGCACCCCATCCCCGCCGAGATGCCGGCCTGGCGGCTCGTGACGTTCGCGCAGGACCACGACCAGATCGGCAACCGCGCGGCGGGCGACCGGCTGACCGCGACCCTCGACGCCGACCGGCTCGCCGTCGCCGCGGTGCTCACCCTCACCGCGCCCGGCACCCCGATGCTGTTCATGGGTGAGGAATGGGGCGCCTCGACGCCGTGGCAGTTCTTCACCTCGCACCCGGAGGAGTGGCTGGCAGAGGCGGTCCGCACCGGACGGACCGCGGAGTTCGCGCGGATGGGGTGGGACGAGTCGACGGTCCCCGATCCGCAGGATCCCCAGACGTTCCGGCGCTCCCACCTCGATTGGGCGGAGTCCGAGGCCGGTCAGCATGCCCGGCTGCTGAAGCTCTACCGCGAACTCCTGCGGCTTCGCCGCGAGCGCCCGGAGTTGACCGATCCCTCGTTCGCGTCGCTGGCGGCGGTGGATGAGAACCCGGATGCGGCACCCGATGCGCGCCGCTTCATCCTCGGCCGCGGCGACCTGCGCATCCTGGTGAATCTCTCCGCGGACACGTGGCGGGCCGTGCCCCGCGAGGGCGAAACGGTGCTCCTCGCGACCGCGGTGACGACCGCCTGGGACGCCGACGGCCGGCTGGAGCTGCCGCCGTCCTCGGCCGTCATCCTCATCCCGGGGCACTGACCGCGCCGGCGGGGATGTAACCCGGGGGAAACGTCGCGGCGCTATCGTCGCGGCAGCGCTCATGTACAACACGGGCCGGGGCCTCGCGCCACGGCGGGAAACACGTGACGTGGCTACCTGACAGGACACCGGTCGCCCTCCCGTGGGGGACCCTCACCGAGGAGTCGCCATGACATTCCACGTTCCCACCGTCGACATCACCCCCTACGTCCAGGGCGGGACGGATGAGGCCAGAGCCGATGTCGCGCATCGCATCGACGATGCGTGCCGCACGGTCGGCTTCATCCAGATCACCGGCCACGGCATCCCGGCGGCCGTGATCGACGGCCTCGCCACCGCGATGGATGAGTTCTTCGCGCTCGAGCTGGACGCGAAGAAGGCGTACCGCACGCCACCGCAGATCAACCGCGGGTACAGCCCACCCAAATCCGAGTCGCTCAGCCTCTCGCTCGGCGTCGAACAGGCCAGCCGCATGAACGACTTCTTCGAGGCGTTCAACATCGGCGCAGGTCAGGCGGACTACCCGCACGTCCCCGACCTGCCGCAACCCGACTACGCCGCCAACGTGTGGCCCGACGTCGACGGGTTCGACGAGCAGGTGTCCGCGTACTTCGCCGAGGCGGCACGGGTGGCGCGCACCATGACCCGCATCTTCGCGGACGCGCTGGGCCTGCCGGCGGACTTCTTCGCCCTGCGCACCGACCATTCGCTCGACGTGATGCGGATGAACAACTACGCCCTGCCGCCCGGAACCGACGTCACGCTCGACGGCGACCTCATCGGCATGGGCGAGCACACCGACTACGGCATCGTCACGATCCTCTGGGCCGACCGGGTGAAGGGCCTGCAGGTGCTCGCCGCCGACGGGTCGTGGAACGACGTGCAACCGGCGGAGGGGGCCCTGCTGATCAACCTCGGGGACGTGACGGGACGGCTCACCAACGATCAGTGGATGTCGACGCTGCACCGGGTGAAGCCCCCCGTCATCGAGGGGACGATCGAACGTCGGCGATCGGCCGCGTTCTTCCACGACGGCAACGTCGACGCGCTCATCGAGACCCTGCCCCAGTGCGTGGATGCAGCGCATCCCGCCCGGTTCGATCCGCTCACCGTGGGCGAGCACATCGCCGCCAAGCTTGCCGGTTCCCGTGCCGGGAAGAAGAACGAGAACACCGGCTCCGAGACCGCGCGGGTGCTCGCCAGCCGCGGGTACTGATCGGGCGGCGGATGCTGTCAACCCCTCGGAGCGTGGTCGGCAGAGGTTCCTAGCGTGGTCTCATGACGACTGCCGCTTTTCCCCGCGACATCCTCCGACAGGCGACGGTCATCGCCACCACCTGCTTCATGCTGATCGCGGCGGTGATCGGTGCGGGTGTCCTCGGCGGCACGCCGGTGCAAGACCTGCAGGCTGGCGCGCTGTCGGCGGATGCCACGTACCTCGCGCCCGCCGCGCCCGCCTTCTCGATCTGGTCGGTGGTCTACGTGGGACTCGTCGCCTACGCCGTCTGGCAAGCGCTCCCCGGACGACGCGCGGACGAACGACAGCGGGTCCTCGGCTGGTGGATCGCGCTCAGCGAGATCCTCAACGGGCTGTGGCTGGTCGCCGCTCAGTTCACCACCCTGCCGTTGACGGTGCTCGTGATCGCGCTGCTCCTGATGACGCTCTGCCTCATCTTCCGCCGCACCTTGCACCAGCCCGGTCGCGGCTGGGCCGACCGGCTGCTCGTCGACGGTGTCACGGGACTCCACCTGGGCTGGGTGACCCTGGCGACCGTGGCGAACACCACCGCCTGGCTGACGCGTCTCGTTCCGTCGGAGTGGGAGGGTGCAGCGGACGTGTGGGGCGTCGTCGTCCTCGTCGTCGTCGCCGTCATCGGCATGGGCCTGGCGGGTTCCGGCGGCGGCCGCCTCGCCCCGGCCCTCGCCCTGTCGTGGGGGCTGTCCTGGCTCGCCGTCGGGCGACTGTCGGGCCAGCCGCACAGCACGGTGATCGGCGTCGCCGCGATCATCGTTGCCCTGCTCGCGCTCGCGACCGCCGTGATCAGGCGGGTGCGAACCGTGCAGCGAACGACCGCAGCATCCGCGCCGGCTCGGTGACGGTCGCCCCGAGGACGCGTGCCGCGACGGTGTCGAACTCGTCCGCGGGGAAGTAGCCCGCGTCCCGGTACACGACCATCCGATCGGTGAAATCCCGCGGGGTGGGTTCCGGGTGGAACTGCGTCGCGTACAGCCGGTCTCCTACGCGGTAGGCCTGCACCGGGCACGCGGGGTTCGTCGCCAGCAGGGTCGCCTCCGGCGGCGCCTCCGCGGTGCCCTCCTTGTGGGCGGTGAAGGCGTGGAACACGTCGGGCAGCACGCCGAACACCGGATCGTCGTGTCCGGCGTCGGTCAGCGCGACCTCGGCGGCCATGGTCCCCTCGGGGAAGTCCTGGCTCACGGTGCCGCCGAGCATGCGGGTCACCACGCCGATCCCGTAGCAAGTGAAGAGGGCGGCCACCTCGGATGCGGCGGCAGCCGCGGCGATCCGTTCCAGGTCGCGCTCGAGCCGGCGCTGCACCCCGGAGGGGTCGGGATCGGTGGCGTTGAACGGGCTTCCGCCGACGACGAACCCGGCATACCGCTCGATCGCCCCGGGCGGGAGCGGATCGCGGACCAGATCGTGACGGTGCAACCGTTCGGGGTCGAGACCGGTGGCGGTCTGGAAGGAGGCGTACTCGCCGTCCGCCGCGTTCTGCTGCGGTCGCACGGACAGATAGAGCAGCGGCCGCGAGTCCATGCCGAAAGTCTAGGCGGGCGGTCAGTCGCGCGAGGAGGTGGCACTGCGCCCGCGCACGATACCGACGAACGCGTCGACGAGAGGGGAGGCGTCGCCCGACGGCCACGCGAGGGCGACTGTGGACGTCGGCCCGCCGAGGAGGGGCCGGTAGTCGGTGTCCTTGCGGTGATGCAGTCGCGCGAGCGACATTGGCACGATGATGACGCCGACACCGGCGGCGACCGTGGCGATGGCGTCCGCCGTGGTCGGCGGCGGGGCGAAGGCCGGGGCCACGGTGCCGGGGACCTCCGCCTGCAGCACGTCGTCCGCCGGGATGATCAGCACCTCACCGGCGAGGTCGGCGTATGTCAGCTCGTCCGCGACGGTGAGATGCGAGTCGACCCCGCAGACGACGACCGGAGTCTCGTCGTAGAGGGGGATGACGTGGAGGTCGCGGGCATCGATGGGCAGGCGCACGATGGCCGCGTCCACCTCGCCCTGGGCGAGGGCGCGACGCTGCTCCGCGACCTCGAGCGGCACGAGCTCGAGCGGATTGCGCCGCATCCGTTCCTGCCAGGTGTCGATCCACTTACCGGGAGTTGCGCCGGGGATGGCGCCGAGGCGCAACGAACCCACGGGGGCCGGGGGCGGCTCGCTTGGCGCCGGTCGAGGCGGGGCAGGGCGCGGCGTCTTCTTCGCCTGCGCGGGGCGGCCGGGGCGTGCCGGGCGTCGCGGCGCGCGACCACCGTGCCCGCCGGTGCCGCGCCCACCCGTGCCGTGTGCCGCCATGTGCTCAGGTTACCGGGGACGCATTCCCGGGGCCGTCGCGTCGTTCCGTCGGCCGCTCAGGCGGCGAGACGAAACCCGCGCCGGTCGGTCGCCACGCTCTCGCCGTCGTGGATCGTCACGTCGTCGCCGATGAGGGATCCACCCGCGACCGTCGCGCCGCTTCCGACCTGCGTGCGCACCCCGATCGTGGCGCCGGCGCCGACCTTCGCCTTAGGGCCGATGTGGGCGTGCGGAGCGATCCGCACTTTGGGTCCGATGACGACATCGCTCTCGATCCACGCGCCGCTGCCGATGTACGCGCCCGCGGCGATCTGCACACCCGGTTCGATGTAAGCCCCCGCCTCGATGGTCGCCGAAGGGTGGACCTTCGCGCCGTTGGCGATCAACCCGCGTCCGTTGGCGTGCTTGCGGTACCGCAGCGTCTCGCCACGGTCGTTTTCGATGTCGATGTAGTTCTTACCCACGTTCCCCTCCTCCAGCGTTGGTCGACGCTGAACAATGAAATAACCTCCGGGATGCGCGATTCATTCCCGATGTCGGAAGTGATTCGGCGCGCGGGCGGAATCGGATGGGGCGGCGGGGCGGTCGGGCGCCGCGCGGAAGTCCTCCCAGGCGGTCCGGGATGCTGCCATAGTGTGCATCGAGTGTTCCCACCGTCCGGCGGAGTGCAGGAGGCACCATGAGCGACTTCGGATCGACCACTCCCATCCGCCTGGAACGCAGCGACGGGAAGGGTCTCGCAGCCGGGACGCTGGGCCTGTGGGGGTCGACGGTGATCGGGCTCGCCTCCACCGCACCGGTGTATTCGCTCGTCGCGACGCTCGGCTTCGTCGTGCTGGCGGTCGGCGCGCAGGCCCCCATCGTCTTCATCATCGCGTTCGTCCCGATGCTGTTCATCGCCTTCGCGTACCGAGAGCTCAATAATGCGGTCCCCGACTGCGGGACGACGTTCACGTGGGCCACGAAGGCCTTCGGCCCGTGGGTCGGGTGGATGGGCGGCTGGGGCGTCGCGGTGGCCGGGATGGTGGTCCTCGCGAACCTGGCGCAGATCGCCGCGGTCTACTTCTGGGCCCTGTTCGGCATCGACCTGGCCAGCAACGACTGGCGCATCATCCTCGTCGCGCTCTTCTTCATCGCCGCCATGACCTATGTCAGCTGGCGCGGAGTGGAGATCGGCGAGAAGATCCAGAACGTCCTGCTTGCCGTCCAGTACCTCGCACTGGTCCTGTTCGTCGTGGCTGCGCTGTGGCAGTTCTTCGGAGGGACGGCACCGAACCCGACGCCGTTCGCCTGGGAGTGGCTGAACCCCCTGGGCTTCACTGACTGGAGCGGGTTCACCGAGGCCGTGCTGCTGGCACTGTTCATCTACTGGGGGTGGGACACCTGCCTCGCCCTGAACGAGGAGACCAGGGACCCGAAGCGCATCCCTGGTCTCGCGGCGCTGCTCACCTGCGTCCTGCTGCTCGTGACCTACGTCTCAGTGACGATCGCCGCGATGATGTACGCGGGTCTCGGCGAATCGGGCGTGGGGCTCGGCAACGAGTCGAACGCCGATGACGTGTTCATGGCCATCAAGGACGGCCTGCTCGGCCCCTGGGGGTGGCTCCTCGTGGTGGCGGTGCTGATCTCCGCCGTCTCGTCGACGCAGACGACGATCCTCCCCACCGCGCGCGGCACCCTCGCGATGGGTGTCTACCGCGCCCTACCGAAGCGGTTCACCCGGGTGCACCCTCGTTTCCAGACGCCGTCGTTCTCCACCGTGATCATGGGCATCGTCGCGTCGCTGTACTACCTGGGGATGACGCTGATCAGCGACAACATCCTGCAGGATTCGATTCTGTCGCTCGGGCTGGCCATCGCCTTCTACTACGCCATCACGGGCTTCGCCTGCATCTGGTACTTCCGCCGCGACCTGTTCACGTCGGCTCGGAACGTCGTGTACCGGTTCGTGTTCCCCCTGCTCGGGTCTCTCATGCTCACCTACGCGTTCGTGCAGTCGGCGATCGACATGTGGGACGTCGATTACGGCTACACGGTGCTGTTCGGCATCGGCGGCACCTTCGTCGTCGGCATCGGCGCCCTGCTTGTGGGCGTCGTGCTGATGATCGTGTGGTTCCTGTTCCCGCGTGCGAAGCCGTTCTTCGACGGACGCGCCTTGAACCGGGACACGCCCATCATGGTTCCCGAGGAGCCGTTGATCTAGCGCTGGCAGGCCGGGCACCAGAAGACGTTCCGCTCGCGCGTGGCGTCGGCGCCGAGGCTGCCCTCCCGGATCGGGGTGCCGCACCGGCGGCAGGGTCTGCGGGACCTGCCGTACACCCAGGTGGTGCGGCCGGCGCGTGCCTCGCCCGTGAACACCCGCACCGGGCGGTCACGGTTGGCGCGGATGAGTCGTGCCCCGGTGTCGACGAGCGCGGCGGTATCGGTCTGGTGCGCGGGTGTGGTCGGGAGGATGCCGCGCAGGAACAGCAGTTCGTTCACATACTCGTTCCCGAGTCCCGCCAGGTTCCGCTGATCCAGCAGCGCGACATGCACCTCCCGGTGGTCGTGCGCGAGACGACGGGCGGCCTCCGCCGGATCCCAGTCGCCGGAGAGCGGGTCGGGGCCGAGGTGTCCCACGAGGCGCTCCTCCTCGGCGGTGGGGACGACGTCCACCATCGCCAGGTCGAACCCGACCGCGGTGCGCACAGCCGAGCCGACGATCGCGCGGGCGGCATAGGCGGGTTTGCGCCACCGCTCCTCGGGCCGGTACACGTGCCATTCGCCCTCCATCTTCAGGTGCGAGTGCACGGTCCAGCCGCCGATGCGCATGAGCAGATGCTTGCCGCGGGGCACCACCTCGTGGACGGTCTCGCCGCGGAGGTCAGCCGCCGCCACCTTCGGCACCCGCATGTCGAACCGGGTCACCTCCGCGCCGGCCAGGGCGGTGTGCAGGCGCCATGCGGTGCGGAAGACGGTGTCGCCCTCAGGCACGACCGGCGTCCTCGCGCGCCCCGGGTCCGGCGCCGTGCAGCGGGCGCGCCGTGGTGCCGGGCGCGGGCCGGCGCAGGGTCAGCCCCCGGGTCGACTCCACGAACCCGGCCTCCCGCAGCGCCCGGCCGAGGTCCGTGCCGAACACGATCCCGCCGTTGACCTGTTCGATCGTGAGGGTCGCCAGTCGCCGCGCCTGGGCAGTGGCGGCGAGGGAGCGGGCGGCGGCGGCCATCGCATCCGGATCGTCGGAGAAGAGCAGCGCGGTCTTCCCGCCGCGCTCCAGGTAGAGCGTCAGCGCGCCGTCGACGAGCACCACGATGCCGCCGGCCTTTCGTCCGGGGCGATGCGTGATCCCCTCGATGCTCGGCCACGCCAGCGCGGCGCCGTAGGGGTTCGCCGGATCGGTGGCGGCGAGGGTGATGGCCTGATGCGGGGGTGGGTCGGCGATCGCCGCGAAGGTGCGCAACCGGTCGACGGTCGCGGATGCGGCGAACTGGGCCGCGCCGAGCTTCTCGATCACGTACCCGCGGCGGCAGTGCCCGGCCTGCTCGAACCCGGACAGCACCCGGTAGGCCTGCGCGAACCCGCCCGGCATCCCTTCCGACTGCACACTGCCGCGCGTGACGACACCGTACCGGTCGAGGAGGAGCCCGGCGGAGGCCGCCTGCCGGAGGGTCGGATCGGTCTCTGCCGCCGGCAACAGCGACCACCGGCCGCCACCGCCCACCGGACGGGGCGGGGACGGCGGGCGGGCGACGGACTGGCCTCGATACAGCCGCGCACGTGGGGTGCGCCGTACCGCACGATGCGCCTGCGACCCGGCCGAGAGGAGGCCGCGCACCGGCGCGAACGTGTCGTTGGTGACCCGGCCCGACCAGGCCAGGCGCCACAGCGCGTCGAGCACCGCCTGCTCGTTCTCGGCCCCGGTGGACTGACGCAGCTGCGCGGCGAAGTAGGCGCCGCCCGCGTCGAGCGCCGCGAGCAGCTGCGCGTCCAGGGAACCTGCGGCGACCTCGTCCTCGGGCGGCAGCAGGGTCAGCGGGGCGGCATCGGCCGGATGCAGGGCGATCCAGCCGTCGCGTCCCGGTAACGACCCGTGGCCCGACCACACCACCTCACCGGTCGCGGTCAGTTCGTCCAGCATCGCCGGGGTGTAGTCGCGGACCCGGCCGGGCAGCACGAGCGATTCCCAGGCGCTCGCGGGGATCGGCACCCCGGCGAGCTGCTCCACCACCGCCAGCACGCCGTCGATCCCGTCGAGGGGACGAACCAGGTGCTGCCAGTCGGGCAGGAATCGCGCGAACGCTTCGGGCGAGACCGGCTCGACGCTCCCGCGGATCGCGGCGAGCGAGCGCATCCGGAGCCGCCGCAGCACTTCACTGTCGCACCATTCGGTCTCGTCCGGGCGTGAGGTGGTCGTCTCGGGCAGGAAGTATCCGCTGCTCACCCGGCCCTGTGCCTCGAGGCGCTGCAGCGTGTGCCGCGCGACGGCGATGCCGACGCCGAAGCGGGTGGCCACCGCATCCGCGGTGAACGGGCCGTGGGTGCGCGCGAAGCGCGCGACGAGGTCGCCGAGCGGGTCGGCGACCGGTTCCAGGAACGCGGTCGGCAGACCCACCGGCAGCGCCGCGCCCAGGGCGTCACGGAGCCGCCCGGCGTCCTCGATCGCGGCGAGCCGCTGCTCACCGGAGATCGCGACCCGGATCGCCCGCCGCGCCGTGAGAAGGTCGTGGGCGAACCCGGCCGCTACGGCCGAGCTCGCTGCATCCGCGGGCTCGGCGGGGTCCTGCAGCCGGGCCGCGATCTCGTCCGTCGAGAGCGGGCCGAGCACGCGCAGCAGGTCGGCGACGCCCTCGACGCCGCGCACCCGTCGCTCCGGATCGAGCCGCTGCGCCTCGCGCTCGAACTGTGCCATGACCTCGGGATCGAGGAGCTCCCGCATCTCGATCGTGCCGAGCAGTTCGCTCAGCAGTGCCGGGTCGACCGACAGCGCCGCCGCCCGTCGCTCCGCGAGCGGCGAATCACCCTCGTACATGAACGCGCCGACGTACCCGAAGAGCAGGTCGCGCGCGTAGGGGGAGGGCTGGCTCGTCGTCGTCTCCACGAGCCGGATGCGGCGGTCGGCGATGCGCCGGGCGATGTCGGTGAGGGCGGGCAGGTCGTAGACATCCTGCAGCACCTCCCGCAGCGTCTCCAGGATGATCGGGAACGTGGGGTGCCGGCGCGCGACCTCGAGCAGTTGTGCCGAGCGCTGCCGCTGCTGCCACAGCGGACTGCGCTTGCTCGGGTTCATGCGCGGCATGAGGAGCGCCCGCGCCGCGCACTCCCGGAACCGCGAGGCGAACAGCGCGGAACCGCCGACCTCTTCGGTGACGATCTGGTCCAGCTCGTCAGCATCGAAGACGAACAGCTCCGCTCCCGGCGGGTCGGTCTCGGTGTCGGGCACGCGCGCGATGATGCCGTCGTCGCTCGCGACTGCCGACCCCTCCACGCCCAGTCGCTCCCGGATGCGGGCGTTCACGGCCAGCGCCCACGGCGCGTGCACCTGCATGCCGTACGGGGAATGCAGGATGACGCGCCAGTCGCCGACCTCGTCGCGACTGCGCTCCACCGTCAGCGTCCGGTCGGTCGGGAGCGAGCCGGTGGCCTCGCGTTGCTCCGTCAGGTACGCGAGCAAGTTCGTCTGCGCGCGGGCGTCGAGCCCCGCCTCGGTGAGGCGATCCCGGGCCGCATCCGGGTCGAGCGTCGACACCTCGCGGGAGAACGCGCCGAGGGCCTCGCCGAGCTCGGCGGGGCGGCCGATGCCGTCGCCGTGCCAGAACGGCACCTTTCCCGGCTGCCCGAAGGCGGGAAGGACGTTGACCCGGTCGTGGGTGATCTCCACGATCCGCCAGCTGGTCGTGCCGAGCGTGAACACGTCGTTGACGCGGGACTCGTAGACCATCTCCTCGTCGAGTTCCCCGACGCGTGCATTCTGGCTCTCGCCCGCGACGTACACCGCGAACAGGCCGCGGTCGGGGATCGTGCCGCCGCTCGTGACGGCGATGCGCTGCGAGCCGGGACGCCCGGCGAGGGTGCCGTGATCGCGATCCCACACCAGGCGCGGACGGAGTTCGGCGAATTCGTCCGAGGGGTAGCGGCCGGCGAGCAGATCGAGGGTCGCCTCGTACGCCGATCGGGGGAGCGTCCGGAACGGGGCCGAGCGGCGCACCGTCTCGTACCAGTCCTCGACCTCGATGGCGCCGAGCGCCGACGCGGCGACGGTCTGCTGCGCGAGGATGTCGAGCGGGTTCCGGGGGATGCGGATCGCCTCGATCTTGCCGCCCAGCATCCGTTCGGTGACGACAGCGGTGTGCAGCACGTCGCCGCGGTGCTTGGGGAACAGCACGGCCTTGCTGATCTCGCCGACCTGGTGGCCGGCGCGGCCGATGCGCTGCAGACCGGAGGCCGCGGAGGGCGGTGCCTCCACCTGGATGACCAGGTCGACGGCGCCCATGTCGATGCCGAGCTCGAGGCTGGACGTGGCGACCACGCAGCGCAGCACACCCGACTTGAGCTCTTCTTCGACCAGCGCCCGCTGCTCCTTCGACACCGACCCGTGGTGGGCCTTGGCGAGCACCGCATCCGCACCCGCGGTGGTGCCGGCCTGCGCCATGACCTGCGCCGGGACGGTGGGCTCCGGCAGGCCGAGGCCGAGCCGACCGCTGTAGATCTCGTTCAGCCGTGCGGTCAGCCGTTCCGCCAGCCGCCGGGAGTTGGAGAACACGATGGTAGAGCGGTGCGCGAGGATGCGGTCGACGATCGCCTCTTCGACGTGCGGCCACAGCGAGCCGGTGATCTCGGTGCCGCCCCCGTCGACATCGTCGCGCTCGCCCGCGAACCAGTCCTCGCCCTCCGGTGCCGCTTCGCCCGGCGGCGGCGGGGGATGCAGCATGTCGTCGACGGGGACCTCGACGCTCATGTCGAAGGTCTTCGATGCGCGCGGGGCGACGATGTCGACGGGGGCCGCACCCCCGAGAAAACGGGCGACCTCGTCGATGGGCCGCACCGTCGCGGACAGGCCGATCCGCTGCGCCGGGTGATCCAGCAGGGCGTCGAGGCGCTCCAGGCTCACGGCGAGATGTGCGCCCCGTTTGGTGGCCGCCACCGCGTGCACTTCGTCGATGATGACGGTGTGCACCTCGCGCAGGGTCTCCTGCGCCTGGCTGGTGAGCATGAGGTACAGCGACTCGGGAGTCGTGATGAGGATGTCCGGCGGCTCGGTGAGCAGCTTCCGCCGGTCGGCGGCGGGGGTGTCGCCGGAGCGCACACCCACGGTGACGTCGGGGGCGGGCAGGCCCAGCCGCCGCGCGGACTGGCCGATGCCGATGAGTGGTGAGCGCAGGTTCCGCTCCACGTCGACTCCGAGGGCCTTCAGTGGCGAGACGTAGAGGATGCGGGTGCGGGTCGGATCCGCCTGCTTCTTGCGGCGGCGGCCTCCCGCATCCGGCTCCGGGGCCGGGGTGGGCAGCGTCGCGCGGTCGCGGAAGACGCGGTCCAGGGCCCAGAGGAAGGCCGACAGGGTCTTGCCGGACCCGGTGGGGGCGACCACGAGGGCGTGCCGGCCCTGCGAGATGGCGTCCCACGCGCCGGTCTGTGCGGGGGTCGGCGCGGTGAAGGCACTGCGGAACCAGTCCTGCGTGGCAGGTGAGAACCGCTCGAGCACATCACTCACCCGACCATCATCGCCTGAGCCTCCGACGTCGGGGCGGGGTTGCGCTCTCGGCGGACCGATCACCCGGGTCACATCTGTGTCAGCCGGCCGTCGCGGAGCTCCAGACGCAGCGCCGGGTGCAGCCGAGCCACGAAAGCGTCGTCGTGGCTGACCACGAGCACGCCGCCCCGGTACGCGGCGAGCGCGTCGACGAGCTGATCCACCGTGTCGAGGTCGAGGTTGTTGGTGGGTTCGTCGAGGACCAGCAGCTGCGGCGGGGGATCGGCCAGCAGCATCCGTGCCAGGCTCACCCGGAAGCGTTCGCCGCCGGACAGCTCGCGCACCGGTCGCTCGGCCGTCGCGCCGCGAAGCAGGAACCGGGCGAGCCGGTTGCGCAGCTCCGCGTCGGGCACGTGCGGCGCGACGGCGGCGACGTTCGCGATCGCCGAGGCGGCGTCGTCGAGACCGTCCAAGCGCTGCGGCAGGTACGCCACCCGGTCGGTGTGGGCGGTGGCCACCACCCGCTTGATGAGCGTCGTCTTGCCCGAGCCGTTCGGACCCGTCAGCGCTACACGCTCGGGACCCTGAATGATCCATTCCCGCTCGTCCCCCGCCACGGTCGCCAGCCGCCGTGACGCGGGCACGTCCGGATCGGGAAGGTCGATCCGGATGCTGTCGTCGGATCGAATGCGGCGACCTGCGGCGTCCTGTGCGGCCCGGGCCAGTGATTCCTTGTCCCGCACCTCGGTGCGCAGCCGCCCGGCCGACACCTCCGCCGCAGCCTTCCGTGCGCGGGCGACGATCTTCGGCACCCGCTTCTCCTGTTCGGCCTTCCTGCCGGTCGCCGCGCGGTGCGCGAGCTTCGTCTCGGCCTCGATGCGCTGCCGCTTCTCCCGCTTCGCGGCCTGTGCGGCGGTGCGCTCGTCCTGACGGGCGGCGTCCTGCTCGTCCTCCAGGTGTGCACGCCACGCCGAGTACGGACCCCCGAAGGTAGTCAGCGCGCCGTCGTACAACTCGGCGGTCTCGTCCATCTGTTCCAGGAGCGCCAGATCGTGGCTCACCACGATGAGTGCCCCGCGCCAGCGCGACACCAGGTCGTGCAGGCGACGGCGGGCGTCGATGTCGAGATTGTTGGTGGGCTCGTCGAGGAGGGTGACGGGTGCGCCGCGCAACCGGATGCCGGTGATGGCCGCGAGGACCGCCTCACCGCCGGAGAGTTCGCCGACGCGGCGACCGAGGACATCCGGGGGCAGCCCCGCGTCGGCGCAGGCGGCTTCCGCACGGGCCTGCACGTCCCAGTCGTCGCCGATGATGTCGAACCAGTGCGCCGAGGGGTCGCCGTTCTCGACCGCCCGAAGGGCGGCGAGGATCTCGGCGACGCCGAGCAGTTCCGTTACCGGCCGCGCCACGTCGAGCGTCAGTCGTTGGGGTAGGAGGGCGACATCGCCCCGCGTCGTGACCGTCCCGCCGCGCGGGGTGAGGTCGCCGTGGATGAGATGCAGCAGGGTGGTCTTGCCCGAGCCGTTCCGGCCGACGAGACCGGTGCGACCGCTGCCGAACACACCCGAGACCTCGTCGAGCGCGGGGGTGCCGTCGGGCCAGGCGTAAGAGACGCGGTCGAGGACGACCGCTCCGGTCAGAGTGGACATGGAGACTCCTTCGTGTCGTGCATGCGCTGACACGAAGGAGTCGACTGCCGGAGGGACCGGGAGGAGACGGATCGACGGGTCAGCGCGGAGAAATGCGCTGCCTCGTCGGGATCGACGGGTCGGCGCGGGTCAGAGCGCGAACGCGACGATCGAGATCATGGTCTTCCTCACCTGGGGGACACGGACGCGGAAACTCTACGCCGCATCCGCCCGTCGTTCACCTGTCTGCCGTGGCGGGTGCGGACCGCACGTCGCGACAGGTGAA
>NZ_JAPLAI010000041.1 GCF_026393345.1 Microbacterium sp.
TCCGCTCGCGCCATTCGGACTCATCCCGCCATGGGAGGTAACTCACATTGGGGCTGGGCTTCACGGGGAGATACGAGCGTTCGTCGCGAGCCCGCGTCCAGGCAGCCTTGTCTATGACGGAAAGATTGACGGTGAACTTCACGAGTTCTCGCGTGCTCGAGTCGGATGACTGGATGCCTATCTGGGCGAAGTACCTCTCGCTGGGCAGGCTGAATTTGCGCTCGGTTCCACGAAACCCCAACTCTCGCAGTTGGGGCGCGAGATCCTCGCGGAGGGCCTGCTTCAGCTGATCTTGTGCGTTCACGAATCGGCTTCCTGGTCAGGTCACGGCCGGCTGCCATGGACTTGCCGTGGTGCGCCCCGTGGACAATGTGTGCGGCGCAGTAGATGTTGTCGTCAGCGTCACCGTCGTGGCCTACGGTTCAGCCACTGCAATTCACGCCCAGGGGCTGCACGACCACGCAGTCGTGCCTTGCCGGGTCGTAGTACTCGACGCCCTGAGGCAGGACGGGGCCTGGCTCGCCTATCAGCGCGCGATAGTCATTTGGGCACCCCTCGGTGCCGGAGCACTCAAAACCGTCTGGATAGATGAGCCAGGGCGAGGAAACACGCGCCCACTCGGGTAGCTCCGTGAGGTACTCCGGAGTCTGCGTGACGGTCGGCGTTGGCGACGGGGGTGCCGCTTGCGGCTCAGCCGATCCGGCGCACCCTGCAAGCGCGCTGGTGGCTAGGACGAGCGCAGCGACGGTAGTGGTCAGCCTGGCGGCGCGAAGCATGACGACATGATTACAGATGACATCCATCCAACGCAGCGTCAGGTGTCGTCATCCACGTGGAAAACGGAACTCCACCGAGTTGATGTCATGTCTCAACTCGGGCGCATCACGAACTTGCCAATAGGGCCCTGGCTCCCCGGGGCGATGGCGACCTATGCGGAGAACCCGCAGTTCGTGGATCCGCGACAGTCCGTTCTGGCCTGGTGCGCCACGTGGGCCGTTGTGTGCGGCGCAGTGGGTCTTGTCATCGGCGGCACCGCCGGTGCATTCAGGGCCGCGACGCCAAGCTCCAACTAGCTCCGGGCGCTCGCCACCTGCTCAGACGTTGAAACGGAACTCCACGACGTCGCCGTCCTGCATGACGTAGTCCTTGCCCTCGAGACGGGCCTTGCCCTTCGCGCGCGCCTCCTGCACGGAGCCGGTCGCGACGAGGTCGTCGAACGAGATGACTTCGGCCTTGATGAAGCCCTTCTCGAAGTCGGTGTGGATGACACCGGCCGCCTGCGGAGCCTTCCAGCCCTTGCCGATCGTCCAGGCGCGTGACTCCTTCGGGCCCGCCGTGAGGTAGGTCTGCAGGCCCAGCGTGTCGAACCCGATGCGGGCGAGCTGGTCGAGGCCGGACTCGTCCTGACCGGTCGAGGCGAGCAACTCCGCGGCATCCGCCGGGTCGAGGTCGATGAGTTCCGACTCGATCTTCGCGTCGAGGAACACCGCATTGGCGGGAGCCACGAGCGCCGCGAGCTCAGCCTTGCGGTCCGCATCCGTCAGCACCGACTCGTCGACGTTGAAAACGAAGATGAAGGGCTTCGCGGTGAGCAGGCCCAGCTCCTTGATCGGGGCGAGGTCGATCCCGGATGCGGAAAGCAGCACGCCCCGCTCGAGCGCGTCCTTCGCGGCGTTCGCGGTCTCGAGTACGGAGGCGTCGAGCTTCCGCCCGCGAACCTCCTTCTCGTACCGGTTGATCGCCTTCTCGAGCGTCTCGAGGTCGGCGAGCTGCAGCTCGGCGTTGATGGTCTCGAGGTCGTTCTTGGGGTCGACCTTGCCCTCGACGTGCACAACGTCGGAGTCGACGAAGCCGCGGACGACCTGCGCGATGGCGTCGGCCTCGCGGATGTTGGCGAGGAACTTGTTTCCGAGCCCCTCCCCCTCGCTCGCACCGCGGACGATGCCGGCGATGTCGACGAACGACACCGCGGCGGGCAGGATCCGCTCGGAGTGGAAGATCTCCGCGAGCGTCTCCAGACGCGGGTCGGGCAGGTTCACCACGCCGACGTTGGGCTCGATCGTCGCGAACGGGTAGTTCGCGGCGAGCACCTGGTTCTTGGTCAGCGCGTTGAACAGCGTCGACTTGCCAACATTGGGGAGACCGACGATTCCGATAGTGAGAGCCACGAGAGTCCAGTCTAGGCGGCGGATGCGGAGCGGCTTCTACGGACGGATGCTGCGGAACGCATGCGTCACGTACGGCAGGTCGACCGTCGCATTCCCCACCGCTCCGATCTCGTCGCACAGCTCGACGAGCGCCTGCTCGATCCGCGCCCGTTCGGCCGGTGCCGCGGTGATCACGTAGCTGCGCGAGCGGGCCATGGCGAGCAGATCCTCGCGGGTCATCCGGCGCGACCAGCGCCACTCCTGCCGATCCAACCCGGCGAACGGCGCACCGACAGCAGGACCGCCGGAGGCGAGAAGCTCCTCGGCGTGGCTACCGTGCATCGCCGCAGTGAGCCGCCGCACCCAGTCGACGCTCTCGTCACGGATGTTCCAGATCAGCCCGAGGACCCCGCCGCGGCGGAGCACACGCCCCGCCTCTGCGGACGCGGCGGCGACGTCGACCCAATGCCACGCCTGGCCGAAGACGACCGCATCCGCGCCCGCGTCGGGTAGCGGAAGCGACTCGGCGCGTCCGAGGAGGGCCGGGATGCTCGGAAGATTCGCCCGGAGGTTCTCGAGCATGCCGGGGTCGGGATCGACAGCCGTGACCTCGGCACCGAGGTCGATCAGTGCGCGAGTGAGCTTGCCGGTGCCGGCGCCGACGTCTACGACGCGGACGCCCGTGCTCTCGCCGGCGGGCTGCAGCATCCATCGAACCGCATCCGTCGGGTAGGACGGACGCCCCGCCTCATAGGTCTCGGCGACGACGCCGAACGACGTGGACATCTCTTCGCGGCTGGTCATGGGCCGACCCTACGCCTGGTGAATGCCACCCCCTTTCGCGACCGCAGCTGCGGTCCTAAGGTTCGGCACATGACGGAACATCTGGAACTCGAGCAGACGGTCGCACAGGTCCGCGCACGTCTGTCCACCCTCACCCCCGGCACCACCGAGCATCATGAAGAACACGAGCGGCTCACGCATCTGATGTCGGCACTGACGCGCGTGCGCGAGCAATCCACGAGCGGCGGCTGA
Organism: Microbacterium sp.; assembly: GCF_026393345.1. Taxonomy (GTDB): domain Bacteria; phylum Actinomycetota; class Actinomycetes; order Actinomycetales; family Microbacteriaceae; genus Microbacterium. The sequence goes on from NZ_JAPLAI010000041.1 coordinate 3,183, forward strand.
CCCCGCATCCGGTCCGACGCGCCGCTTCCTCGGCGTGCCTGCGCGGTCTTTGTGACCGGGGCGGTGAGTCTGGTGTCGTGCCACTGGATTTCACCGCGATCGACTTCGAAACCGCGAATGCGTCCAGCGCCTCCGCCTGTAGCGTGGGCCTCGCCCGTGTCCGCGCCGGGGTCATCGTCGAGACGGCTGGCTGGCTCATCCGCCCGCCGGCCGGGCACGACACCTTCTTCGAGCTGAACGTCGGCATCCACGGCATCCGGCCGCAAGACGTGATCGGTGCGAAGAGCTGGAGCGAGCAGCTCGACGACCTCATCACCTTCACCGGCGACGACGTGCTCGTCGCCCACAACGCCGGGTTCGATATGGCGGTGCTCCGCCGCGCCTGCGAAGCGACCGGCGACCCGTGCCCGCCGTACCGGTATGCATGCAGCCTGCAGGTGTCGCGCAAGATCTACCAGTTGCCCTCGCACCGGCTTCCCGCGGTGGCCGCCCACGCCGGCTTCGGCGATTTCGCCCACCACGACGCGACGGCGGATGCGGCCGCCTGTGCCCACATCATGGTGCACGCGGCGCGCACCCAGGGAGCGGCCGACATCGACGAACTCGCCGCACTCTGCGGCATCAAGGTGGGCGTCATCGTCCCCACCGCCGTGCCCGTCGCCGCCTGAGGTCTCTCCTCCCCTCTGCGACTCGCCCCGCCTCTCCTCGGCCTCTGCGCCTCGCCCCGCCTCTCCTCGCTCTCTTCACCGCGACCTCGCGTGCCCGCATCCCCCGCGCGCATGTCCCGAATTCTGCAGAACATGTCCCACTTTCTGCCGCTCTGGGCAGGTCATAACGGCAGAAAGTGGGACACGCTCATCGGCGCGGTGCGGCGGCCGATGTCAGTGGCCCTGGGCAGACTGGCGACATGGACATCACCGGTGTGATCGCGATCGCGTTGATCTGTGTGCTGATCGGCGCCGCGGGCGGGTGGCTCGCGGCATCGGCGAGAGCCGCGACCGCGCGGGCGACGGATGCGGCACGCATCGCCGCCGCCGAAGCCACCGCCCGCGCTGCCGAAGGGCAGCTGGCGCAGGCCCGCAGCGAACGCGAGGCACAGTACGAGCGCGAGGCGCGCGAGCAGTCCGTGCTCCGTGCGCTCGCGCCGGTGCGGGAGAGCCTGTTCGACATGCAGCGGAAGGTCGAAGACCTCGAGCGCGACCGGCAGTCGCAGTTCGGCGCGCTGGCCGAGCAACTGCGCCGCGCGCAGGAGTCCGACGAGTCGCTGCGACGCACCACCGACTCGCTCGCGAGCGCGCTTCGTTCCTCCAGCGCGCGGGGCGTGTGGGGCGAGACCCAGCTGCGGCGCATCGTCGAGGCCGCCGGCCTCACTCGGCACGTCGACTTCGACCTGCAGTCCGGCATGTCCTCGGATGCCGGCGCCGGGCGCCCCGACATGGTCGTACGTCTCCCCGGCGGCAAGGCGATCGCGGTGGATGCGAAGGTGCCGCTGGACGCGTTCCTCGAAGCATCCGAGATCTCGGACGCGGCCACCGGCGCCGATGGCGCACGGCGCACGGCGCTCCTGTCCAAGCATGTGAAGGCACTCCGCGCGCACATCGACGCTCTGGCGAAGCGTGCGTATTGGACCGGCCTCGACGCCAGTCCGGAGTTCGTCGTCTGCTTCCTGCCGAGCGAATCGCTGCTGTCGACGGCGCTCGATTCCGATCCTGGCCTGCTCGACTACGCTTTCGGCCGCCGGGTTGCCCTCGCCTCCCCCGTGAACCTGTGGGCCGTGCTCAAGACCGTCGCGTACACCTGGACGCAGGAGGCCGTGTCCGAACAAGCTCGGGAACTCTTCACCCTGGGTAACCAGCTCTACGACCGGCTCGGCAGCATGGTGGGCCACGTCGACGACCTGCGGCGCGGACTCGAGCGCACCGTCGACAGTTACAACAGGTTCGTCGGCTCGCTGGAGACCCGAGTCCTGGTGAGCGCGCGACGCTTCCCCGGGGTGGATGAGACGCGCCTCGCCGCCACGGACGCCCCGCCGACGGTGGAGCAGCGTCCGCGGGCGCTCAGTGCGCCGGAGTTCTCCGCGGCGATGGATGCCACCGCGGAGCGGATCGACGCCGGTACGGCGGCGGGAAACCCCGTCGAGTCCGGTACGGATGCGGTGAACCCCGTCGATGCCGCTGAGCCGATCGTCGAGCCCGGCGTCATGCCGGATGCCGACGGGGCCGCAGCCGCCACCGAGGACGAGACGTCAGGGGTTATGCGCCACCCGGCACGAAGCTGAACAGCACAATCACGATCGCCGAGACGGCGACGAAGGCGCCAACCATCCACCACGGGCTGGTCTGCTGACCCTCCTCGCGGCGGACGCGGAACAAGACGTCCGGCCGGCGGGCCGGGTCGATCGGATGGGTCGGGGCCGGTGCGGCGCCGTGCGACGCCAACGCGTTCGCGACCACCGCATGCGCCCCGGTGCGGGGTGCGGAATCGTTCGCCGGATCAACCACGCGGATCCCTCTTCTCGCTCAGCCCACGGACAGACGCCGAAGAGCGGCGTCGTCGTCCATTCTGCCAGAGTCACGAGGGCGTACCCGGGAGGTTGACACCCGCGGAGGTGTCAGGTGAGTCGCGCGGGGGTCAGAGCCACTTCGAGACGAGGTGGTCTGAGGTGATCCGTCGCAGCGTCCCCGATGCACCGCGGAGCACGACGCTCTCGGTATAGACGTAGCCGTTCTCACGACGGACACCGGCGACCAGCTGACCATCGGTTACACCCGTGGCGACGAAGATCGTGTTCTTCCCGGTGACGAGCTCATCGGCCTCGTAGACGTAGTCCATCTTCAGGCCCGCATCGATGCCGCGTTGCTTCTCATCATCCGTCTGCGGCCACAGCCGCCCCTGGATGTGGCCGCCGAGGGCCTTGATGGCGCAGGCGGTGACGATGCCCTCCGGGCTCCCGCCGATCCCGACGCACATGTCGGTGCGCGCGTCATGGCGAGCGGCGTTGATGCCCCCGGCGACGTCGCCGTCGGACATCAGGCGGGTACCGGCCCCGGCTTCGCGGATCTCCTGGATGAGCTGCTCGTGACGCGGACGGTGGAGCACGGAGACGACGAGCTCGTCGACCGGCTTGCCGAGCGCCTTCGCGAGCAGTCGGATGTTCTCGCCGATGGGGAGGCGGATGTCGACGACGCCGACACCGGCGGGGCCGGTGACGAGCTTGTCCATGTAGAACACGCTCGATGCGTCGAGCATGGTGCCGCGGTCCGAGACCGCCAGCACCGACAGGGCGTTGTTGCGGCCCGCCGCGGTCAGCGACGTGCCGTCGATCGGGTCCACCGCGATGTCGCACTGCGGGCCGCGGCCGGTGCCGACGTGCTCGCCGTTGTAGAGCATCGGGGCGTTGTCCTTCTCGCCCTCACCGATGACGATCACGCCGTCGAAGTCAACGGTGGTGAGGAACGCACGCATCGCGTCGACTGCGGCACCGTCAGCCGCCTCCTTCTGGCCACGGCCGATGAAGGGCACGGAACGGATCGCCGCGGCCTCCGTCGCTCGCACCAGCTCAAGGGCCAGGTTTCGGTCGGGATGCAGCGGACTCATGTCGGCGGTCAGACTCACCATGGCGCCAGCCTAACCACGGCGGGGGGCGCCAAGCTCGTCTTTCCGACCACGAACAGGGAAGGAATCGTGAATCTTTCGCGCTTGTCATGTGCCCCCGAGCACCTGTCGATCACGGCACCCGGGTCGGCGCCGAGCCGCTTCGCTAGAGTGGCGAGTGGAGATCCACAGACTTATAAGGAGCTGACATGCCTGTCGCCACCCCCGAGCAGTATGCCGAGATGCTGGACCGCGCCAAGACCGGTGGCTTCGCCTACCCGGCCATCAACGTGGCCAGCTCGCAGTCGATCAACGCCGTGCTGCAGGGGCTGACCGAAGCCGGTTCCGACGGCATCGTCCAGGTCACCACGGGCGGTGCCGACTACTTCGCCGGCCACACCGTCAAGGGCCGCGCCACCGGCGCCCTCGCCATGGCGAAGTTCGCGACCGAGGTTGCCAAGAACTACCCCATCACCATCGCGCTGCACACCGATCACTGCCCGAAGCCGGCGCTCGAGGACTTCGTGCTGCCGCTGATCGCGGCATCCGAAGAGGTCGTCGCCGACGGCGGCAACCCGATCTTCCAGTCCCACATGTGGGACGGCTCGGCCGTGCCGCTCGCCGAGAACATCGAGATTGCCAAGGAGCTCCTCCCCCGTCTGAAGGCGATCAACGCGATCCTCGAGGTCGAGATCGGCGTCGTCGGCGGCGAAGAGGACGGCGTGAAGCACGAGGGCACGAACGACGCGCTCTACACGACCACGGGCGACGTCGCGCAGGTCGTCGAGGCGCTCGGTCTCGGCGACGCCGGCCGCTGGATCGCCGCGCTGACCTTCGGCAACGTGCACGGTGTGTACAAGCCCGGCAACGTGAAGCTGAAGCCGGAACTGCTCGGCGAGATCCAGGCCGGCATCGCCGCGACCTTCGGCACCGGGGAAAAGCCCCTCGACCTCGTCTTCCACGGCGGCAGCGGCTCGACCGATGAGGAGATCGCCCTCGCGGTCGCCAACGGCGTGGTGAAGATGAACATCGACACCGACACCCAGTATGCGTTCACGCGTTCGGTCGCCGGCTTCATGTTCAGCAACTACGACGGTGTGCTCAAGATCGACGGCGAGGTGGGCAACAAGAAGGCCTACGACCCGCGCGCCTGGGGCAAGGTGGCCGAGTCGGCCATGGCCGCCCGCGTCATCGAGGCGACCCGTCAGCTCGGCTCGTACGGCAAGAGCCAGTCCTGATCTGAGATCACCGAACGGATGCCGCGACCCCCGGGTTGCGGCATCCGTTGCGTTAACGAGTCAGCCGGCGAACACCTCGCGGATCGTGGGCGCATCCTCCGGGCTCGACAGCACGGTGATCACATCGCCCGCGGCGACCACGCCCGACCGCACCACTCGCAGATACGGGCCCGGACGCTGCGCGGTCGTGAAACGCGCAACCCACCCGCGTCCCTCCGCGCCGCCGACCCACCGCGCGAACGTGCCGCAGGCGGTGCGGGGCGAGGTGACCTCGACGATGAGCCGCTCACCGATCGCCCAACGCTCACCGATGCGCGCAGCGTTCACATCGATGCCGCCGGTGCGGAGGTTCTCCCCGAACCAGCCGTGCGGCAGTTCGCGGCCGAGCTCCTGCTGCCAGAACGCTGCGTCCTCGTCGGCGTAGGCGTAGAGCGCCCGCTCGAGTCCGCCGTGGTATTTGCGGCTGCACTGTACGTCCGCGTAGACCCCGTAAGGTCCGATCCGGACGGGGCCGGTGACCGGACGCTTGTTGATCGCGGTGACGCCGACGGCGCCCCGGTCGCGGCGCAGCTCGCCCACGGCGCACACCGAGAGCAGCCGCCCCGACATCACTCGGTCCCGGCGGAGTCGATCACGCCCTGGATGGCGGCCCAGGCGCCCGGGTCCATCATGAGCGGCACGACCAGCAGCAACGAGGCGATCATCGTGCACACGATGCCCGCGACCAGTGGGATCCAGAAGCTGATGCGCCCGGCCCGCAGGTTCCGCCACGACAGTACGGCGGCGGCGAGCCACCCGATGCCGAGCACGAGCGCCGAGGCGAGGCCCCAGCCGCGTCCGGCGCCCGGGTCGGTCAGCGTCGCATCGACCCCGAGGGTGTCGAAGAAACTCGCGGCGAATCCGGTGTAGTCGGCGACGGTCGGGATCGAGGTGATCACGATGAACAGGCCGTAGCCGAGGAGCGCCACGGTGAAGATCCGGTCGAGCATCGACCGGCGGGCGGCGACCGGGACCGGCTTACCCGGTTCGGCCGAGGCCGGCGGCGTGGATGCGGCGGGCGCGGCGGCCGGGGTCACCCCGGCGCTCAGCGCATCCGTCACCGCGGGCTGCGCGATCCGGGCACGCTGCTCCTCGGGGGTGGCGTACTCGCCGTAGCGCGGACGGGGACGTCCGTCGGGGCCGGCCTCAGGTGCGAAGTCGCTCATGCGCGACCCCGCCCGCCGAGCGCGCGCTCGTCGCGGCGACCGGTCGCATCCTGGCGGAGTTCCTTGGGGAGGGAGAACATGAGGTCTTCCTCGGCGGTGCGCACCTGCTCCACATCCCGGTAGCCGGCGTGGGCGAGATCGTCCAGCACCTCCTGCACGAGCACCTCTGGCACGGACGCGCCGCTGGTGACGCCCACGGTCTCGACGCCGTCGAACCACTCCTGGCGCATCTCGTCGGCGTAGTCCACCCGGTACGCGGCCTTCGCCCCGTGCTCGAGGGCGACCTCGACGAGCCGGACGCTGTTGGACGAGTTCGCCGACCCCACCACGATGACGAGGTCGGCGCCGGCGGCGACCTTCTTGATCGCGACCTGACGGTTCTGCGTCGCGTAACAGATGTCGTCGGAGGGCGGATCCTGCAGCTCGGGGAACCGAGTGCGCAGGCGCCGCACGGTCTCCATGGTCTCGTCGACCGAGAGGGTGGTCTGCGACAGCCACACGACCCGCGACGGGTCGCGCACCTCGACGGTGTCGGCCTCCGCCGGGGAGTTGACGATGGTCACATGGTCGGGCGCCTCGCCGGCGGTGCCCTCGACCTCCTCGTGTCCGAGGTGGCCGATCAGCAGGATCTCGAAGTCGTCGCGCGCGAACCGCACCGCTTCACGGTGCACCTTGGTGACCAGCGGGCAGGTCGCGTCGATCGCCTGCAGGCCGCGGTCCGCGGCCGCGGAGACGACAGCCGGGGCAACGCCGTGGGCGCTGAAGACGACGTGCGACCCCTCCGGCACTTCGTCGACCTCGTCGACGAAGACGGCGCCCTTGGCCTCGAGCTCAGTCACCACGTGGATGTTGTGCACGATCTGCTTGCGCACGTACACCGGAGCGCCGAAGCGCTCCAGCGCCTTCTCCACCGCGATCACCGCCCGGTCGACACCGGCGCAGTATCCCCGGGGGGCGGCCAGCAGCACCCGCTTGGACCCCGCGACGGGGATATCCTGGAGGCGCCCACGACGGCCCGGAATGCGCGGCATGGGCAGGTGGATGGCGGGGGAAGTCACGCCTTGATTCTACGGGCGGTGCCCTGGGCGGGCGCCGAGCACCAGCGAAGGGAAGACGGGTGGCGAACTTCGCACCGGATGACGGCGTGCCGACCGGCGACGCGGTGCACCCGAGGGACTCCACCGTCGACACTCCGACCTCGGTTGCCCGGTTCAACGACACGATCCGCGCGTTCGTCTCCGGCTGGGGCTCCGTCTGGGTCGAGGGCGAGATCACGTCGTGGAACGTTCGCGGCGGCAACGTCTTCGGCCGGCTGAAGGACCTCGCCACGGATTCCAGCGTTTCGTTCCGCCTGTGGAGCACCACGCGGCAGCGCCTCGCCGAAGACATGAAGTCCGGCGACCATGTCGTCGCGTGCGTGAAGGCCGACTACTTCGTGAAGACCGGCGACTTCTCCGTCGTCGTCTCCGCGATGCGCCACGTCGGCCTCGGCGACCAGCTGGAGAAGCTGGAGCGCCTGCGCACCCAGCTGCGACGCGAGGGCCTGTTCGAACCGACGCGGAAGAAACGCCTGCCGTTCCTGCCGCACACCATCGGTCTCATCACCGGCGAGCGGTCGGATGCGGAGCGGGATGTGCTCCGCAACGCGGAACTCCGCTGGCCGGGCGTGCATTTCCGCATCGTCCATGCGGCGGTGCAGGGCGATCGCTGCGTGCCGGAGACCCTCGGGGCGCTGGCGACCCTGGAACGCGACCCCGACGTGGACGTGATCATCATCGCCCGCGGCGGCGGTGACCCGCAGCACCTGCTTGCGTTCAGCGACGAACGCCTGGTGCGGGCGGTGGCCGCCGCATCCACCCCCATCGTCAGCGCCATCGGACATGAGAACGACCATCCGCTCCTGGACGACGTGGCGGATCTCCGCGCCTCGACCCCGACGGATGCGGCCAAGCGGGTCGTCCCGGACGTCGCCGAGCAGCGCGCTCTCGTCGACCAGCTGCGCTCGCGGCTCACCACCCGGCTGACCATGCGCATCTCGCACGACATCGCCCAGCTGGAGCAACTGCGCAGCCGCCCGGTGCTCAGTCGTCCGGAGGAGGCGCTGGAGCGGCGCGCACACGAGATCGAGATCCTCGCCGCGCGCGGCCGCGACACCGTCGACCGCGAGCTCGCCGAAGGCGCCCTGCAGACGCGCGAACTGCGGGCGTCGCTGCGCGCCCTCTCCCCCGCCGGCACCCTCGCGCGCGGCTACGCGATCGCGTATCTGCCCGGCGGCGTGATCCTCCGCGACGCCGCCCAGGCACCCGACGGCACCGAACTGACGGTGACGCTTGACACCGGGTCGCTCGCCGCGCGGTCGCTCGGCGAGATCGCCGAGGCGAACAGCGACGACACGGCTGCGATCTAGGATGGAAGACATGTCCGTGCCCGCCGACAGCGCCGCCGACGTCGCAGAACTCTCCTTCGAGCAGGCCCGCGACGAACTCGTGCGTGTCGTCGCCGAGCTGGAACAAGGCGCCCCGACGCTGGAGCATTCGCTCGCCCTGTGGGAGCGCGGGGAGGCCCTTGCCGCACGCTGCGAGCAGTGGCTGCTCGGTGCCAAGCAGCGCCTGGATGCGGCCCGCCCCGGCGGGGAGGCGACCTCGTGAGCCCCCGCGGACCGCGGATCGTCGCCGAACTCGGCCGCCCCGAGACGCCGCAGGAGACCGCCGAACGCAAGGCACTGTCGTCGTACACCTACCGGTCCAGCCAGACCTTCCGGCACCTCATCGCGGCGCTGCTGGTGACCGTGGCCGTCGTGGTCGTCGTCGTCCTCGGGGTGCCGCGCGGCACGATCACCCCCGCCGACGACATCGACGTGGTCGCTGAGGCGCAGAAGATGTCCGAGGCTTACGACCGCACCGTCCTCGCCCCAGGCGTCCCCGCAGACTGGGGTGTCAACTCGGCGCAGATCGAAGGCGATGACGTCTCGGCCTGGACGATCGTGTACGTGCCCGATGACACCAGCTACCTGCGGGTGGCGCAGGCGTTCGACCCCGACGCATCCTGGGTCTCCCGGACCCTTTCCGGCGCGACCCCCGAGGGCACCGTGACCGTGGCGGGCATCACCTGGGACGAGTACGAGATCACCGACCCGGCGGATGCGGGGAACGTGTCGTACGCGCTCGCCACCGGGGCGGGCGCCGACCAGATCCTGCTGTACGGCACCGCCGACGCCGCCACCACGGCCGTCGCCGCGGAGGCCGTGGCCGACCAGATCCGTGAGCTGCAGAAGGAGACCCGGTGACCGAATCGCGACTCACCCCCGCCCAGGTGTGGACCGAGATGCTCGAGGGAAACTCCCGTTTCGTCTCCGGTGAGCCGCGGCATCCGAGGCAGGATGTGGATCGTCGCCACGAGATCGCCGCCGAGCAGCGCCCCCGCGCCGCCCTGTTCGGGTGCTCGGACTCGCGCCTCGCGGCCGAGATCATCTTCGACGAGGGCCTGGGCGACCTATTCGTCATCCGCAACGCCGGTCAGGTCATCTCGGACTCGGTCGTCGGAAGCCTGGAGTACGCGGTGTTCGCGCTGGGCGTGCCGCTGATCGTGGTGCTCGGGCATGACGCCTGCGGTGCCGTGCGCGCCGCGATCGACAGCACCGCCCCGGATGCACCCGTGCTGCCGCCGCACGTGTGGCGTCAGGTCGCGCCGATCGTTCCCGCCGTCCGCCGGGTGCAGACCGCCGATCACAGCGCCGCCGGCGATATCGACGCCGAGCACGTGGGCCGCGAGCACCTGCGCGACACCGTGAACGAGCTGCTGCACTCGTCCGAGCTCATCAGCCAGGCCGTTGCCGACGGCACCCTCGCGATCGCCGCCGTGAACTACCGGCTGGCCGAGGGCACGGCGGTCCCCGACTTCGTCCTCGGCCTCGCCGAGGTCTGAGCCCCCTATCCACCGAATCGAACGTCAGAGGAGACACGACGTGGCAGAGACCGAGTACCGCATCGAGCACGACACCATGGGCGAGGTGCGGGTTCCCGCCGCTGCGCTGTACGGCGCACAGACCCAGCGCGCGGTGGAGAACTTCCCGATCTCCGGCAAGGGCCTCGAGTCCACCCAGATCGCGGCGCTCGCGCGGATCAAGAAGGCGGCGGCCCTCGCGAACAAAGAGCTCGGGGTGCTCGACGGCAGCATCGCCGACGCCATCGCGGCCGCCGCGGACGAGGTCATCACGGGCGCGTACGACGAGCACTTCCCGGTCGACACGTACCAGACCGGTTCGGGCACGTCCTCGAACATGAACATGAACGAGGTGCTCGCGACCCTCGCCACCCGCGGCCTCGGCGCCCCGGTTCACCCCAACGATCACGTGAACGCGTCGCAGTCATCCAACGACGTGTTCCCCACGTCGGTGCACATCGCCGTCACCCAGGCACTCATCGACGACCTGATCCCCGCACTCGACCACCTCTCCGTCGCCTTCGAGGCGAAAGCCGAACTATGGCAGGACGCGGTCAAGTCCGGCCGCACCCACCTCATGGACGCGACCCCGGTGACCCTCGGCCAGGAGTTCGGCGGCTACGCCCGTCAGATGCGCCTCGGTATCGAGCGCGTGCAGTCGGTCATCCCCCACGTGGCCGAGGTGCCGCTCGGCGGCACCGCCGTCGGCACCGGCATCAACACCCCCCTCGGCTTCCCGCAGAAGGTCATCGAGCTGCTCGCCGCCGAGACCGAGCTGCCGATCACCGAGGCGAAGGACCACTTCGAGGCGCAGGCCAACCGTGACGGCCTGGTCGAGACCTCCGGGGCCCTCCGCACCATCGCGGTATCGCTGACGAAGATCAACAACGACCTGCGGTGGATGGGCTCCGGCCCCAACACCGGCCTCGGCGAGCTGCACATCCCGGACCTCCAGCCCGGATCCTCGATCATGCCCGGCAAGGTCAACCCGGTCGTCCCTGAGGCGACCCTCATGGTCTGCGCCCGCGTCATCGGTAACGACGCCACCGTCGCCTGGGCAGGAGCCTCGGGCTCCTTCGAGCTGAACGTCGCCATCCCGGTGATGGGCACCGCCCTGCTCGAGTCGATCCGACTGCTCGCCAACGCGATGCGGGTGCTCGCCGACAAGACCGTCGACGGACTGCAGGCGAACCTCGAGCGCGCCGCGGCCTTCGCCGGCATGTCCCCGTCGATCGTCACCCCGCTGAACAAGCTCATCGGGTACGAGGCGGCCGCAAAGATCGCCAAGCACGCCGTGGCCAAGGGCATCACGGTGCGTGAAGCCGTCATCGACCTCGGATACGTGGAGCGCGGCGACCTCACCCTCGAGCAGCTCGACGCGAAGCTCGACCTGCTCTCCATGACCCACGCCGGATGACCGAGATGCCGGAGACGGCACCTCAGGCCATAATCAGACCGTGAGCCAGACGCCGAGGATGATCTCGGCGCGCGTTCGAACGTTGGGGACCATCCTCATCGTGGCGTGCGCCGGGCTCATCATCGCGGGCGGGGTCACGTTCGCCGTGCAGTACGCACGCACCCTCGTCGGCATCGACGTGCGACTGCACAGCAAGATCAATTCGCTCCCCGAACCGTCGTCCGACGAGGACACCCGGGCGTACGCGTCGCGCCTGGTGGCGGGGTTCCTGCCGCTCGAGAACGAGGCGGTGGCGGGGATCATCGACGGCACGGTGCAGGCGCTTCCGGAGGCCGGCACCCAGTTCGACGCGATGAGTGACCCGGCCGTGGTGGATGCGGCCGTCGCCGCGGTTGCCGAGACCGGAAAGACCGCGCTCGGGACCGTGAACACCGCTGAGGGCGGTGTGCGCTTCATCGCCGCACCCATCGGCACGGGCGACGACCCCACCGAGGGCCTGTACATCCGCATCGTCAGCATCGATGCGGAGCTCGCTCCGCTGAACGGGTCGGTGCTGACCTACGGCATCACCGGGATCATCGTGCTGGCGGGCCTCGGCGCCGTCAGCTGGTTCATGACCGGCCGACTGCTGTCGCCGCTTCGCCGGCTCCGTGACGCCGCGGAGTCGGTCACATTCGATGACCTGCGGGCGCGCGTGCCGGAGAACAGCGACGGCGAGTTCGGTGAGCTGTCGCGCACCATGAACCTCATGCTGGAGCGACTCGAGATGTCGGTCGAGAGTCAGCAGCAGCTGCTCGACGACATCCGGCACGAGCTGAAGACCCCCATCACGATCGTCCGCGGGCACCTCGAGATGATGGACGTCGAGGACCCGTCGGATGTCGCCAGCACGCGCGACATCGGCATCACCGAGCTCGACCGGCTCACCCGTCTCGTCGAGGACATCGACCTGCTGTCGTCGGCGCAGGACGACCAGTTCTCCATGCGCCCGATCGATGTGGGACTGCTGACCGAACGCGTCAGCGAGCTCATCACCGCCATCCCCGGGCATCCCTTCAGCATCGCGCAGCTCGCGCGCGGCGTGCTCATCGGCGACGCGGACCGGCTCACCCAGGCCTGGCTGCAGCTGGCGGACAATGCCGCGAAGTACACCCCCGCCGGGACGCCCATCGAGATCGGCAGCGAGCTGGACGCGACCGAGGTGCGACTGTGGGTCCGCGACCACGGCGCCGGAATCCCCGCATCCGCCCGCCGTCGCATCTTCCGCCGCTTCGACCGCGCCGAGGCGCATCGCACGGTCGGCGGATCGGGGTTGGGACTCGCGATCGTCGAGGCCATCGCCCACGCCCACTCGGGCACGTGCGAGGTCACGGACACCGAGGGCGGCGGCGCCACCTTCACCATCCACATCCCGGTCGGCGACCACCCGGACACGCTCATCCCCACGCCGGTGCGCGCCGGCGACGTCGTGCTGCAACGAGAGGCCACCACATGACCCTGATCCTGATCGCGGAGGATGAACCTCGGATCTCGTCGTTCGTCAAACGTGGCCTCGAGGCTGCCGGGTTCGCGACCGAGGTCGTGGCCGACGGCGTCGAGGCATTGGAGCGTGCCCAGTCGAACAGCGTGGACCTGCTGCTGCTGGATGTCGGGCTGCCCAGCATGGACGGGTTCGAGGTCCTGCGTCACCTGCGTGGCCAGGGCTCCACGCTTCCCGTCATCATGCTCACGGCTCGCAGCAGCACGCGCGACACGGTCGACGGGCTGAACGCTGGCGCGAACGACTACGTGCCGAAGCCGTTCAAGTTCGACGAGCTGCTCGCCCGGGTGCGGTCGCGGCTGCGCGAGAACGTCGCCACCGGAACCATCGCAATCGTGCACAGCGACGTGCGCCTCGACGTGCTGGCCCGTCGGGCCAGCGTCGCCGGACGTGAGGTCGACCTCTCGGCGCGGGAGTTCGCGCTGGCGGAGCAGTTCCTCCGCCACCCCGGTCAGGTCCTCAGCCGGGAACAGCTGCTCTCCAGCGTCTGGGGCCTCGACTTCGATCCCGGCTCCAACGTCGTGGACGTGTACGTCCGCTACCTCCGCGCGAAATTCGGGCACGAGCGGATCACCACGGTCCGTGGCGCGGGCTACCGCTGGGAGTGACGCCGCACCTCACCGTCGCACGATGACCGGTGTCGCCGGGTACGCGGAAGGGCCCCCGGCGCTGGGGGACGCCGGGGGCCATGTGGAGTGTTGTGCGAGACCCGAACCCGCGTGTCGATCCTGGTACCGGGGGGAATCCCGGACCGACCACTCCATGTTGTTTTCCGTCAGCGCGATCTGGGGGAATCTGCGCGGTGGAGGGAGGACCTTGCGGCCTTCCGTGGTTCTATCTTGACCCCGCGCAGTGAGAGCCGTACAAGGACCGCGTGAGAAAGCTCTCACGCGGTCCTCGTCATCAGGCGGGGCGGGGGTTCAGAGCAGGTCGGCCTGCTCCAGCAGATCGGTGACGAGCGCCGCGATGGCCGACCGCTCCGAGCGCTGCAGCGTCACGTGCCCGAACAGGCCGTGATCCTTCAACGTCTCGATCACCGAGGCGATGCCGTCGTGGCGCCCGACACGCAGGTTGTCCCGCTGGGCGACGTCGTGGGTCAGGACGACGCGGGAGTTCTGCCCGATCCGGCTGAGCACGGTCAGCAGCACGTTCCGTTCCAGTGACTGCGCCTCATCCACGATCACGAACGCATCGTGCAGGGAGCGGCCCCGGATGTGGGTGAGCGGCAGGACCTCGAGCAGCCCCCGGGCCACGACCTCCTCGAGGACGTTGCCGGAGACCACCGAGCCGAGGGTGTCGAACACGGCCTGCCCCCACGGATTCATCTTCTCCGTGGCATCGCCGGGAAGGTATCCGAGTTCCTGCCCGCCGACGGCGTACAGCGGGCGGAAAACGATGATCTTCCGCTGCTGCGCGCGCTCCAGCACGGCTTCCAGCCCCGCGCACAGGGCGAGCGCCGACTTGCCGGTGCCCGCGCGTCCGCCGAGCGAAACGATGCCCACGTCCGGGTCGAGGAGCAGGTCGATGGCGATGCGCTGCTCCGCCGACCGGCCGTGCAGGCCGAACACTTCGCGGTCCCCGCGCACCAGCCGGTACTCCCCCGGCGCCGTCACCCGGCCGAGCGCCGATCCGCGTTCGGAGTGGATGACGAGCCCGGTATTCACCGGGAACCCCTTCACCTCGTCGCTGACGGCGACCTCCGTCTCGTAGAGGTCACTGAGATCGTCGCCCGACACGTCGAGGGAGGCGATGCCGGTCCAGCCGGAATCCGCGGCCTGTTCGGCCAGGTACTCCTCCGCGTCGATGCCGAGCGAGGCGGCCTTGACGCGCATCGGCAGATCCTTGGAGACGACCGTGACGTGGTGTCCCTCCTGCATGAGGTGCATGGCGACGGCGAGGATGCGGGTGTCGTTGTCCCCCAGCCGCATCCCGGACGGCAGGACGGTCGGGTCGGTGTTGGTCAGCTCCACCCGGAGGGTGCCGCCGCTGCCGACGATGATCGGGAAGTCGAGTCGGCCGTGCTCGATCCGCAGGTCGTCGAGGTGTCGCAGCGCCTGCCGCGCGAAGTATCCCAGTTCGGGGTCGTGACGCTTGGCCTCCAACTCTGTGATGACGACGACGGGGATCACGACCGAGTGCTCCGCGAAACGGAAGAAGGCGCTCGGATCGCTCAACAGGACGGATGTATCCAAAACATAAGAGCGCAGGTCAGTTTCCTGATCTGCGCTCTGGACGACATCCTGCCGGCTCTGCTGTGGTGCTCGTGTGGTCACAACCCGCTCCCACTCCGGGATCGGATCCCGGGGTCCTACGCGTCGACCGGAAGTCACGAATCGTAGACCGTCGGCCGACTCGACCGGGCGCCTTGCCCGATGGGATGAACGTACGTCCGGGCGCCGGTGTCGCGCGAGCGGATGCCGGGCGTGTCGCGTTACGGGTTCGTGAACTTCTGACCCGCGCCGGCGGTCAGCGGCCGTAGCGGCGGTCGCGCTTGGCGTAGTCGCGGATGGCGCGGAGGAAATCCACCTCGCGCAGATCCGGGCCGAGTGCTTCCACGAAGTAGAACTCGCTGTGCGCGGACTGCCACAGCAGGAAGTCGCTCAGCCGCTGCTCCCCCGAGGTGCGGATGACGAGGTCCGGGTCGGGCTGCCCACCGGTGTACAGGTGCTCGCCGATCTGCTCCGGTGTGAGACTCGCCGCGAGCTCCTCCAGCGAACCGCCGCGCTGGTCGTGCTGCGTGATGATGCTGCGCACCGCATCCACGATCTCGCCGCGCCCGCCGTAACCCACCGCCAGGTTGACGTGCATGCCGGTGCGGGTCGCGGTGCGACGCTCGGCCTCCGCCAGCGCGGCGGCGAGCTCGGGCGGCAGCAGATCCGCGCGGCCGACGTGCTGCACGCGCCAGTCCCGTTCCTCGGACAGCTCGGCGGCGAGCTCCGCGATGATCTCGAGCAGGTCGTCGAGCTCCTGGGAGTCGCGCTTGTTCACGTTGTCCACGGACAGCAGATAGAGCGACACCACGCGCACGCCGACGTCGTCGCACCAGCGCAGGAACTCGCGCATCTTCGCCGCTCCGGCGCGATGGCCGTGCGCGGCGGTGGCGTAGCCCAGCTGGCGCGCCCATCGACGGTTGCCGTCGATCATCATGGCCACGTGCTGCGGCACCCCGCCGGCCGGGATGCGACGGCGCAAGCGCTTGCTGTACAGCCGGTAGAGGGGTCCCCGCTCCCCGCGCTCACGGCCATTCGTCACCCCCCTACGCTACTCCGCCCGCACCCGCCCCCCATTCACGGCGCATGTGCTCGGGCCGGAATGCGGCCAGGCATACGCTGGAGGTGTGACACAACCCGCCGACGCACCCGACGTCCCCTCGCTCCCTCTGGTCGAGGAGGCGGCGCACGACGCTCAGGCGGAGATCCGTCCCACGTGGCGCGGGTGGATCCACGCCGGCACGTTCCCGGTGGCCCTCGTTGCCGGCATCGTGCTCATCGTGCTGGCCCACGGAACCGCGGCGAAGTGGTCGGCCGCGGTGTTCATGGTGTCGTCACTGCTCCTGTTCGGAAACTCCGCCCTGTACCACCGCTTCGACTGGAAGCCGCGCGTGAAGATGGTGCTCAAACGCATCGACCACGCCAACATCATGCTGCTGATCGCCGGGACGTACACCCCGGTGGCGGTGCTGGCACTGCCCACCGACAAATCGATCATGCTGCTGTCGTTCGTCTGGGGCGGGGCACTGGTCGGCATCCTGTTCCGCGTCTTCTGGATCAACGCGCCCCGCTGGCTCTACGTCGCCCTCTACCTGGTGCTCGGATGGGCGGCCATGATGTACATCGTCGACCTGTTCCAGACCAGCGTGATCATGATGGTGCTGGTGCTGGTGGGCGGCGTCCTCTACACCGGCGGCGCGATCGTGTACGCGACGAAGCGACCGAACCCGTGGCCGGGGACGTTCGGCTTCCACGAGATCTTTCATTTGTGCACGGTGCTCGCCTTCCTCTGCCACTGGACGGCGTGCCTGCTCATCTGCCTGAACCCCGCCTTCCACGGCTGAGCCGCGGCACGGGTCAGCGGTTGTGGTCGGGATCCACGTCCTGGTCGTCGGCGTCGCTCTCGAGCACGGCGCGATCGCCCTGCGCGGCGGCGAGCTCCTCAGCATCCAGCTGCTCCCGCACCTCCGACCGGTAGCGCGCGCGGCGGATGCGGCGGAGCATGTCGATCACCAGCAGGATGACGATGACCGCCAGCACCGCGATGACGGCGAAGCCCCACGGTCCCGGGGTCACGAGGGACTCGTCGACCATGCCGGTGTCGCTCGGCGAGGGCGTCGCCGCCGCTGCCCACGGCAAAAGATTCATTGGGTGTCCCCGTTCCGAACGCGCAAGCCATCGCGAGCGCATAGCCTGGAAGTCCAGCCTATTCCCGACGCGAGAGTGCGATGACAACCCAGCAGATGCTCGATGACCGTTACGGCCGCACCCCGCGCAGCCGGCGGTTCTGGATCGTCTTCGCAACGATCGGCCTCACGATCGCCGTCGCGGTGGCGGGATGGTTCGCACTGTCGTCCTCGCAGGGCTCGGCCGAGGCGAGCGACACCGGCTTCGCACTGGTCGACGAGCACACCGTGTCGATCTCGTTCCAGGTGTCGGTCCCCGCCGGCAACGAGCTCGCCTGCGCGCTGGAAGCCCTCGATTCCGAGCATGGCGTGGTGGGCTGGCGCGTGGTGCAGTATCCCGCCTCCGACGCGCATTCCCGCGCCTTCACCGAGACGATCCCGGTGCTCTCGGAAGCGACGACGGGTTTGGTCAACTCCTGCTGGGTGCCGTAATCTAGCCGCACGTGACGACGCCCCGGTGCACTGCCGGGGCGTCTTGGCATTCGCGGCCCACGCGCCGCGACGTACGAAGGAGACGCTCGTGTCTGCAGATGCTCCGGTGACATTCCTCACCCAGGACGCGTACGACCGACTCGTCGACGAGCTCGAACGACTGTCCACCACCGGCCGGATCGAGATCGCGAAGCGCATCGAGGCCGCCCGGGAAGAAGGCGACCTGAAGGAGAACGGCGGGTATCACGCCGCCAAGGATGAGCAGGGCAAGCAGGAGGCCCGCATCCGCACCCTGCAGTCGCTGCTGAAGGGTGCCAAGGTCGGCGAGGCGCCCACCAGCACCGGCGTGGTCGAGCCCGGGACCGTCATCACCGCGATCGTGGCCGGCGGCGAAGAGATCTTCCTCCTCGGCAGCCGCGAGATCGCCGTGAACAGCGAACTCGACGTGTACAGCGAGGCCTCTCCGTTGGGAGCGGCGATCCTCGGCCTCAAGGAGGGTGCGAAGACCTCCTACACCGCCCCGAACGGTCGCGAGATCGGCGTCGAGATCGTCAAAGTCGAGACCTACAACGGGCAGTAAGCCCGCCGCTCAGTCCGCGACGACGGTGGGCTCGTAGCCAGCCTGCTCGAGCGTCTGGATGACGTGACGGCGATGTTCCTCGCCCCGCGTCTCGACACTCAGCTGCAGGATCACGTCGCTGATCTGCAGCCCGTGGCCGTGCCGTGTGTGCAGTACCTCGGTGACGTTCGCCCCCGCCTCGGCCAGGAGCTCCGACACCCGAGCCAGCTGACCGGGGCGGTCGGGCAGCGGGATGCGCAGCGTCATGTAGCGACCGGATGCGGTGAGACCGTGCGCGACGACGCGCTGCAGCAGCAGCGGGTCGATGTTGCCGCCGGACAGGATGGACACCGTGGGACCGGTGGCCTTCACCTTGCCGGTGAGGATCGCGGCGACCCCGACCGCGCCGGCGGGCTCGACCACGAGCTTCGCACGCTCGAGCAGCACCAGGATGGCGCGGGCGATGTCGTCGTCGGTGACGGTGACGACCTCGTCGACGACGTCCCTGATGATGTCGAACGGCACGTCGCCCGGCCGGGCGACGGCGATGCCGTCGGCGATCGTCGGTGTGGTCGCGACCTCCAGCGGGCTGCCGGCGGCGAGCGACGGCGGGTAGGCGGCGGAATTCGCCGCCTGCACGCCGATGACGCGCACGGTGCGCCCGGCGGCGGCGGCGCGGGCCTTCACGGCCGCGGCGACGCCGGCGATGAGCCCTCCCCCGCCGATACCGACGATCACGGTGTCGAGCTCGGGCATGTCCTCCCAGAGCTCCAGGCCTACGGTGCCCTGGCCGACGATGATGTCGGGGTGGTCGTAGGGCGGGATGAGCACGGCCCCTGTGCGCTCGGCGAACTCGGCGGCGAGGCGGAGCGGCGTCTCGACGGTGGCGCCCTCGAGCACGACCTCGGCGCCGTAACCGCGGGTCGCGAGGAGCTTCGGCACCGGGACCCCCAGCGGCATGAAGATCGTGGCGGGGATGCCGAGCCGCTTCGCCGCCAGCGCGACGCCCTGGGCGTGGTTGCCAGCCGACGCCGCGACCACGCCGCGGGCGCGTTCCTCCGCGGTCAGACGGGACAGGCGGTACGCAGCGCCGCGGATCTTGAACGATCCCGTCCGCTGCAGGTTCTCGAGCTTGAGCCGCACCGGCACACCGAGCAGGTCCGAGAGGTATTCGGAATCGTTCAGCGGCGTTCGGGTGATGAGCGGCGCCAACACGGCTGCAGCGTTCTCGAAATCGGCCAGTGTTGGCAGGGTCACGCCCGTTTCCTCCTCTGTCGGGGAACTGTGCTCCAGATGAGATCGCCCGGCGCGGGGCGAAGGCCCGTCTCCCAGGAGCGGCGGGAGAGGTAGAGGGCGGCCACGTTGACGAAGGCGGCGAGCGGCACAGCGAACAGTGCGCCCGGGATGCCGCCGATGAGCGCTCCACCGGCGACGACGAGCACGACCGCGAGCGGGTGCACCTTCACTGCAGAACCCATGAGCAGCGGCGGCAGGATGTGGCCCTCGATCTGTTGCACCCCGAGCACGACCACCAGCATCCAGACAGCGATCCACAGTCCGTTGTAGACGAGCGCGAGGAACACCGCGACCGCGCCGGTGAGGACGGCACCCACGATCGGCACGAACGCGCCGAGGAACACCAGCACGCCGACGGGGATCGCCAGCGGCACGCCCAGCAGGAACGCGCCGAGGCCGATGCCGACCGCATCGATAGTGGCCACCAGCAGCTGCGTGCGGGCGTAGTTCACGACTGTGACCCACCCGGTGCGGGCGGCGCCGTCGACGGCCACGCGGGCACGTGCCGGGAACAGCCGTTGCGTCCAGCGCCAGATGCCTCCGCCGTCGGCGAGGATGCACAACAGGATGAAGACGGTCAGCAGCGCACCGGTGGCGACGTGACCGACCGTCGAACCGATCGCGAGCGCACCGGACAGGAGCAGTTGCGCCTGCTGCTGCAGCAGGTCGCCTGCCTGGGCGAGCAGGTCGTCGATCTGATCGGCGGTGAGGTGCAGGGGACCCTCGAGGAGTCCGACCCGCAGCTGAGCCAGTCCATCGATCGTGCGCGCCTGGACGGAGCTCCACTGCTGGGCGATCTGCCACCCGGCGAGCCACAGCAGGCCACCGATCACGGCGACCGTGCCGAGCAGCGCAATGACGATCGCCAGCCACCGCGGCATCCGGTGCCGCAGCATCCAGCTGAACGCGGGCCAGAGGAGCGCGGCGAGGAGGATCGCGACGAGCAGCGGGATAACGAGGATCTTCAGCTGGATGACGAGCCAGACGACCACGGCGATGGCGCCGGCGATCACCAGGAAACGCCAGGCGTACGCGGTAGCGACACGGAGACGTCGGGGCACCGCATCCGTCACATCGGTCGAGACCGTGCGCGCCCGCCAGGCGTCACGGAACGACCCGCGGGGCTTGGGGTCGGGAGCGCTCATCCCGCCAGTCTAGGACTGCACCCGGGAGCGGCCCGCGCGCCAACGGAGCGCGGCCGTGCCGCCGTGTCGGTGGCCGCCCGTAGGCTGTCGCCCGTGCGCACCCGCTTGACCCGTCCCCAGGCTCGCCGAGTCGCGTTGTCGGCGCAGGGGGTGGGCGGCACGCCCCCGGCGGCTGTCACCGCCCGCCAGCTGAACCGGGAGCTGTCCCGGATGGCGACGCTGCAGATCGATTCGGTCAACGTGTTCGCCCGGTCGCACTACATGCCGTTGTTCTCGCGCCTCGGCGCCTACGACACCGGCCGGCTCGACCGGCTCTTGTTCCAGCACCCGGCGCCGTACGTGGAGTTCTGGGCGCACCAGGCGGCGTTCATTCCTGCGACCGACTGGAACCTGTTCGGCTTCCGGATGGCGGAGCACCGGGCACGGCACGAGCGGACCGGATGGTTCGCGGTGGACGACGAGACTCTGCAGTGGGTGCGGACAGAACTTCGTGATCGCGGGCCGATGCGGCCGGCCCAGATCGAGCACGATGCGGAGCGCGCGACGCGGGGCCCCTGGTGGGACTGGAGCGCGGTGAAGAGTTCGCTGGAGTACCTGTGGTTCACCGGCGAGGTGGCGATCGCCGGGCGCCGCGGGTTCGAGCGTGTGTACGGACTGGCGGAGGATGTGATCCCCGCCGATACGCTCTCCCGCCCGGTGCCGCGGGAGGAGGCGTTGCCGATCCTCATCGAGCGCGCCGCACGCGCCTGCGGTGTGGCCACGATCGCCGACCTCGACGACTACTGGCGCATCCGGGATCAGCGCACGGTCGCCACGGTGGTCCGTGCGCTGGAGGCCCAGGGCATCCTGCACCCGGTGCAGGTGGACGGCTGGCGTCAGCCGGCATGGCTGCATCACGCCGCCTCGGTGCCCCGCTCTCTCGACGGTGCGACGGTGCTCACCCCGTTCGATCCGGTGGTGTGGTTCCGGCCGCGGGCGGAGCGGTTGTTCGACTTCGACTACCGGATCGAGATCTACACGCCGGCCCCGCAGCGCCGGTTCGGGTACTACTCGCTCCCGGTCGTGATCGGCGACCGGGTGGTCGGCCGCGTGGATCTGAAGGCCGACCGGGCCGCATCCGTCCTCCGGGTGCAGGCGGCGTGGTGGGAGCCGGAGCCGCCGCTTGGGGCCGCGGAACGCCTCGCCGACGTGCTCCGCGAGGCCGCACGGTGGCAGGGGCTCGCCGGCCTGTCGGTATCGCGCTGGGGCAACGCCGCCGAGGACGTCGCCCGCGCACTCCCGGAGGCGTCACGGCACGTCGCGGGGCCGGAGCCGGTCGCCCTCGCCGGCGACGAGCCCGGCTGAGCTCCGCATCCGGTCCGGTCGCCGCCGCGCTCTGTCCGGCGTGCCGTCGTTCGGAGAAGTGGAGCACCGCGCCGCGGGTCCTGGGGCCGTCGTTCGGAGATCCGGCACAGGACGCCGCGCCGTCGTTCGGAGATGCGGCACAGGACGCCGCGCTCCCCTGGGCCCTCGTTCGGAGATGCGGCACGACACGCTGCGCAGCGAACGCCGTGACGGCCACATCCGGTCCCGAATCCGAACGACGGCACGGCCGGCGCAGCACGGTCCGAGCCTGCATCCGAACGACGGACCAGGCGACGCCACCGCGACCGCCGACATATCCGAACGACGGACCGGGCGGGCGCGCGGCACCCGGGCCGGAATCCGAACGAGGGACCCGGGGTGGATGCGTGAGCTAGAACTGCCCGCCCATCTCGCGCAGGCGCACCACCCGATCGGCGAGCGGCGGATGCGTGGCGAACAGGCGCGAGAGCATTCCCGGGCGCAGCGGGTCGGCGATCCATAGATGCGCCATCGAGGTGTTCGCCCGCTGCAGCGGTGCCGCGTGAGCCGCCAGGGTCTCGAGCGCGGACGCGAGACCCTCTGGGTCGCGCGTGGTGAGCGCGCTCGTCGCATCGGCCAGGTACTCCCGCTGCCGCGAGATCGCCGCTTGCACGAGCCCCGCCAGGAGCGGTGCGACGACGGCCGCGACCACCCCGAACAGCAGGAACACGAGCTGGGCCGGATTGTTGCCCCCACTGCGTCGGAGCCCGCCGAAGAACACGGCACGCAGCATCATGTCGGCGACGATGCCCAGCGCCACGACGAGTCCGAAGACGAGGAGCGACACCCGGATGTCGTAGTTCCGGATGTGGCCGAGCTCATGCCCGAGCACGCCCTCCAGCTCGCGGTCGGTCATGACCTCGAACAGGCCGGTGGTCACCGCGATGGCCGCCTTCTCCGGCGTCCGCCCGGTGGCGAAGGCGTTCGGCGCGGGGTCGTCGACGACGTACAGCCGCGGCATCGGGGTGCCCGTCGTGATGCACAGGTTCTCGACCAGTCGGTAGTACCGAGGCGCGTCGGCCTGGGTGACCTCGACGGCACCGGACAGGGCGAGCGCCTCCCGGTCGGCCGCGAAGTACTGGATGACCGCGTAGCCAGCGGCGAACAGCAGCACGAACGCGGTGATCCACCAGTTGTTGCCCGCGAGCCAGCCGACGAGGAGCCCCACCGCGCCGAGCAACAGCACGAAACCGACGAGGATCAGCCAGGTGTTGCGCTTGTTGCGCGCGATCGCCGAATACACCGGGCTCCCCTCGCCGCGGTCGGATCAGGCCGTCAGAACTGCACGCGCGGCGGTTCCGCGATGGACGCGCCGCCGACGACCTCGAAGAACTCACGCTCGCTGAAGCCGAGGCGCCGTGCGAAGAGGTTGTTCGGGAACACCTTGATCTTCGTGTTCAGCTCCCGCACCCCGCCGTTGTAGAACCGTCGCGAGGCCTGGACCTTGTCCTCGGTGTCGACGATCGACTGCTGCAACTGCAGGAAGTTCTGGCTGGCCTGGAGCTGCGGATACGCCTCAGCGACTGCGAACAGAGACTTCAGCGCCTGCTGCATGTGACCTTCGGCGATACCCGCCTCGGCCGGCCCGCTGGCGTTGATCGTCTCGGCACGCGCCTGTGTGACGTTCTCGAACACCGCCTTCTCGTGCGCGGCGTAGCCCTTGACGGTCTCGATCAGGTTGGGCAGGAGATCAGCGCGCCGCTTGAGCTGGACAGTGATGTCGCTCCACGCCTCGTCCACCCGGACGTTCAGCTGGACGAGCGAGTTGTACGTCGCCCAGAGGTAGATTCCGACGATCACCACGAGAGCGACGACGATCAGAACCGGGATGAGCCATTCCATGTCGGTGCGTTCTCCATTCCCCGTTTTCGGACATCCTACGCCGGGCCGCCGAGCTACTCTCCCAGCACCCGCGTGAGGTAGGCGTTGTGGAACCGCCGGTCGGGATCCAGGCGGTCGCGGAGGGCGACGAAGTCGTCGAAGCGCGGGTAGCGCGTGCGCAGCACGGCCGCATCCAGTCGGTGCATCTTCCCCCAGTGGGGTCGGCCCTCGAACCCCTGCATGAGTTCCTCCACCGCGGTGAAGTAGTCGGTGGGATCCTCACGCCAGTACCGGTGGACCGCGAGGTACGCGCTGTCCCGGCCGTGCGCGGTGGACAGCCACCGGTCATCGGCGGCGGCGACCCGCACCTCGATCGGGAACGACAGCGGCCACCGTTCGCGGTCGATGAGCGCGCGGAGCGCTTCGAACGCCGGCCGCAGGCTCGCCACCGGAATCGCGTACTCCATCTCGCGGAACCGCACGTCACGGTGCTGGGTGAACACCCGGTTCGAGCGGTCGGTGTATTCACGCTGGCCGATGGTGTTGGCCCCGAGCCGGGCGAGCGGCGTCGCGAGCGCGGGGACGGCGGTGGATGCGGCGCACAGCACGCGGTACGCGTGGTTCGACAGCAGCGTGTCCTCGATGAAGCGACCCGTCACGGGCAGCGGATGCCGCGGTGCGCTCTCCGGGAGGCGCGTGTTGGTCTTCGTCTGCGCGACGTCGGTGCGGGGGAACCAGTAGAACTCGAAATGGTCGGCGTCCGCGGCGCGGGCGTCGAGTTCCGGAAGCAGTTCGGCGAGCGGCTCGCGCTGTTCCACCGCGTGGAGCAGGAACGCGGGCACCACCTCGAGAGTGACCTCGACCAGGATGCCGAGCGCCCCGAGGCCAAGCGCCACGGCGGGCAGCAGCTCCGGGTTCTCGTCCTCGTCGACGCGGAGCACCTCCCCGTCCGCGGTCACCAGCGTCGCGCCCACCACCTGGGTCGACAGGCCCCCGAAACGCGCGCCGGTGCCGTGGGTACCGGTCGAGATCGCCCCGGCGATGGTCTGCCGGTCGATGTCGCCGAGGTTCGTCATGGCCCAGCCATAGGGGGCGAGGAGCCGCGGCACCTGGTGGAGATGCGTCCCCGCGCGCAAGGTCACCCGCCGCCGATCCCGGTCGACCCGCACGAGCCCGGAGAGGTCGCGGAGGTCCAGGAGGATGTCGGGGGCTGCGGCGATGTCACTGAAGCTGTGGCCGGCGCCGACCGCCTTCACCCGGAGGCCGCGGGCGGCAGCCGCACGGACCGCGCGGCGGACCGCATCCGTCGACGCCGGGAACTCCACCCGGAGCGGCCGCACCGCGGTCGTGCGACCCCAGTTGCGCCACACGCCACCGGGGCGGGTCACAGGAACGCCTTCCCTTCGCCACGGTAGGTGGGACTCGTGCCGACCAGCTCGGAGCCCACGACGAGGGCGTAGCCGACGACGCGTTCGGCGAGCTCGCCACTCTTGGCGTGCCGGAACCAGACCCGGTCCCCCACGCTCAGCCGCTTCGCCGCAGCACCCTGGAGCGGGGTCTGCACCTCGCCGGCGCCCTCGCGCCCGAGCGTGTGGAGGCCCGTGGGCCAGACCGGTTCGGGTTGGCGGGATGCGACGGGCGGTCCAGATGCCACCCAGCCGCCGCCGAGGACGGTGGCGATGTCGGCGAGGGGCTTGCGCACGACGTCGAGCGTGAACGCGGCGGCCGGCGCCGGGTCGAAGGCGCGGTAGTGCGAGAACAGATGACCGGCGAGCAGGCCGCTGCCGGCGGTGAGCTCGGTCACCGCCTCGTCGCGGCTCGTGACCTCCAGCGAACCGGTGCCGCCGCCGTTGACGAATTCGAGCGCGGCGACGTCACGCAGGCCCGCGACGATCGCCCCGCGGCGGTCGAGCAGCTCGTCGGCGGAACGCCGCTGCATCCATCGGATGACGGGGTCGCCGGGGCCGGCGGAATCCGGCTGACCGGCGATCTGTGCCTCGTACATCATGAGACCCACGAGGGTGAAACCGGGGCGACGAGTGATTGCCTGGGCGAATCGGACCACCTCGCTGGGGTCGTGGAGCGGGGAGCGACGCACCCCCACGTGCCCGAGTCCCGGCGCGCGCCAGGAGGCATCGGCATCGATCGCGACCCGGATGTCCGGCCGGCTGCCCGGCGCGGCGATCGCGTCGACAAGGTCGAGCTGGGCCTCGTCGTCCACCATGAGCGTGATGCGGGACGCTGCCGCAGGGTCGGCGATGAGGCGGGCCAGCGCCTGCCGATCGGCGGTCGGGTACCCGAGCACGATGTCGTCGTGGTCCTCGGCGAGCCACAGCGCCTCGGCGAGTGTGAAGGCCAGGATGCCGGCGTACCCCGGGAGCCGCAGCAGTGCGTCGAGCATCTCTCGCACCCGGATGGACTTGCTCGCCACGCGCACCGGCACGCCGCCGGCGCGGACCATCATGTCCAGCGCGTTGTAGCGCAGCGCGTCGAGGTTCACGGCGGCAATCGGTGCGGGCAGGTGCGCCACCGCATCCGTCATGCCCTGCCAATACGCACGGGGGTCGCGCCACGGCTGGGCTCCGCCGCCGCTCAGCAGATCGATCATGCGCGCACGTTCCGACGTCGAGTCACAAACATGCGCCATAGCCTACGGGCGCGGGCGGCGGATGCGAGCGCGGGCCTCGTGCTGGTCACCGCGAAGGCGGAGCGCGGCTGCTCCCGGGCAACGCACTGCCACCGACTCTGCCTCGGTCAAGAATCGGGCGGTTTAAAGTCGGGACGTGGACGTCTTTTGGGGGACTCTTGCAGGCGCGATCGTCGGAGCCGCGGTCGGCGCATTCGCATCCTGGCTGTTCGCGCTCGATCTGCGTCGACGGGAGGCACGGGAGCGGAGTGCAGATCGTGAGCAGGAACGACTGGATCGGGCAGCCGAACGAGAGGAGTCGCGGCGCGAACGTCAGAGTGAGGCGGAGCGGCGCTGGCGACGAGATCGCGTCCTCGCTATGCGCACCGGGCTTGCAGGGGTGTGGAGCATCCTCTGGGAGTGGGCGCTTGCGACCTCGGACCATGAGCGCGAGGAGGGACGGCTCCTTTTCATCAACGCGCTCAACGAAGTGAAAGGTGAGACCCGTCACGAGGAATCCGACCTCTGGTGGGATCTGTATCGGATGGCGCGAAGCCCGGTCTATGAACACCTTCCGGTCGTTGCCGACATGCTCCAGGACTACCTCGCTGGCTACGGCCTCATCTCGAACCCGCAGCACTGGGCGAAGCGAGCCACATCCACCGGGCGACACCTTCACGAGGACTCATCGAACGACCTGCCGACCGACGTCGACGAGGGCGACAAGCGTTGACATCACACCGATCTCTGGTACCCCCGGTGGGACTCGAACCCACACTGAAGCGATTTTAAGTCGCCTGCCTCTGCCATTGGGCTACGGGGGCGCGTCTTCACCCTAGACGCGGAAACGCCGCCGTACCCAGAGGATGCGGCGGCGTTCACGGAGCCTACTTCGCGACCGGCGCCTTCGCGGCCGGGGCCGCGTCGGCGGCGGCGACAGCCGGGCGGGGGCGGGAGGCGAACTCCTCGAAGAACCCGCGGGGGTGCTGCACCGGCTCCAGGTTCACGATGTCGCGACCGAGCCAGAAGTTGTTCCACCAGCCCCACAGCACGCGCCACTTGCGCTCCCAGGAGGGCATCGCCAGGCCGTGGTAGCCGCGGTGGGCGATCCAGGCGACAAAGCCCTTGAGCGCGAGGTTGCCGGACTGGAAGACACCGTTGTACAGACCCAGACCGGCCACGGCACCGAGGTTCTTGTGCACGTAGTCCTTGGGAAGCTCGCCGCGAAGCACCGCGATGAGGTTCTTCGCGAGCCGCTTCGCCTGACGCACGGCGTGCTGGGCGTTGGGCACGCAGTAGCCGCCGACGCCGCCGCCGGTGAGATCGGGCACAGCGGCCACGGCACCGGCGGTCCAGGCGCCCTCGACGACGTTCCCCTCGGCGTCGACGACGCGGAGGTCGGCCTGGGCGCGGATGCGGCCGCGCTCCTCGGTCGGCAGGTCGCCGCCCTTGACGACCTGCGGGTTCGCCATGACTCCGGCGGTCCACACAATGATGTCGGTGGGGATGATCTCACCCGTCGACAGCTCGACATTGCCGCCGACGGCACCGGTGACCTGGGTGTCCAGGTGAACGAACGCGCCGCGCTTGGCGAGATCCTTGAGCACCCATTCGCTGGTCTTGAGCGACACCTCCGGCATGATCCGGCCCATCGCCTCGATCAGGTGGAAGTGGGTCTCGTCGAAGCTGAGCTCGGGGTACTTCTCCAGCAACGCCGAGGCGAACGAGCGCAGCTCCGCGAACGTCTCAATACCGGCGAACCCACCGCCGACGACGACGACGGTCAGCAGCCGCTCGCGGGCAGGGCCCGCGGGGAGGGCAGCGGCCTTATCGAAGTTCGAGAGCAGCTTGTCGCGCACCCAGACGGCCTCTTCGATGGCCTTCATGCCGATCGCGTTCTCGGCGATGCCGGGGATCGGGAAGGTCCGCGAGACGGATCCGGCCGTGACGACGATCTGGTCGTACGGGAACTGGTACGGCTCGCCCAGGGCGGGCGTGATCGTGGCGACCTTGTTGGCGTGGTCGATGGCGGTGACCTTGGCCGCGACGACGTGCGTGCGCTTGAGGTGGCGGCGCGTGGCGACCACGGCGTGCCGCGGCTCGATCGCGCCGGCCGCCACCTCGGGCAGGAACGGCAGATAGGTCATGTACGGCAGCGGGTCGACGATGGTCACATCGGCCTCACCCTTGCGTAGCTGCTTCTCGAGCTTCCACGCAGTGTAGAACCCTGCGTACCCTCCACCGACGATGAGGATGCGGGGCACGACATTGGTCACTGTGCTTGTCACGATGGGAAAGAACTCCTGAGAATCAACGGCGTGGTGCGCGTGGCGCTCGCGCCAATCGGACGCGTCGGACAGCAGCAGTGACGCCGAGCGCTACCAGTATAGCTGCGACTGTGAGCCCCATAAGCGGCAACGAGCCGTAGAGGAGCGTCGCCTCCGTTGGCAATAGCGGCGAACCACCCGCGCTCGGCTGATCCGCTTCCGGCAGCGCGGGCACCTGCACCGGATCGATGGAGGTTTCGGGCATCGGCGTCCCCTGCGCGCGGCGATGGACGCGGATCCATTCGCGCAGGTCGCCCATGGGGTTGGCGCTCACCGTGGCGACGGGCGCAGACACGGCGGCGGCCGCATCCACCAGGCCGTAGCCGTACTGGTTGTCCGGTAGGTCTCCCACCCCGGCGGGCGGACGAGCGGTGCGCACGATGCGGTTGATCACGTTCGCGGCGTCTAGCTCGGGATGGGCGGCGCGGACGAGCGCGGCGATGCCGGCGACGATGGGCGCCGCCCCGCTCGTGCCGTCCCAGGTGACGAGCTGGCCATCTGCGGACACGCCGAGCAGCTTCTCGCTGGGTGCGTCGACCCCGATCGTGATCCCCTGGGTGGAGGCGGCGACGCTGGCCCGGCCCTGCGGGTCGACTCCGCCGACCGTCAGCACGCCGGGGATGGTCGCCGGCGCCCCCACGCGCGAAGTGCCGCTGCCGCGGTTGCCGGCAGCGACCACCACGACCACATCGTGGTCGAAGGCGTACAGGAAGGCGTCGTCCCAGGTCTGATCCCAGTCCAGCGTGTTGGTGGTGAACGACAGGTTGATGACGTCGGCGCCGTGGTCGACCGACCAACGGATGGCGTCGGCGACCTGCGTCGTGATCGGGACTGTCGTGCTCGACCCGAAGCCCACCGAGACGGAGAGCAGGTCCGCCTCGGGTGCGACGCCGATCATGCCGCCGGGGGTCTGGCGTGCGGCGGCGAGCGAGGCGACCCAGCTGCCGTGGTTGGCATCCACGACGCCGACCGGAGTACGGCCGTCGGCGGCACCCTCCCCCGAGACGTCGGTGCCACCCACTACGGCGCCCTCGAACGCGGGAGCCTTGCCGATGCCGGTGTCGATCACAGCGATGCGGACGCCCTCACCGCGCGTCGTGGCCCAGGCAGTCTCGATCCCGTAGTCGTCGAGCCAATACTCCTGCGCCCGGACCGGGTCCGGGGTGACGTCCGGGGTCGAGGCCAGAGCGGATGCGGGCGCGAACACGGCCCACACGATTCCGGCGGCAGCGACCGCGCGGAGCGCCCGTCTCATCCAGGCTGCCCGGCGTCGAGAACGGCGTCGAGAACGGCGTCGCCACCGGTGGGGGCGCCGAGGGCAGCGCCCGGGTCGGCGCAGACGCAGCGCTCCGGCGACCAGTCGCCGCGCGCGAGGGCGGCGTCACCGATCGGGTTCACTCCGGGACCGGCGGCCAGCGCGTGACCGGCGAGAGCGTGCAGGCACTTCACCCGGGTCGGCATGCCGCCCGCGGAGACACCGGCGATCTCGTCGACCTCGCCGAAACCGGCACGATCGGACAGGTACGCCTGGTGCGCCCGGAGATAAGCCGCCGCGACATCGGGATCGTCGAGCTGCGCCGCCAGCTCCGGCATCACATGCTCCGCCTCCAGCCGAGACATCGCGGCGGTGGCTCCGGGGTGGGTCAGGTAGTAGAACGTGGGGAAGGGCGATCCGTCGTCCAGCCGGGGTGCGGTGGCCACCACGGTGGGGTTGCCGCAGACGCACCGTGCGGCGATGCCCACGGCACCTCGGACGGGGCGGCCCAGCTGGGCGCGCAGCACCGCGAATTCAGCATCCGTGACAGGGGCGAACGGCGGAGTACTCACCGTGCCAGGCTACCGGCAGCTCCCCGGGAAACCGCCGCGCGTCACCCGACGGGGCCGGTCGCGCTCTGAGCCGCGCCGGCGACGACGACGGACCGCACGAGCTGCGACATCCAGTCGGTGCGGGTCTGCTGAACCTCATCGCTCACCGCGGCCCGTTCCTGCGGCTGCTGGGCGGCGCTGAGGTCGTTGTCGACGAGGTAGAAGATCTCCCCCGGCTGCGTGTAGTAGAGCCGTTCGCGGGCCTGCGTCATGATGTAGGCCGGGTCATTCCAACGGTCGTCCTGCGCTTCGAGATCGTCGATCTGCTCCTGCGTGACCTGGACCGCGTGCTCGAGCGCGGCGATCCGCTGCCGCTGGTCGACGTAGGTGCCGATCGTCGGCACCAGCACGAGCACGGCGAGCACGACGAGCCCGAGCATGATGATCATGAACCCGGACAGCCGGATGCCGCCGAGCCACTCCCGCACGTCGACCCGGCGCCGCGCGGACCGCTCGGCCGCGGGCGGGGACGCGGAAGGGGGAGCCGTTCGTCTGGACACGACTCCCCCTTCCGATCAGATGTGTGCGGTGCGCTCAGCCCTTGAAGCGGGGGAAGGCGCTGCGGCCGGCGAACACGGCAGCCTCACCCAGCTCCTCTTCGATGCGCAGAAGCTGATTATATTTCGCGACGCGCTCGCTGCGGGCGGGCGCGCCGGTCTTGATCTGACCGCAGTTGGTGGCGACGGCGAGGTCGGCGATGGTGGTGTCCTCGGTCTCACCGGAACGGTGCGACAGCATCGCGGTGTAACCGGAGCGCTGCGCCAGGCTGACCGCATCCAGCGTCTCGGTCAGGGTGCCGATCTGGTTGACCTTCACCAGCAGCGAGTTGGCGACACCGCGGGTGATGCCATCCTGCAGGCGGGCCGGGTTGGTGACGAACAGGTCGTCGCCGACCAGCTGCACCTTGGAGCCGAGTGCGTCGGTGAGGAGCTTCCAGTTGTCCCAGTCGTCCTCTGCCAGCGCGTCCTCGATCGTGACGATCGGGTAGTCGTTGACCAGACCCACGTAGTACTCGGTGAGCTCGGCGGCGTTCCAGTCCTTGTTGTCGAGGCGATACACGCCATCGTTGAAGAACTCGGTGGCGGCGACATCGAGGCCGAGCGCGATGTCCTTGCCCGGGGTGAAGCCGGCCTTCTCGATCGCCTTGACCAGGAAGTCCAGACCCTCACGGTTGCTGGGCAGGTCGGGGGCGAAGCCGCCCTCGTCGCCGAGGCCGGTGGCGTAGCCGGCCGCCTTCAGCTCGGCACGGAGCACGTGGTAGGTCTCGACGCCCCAGCGCAGCGACTCGGCGTAGGTCTCGGCGCCGATGGGGGCGAGGAAGAACTCCTGCATGTCGATGCCGTTGTCGGCGTGCTCGCCACCGTTGATGACGTTGAACAGCGGGACGGGCATGACGTGAGCGTTCGGTCCACCGAGGTAGCGGAACAGCGGCAGGTCGGCGGAGTCCGCGGCGGCCTTGGCGACGGCGAGGCTGACGCCGAGGATGGCGTTCGCGCCGGTGCGCTGCTTGTTGTCGGTGCCGTCGGTCTCGATGAGGATCTGGTCGATGATGCGCTGCTCGCTCGCCTCGACGCCCTCGATGGCCGGCCCGAGCTCGTCGATCACGGCACCCACAGCCTTGAGGACGCCCTTGCCGCCGTACCGGCTCTTGTCGCCGTCACGCAGTTCGTACGCCTCGAAGGCGCCGGTTGACGCGCCGGAGGGGACGGCGGCGCGCTGGACGATCCCGTCGTCGAGCAACACCTCCACCTCAACGGTCGGGTTACCGCGCGAGTCGAGAATCTCGCGCGCGCCTACAGCCTCGATGAGTGCCACAGAGGACTCCTTGATTTGGGGTGGGCCCCTGCCGCCGGAGGCTCCGCACACGCAGAACGCGGGGAGAAGCGGGAGGGATGGTTCTCGGAGCGTCGTCGATCCGGGACAAGTCTAGTGAACCGCGTCGCTCGGCATCAGGTGGCAACCGCATCCGTGAGCAGGGCGACCGCGATACCGTCCCAGCCCTTCGCGTCCAGGGTCTGCAGCGCGGTGGCGTCGAACCGCGGGTCGGCGCCCAGCATCATGAGCCCGGCGCGCGTGCCACGCACATCACTGCGATCGGAGTCCGGGTCGGCGACCGCACCGCCCCGACCCACGTTGTCCACCACGACGACGGTGCCGGGCCGGCCGAGCCGGGCCGCCCAGTCGAGGTAGATCGTGTTGGACTCCTTGTCGGCGTCGACGAAGACGAGGTCGAAGGGGCCCTGTCCTTCGAGCGTGGGCAGCACGTCCTCGGCGCGCCCGACGCGGATGTCGACCTTCTCCCCCACGCCGGCGCGGTCGATGCTCGCGCGGGCGACCGCCGCGTGCGCGGGCTCGGCCTCGATCGTCACGACCCGCCCGTCGTCCGGGAGCGCCCGCGCCAGCCAGATCGTG
The DNA here is from genome assembly GCF_026393345.1 of Microbacterium sp. Classification (GTDB taxonomy): domain Bacteria; phylum Actinomycetota; class Actinomycetes; order Actinomycetales; family Microbacteriaceae; genus Microbacterium. The sequence goes on from NZ_JAPLAI010000041.1 coordinate 36,382, forward strand.
GAGTAGCCGCCGAGGGTACCGATCTCCAACACCCGCCGGGCGCCCGCGATCCGCGCCAGCAGGTGCAGGAACTTGCCGTTCAGGGGTGCCACCTCGATCGCGGGGAGCCCGGCATCCTGCTGATCGGAGATCGCCCGCTGCAGGGCCGCGTCCTCCCCCACCAGCGTGCCGGTGAGGTAGGCGTCGACGGCGAGCCAGGCTTCGGGTGTGGGTGCATCCATGCCTCCAGCGCACCGTGCCGCCGCATCCGCGTCAACCGCCCGCCGAGACTGCGGGTCGGTCCGGTCCGGCGTGGAAGACGGGACATGGCTGGCGTCTCGGCGGAGGAAGGAATTGTGGAAAGGGCACAACGGATGCTGCGCATCGATGCACGAACCGGCACGATCCCGGGCATGCGTATGACACCCCGACGACTCGCCTTCGGCATGAATCTGTGGCTCCCGAACCTCGCCAGCGGCATCCGCATCCGCCGCTTCGCGGACGACTGGACCAGTGCCACGGTCGAGCTTCACGTGAACCCGCTGACCCGCAACTACGTGAAGACCGCGTTCGGCGGGTCGATGTCGGCGATGACCGACCCGTACTTCTTCATGCTCGTGATGCACCAGCTCGGACGCGACTATGTGGTGTGGGACACCCGCGGCGTGATCGAGTTCCTCACCCCCGGCCGCGGCGTCCTCACCGCCCACTTCGCGGTGTCGCGCGAGAAAGCGCAGGAGCTGCGCGAAAGAGCCCGCGGCGGCGCGAAGGTGCGGGAGTGGTTCGAGACCGAGATCACGGATGCGGCCGGCATCGTCGTGGCGCGGGTGCGGCGCGAGGTGTACATCCGCGAGAAGCGCCGCGTCACCGCATCCGCGTGACGTGTCGCCGGCGCGAGTCGGCGACCGAGATCAGCCGAGCGGCTTGACCTCGACGTCGCCGGGCGCTGCGCCTGCCGACACGGTCGCGAAGGCGGTGTAGCCGTCGAGGGCCGCCCGCTCCAGCAGCGCCTTCATGTTCTTGGGGCGCTGTTCCAACCGCACCCGCGCCCCCGTCGCCACGAGGGTGGCCTTGTGCGCGATGAGTTCGGGAACCGGCACGTCACGGTCGTGCACGAGCACGACGGCGGACGCCGCATCCGCGGTCTCCTCCTGCAGCAGGTCGACGATCCGCTCGAAGCCGATGGAGAACCCGACGGCGGGGACGTCCTGGCCGAGGAACCGTCCGATCATGCCGTCGTACCGTCCCCCGCCGCCGAGCGAGTATCCGACCGAGGGGTGGGCGATCTCGAAGATCGTGCCGGTGTAGTACCCCATGCCGCGCACCAGGAACGGGTCGAAGACGAGCGGCACGCCCTGGAACGGGTCGTTCTCGCGGGATGCACCCACGGCCTCGCCGATGCCGACGAGGTGGCCCACGACCTCGTCGGGGACCCCGTCGGGCAGGGCCTTCCGGATCTGCTGCTCCCCGTACGGGACGAACTCGCGGGTCACCGGACGCCGGAGGAACGCGGCGAACGCGTCGACGGCTGCGGGGGTCGCGCCCCGGTCGCGGAGCTCCGCCTCGACGCCGTCGGGGCCGATCTTGTCGAGCTTGTCAATCGTGATGAGCACGCCCGGCCGCTCCGCCGGGGCGAACCCGAAGACGTCGAGCATGGCGTCCAGCGCCCGGCGGTCGTTGATACGTACGGATGCGCCGGTGAGCCCCAGCGCGTCGAGGGTGTCGAGGGTCGCCGTGAGGAGCTCCGCTTCGGCGCGGGCAGAGGCGTCCCCGATGATGTCGATGTCGCACTGCACGAACTGCCGGGCGATCTGCACCGACCGGAACACGGTCGGCAGCTCGCCCCGGTGCGAGGCGTAGAAACGGGCCAGCGGCACCGTCAGGTCGTAGCGCAGTCCCAGGTCGCTGAGCGCGGCGGGATCGTCCGCGGCGGCGCGGATGCCGTCCGCATCCAACCCGCGCTTGAGCACGTTGAAGGCGAGCTTCTCGTTGTCGCCGCCGATGCCGGCGTGCAGGCGATCGTAATCCTCGACCACGGGCGTCTCGATCTCGTCGAACCCGTGCGCACGGTAGCGCTCACGGATGACGGCGAGCACGCGCTCGCGGCGAGCCTTGTCGGCGGGGAGGAAATCGCGCATGCCGCGCGGCGGGTTGACGGTAGCCACGAGAAGTCATTCTCCCAGGTCCGGCGCGGTGGCCGCAGCCTCGGCGGTCCGCACGTCGGCCTCGAGCATCCGGGTGCGCTCGCGCAGGGCCCGCTCGGCGTCCCACCCCCGCGTCCGCGCCTGCGCCACCAGCCGCAGCAGCGCCTCCCCCAGCTCCGCCTCGGAGCCCGGCGCCGGGTCGGAGGCGGGCGGGACGGGGATGACGGATGCGGCGCGCCCCAGCACCTTCTGCGCCCGAGCGAGCGCCGGCATCCCGGACGGCACGCCGTCGAGCACGCTGGTGCGCTCGCGCTTCTCGGCGGCCTTCGCCGCATTCCAGTGCACCAGCACCTCTTCCGGAGTGTTCGCCACGGCCCCCGCGAACACGTGCGGGTGGCGGCGGATCATCTTGTCGGCGAGGTCGCCGGCGACATCGTCGATGTCGAAGGGATCATCCTCGTCGCGCGACGCGATCTCGGCGTGGAACAGCACCTGCCACAGCAGGTCGCCCAGTTCTTCGCGGAGTTCCGCCCGGCTGCCGGCTTCGACGGCGTCGATGACCTCGTGGCTCTCCTCGACGAGGTACGGGATCAGGGCACGATGGTCGATCTGCTGCGACCACACACAGCGGTCGCGCACCGCTCGCATGGTGTCGGCAGCGCGGCGGAGTCCATCGGCACCGAGCGGATCGGTGCGGAGCTGGTCGGTCATGCGGTCCCCTCCCGTGCGAGACGGCGATGGTGGTGTGCCCGCCAGGATACGAGCACCGCGGCCAGAACGAGCGAGATGGCGGAACCGCTGAGGACGCCGAGCACCGCCTCGTCGCGCAGTTCCGCATCCCCGGCGAAGGCGAGCTCGGACAGCAGCAGCGACACCGTGAACCCGATGCCGCCCAGCGCACCGGCGGCGGCGAGATCACCGGCGGCCAGCCGCTCGGCCGGCGGCACGCGCATGACCCGCTGGGCGAGCCAGCCCGCCAGGCCGATGCCCACCAGTTTCCCCACCGGAAGCGCGACCGCGACGCCCCAGAACGCCGGCTGCAGCTCACCCCAGCCCACCGCGGGGACCGCAACCAGCGCGGCGGACAGCGCGAACAGCGGCAGCACGAGCCCGTTCACCCACGGCTCGAGGGCGTGGCGCACGCGCACGGCCGGCTGCTGGTGCATGGCGAGGCCGAGCGCCACGCCCGCGATCGTGGCGTGCACGCCCGACCGCAGCACGAGCAGCCATACGGCCACCGCCACGATCACGAGCAGCACCCCGATCAGCCGGGAGGACCGTCCGCCGAGCATCCGGCTGAGCACCGCGAAGACCACCAGCAGCACGACCGCGCCGATCAGCGCGAGCACGTCGAGGTCGGAGGTGAACAGCACCGCGATGAAGAGGATGCCGACGATGTCGTCGAGGATCGCGAGGGCCAGCAGGAACACCCGGACAGCGGGCGGCAGGCCGCGCCCGAACACGGCGAGCAGCCCGAGGGCGAAGGCGATGTCGGTGGCGGTGGGGATGGGCCAGCCCGGCGCGGAGTCCGTGCCGACGGCGAACGCGGTGAAGATCGCGATCGGCACGAGCACCCCGCCTGCCGCGCCGATCGCGGGGCGGAGGCCGCGCCGGACCGAGTTCAGCTGACCGCTGGTGAGCTCGAACTGCAGTTCCACGGACGCGACGAAGAAGAACACCGCGAGCAGCCCGTCGGCGATCCAGTGCTCCACGGAGAGCTCGAACACCCCCGGGATGCCGAGCTCGACGTGTTTCAGCGACAGCGCCGCCTCGCCCCAGGGCGAGTTGGCGAGGAGGAGTCCCACGGCAGCGCCGGCAAGCAGCAGCACAGCGGGGAATCGTTCGGAACGCAGCAGGGACATTCGTCTCCGATCGGTGGCAGGATGCGTCATCACCGTCGCGCCCGATGGCCGCGACGAGCCGACCAGACTTCCCGGCACACCGCCAGCCATGTTACCCGTGACATGCCCGCAATCCAGGACGGCTAGCGTTGATGCCATGCACGAACCGACCCCCACGGAAGCACTCGATCTCGTCGGCCGCTACGAGGCCGGCCAGGAGATGCCGGAACGGATGCGGGCGGACGTCCGCCTGCTCGGCACCCTCCTCGGTCGCGTGCTGCAGGAGAGCGGGTCGGCCGGCCTGTTCGAGGACGTGGAGCAGCTGCGCACCGCCACGATCGAGGCGTACACCGATCCCGGCTCCGACGCCTTCGCGCGCGCGGCCGCGATCGCCGATGCCTTCACCGTCGCCCGGGCGGATGAGGTGGCGCGGGCGTTCACCGCGTACTTCCACCTGGTGAACCTCGCCGAGGAGCACCAGCGGGTGCGGGTGCTGCGCGAGCGCGACGGCGAGGACCGTCCCGATGCCACCGACACCCTCGCGGGCGCCTACGGCAAACTCGCCGAGGAGGTCGGCGCCGACGAGGCACTCGCCCGGCTGCAGAACCTGCGCTTCCATCCCGTGTTCACCGCCCACCCCACCGAGGCACGCCGGCGCGCCGTGTCCACCAGCATCCGGCGCCTGTCCGTGCTCCTCGAGGGCTACGACAGCACGGGTGAGGGCAGTGCGGAGCGGCGACGGGCGGAACGCCGGATGCTGGAGGAGATCGACACGCTGTGGCGCACCGCGCCGCTGCGCGCCGAGAAGCCGTCGCCCACCGACGAGGTGCGCGCCATCATGGCCGTCTTCGACGACACCCTGTTCTCGGCAGTGCCGCATGTGTACCGCCGCATCGACGACGCGCTGCAGGACGGCCATGGCGGCAGTCGCCCGCCGATCGTGAAGCCGTTCGTCCGCGTCGGCTCCTGGGTGGGCGGCGACCGCGACGGCAACCCGTTCGTGACCGCGAAGGTCACCCGCAAGGCCGCGGCAATCGCCAGCGAGCACGTGCTGCTGGGCCTGGAGCACGCCGCCAACCGGATCGGCCGCGGGCTCACGCTGGACGCGACCACCACTCCCCCCTCCGCCGCGCTCGATGCGCTGTGGACGCGGCTGCGAAGCGCCGACGAGGAGGCCGCGGCCGACATCGCCAAGCGGTCGCCGAACGAGCCGCACCGCCGCATCCTGCTGCTCATCGCACGCAAGATCGCCGCGACCCGTACCCGCGATGCCGACCTCGCCTACCGCGACCCGGAGCACCTGCTCGCGGACCTCCGCGTGCTGCAGGAATCGCTTGCGGCGGCGGGTGCGGCCCGGCAGGCGTACGGCCACCTGCAGCAGCTCATCTGGCAGGTGGAGACCTACGGGTTCCACCTGGCCGAACTCGAAGTGCGCCAGCACTCCGCCGTGCACGACACCGTCCTCGCGGAGCTGGATGCGGGCGGCGAACGCAGCGACCTGACCGAAGAGGTGCTGGAGGTCTTCCGCGCGATCGCCTTCGTGCAGGAGCGCTTCGGGCCGCGCGCGGCCGGCCGCTACATCGTGTCGTTCACCCGGTCCGCCGACGACCTCGCCGCGGTGCACCGGCTCGCCCGGTACGCGGTCGGCCCCGACGGCACACCGCCGGTGCTCGACGTCGTCCCGCTGTTCGAGACGTTCGCCGATCTGCAGGCAGCGCCCGGCATCCTGGCCGAGATCGTGCAGCATCCGGCCTTTGCCGCGCGTTTGGAGGCGACCGGCCGGCGCCTCGAGGTGATGCTCGGCTATTCCGACTCGTCGAAGGACGTCGGCCCGGTCGCCGCGAACCTCGCCCTCTACGAGGCGCAGGCGCTCATCGCTGCGTGGGCGCAGGACAACGAGATCACCCTGACACTGTTCCATGGCCGCGGCGGCGCGCTCGGGCGCGGCGGCGGCCCCGCCAACAGCGCGATCCTGGCGCAGCCGCCCCACTCGGTTGACGGCCGGTTCAAGCTTACGGAGCAGGGTGAGGTCATCTTCGCCCGCTATGGCGACCCGGCCATCGCCATGCGCCACATCGACCAGGTCGCCTCCGCTGTGCTCCTGGCATCCGCCCCCTCCAACGAGGAGCGCAACCGCTCCGCGGCGGAGCGGTTCGCCGCGATGGCGCAGACGATGGAGGATGCGTCGAAGGACCGGTTCTTCACGCTGGTGAAGGCCGACGGCTTCGCCCCGTGGTTCGCGACCGTCACCCCGATGGAGGAGGTGGGCCTGCTCGCGCTCGGCTCGCGCCCCGCCCGTCGCGGCCTGTCCGTGGAGTCGCTCGAGGATCTGCGGGCGATCCCGTGGGTGTTCGCGTGGACGCAGGCGCGCATCAACCTCGCCGGCTGGTTCGGGCTCGGTACGGCGCTCGAGGCCGTGGGCGATGAGGCGCTGCTGCGCGACGCGTACCGCGAGTGGCCGCTGTTTCGCGCCATGATCGACAACGTCGGAATGAGCCTCGCCAAGGCCGACGACCGCATCGCCCGCGAGTACCTGGCGCTCGGCGACCGCGACGACCTGGCGCAGCTGGTGCAGGAGGAGATGGCCCTCACCCGCGCCTGGGTGGTGCGCATCGCAGGCGGCGACGACCTGCTGGCGAACAAGCCCGTGCTGCAGCGGGCGGTGAAGCTGCGGAGCCCCTACGTCGACGCGCTGTCGCTGCTGCAGCTGCGGGCCCTGCGTGCCTTGCGCGAGGCGCCGCAGGACGCGCCCGCCGATCCCGAGCTGCAGCGTCTGCTGCTGCTGTCGGTGTCCGGGGTCGCAGCGGGCCTGCAGAACACCGGCTGACCCGCATCCGCTGACCGCGAGGCGTCGGGAGCGCCGGCAGCTCAGTCGAGCTGGGTGTCGGCGGCGTGGCGGGAGAGGCTGCGGCCGTAGCGGTCGGTCAGCTGCACCATGAGGTCGGGGGTGTCGCGGTCGAGGCCGAAGACGTACCCGGGGAAGTCGAGTTCCTGCTGCAACGCCCAGATCTCGTCATGACGATCCGGTGAGACGACGATGGCCGGGTCTCCGACCGCGACCCACCCGATCGGCACGACGCTCCGCTCCGGCAGATGGGTGCGCAGGTGCACCACGGCATTGATGCGCACCTCGCTGCGATCCCCGATCACGGCGCCGTTGAACACGCGCACCCCGGTGGCGAGGAACACCTCCGCGCCGATCGTCGCCCCGGAGATGCTCGCCATGGGCCCCACGAGGGTGTGGTCGGCGATGTGCACCGGGTTGGTGGAGCTCGCCCGGATCACGGCGTTCTCCATCACGATGACGTTCTCGCCGAGCGTGATCGGCCCGCCCTCGGCGGTGATCACCGCACCGTGCAGCACCTGGCAGCCGGCGCCGATCGTGACGTCGCCGCTGATCACCGCGGTGGGAGCGATGACGGCGGTGGGGTGGATGCGGGGGCGAACCCCGAGATGCTCGAACTGCATGCGTGCTCCTCGCGTCACGGTCAGCGTAGGACGGCCGCGACATCCGCGTCGAGGGCGCGCCCGGTGGTTAGGGTGAGAACCGTGACGCGCTTCCGGCAGGGTCCCGCGACGCCGGTGAGGCGCCGGCCATGACCGACGCTCGCACCGCGGCCGCCGCATCCGGCACCGCCCAGGTCTCGATGCTCACCCTCGCCGCGTTCGTCGTCGGCTCCATGGTGGGCGCCGGTGTGTTCTCCCTTCCCGGCGCGTTCGCCGCCGACACGGGCGTCGCCGGCGCGCTCATCGCCTGGGGTATCGCCGGGGCCGGGATGCTGACGCTCGCGCTGGTGTTCCGGATGCTGGCGGTGCGTCGCCCAGATCTGGATGCCGGTGTCTTCAGCTACGCCAAGGCCGGGTTCGGCGACTTCGCCGGCTCCTTCTCCGCATTCGGCTACTGGGCGAGCGCCTGCGCCGGCAACGTCTTCTACTGGGTGTTCATCATGTCGACCCTGGGTGCCGTCTTCCCCGCGCTCGGCGCCGGGGACACGCTGCTCGCGGTCGGCCTCGCCTCGGCCGGGGTGTGGCTGTTCTTCGTCCTCATCCGCCGCGGCGTCCGGGAGGCGGCGTCGCTCAACCGCATCGTCAGCATCGCCAAGACCGTCCCCATCCTCGTCTTCGTCGTGCTGTGCCTCACCGTGTTCGACCCTGCGGTCTTCGCCGAGAACTGGACCGGCGGCACGGATGCGGCTCCGGTGTTCGAGCAGGTGCGCGCCACGATGCTGGTCACCGTGTTCGTCTTCATCGGGGTGGAGGGGGCGAGCGTCAATTCCCGGCACGCCCGCAGCCGGAAGGATGTGGGCCGCGCGACGCTGCTCGGTTTTTTCAGCGTGCTGGCCGTGTTCGCCTCGGTGACGATCGTGTCGTACGGCGTGCTGCCGCGCGCCGAGATCGCCGCGCTCGCCGAGCCCTCCATGGGCGGTGTGCTCGCCGCGGCGGTGGGTCCGTGGGGCGCGATCGTCGTCGGGGTCGCGCTCATCGTCGCGGTGCTCGGTGCGTATCTGGCGTGGACGCTGATGGCGGCGGAGGTGCTGCTTGCCGCCGCGCGGGCCGGCGACCTGCCCCGGTTCCTGCGCCGCACCGACCGGCACGACACGCCGGTTGCCGCGCTGCTGCTGTCGACCGCGCTGGTGCAGGTGATGCTCGTCGTCGTGCTGTTCGCACAGGACGCGTTCGACGTCGCGCTGGATCTCACCAGCTCGCTCGTGCTCATCCCGTTCCTGCTATCGGCGTCGTACGCGCTGAAGCTCACCCTCACCGGCGAGGGATACGCGCCAGGCGACCGCTCCCGCGGGCGCGATGTCGCGATCTCTGCGCTGGCGACCGGCTACACCGCTTTCCTGCTGTATGCGGCGGGGCTGAGCTACCTCCTGCTGTCGCTGCTCATCATCGTGCCCGGCACCGTGCTGTTCGTCGCCGCACGGCGAGAGCGGGGCCTGCGCGTGTTCACGCGGGTGGAGGCTGTCGTGTTCGTGCTCGCAGCGGCCGGGGCGGTGGCCGCCGTGGTCCTGCTCGCCACCGGCACGATCACCCTCTGACCGCGCCGGCGTGGCCGCCGGCGGGCAGGACCCCCGGCATCACGCGCGTAATCTGGAGGGTGTCCGCTACCCATGGGACCCGCCTTCTCCGCGCGTCTCCCGGCATGAGAGCTCCACTGTGACCGAGACCGTCCTTCCTTCATCCGTCGCGCCCGTCTTCGAGGAGGTGATCCGGCGGAACCCCGGCGAACGGGAGTTCCACCAGGCCGTCCGCGAGGTGCTCGAAAGCCTCGGCCCCGTCGTCGTGAAGCATCCCGAATACGCCGATGCCGAGGTCATCCGGCGCCTGTGCGAACCCGAGCGGCAGATCATCTTCCGTGTGCCGTGGACCGACGACGCCGGCCGCGTGCAGCTCAACCGCGGTTTCCGGGTCGAGTTCAACTCCGCGCTCGGCCCGTTCAAGGGCGGCCTACGGTTCCACCCGAGCGTGTACCTCGGGATCGTGAAGTTCCTCGGCTTCGAGCAGATCTTCAAGAACTCGCTCACCGGCCTGCCCATCGGCGGCGGCAAGGGCGGCTCCGACTTCGACCCGAAGGGACGATCGGAGGCCGAGATCATGCGGTTCTGCCAGTCGTTCATGACCGAGCTCTACCGTCATCTCGGCGAGCACACCGACGTGCCCGCGGGCGACATCGGCGTCGGCACGCGCGAGATCGGCTACCTGTTCGGGCAGTACAAGCGCATCACCAACCGCTACGAGTCCGGCGTGCTCACCGGCAAGGGCCTCACCTGGGGCGGTTCGCAGGTGCGCACGGAGGCCACCGGGTACGGCGCCGTGTTCTTCGTGAACGAGATCCTCCGCACCACCGGCGAGACCCTGGAGGGCAAGCGCGTGGTCGTCTCCGGGTCCGGGAACGTGGCCATCTACGCGATCGAGAAGGTGCACGACCTGGGCGGGCGCGTGATCGCCTGTTCCGACTCCAACGGGTACGTCGTCGACGAGGCGGGCATCGACCTGGAGCTGCTGAAGGAGATCAAGAACGGCGCCCGCGGCCGCATGTCCGACTACGCCGCACGGCGCGACGGTGCCGTGTACGTCACCGGCGGCTCGGTATGGGACGTGGCCTGCGAGGTGGCGCTCCCCTGCGCGACGCAGAACGAGCTCGACGAGCACGGCGCCGCGACGCTCATCGCCGGCGGCTGCCGGGTCGTCGCCGAGGGCGCGAACATGCCCACCACCCCGGGCGCGGTGCGGGTCCTGCGGGCGGCCGGTGTGCGGTTCGCTCCCGGCAAGGCTGTCAACGCCGGCGGCGTGTCCACCAGCGCGCTGGAGATGCAGCAGAACGCCTCGCGCGACTCGTGGAGCTTCGAGTACACCGAGAACCGGCTGGCCGAGATCATGCGGTCCATCCACGACCGGTGCCTCGAGACCGCGGACGAATACGGCACCCCGGGCGATTACGTCGCCGGGGCGAACATCGCCGGGTTCACCCGCGTCGCCGACGCCATGCTCGCCCTGGGCCTGGTCTGACCCCGCCGTCGGGGAAGTCCCCGCTCCCCGGGCCGTAATCGGGGAGCGGGGTCTTCGCGTTCCGAGGTCTCACTCGGAGGCGTTCACCGACTCGGATGCGGCGGATGCGGCGGGCGCGGGCTCCGGGAAGATCGCATCGAGCAGCTGCTGCGTCCACGCGATGAGGTCGCCGTCGGCGAGCGGCTCCCCGCCCGCGCCCGGCAGCGGCACGACGAGCGCCTCGCCGCTGGAGACGAGCTTCGCCTTCGGGTAGAGCCGCTGCAGCCGGACCCGTAGCGAATCGGGCAGGTGGGCCGGTGCGACGCGGAGGTTCGGACCCATCGCGACGACGTCGGACAGCCCGGCGCGGGCGGCACGCCGGCGCAGTCGCGCCATCCGCACGAGCCCCTCGAGCTCCGCGGGCGGCGTGCCGTAGCGGTCGGTGAGCTCCTCGACCACGAGGTCGAGCGCGTCGTCCTTCGCGGCTGCGGATGCCGCAGCGGACAGCTTCTGGTACGCCTCCAGGCGCAGCCGCTCGCTGTCGATGTAGGTCTCCGGGATGCGGGCCTGCACCGGCAGCTCCAGCCGCAGTTCGGTGGGGCCCTCCGTCTCATCACCCCGGAAGGTGGCGACGGCCTCACCGATCATCCGCAGGTACAGGTCGAATCCCACCCCGGCGATGTGGCCGGCCTGCTCGGCGCCCAGGAGGTTGCCCGCGCCGCGAAGCTCCAGGTCCTTCAGCGCGACCTGCATGCCGGAGCCGAGGTCGTTGTTCACGGCGATGGTCTCGAGCCGGTCCGCGGCGGTCTCCGACAGCGGCTTCGATTCGTCGTACAGGAAGTAGGCGTACGCGCGTTCGCGTCCGCGTCCCACGCGCCCGCGCAGCTGGTGCAGCTGGCTGAGCCCGTACTTGTCGGCACGGTCGATGATGATCGTGTTCGCGTTGGAGATGTCGAGACCGGTCTCGACGATCGTCGTGCACACCAGCACATCGGCACGACGCTCCCAGAAGTCGTCGACCACCTGCTCCAGGGCGTGCTCCCCCAGCTGGCCGTGCGCGACGGCGATGCGCGCCTCGGGCACGAGCTCGGCGAGCTGGGCCGCGACCCGCTGAATCGACTGCACCCGGTTGTGCACGAAGAACACCTGACCCTCGCGCAGCATCTCGCGGCGGATGGCCGCGGCGATCTGCTTGTCGTTGCGGGGCCCGACGTAGGAGAGGATCGGATGCCGGTCCTCCGGCGGCGTCGCGAGGGTCGACATCTCGCGGATACCGGTGACCGCCATCTCCAGCGTCCGCGGGATCGGCGTCGCGCTCATCGCCAAGATGTCGACGTTCGTCTTCAGTTTCTTCAGCGCATCCTTGTGCTCGACGCCGAACCGCTGCTCCTCGTCGATGATCATGAGTCCGAGGTCTTTGAACAGGATCGTCTCGGTAAGGATGCGGTGCGTGCCGATGACCATGTCGACGGTGCCGTCCGCGAGGCCGGCGACGACCTCGCGCGCCTGCTTGTCGGTCTGGAAACGCGACAACGCGCGGACCTTCACCGGGAAACCGGCGAACCGCTCGGTGAATGTCTCCAGGTGCTGCTTGACGAGGAGCGTCGTGGGCACGAGCATGGCGACCTGCTTGCCGTCCTGGATGGCCTTGAACGCGGCCCGCACGGCGACCTCGGTCTTCCCGAAGCCGACGTCGCCCGAGAGCAACCGGTCCATCGGGATCGGCTTCTCCATGTCGGCCTTGATCTCATCGATCGTCTGCAGCTGGTCGGGGGTCTCCGCAAACGGGAACGCCTCCTCGAGCTCACGCTGCCAGGGGGTGTCCGGCCCGAACGCGTGGCCACGGGAGGCCATCCGCGCCGAGTACAGCTTCACGAGCTCCACCGCGATGTCGCGGACAGCCCTGCGGGCCTTGCTCTTCGCGGCCGACCAGTCGCTCCCGCCCATCTTGGACAGTGTCGGCGTCTCGCCGCCGACGTAACGGGAGAGCAGGTCGAGCTGGTCGGTGGGGACGAACAGCTTGTCGCCCGGGTGTCCGCGCTTGGACGGCGCGTACTCCAGAACCAGGTACTCACGCATGCTCTTGACCGGGTTGCGGCCGCCGCTGGAGACCTCGCGCTGTACGAGTTCGACGAACTTCCCGATGCCGTGGGTGGAATGCACCACGATGTCGCCGGGCTTCAGCTGCAGCGGGTCAACGACGTTGCGGCGCCGGGAGGCGAGCTTCTTCGGCCCGCGGTTCTCGCCGCTGACGGCGCGGCCGTAGAACTCGGACTCGGTGATGACGGCGAGCTTCGCGCCGGGAGCCTGGAAGCCCCGCTCCAGTCCGCAGGCGACGACCAGGGCAACGCCCGGCTCCGGTGGGGTGAGGATCTCATCGACCCGCCGGGCGGCGATGCCGCGCTCCGCCAGCACGTCGCGGGCGCGGTCGGCGAGGCCCGCACCCTCCGCGGTGACGGCCACGCTCCAGCCGTCACGGAGGAGCGATCCGACGAGCTCCGTGGCGCCGTCGACGTTCCCGGCGAACGAGGGGACGGATGCGGCATCGATGCGGACGGTGTCGCCGGCCTCGATGAGCCCGAGCTCGGCCGCATCCGCCGCTCCCGAGTCGAAGGCGCTGAGGGTCCACCAGACGCCGCCGCGCTCGGAGGTGGCTTCGCGCAGCTCGTCGAGGGTGACGAAGTCGCCGGCGCCGAGGTCGACCGGGGTGTCGGCCCCGGCGACCGCGGCGCTCCACGCGGCGTCGAGGAACTCCCGGTTGGTGTCGGCGAGGGTGGTGGCACGGGTGAGGGCCCGCTCGGGCTCGACGAGGGCCACCGCGGAACGCTCCGGCAGGTAGTCGATGAGAGTGACGAGACCATCGAGCAGGGCCGGGGTGAGCGACTCCATGCCCTCCACGGGGATGCCCTGCGACATCTTCTCCAGCATCCCGGTCAGCGCGGGGAAGGCGTCCTTGAGGCCGGCGGCGCGCTCACGGACGTCGGCGGTGAGGAGCAGCTCACGGCTTGCGAGCAGTTCCACCCGGCCGACCTCGCCCGGCAGGGAGCGCTGGTCGGCGACCGAGAAGGCGCGGATCTCGTCCACCTCATCGCCGAAGAATTCCACCCGGTAAGGATGGTCGGCGTCGGGCGGGAAAACGTCGAGGATGCCGCCGCGCACCGCGAACTCGCCGCGGCGCGACACCATGTCGACCCGGTGGTAAGCCCGCTCGATGAGGCGCCCGATGACGTCGTCGAGCTCCTGGCCGCGCTCTCCCTTGGCCAGCACGACCGGTTCGATGTCGGCCAGTCCCGGGGCGAGCGGCTGCAGCGCGCCGCGGATGGACGCGGTGATCACGAGCGGCGCGATGCCGTCCCAGGCCGCGATGCGGCGGAGCACGGCGAGCCGGCGGCCCACGGTCTCGGGGCTCGGGCTGAGTCGCTCGTGCGGCAGGGTCTCCCACGCCGGGAGGTGGAGCACGACGGCGCCGGGCAGGAGCGCTTCCAGCGCGGGACCGAGGGATTCGGCGCGGCGTCCGGTGGGCGCGATGAGCAGCAGCGCTGCCGGTTCGTCACGGCTGCGGCGGCGCTCCAGCAATCCGGCCAGGAGCGGCGCATCCAGTGCGCTCGGCACCGAGAATGCGGCATCGACCCCGGCGGAGCGAAGCGCATCCTCGAAGGTCTCGGACTGTGCGAGGGCGCGAACGATCCCGGGAACTGTCACAGAACGATCCTACGTTCGCCGCGGGTCACCGGGGCGCGTGCCAGCGCTGCTGTGCGGCGGTGAGGCCCTCGTCGACCAGCAGTTCGACCGCATCCGCCGCATCCGAGACGAGGTTCGGCAGTACGGTTCGATCGCTCGCCGAGAACGGGTCGAGCACCCAATCGGCCGGGTCCTGCCGGCCGGGCGGGCGGCCGATGCCGACGCGCACGCGGGGGAAGTCCGGGGTGCCGAGCGCCTTGACGACGTCGCGCACGCCGTTGTGGCCGCCGTGTCCGCCGCCGGTTTTCAGCCGCAGGGTGTCGAACGGGATGTCGAGTTCGTCGTGGACGACGATGATGCGCTCCGGCGGGATGCCGTAGAACGACGCGAGACCGGACACCGGCCCGCCGGAGACGTTCATGAAGCTGTTCGGCTTGGCGAGCACGAGCTTGTCGGCGCCCGGACGCAGCCACGTCTCGACGACGCGCGCGTTCGCCTTGTGAGCCCGGAAGGTCTCGGAGCGGCGTGCGGCGAGCTCGTCCACGACCATCTGCCCGACGTTGTGCCGGGTCGCCGCGTATTGCGGCCCCGGGTTCCCGAGGCCGACGACCAACCAGGTCTGTGCCATCTCCGCCCCTCCGTCAACGAGCATGTCCCACTTTCTGCCGGAATGGCGACGCCAGAACGGCAGAAAGTGGGACATGTTGTACTGATTTCGGGACATGCAGGATGCCCCGAAGGATGCGGGTCTTACTCCGCGGACTCCGCAGACTCCTCGGACTGCTCGGCGGCGACCGCAGCATCGGCGGCGGCAATCTCGTCCTCGGCAGCGGACGACTCGCCGGAGATCGCGACGATCAGCGTCTCGGGGTCGACGGCCAGGCTTGCACCCTTGGGCAGCTTCAGGTCGGCGGCGGTGACGTGCGCGCCCTCGGAGAGGCCGGTGAGGTCGACCTCGACGTGCTGCGGGATGTGGGTGGCCTCGACCTCGAGCGACACGGTGTTCGCGTCCTGGTTGGCGATGGTGCCGACGGCAGCCTCACCGACGAGGATGACGGGGATGTCGACCTGAACCTTCTCGCCCTTCTTCACGACGAGGAGGTCGATGTGCTCGATGATCTGACGCACCGGGTCACGCTGCACGTCCTTGACGAGCGCGAGGTGGTCGGTGCCGTCGACCGACAGCTCCAGCAGGGCGTTGGCGCGGCGCAGGATCAGGGCGATCTGGTGGCCGGGGAGGGCCATGTGGACCGGGTCGGTGCCGTGACCGTACAGAACCGCGGGGACCTGGCCGGCGGCGCGGAGGCGACGGGCGAAACCCTTGCCGAACTGCGTGCGCAGCTCGGCTGCGACCTTGTTGTCTTCCGACATGATGATTCTCCTTGCGGGGCCTACAGGCCCAGTGAAATGGGATGGTTCGGATTCGACTCGAACGCGAGTGCGTGAGGAAGCCGTGGGCCTGCACACCCTCGTCGATAACGGACGGCCCGCCGTGAAGCGGACAGGCGTCCCTCGCCGAAGTTCGTCACGAGTCTACCAGCGGGGCGGATAACATGAGAACCGTTCCGTCCACCCCCACGAAGGGCCCCCGCATGATCGTGCACCTGTCCGAGCTCGTGACTCCGACCGCCGCGTCCGCCGTGTTCGAGGGCATCATCTGGGCACTCGTCGCGGTCGGCGGTATCGGCGCCGTGGGCGCCCTGTTCTCCCTGGGCCGCGAGCCCTTCCGCAAGTAACCGCGCTCTCCTCCGGTGGCGCCGCGACGGCGTTCTCGGCTCAGCGTGCGGCGAGCCCCGCGACGATCCGGCCGACCACCTCGTCGAGCGGGCCGGTGTTGACCACCCGGATGCCCGGTTCGTCTGCGGCGAGCGGTTCTAGCGTCCGCAACTGCGAGGTCAGCAGGCTCGGCGGCATGAAGTGCTCGCGCGTCGCCATGCGCTCCGCCAGATCATCCGTCGGAACGACGAGCTCGACGAACACCACGTCGGCGGCGCCCGCGACGATCCGCTCCCGGTAACGCCGGGCCAGCGCGGAGCAGGCCATCACGAGGCCCTCCTCCGCCGCGGCGAGGGTCTGCGCCACGACATCGAGCCACGGCATCCGGTCACCGTCGTCGAGCGGGACGCCCGCGCTCATCTTGGCCACGTTGGCGGCAGGATGCAGCGCATCCGCGTCGGCGAAGCCCATGCCGAGCCGGGCCGCCAGCGCGACCCCGACCACGGACTTGCCCGCACCCGACGGGCCCATCACCACGATCCGGCTCATGCGCGCAGATCCAGCAGCACCTTCGACGATCGTGCCGGATCGGCGGCGACGTCGAAGGCGGAGAGGGCGTCGGTGACGGGCAGCACGTGGGTGACGATACCGTCGACGCGCAGCGAGCCGTCGGTGAGTGCCTCGACAACCGGATGCAGCTCCCCCGCGAACCGGAACGATCCCACGAGTGCGAGCTCGCGGGTGATCGCGGCGGCAAGGTTCGCCGGGACATCGCCCGCGCGCTGCAGACCGAGCATGACGACGGTGCCGCCGCGCCCGGCCGCGGCGATCGCGTCGGCAAGGCCGGGGACGGTGCCGCTGGATTCGATGACCACATCGGCATGGAGCTCGGCGATCGCATCGTGGTCGACCACGGTGGCGCCGGCGGCGGCCGCGAGGCGTCGCGGCAGCGGATGCAGGTCGGTCGCGCTGACCTGCGCCGCGCCGTGGTGGTGCGCGACGGCGATCGCCAGCTGCCCGATGGGCCCGGCACCGATCACCGCGACGTGGCGGCCGCGGATGTCTCCGGCACGTTCGACGCCGTGCCACGCCACCGCCGCCGGCTCAGCGAGCGTCGCGACCTCGAGCGACAGTCCCGCAGGCAGCGGCACCAGCATCCGGGTGGGCAGGGCAACGCGCTGCGCGAAGGCACCGGCGGTGTGCGGAAGATGCTGGCCGGAGCCGAGGTACCGCGAGCCGGGAGCGAGGTTCGGCCGATCCGCGGGCCACGGGGTGTGCCCGTCGCCGAGCGGTGTCAGCGGATGCACCGTCACCGGGGTCCCCGCGGCCGGTCCCGACCCGTCTGCCGCCGCACGGGAGACCGTGCCCGACACCTCGTGCCCGAGGACCATGGGTTCGCGGAGGATCGACGCGCCGGCCGCACCGTGGCGCCAGTAGTGCAGGTCGGAGCCGCACACGCCGCCGTAGGCGATCTCGACGACCGCCTCATGAGGGGCCGGCCGCGGCTCGCCGATGTCGTCGATGCGCACGTCACCGGCCGCGTGCGCGACCACTCCGATGTTCGCCATGGCTTCCTCTCCAGTGCAGAACGGGGTCAGACGACCGCGGTCATGCCGCCGTCGACGTACAGGGTCTGACCGTTCACGAAGTCGCTCGCCGAGCTCGCCAGGAACACGGCGGCGCCCACCAGGTCGCCCGTCTCGCCCCAGCGGCCGGCGGGTGTGCGGGTGCGCACCCAGCCGGAGAACTCCTCGTCGTCCACGAGGGCACGGGTGAGCTCGGTGCGGATGTATCCCGGCGCGAGGGCGTTGGCCTGCACGCCGTGCGGGGCGAGGTCGGCGCACAACCCTTTGGTGAGCATGACGATGGCGCCCTTGGTGGCCGCGTACGGCGCGATGGACGGCCGGCCGAGTTGCGACTGGACACTGCCGATCTGGATGAGCTTGCCCGACCCGCGGGCGATCATCCCGGGCGCCACCCGGCGCGACAGCGCGAAGGCGCTCGTCAGGTTGGTGGCGATCAGGTCGTGCCAGTCGGTGTCGCTGAATTCCACGATGGGTGCGCGGCGCTGGATCCCGGCGTTGTTGATCAGGATGTCGGGCGTGCCGAACGCCTCCTCGATCGCGGTGATCCCCGCATCCACCGCCGCGGTGTCCGTGACGTCGAACACGGCGCTACGGGCGGCGGTGCCGGTGCGCTCGGCGATGGCGGATGCGGCGGCGGCGGCCTTGGCCGCATCCCGCCCGTGGACGATGACCGTCGCGCCCGCCTCGGCAAGGCCCGCGGCCAGCGCGTACCCGATGCCCTGGCTCGACCCGGTCACCAGCGCGAGCCTGCCGGTGAGGTCGAAGGCGCCGAGGCCGCTCACCAGCGAACCGTACGGATCGTGACAGTGGTGGCGCTGACGTCGCCGCCGGATTCATCCCGGGAGACCTTCACGGCGTCATCGACCCGGGTGAGGTCGCGGCGCAGGGTCTCCGGGACGAGGAAGGTGGATGCGGCCGTGATGAGCGCCAGCACACCCATGTAGATCGCCAGCAGCACCCAGTTGCCGTCGCTGACGGCGATGAGGTAGGCGCCGAGGACACCGGCGAGGACCGCGGAGATCTCCCGCGCCATGGCGACACCGAGGTAGCGGTGGCGGTTGCCGAACAGCTCCGGGAGCATGGCGCACTGCGGGCCGAGCATGGAGTTGACGGCTACGCCGATGCCGACGGCGATGACGCCGATCGCGATGGCGTAGTTGCCGAGCGAGAGCAGCCACCAGGCCGGGAAGGTGTAGACGAGCATGAACACGGCGCCGAAGCGGTAGACGGTGCGGCGGCCGAAGCGGTCGGAGAGGTGACCGGTGAACGGTACCGAGAACACGCCGATGAGCGAACCGAGGGTGACCCCCCAGGTGAGCAGGCTCTTGTCGGCCTCCGGACCCACCACGGTGACGAAGAACGCCAGCGCCAGGGTGTTGAACATGTAGGAGCCGCCGTTCTCGGCCATCCGCAGGCCGATGCCGACGATGACCCCGGGCAGGCCGTGGGTGAAGATGTCGCGGACCGGGTGCTCGGCGACCTGCTCGCTCTTCTCCAGCTCGACGAAGGTCGGCGTCTCGCGCAGCCGCATCCGGATGAACAGGGCGACGAGGATGAGGACGAACGAGCACAGGAACGGCACGCGCCAGCCCCAGCTGAGCAGCTGGTCGGTCGGCATCAGCGAGATCAGGCTGAACACGACGGCGGCCAGCAGGGTGCCCGCCTGGATGCCGATAAACGGCAGCGCGGCGTAGAAGCCACGGCGGCGGATCGGCGCGTACTCGGCCATCAGCACGGTCGCGCCCGCCTGCTCCGCGCCGGCGCCGAAGCCCTGCAGCAGCCGCAGCACCACGAGGAGGATCGGCGCCGCGTACCCGATGGTCTCGAAGGTCGGCAGGAGTCCGATCGCGGTGGACGCGCCGCCCATCAGCAGGATCGTGATCACCAGCACCCACTTGCGGCCGACCTTGTCGCCGAGGGCGCCGAAGATAAAGCCGCCGAACGGGCGGGCGAGGAAGCCCACGCCGAACGTCGCGAACGCGGCGACGGTGGCCATGGCGGGGTCGCCCTGCGGGAAGAACAGCACGTTGAAGATCAGCGCGGTGGACAGACCGTAGAGGGCGAAGTCGAAGTACTCCAGCGCGCTTCCGATGCTGGACGCATACGTCGCGCGCCGCAGGTTGGCGGCGTATTCCGGGTCTTCGGCGGGCGGCATCGCCACGGTGCGGGGGTCTGACATGGCCATCTCCTTCGATCGGCTACCCAGGGGGTTGTCCATGAAGATACCAACCTGCTGGACATAGTTCAACCCACTGAACGCCGTGGGTCGCACAAACCCTCGTGAATGTCCCGTTTTCCCGCGGAAACGGGATACGCGTGACGCGTCCGCAGGCCCGATGGACCGGGAGGGACGGATGCGGGCGCGCGGAAGCGCGCCTCCGGCGGGAGGCGTCCGGTGTGGGGTGTCAGCGGCGGCGGGAGGAGGCGCCGAGCGGATTGGTGAGCGCCGCGGCGGCATCCTGCAGGGCGGCGGCCACGCGCTCCACGTGCGCACGGTCGGCGCGTTCGGCGGGCATGCCGACGCCCAGCGCCAGCTGCGGGTCGCCCGGCGCCCAGCCCTCGAGGGAGACGGCGACGCCGATGATGCCGTTCAGCGCCTCCCCATCATCCAGCGTCCAGCCGCGTTCGCGGGCGACGTCGAGCTTCTCCAGCAGCGCCGTCACGGTCCGCGTGCCGTTCTCGGCTGCGGCGGGGAACGGCTCGGCGTCGGTCAGCAGGGCGCGCACCTCCGCATCCGGCTTCGTCATGAGGAGGGCTCGCCCGGTGGCGGACAGGGCGGCAGGCAGACGGGAGCCGAGGGGCGCACCGAGGCGTTCCGCGCGGGCACCCTCGTACCGGGCGAGGTAGAGCACATCGGCGCCGTCGAGGAGGGCCACCTGAACGAGCTCGGTCGACAGCACGGGCGACGCCTCGCACACGCTGTAGAACTCGCGTACCTGCGTGAACTGAGCGGCGAACGCCCCGCCGAGCTCCGCGATGCGAAGGCCCAGCCGGAACCCGGTGGTCACCCGCTCGATCAGTCCGCCCGCCTCGAGCGCCAGACACAGGTTCGCGGTCGACGACTTGGCGAGCGACAGCGCGCTCGCCAGTTCCGTGAGGGTCATCGGGCGCCCGGCGTCGGCCAGCAGGCCCAGGAGCCGGATACTGCGACTCACGGCGGGCGCGGGGTCGCGTCCGTTGCGGTCGTCGGCGTCGTCGGCCATGCGCTCTCCCCTCGATGCTCCGCGGATCAGTAGAACTCGACAGTATCCACGACGGCCCGCAGCGGCTGACCGTCGAGCAGGCGCGTCGCGTTCTCGGCGAACCGCCGGGCGATGCGCTCCTCCTCCTTGCTGCTCAGCGCAGCGGTGTGGGGGCTGACGAGCACGTTCGGATGCGACCACAGCGGTGAGGAGGCCGCGAGCGGTTCCCGTTCGAACACGTCCATGGCGGCGAAGCCGATGCGGCCGTCGTCGAGCGCCGCGAGCAACGCGGCCTCGTCGATGACCGTGCCGCGGCCGACGCTGGCGAGGATCGTGCCGGGGCGGGCGTTCGCGAAGACGTCGGCGTCGATGAGGTGGTGGGTCTGGGCGGTGCCGGGGAGGGTCACCACGATGGCGTCGACCTCGCCGACCACCTCGGCGATCCGGTCCGGCGCCACGATGCGGTCGACGCCGTCGACGGGGTGGTCGGAGCGGGAGGTTCCCCACACCCGCGCGCCGAGGGCCCGGAAGCGGCGGACGCACTCGGAGCCGATGCCGCCGAGGCCCACGACGAGCACGGTCATCTCATCGACCTGGCGCATCTCCCAGCGGTCCGGCCAGGTGCGGGTGCGCTGGTCGGCGAGGAGGCGCGGCAGCCCCTTGGCGCCGGCCATCACGCCGAACACCGCGAATTCGGCGAGCGGGCCGCCGTGCACGCCGGCGCTGGTGGTGAACACGATCCGCTCCAGCGCGTCCGCGGGCAGCGCGGCATCTTTGATCTGGCTGCCGCCGCCGGCCGCCATCGTCATGACCCACCGCAGGCGCGGGTTTGCCGCGACCGTGCGCGCGAGCGCCGCGGGAGCCACGTCGGGGATGCCGAACAAGACGTCGGCGGAGTCCACCATCGCATCGAACGCGGCCTGCTGCGCCGGGCTCCGCACCCAGTCCGGGTCGCCGGACCAGTCGGCAGGGCCGCGCATGGGGCGGGTGAGCGAGTGATCGCGGACGACCTCCAGCCGCGGCTCCAGCTGCTCGATGAGCCGGCAGTGCTCTTCGGCGAGGGGGACGGCGATGACCGCCCGTAGACTCGTGGCCTGCTCCGGCATGTGCGTTCCTTTCATCGGCGACAGGTGCCCCCCGATGCTAGCGCAGATCCAACCTGTTGGCCCCTGTTCGAAATATTGAATCGGGGCTAGGGTGGTCGGCATGGTCACCGATGACTCCGGCATCCTCCCCCTTCCGCCCCGCCTCGGCATCCTCGGCCTCGGCTCGATGGGTCTGCCGATGGCCGAGCGCCTGCTGGCCGCTCGAGGACACCTCGTCATCCACGCGCGGCGTCGCCGGCCCGCGCTCGAGGAACTCGGTGCGACGTGGGCCGCCACGCCGCGTGAGCTCGCGGCCGCAACCGACGCCCTCCTCGTCATGCTGCCCGACCTCCCCGACCTCGAGGCGCTGCTCGACGGCCCCGATGGGCTTCTGGCAGACACCGGCGAGCTGGTGCTTCTCGTCGGGTCGACCTCGTCCGCCCCGGGCGTGCGAGAGCTGGCGGAGCGCCTGCCCGACCGCATCCGGGTCGTCGACTGCCCGGTCTCCGGCGGCGAGGACGGCGCTCGGGCGGGACGGCTGTCGATCATGGTCGGCGGCGCGGAGACGGATGCGGCGATCGCCGCGGCGCTCCTCGCGCCCTGCGGTACCGCGGTACACCTCGGACCGCTGGGCGCAGGCGAGGTCGCGAAAGCCTGCAATCAGCTCGTCGTTGCCGCCACGATCCTCGCGCTCGGCGAGGCAAGCGTCATCGCCGAGCGTGCCGGGATCGACCTGGAGGCGCTGTGGACGCTGCTCGGCGGCGGGTATGCGGGCTCGCGGCTGCTGGAGAGCCGGAAGGACAAGCTCGTCTCCGGCGACGACTCTCCGAGCGGCATCGCCCGGTACATGCAGAAGGATCTGCGCTTCGCGGCGGAGGCCGCGAACGCGGGCGGTGTCGCCCCGGCCCTGCTGCCGACGCTTCGCGAGGCCTTCGACGAACTCGTCGCGGCCGGCCTCGGCGACCGTGACATCTCGACGACCCGCCGCTTCATCCAGGAGCGCTCGATCCCCCGTGACGGCTCGTGACGATGCCGCGGACTACGCTGTAAACATCCCCCCTTCTTTCTCCTCCCCTGTCTGAACTGGAGTACGCGTGTCGGAAGCCACTGCCAACATCGGGGTCGTCGGCCTCGCCGTGATGGGCTCGAACCTCGCCCGCAACCTCGCCTCGCGTGAGGGCAACACCGTGGCGGTGTACAACCGCTCCCGGTCCAAGACCGACGAGCTGCTGACCGCGCACCCCGAGGCCGAGTTCGTGCCCGCGTTCTCGTACGAGGAGTTCGCCGCGAGCCTGACCGTCCCCCGCACCGCGATCATCATGGTCAAGGCCGGCGCGGGCACGGATGCGGTCATCGATGAGCTCGTGCGCGTGTTCGAGCCCGGCGACATCATCGTCGACGGCGGTAACGCGCTGTTCACCGACACCATCCGCCGCGAGAAGGCGGTCCGCGAGACCGGCATCAACTTCGTCGGCATGGGCGTCTCCGGCGGCGAGGAGGGCGCCCTCCTCGGACCGTCCCTCATGCCCGGCGGCTCGGACGAGTCGTGGGTCACCCTCGGCCCGATCCTGCGTACCATCGCGGCGGTCGCCGAGGGCGAGCCCTGCGTCACCCACGTCGGACACGACGGTGCCGGACACTTCGTGAAGATGGTGCACAACGGCATCGAGTACGCCGACATGCAGCTGATCGCCGAGGCGTACGACCTCATCCGTCGCGGCACCGGCAAGACGCCGGCCGAGATCGCCGACGTGTTCGCCGAGTGGAACCGCGGCGAGCTGGAGTCGTACCTCATCGAGATCACCGCCGAGGTGCTCCGCCAGGTCGACGCCGAGACCGGTAAGCCGCTCGTCGACGTCATCGTCGACCAGGCCGGCGCCAAGGGCACCGGCGGCTGGACGGTGCAGACCGCCATCGACCTGGGCGTGCCGGTCTCCGGGATCGCCGAGGCCGTGTTCGCCCGGTCGCTGTCGAGCCACCCGGAGCAGCGCGCCACCACCGGTGCCCTCCCCGGCCCCGGCGACGGGTTCAGCGCCGAAGACCCGGACGCCTTCATTGAGCAGGTGCGCCTGGCGCTGTACGCCTCGAAGATCGTCGCCTACTCGCAGGGCTTCGACGAGATCCGCGCCGGTGCCGCCCAGTACGGCTGGAACATCGACCTCGGCAAGGTCGCGGCGATCTGGCGCGGCGGTTGCATCATCCGCGCCCAGTTCCTCAACCGCATCACGGACGCCTACGCCGTGACCCCGGACCTGCCGGTTCTTCTCACCGCGCCGTACTTCGTCGAGGACGCGCTGAGCCGGGCCCAGGATGCCTGGCGCCAGGTGGTGTCGACGGCCGCGGCCGCCGGCATCCCCACCCCCGCGTTCTCGTCGTCGCTGGCCTACTACGACGGCCTGCGCGCCGAGCGCCTGCCCGCCGCCCTCATCCAGGGGCAGCGCGACTTCTTCGGTGCCCACACCTACCGCCGCGTCGACAAGCCGGGCACGTTCCACACGCTGTGGTCCGGCGACCGCACCGAGATCGAAGCCGAAGACACCCACTGACGTGACGGATGCGGTCGCGCGACGCGTGCGCGGCCGCATCCTGCTCACGGTCCTCACCGCGGGCTACCTCGCCGTCCTCGGTTCGCTGACCCTCGGACCGCAGCCGGAGGGCGCCGGTGGCGGCTTGCGGGCGATGGCGGCCGTCTTCGCCACCTGGCCGGTCACCGCGTGGCTCACCTTCGAGGTGCTCGAGTTCGCCGCGAACATCGTGCTGTTCCTGCCGGCCGGACTGCTCGCGGCGCTCTGGCTGCCGCCCCGGCGCCGGTGGCTCGCGGTGCCGGCAGGGCTCGTCCTCAGCGCCGCGATCGAAGCGGCGCAGGCGCTCTTCTTCGCGGATCGGGTGCCGGATCCGCGGGACCTGCTCGCCAACACCCTGGGAGCGGCTGTGGGTTACGTCATACTGCGACGCTTCGGCCCGCGCCCCCACCCCAGCCGTTAGCCTGGGGCGTTGTGGATCTGACCGTCGCCCTCATCGTCATCGCCGCGCTCCTCGCGGCGACGCTCGGCGTGGGCTTCGCGCTCCGCTGGGCGCAGCGGCACCCGCGTGCCGTATCGGATGACGAGATCGTCGAGCCGTCGCGCCTCGGCGCCGACGCACTTGGCGACCAGGCCACTCTGCTGCAGTTCAGCACAGAGATGTGCGCCCGCTGCCCGGGTGTCCACCGGGTGCTCTCGCAGATCGCGGACGACCGCAACGGCGTCCTCCACCTCGATGTGGACCTCACCCACCGTCCCGACATCGCCCGCCACTTCCGGGTGCTGCAGACCCCCACCACGTTGATCCTCGATAGGGACGGTGTCGTCCGCACCCGCTTCGGCGGGGTGCCCGGCCGGGACGTCGTGGAGCTCGAACTGTCCCGCATCGTCGAGGAGGCCGCCCATGCCTGAGCCTGCACGCATCGATGTCCGTGGTCCGCGTTTCGCGGCATCCATCACCGCCGTCCTGCTGCTCGTGGACGTGTTCCTGGGCCTTGTGGGGCTGTCAACGCAGCCCGCGATCGCGCAGGCGCCCCTCGCGGCCCGCATCCTCGACCCGGCGTTCCTGCTGCTCCTAGTGATCGTGATTCTCTTCGCGTGGGGGGTCGGCTCGCCGCGCACCGCGCCGTGGGGTGTGCTGTTCCGGAAGGTCGTGCAGCCGCGACTGAAGCCCGCCACCGACTTCGAAGACCCGCGTCCGCCGCGCTTCGCGCAGGGCGTCGGCCTGTTCGTCACCGTGATCGGCCTCGTGCTGCAGCTGGCAGGTGTGCCGTGGGGGCTCCCGATCGCCGCCGCGGCGGCCTTCATGGCCGCGTTCCTCAACGCCGCGTTCGGACTGTGCCTGGGCTGCCAGCTGTACCTGCTGCTGCAGCGCGTGGGTGTCGTCGGCCGCGCCCGCTCCGCCGCCTGAGTCGCGCCTCGCCGCGGCGGCGCGTCTCGTCGCTGCAGGGGGCGCTGCGGCGCATCTCGTCGCTGCGGGGCACTGCGGCGCGTCGGGTCACTGCTGCGGCGCGTGCGCGCTGCGGCGGCGCATGCGCGCTGCATCACCGCTCCCCTGTCGCATACGGCGACCTCACGTCGCAAGAAGCGACAGGGGAACCATAGGCCCCACCGCTCCCCTGTCGCATACTGCGCCCGCACGTCGCAAGAAGCGACAGGGGAACGCCGAGGGCCGGCCGCGGCACGCGCGGGGTGTCAACCGGTCGCGCGCGGACGACGCCGCGGATAGCCTGAATTCCCGGATGCGGAGACACCGCGACCGCGAAGGAGGAACACCATGAGCGTCACCAGCGAAGCCACCACGTCCTGGTCCGGCAGCCTCACCGAGGGCTCGGGCGAGATCGCCCTGGAGAGCTCGAACCAGGGCCCGTTCGCGGTGAACTGGAAGGCCCGCAGCGAGGGCTCCGACTCCGTCACGACGCCCGAGGAGCTGCTGGCCGCCGCCCACTCCTCCTGCTTCAGCATGGCCCTCTCCCACGCGCTCGCGGGCAACGGCACTCCGCCCGAGAGCGTCGAGACCACCGCATCCGTGACCTTCATCCCCGGCACCGGCATCACCGGCAGCCACCTCAACGTGAACGCGGTCGTCCCGGGGCTGTCTGCCGCCGACTTCGCGCGCATCGCCGACGAGGCCAAGGCCGGCTGCCCGGTCTCGCAGGCCCTCGCGGGCATCGAGATCACCCTCGAGGCGACGCTTGCCTGAGAGCCGCGTCGTCCTCGCGGGGGCGTCCGGCCTCATCGGCACGGCGCTCGCTGAGTCGTTCCGCGCCGGCGGGGTCGCGGTCACGCGCCTCGTCCGGCGGCCCGCCCGCACCCCGGATGAGGTCGAGTGGCGCCCCGGTGACGACCCTCTCGACCCGGATGTGCTCGCGGGCGCGACCGCCGTCGTGGGGCTCTCCGGCGCGAGCGTCGGGCACTTCCCCTGGACGCCACGGTACAAGAGCACGCTGCTGTGGTCCCGGCTGACCCCGACCCGGACGCTCGCCTCCGCGGTACGCGCACTCGGCGCGGATGCGCCGGCGTTCGTGTCCGCCTCCGCGGTGGGGTACTACGGCACCCGCGGCGCGGGGCTCGCGGAGGACTCCCCCGCCGGTTCCTCGTTCCTCGCGCAGCTGTGCGTGGCGTGGGAACGGGAGGCACTGCGGGCGGGGCCGCATGCCCGCGTCTCGATGCTCCGCACCGCACCCGTCGTGCACGACGAGGGGGTGCTGAAGCCGTTGCTGCTGCTGACCCGGCTGGGCCTGTCCGGTCCCATCGGCCGGGGCACGCAGGTCTGGCCGTGGATCTCGCTCGACGACCAGATCGGCGCCATCCGTCACGTCATCGACACCGGTATCACGGGCCCCGTGAACCTCACCGGTCCCACCCGCGCCACGGCGAACGACCTCGGCTTCGCCCTGGCACAGCGGATGAACCGGCCGTTCCTGCTCCGCGCTCCCGAGCCCGCCCTGCGCCTCGCGCTCGGGAAGGATGCGGCGGAGGCACTACTCACCTGCGACCTCGAGGTGGCGCCAGCGGTGCTCACCGCATCCGGGTTCACCTTCCGGCACCCCACGGTCGAGGATGCGGTGGCGGACGCTGTCCCTGCCGCGGCCTAGGTGTTCTTCCCCGTGAGGTTGTGAACGCGTTCGGCGGGCGTTGATCCTTCGAGGGCGGTGTGGGGTCTGTGGTGATTGTAGTGATGGAGCCGGTCTGTGTAGGCGGCTTCGCGTTCGGCTTCGGATCTGTAGGGCTTCGCGTAGGCCCATTCGTCTGAGAGGGTGCGGTTGAAGCGCTCGACCTTGCCGTTGGTCTGCGGCCGGAACGGGCGGGTGCGGCGGTGTTTGACTGC
>NZ_JAPLAI010000074.1 GCF_026393345.1 Microbacterium sp.
CTCGGCGTGGATGTAGGAGATCTCCTTGAGCTTGAGCGCGCCCTCGAGAGCGATCGGGTATCCGACGTGGCGACCCAGGAACAGCACCGAGCGGGTGTCGGCCATCCAGCCGGCGAGCTGCGAGACGTGGTCGTTCTCCTTCTCGAGCACGCTGGCGATCTTGGCGGGAAGGTCTGCGAGCTCCGCAACCGCCGAATCGTCGGTCAGCGTCTGACGCACACGCCCCATGTGCAGACCGAGCAGCAGCAGCGCGGTGATCTGCGCCGAGAACGCCTTGGTCGACGCCACGGCGACCTCGGGGCCCGCGTGGGTGTAGACGACGGCATCCGATTCGCGAGGGATCGTGGCGCCCTGCGTGTTGCAGATCGAGAGTGTGCGCGCGCCGCGCTCGCGGGCGTACTTGACGGCCATGAGCGTGTCCATGGTCTCGCCGGACTGGCTGATCGAGATGACGAGCGTGTCGTCGCCGATCACCGGGTCGCGGTAGCGGAACTCGTGGGCGAGCTCGACGTCGGTCGCGACGCGGGCCCACTGCTCGATCGCGTACTTTCCGACGAGGGCTGCATAGGATGCCGTGCCACACGCCGTGATGATCACGCGGTTGATGCCGATGAAGAGCTCGTCGAGTCCGTCGAGTTCGGGGATGACGACCTGTCCGTCGCTCACGCGGCCGAGGATCGTGTTCGCGACGGCCGTTGGCTGCTCGGCGACTTCCTTGGCCATGAAGGATGACCATCCGCCCTTCTCGGCGGCGGCGGCATCCCACGACACGTCGAACGGCTCGGCCTCGACCGGGTTGCCCTCGAAGTCGGTCACCGTGACCTCGGAGGGGGTGATGGAGACGATCTGGTCCTGGCCGATCGCGAGCGCCTTGCGAGTGTGCTCGACGAAGGCGGCGACGTCGGATCCGAGGAAGTTCTCGCCCTCGCCGAGTCCGATCACGAGAGGCGAGTTGCGGCGGGCGCCGACGACGAGACCAGGGTGGTCCTCGTGCATCGCGAGCAGCGTGAAGGCGCCCTCGAGGCGGTTCACGACGTTCTGGAAGGCATCCTGCAGGTTGCCGCTCTTCGCGTACTCGCGGCCGAGCAGCGCGGCTGCGACCTCGGTGTCGGTCTCGCTGAGGAACGTCACACCGTCGGAGAGCAGGTCTTCGCGCAGGGCGGAGAAGTTCTCGATGATGCCGTTGTGGATGACGGCGAGCTTGTCGTCAGCGGCGAGGTGCGGATGCGCGTTGATGTCGGTCGGCCCGCCGTGCGTCGCCCACCGCGTGTGGCCGATTCCGGTCGTGCCGTCGCCGAGTGGAGCATCCGCAAGAGAGTCGCGCAGCATGCTGAGCTTTCCGGCTTTCTTGCGCATCCCGAGGTCGCCGTTCTCGTCGATGACCGCGATACCGGCGGAGTCGTACCCGCGATACTCGAGTCGGGCGAGGCCGGCGATAAGGATGTCCTGGCTGGGGCGCGGGCCCACGTATCCGACGATTCCACACATGGTCTCAAGAGTAAGCGGGATCTTTTGCGAGGGTTCCGAACGAACTTCGGATGCCGTCGACCCCCGCCCCCGCAGGTGTCACCTCGTGCCGCCTCAACCGCCGAGGAGCGGCACGACCAACCACCTCCCGCGCGCGCGACCCCGCGCCATCCCCCGCAGGTGTCGCCTCCTGCCGGTGATCGAGGTGTAGCCCACCACGGCTGTGCGGGGCGAGTGCACTGTGGCGACGCCGCTCGCGTGCGGCTCGAGCTCTGTGATGCGCGCGGGTGCGTCGATGCGTTCCAGGTCGGGTACGCCGTTCGCGCGCGATCGCCGTTCGATCCGCCCAGGGCGCCGCCCCCGCCCGGGAGGTGGCGCGAGTGGCCGCATAAAGCGCCGCCACTCGGCATCAAGCGCCACCTCCCGCGCCGCGCCGCGCCGCGCCCGCCCGGGAGGTGGCGCGAGTAGTCGCATAAAGCGCCGCCACACGGCATCAAGGACCACCTCCCGCACCGGAGTGGGCG
>NZ_JAPLAI010000080.1 GCF_026393345.1 Microbacterium sp.
CCGCGGCCACAGAAGACCCCCCCGTCCACACCCCTCACCACGACACCGCCGTGCACCACGACGGTCCCGATACTGCACCGCACGGAAGCGGCGCGCCGATGGGCCACCAGGGTCACGGCGAGCATGCCGGCCATGACGCACATGGTGGACACGACGCTCACGGTGGACACGGGGGTCATGCGGGGCATGGCGACCACGTCGGACAGTTCCGTCGCCTGTTCTGGATCATGCTGATCCTCGCCGTCCCCACCGTCGCGCTGTCGGGCATGTTCGCGATGATCCTCGGCTACACCCTCCCCGACATTCCCGGCCTGGCCTGGGTGTCCCCGGTACTGGGAACAGTGATGTACATCTGGGGTGGAAAGCCGTTCCTCGTCGGTGCTGTCGACTCGCCATCACCGTTGCGTTCATCGCCTCTTGGGGTGCGAGCCTCGGCCTGCTGCACCACGAGCTCGACTTCTGGTGGGAGCTCGCGCTCCTCATCGTGATCATGCTGCTCGGGCACTGGATCGAGATGCGGTCCCTCGCGCAGACCACGTCCGCTCTCGACTCCCTGGCCGCGCTCCTGCCCGACGAAGCAGAACGCGTCGAAGGTGACCAGGTCGTGACGGTCTCGCCTGCCGAACTCGTCGTCGGTGATGTCGTCATCGTTCGCCCCGGGGGCAGCGTCCCCGCCGACGGTCGCATCGTCGACGGTCGCGCGTCGATGGACGAGTCAATGGTCACCGGCGAGTCCCGCACCGTGACGCGCGGTATCGATGACCAGGTCACGGCCGGAACTGTGGCGACCGACTCCGGGCTGCGCGTGGAGATTACCGCCACCGGTGACGACACCACTCTCGCCGGCATCCAACGCCTGGTCACCGAAGCACAGAGCTCGTCCTCGCGCGCGCAGCGCCTTGCCGACACGGCGGCAGGCTGGCTGTTCTGGTTCGCTCTCGGCGCTGGCGTGATCACGGCGATCGTGTGGACGCTCGTTGGGCTTCCCGATGATGCCGTCATCCGCACCATCACGGTGCTCGTCATCGCTTGCCCCCACGCACTCGGTCTCGCAATCCCCTTGGTCGTCTCCATCGCCACCGAACGCGCCGCACGCGGTGGCGTACTCGTGAAGGACAGGCTCGCGCTGGAGAGCATGCGCACCGTCGACACCGTGCTGTTCGACAAGACAGGCACCCTCACCAAGGGCGAACCGACCGTCTCCGAGGTCTCAGTCGTCGAAGGCAACGACACCGACCGGGTGCTCGCCCTGGCCGCCGCCGCGGAGGCCGACAGTGAACACCCGCTCGCCAAGGCCATCGTCCGCGCCGCCGCCGACCGTCACCTCGACGTGCCCCGCAGCTCGGACTTCACCTCCTCTCCCGCAGTCGGCGTCACCGCGACCGTCGACGGGACCGTTGTACGGGTGGGGGGACCGCACCTGCTCACCGAGGAAGATGCGCAGGAGCTGCCCGTTGCCGAGCGGTGGCGCAATGACGGTGCGATCATCCTCCACGTGGTTCAGGACGGCCGTGTGATCGGCGCTCTCAAGCTCGCCGATGAGGTGCGGTCGGAATCGCGCGAAGCCGTCGATGCACTGCACGCGCTGGGTGTGCAGGTCGTGATGATCACCGGCGATGCCGAAGCCGTCGCGCACACCGTGGCCGAGGACCTCGGCATCGACCGTGTCTTCGCCGGCGTCCGACCGGAGGACAAGGCCGCGAAGGTGCAGGAGCTCCAGAACGAGGGACGCAAGGTCGCGATGGTCGGTGACGGCGTCAATGACGCCCCCGCCCTCGCCCAGGCCGATGTCGGGCTCGCGATCGGCGCCGGCACGGACGTTGCCATCGCCTCTGCCGGAGTCATCCTCGCCAGCGACGACCCCCGCTCGGTGCTCTCCGTCATCGAACTGTCCCGCGCCGCATACCGGAAGATGAAGCAGAACCTCTGGTGGGCCGCCGGCTACAACCTGATCTCCGTACCCCTCGCCGCCGGCGTCCTCGCCCCCATCGGGTTCGTGCTGCCGATGTCGGTCGGGGCGATCCTGATGTCCCTGTCCACCATCGTGGTTGCCCTCAACGCGCAGCTCCTGCGGCGACTCGACCTTCGCCCGGAAACCACGGCCCGCGCGATCCTCAACCGATAACCAATCCAGAACCGGAGACCACGATGACCGACACCATCGAGACCGACCAGGTCGAGTCCGACACCGCCTGCGAACACGGCGAACACGGCGAACACGGCTACATCACCGACAAAGCCCGCTATCTCGCCCGTCTCAAACGGATCGAAGGACAAGCCCGCGGCATCCACCGCATGGTCGACGAGGAGAAGTACTGCATCGACATCCTCACCCAGATCTCAGCGCTGACGAGCTCACTCCAGGGCGTTGCTGTCGGTCTTCTCGAAGACCATCTCCGCCACTGCGTCACCGACGCCGCACGTGCAGGCGGAGACATTGCCGAGGCCAAGATCACTGAAGCATCCCAGGCCATCGCACGCCTCGTCCGCTAAGCCAGCGAGGCGGCCCCGCGGATGCCTTCGATGCTCCTCGGATAGCTCTGGGCGAGTGGACGCTCAGGACTTTGCGCGCCTGTAGTCAAAGGCGCCGTCCTGACGCTGAGAATCGAGCAACTGATCGAGGATGCCATCGTGATCGATGACGGGCTTGGGCTGGCCATCCGGCTGCAGCCGCCCATCTAACCGAACGTGGCGTCGATGACGTGGTCGTCGAGCGTGGCTCCTCCGCTGGTGCTGCCGTGTCCGAGTGGGGTCATGCACGCCTCTTCTCAGGCTGGCCGGAGCTCACCGACACTGCAGCGCGTCGCCTGCTCGAGCCGACCGGGACGGCGCCGGCAAACGGCTACCCGACGGGGGCGGAGTGGGTGAGTGAGTACCTCACCCCACTCGTCGATGTGCTGGGTGACCGCGTCCTCTACGGCACAACGGTGACGGGAATCGCGCGGCAGGGGCGCGACAAAGACGTAGACAGCGGCCGCAAGGGCCAGCCATTCGTTGTGCACACGGTCGACCAGGACGGCTGCGATGGCCGTATCCTCGCCAGTGCTCGACGCCGTGGCCAGCATCGCCTCGGAGATCGACCCGAACATCCACTCCTGCGGCTCCGTCGGAGCCACCGGCGCACGCCAGCTCGCGCAGCCCGAGAAGGACCTGTTCATCGTCGGTGCGAAGTCTTATGGCCGCGCCCCCACCTTCCTGGCGCTCACGGGCTAGGAGCAGGTCCGCAGCGTCGCAGCTCACCTTGCCGGAGATCACGAGGCTGCGGAGCGCAACGAGCTCGTCCTTCCCGACACCGGGGTCTGCGGCGGTGCCGGCGGCTTCGACGCCGAGGGTGCCAGCTGCTGCGGCACGCCATCCGTACTGCGCAGATCGGCGCAAGGCCCGTCGGCGCAGTCTGACCGACCCACGAGAGGGCGACTTCCCGATTGGGAGGTCGCTTCTTGGCATCCAGGTGCAGTGTCCGTGAACTGTCTCGCCGCCGATTGCGCCTTACTTTGAAGAATGTCAATATAGATTCATGTCGAATCAACAGATTGAGCTGGTCATCATCGGATCGGGCCCCGCAGGCTTCACCGCCGCGATCTACGCGGCCCGGGCAAACCTCGCCCCGGTCGTTATCGCCGGTTCGGTGACCACCGGTGGTGCGCTGATGACGACGACCGAGGTGGAGAACTTCCCTGGGTTCGTCGACGCCGTCAACGGACCGGAGTTGATGGAGTCGATGCGTCAGCAGGCCGAGCGGTTCGGCGCCCGCATCCTCCTCGACGACGCAGTCAGCGTCGACCTCGACGGACCGATCAAGGCCATCGTGACTGGCGCGGGTGAGACGTTCCGTGCGCGTGCGGTGATCCTCACCATGGGCTCCGCCTATCGCAAGCTCGGGTTGCCGGATGAGGAGCGACTCACCGGCCGAGGCGTGTCCTGGTGCGCCACCTGCGATGGGTTCTTCTTCCGCGAGCAGGAGATCGTCGTCGTCGGCGGCGGGGACTCCGCGATGGAGGAGGCCCTGTTTCTCACCCGTTTCGCATGCAAGGTGACCGTCGTGCACCGTCGCGGCGAGGTCCGCGCTTCGAAGATCATGGCGCAGCGCGTGCTTGACCACCCGAAGATCGAGGTGGCATGGAACAGCGAGATCGCCCGGCTGAACGGCGACGAGAAGCTCGAATCCGTCACCCTCCGTGACACCGTCACCGGCACCGAGCGCGAGCTGGCGGCGACCGGTGTCTTCGTCGCGATCGGCCACG
>NZ_JAPLAI010000061.1 GCF_026393345.1 Microbacterium sp.
ACATTATGCATCTAACGCGAACGCTCGGTACGAGCGCAACTCGATCCGCACTATCACCAGGTGCCCCGGACCCCTCCTGTACGATCAGCGACACCTAGAACGCCACCCGAACCTGCGTTAGACGCAAAAGGGCGTGGTTATGGCGATCGTCGGCCCGTGGGCCATCCAGGTGTACGGCGACGACGTCGACTGGGGCGTCGTGCCGGTTCCCACGCAGGACGGCACGCCCGCCGAGGACACCTGGACCTTCAGCGACGCGAAGAACGTCGGTATGTTCACCGCCTGCGACAACAAGGGCACCGCGTGGGACGTGCTGAAGTTCGCCACCAGTGAGGAGCAGGACGGGATCTGGCTGGAAGAGACCGGGCAGATGCCGCTTCGCCAGGACTTGACCGCGACCTACCCCGACTACTTCGCGGCGAACCCCGCCTACGAGCAGTTCGGTGACCAGGCCTCCCGCACCGTCGAGGTGCCGAACGTCCCCAACTCGGTGGAGATGTGGCAGACCTTCCGCGACGGATACTCGAAGGCGGTCATCTTCGGTGACGAGGACGTCGACACGTTCCTCAGCGACACCGCTAAGAAGATCGACGAACTGGTCGCGGGGAACTGACGTGACCGCCACCGCCACCGGCGGCCGGACCGGGGGTGACCGCCCCGTCCGGCCCCGGGTGCGGGGAGCCCGGGGCCGGCTCCTGGGGCGTCAGCCCCTCGGACTGGCGCTCGCCGCGCCCTACCTCGTCTTCCTCCTCGTCGTCTTCGCCTACCCGGTCTGCTTCGCGGTGTGGATGTCGTTCCACGACTACTTCTTCGCCGCACCCGGCGCGCAGGTCGATCAGCCCTTCGTCGGCTTCGACAACTACGTCCAGGTGTTCTCCGACCCCGCCGTCCGGCAGTCGTTCGCCAACGTGGGCATCTTCCTCGTGATCAACGTCCCGCTCACCGTCGTGCTGTCGCTGGTCCTCGCCAACGCTCTCGACCGTGTGGTCCGGGCACGCACGTTCTTCCGCGTGAGCTACTACGTTCCCTACGTCACCGCATCCGTCGCGGTGGTGGCGGTGTGGCTGTTCCTGTTCTCCAAGAACGGTCTGGTGAACACGCTGCTCGGCCCGCTGGCACCCGATCCGTCCTGGCTGGTGAACTCCTCGCTCGCCATGCCGGTGATCGCGTTCTTCGTCACCTGGAAGGGGTTGGGGTTCTACATCCTGCTGTACCTCGCGGCCCTGCAGAACGTGCCCCGCGAACTGTACGAATCCGTGTCCATGGACGGCGGGGGGCGCCTGCGGGCGTTCTTCTCGGTGACGGTGCCGGGGGTTCGGCCGGCCACCCTGCTCGTGGTGCTCCTGTCGACCATCACCGGTGCCAACCTCTTCACCGAGCCGTACCTGCTCACCGGTGGCGGCGGCCCGAACGGTGCGTCCGCCTCGCCCGTGCTGTTGATCTACCAGAAGGGCATCGAGCAGGGGAACCCCGGCATGGCCGCCGCGATCGGGGTCGTCCTCATGATCCTGGTGCTCATCATCGCCGCGGTGCAGCGACGGTTCGTGGGAGGGGAGGAGCGATGAAACGTGCACTCGGAAGCAAGGTCGCGCTGTACGTCGTCCTCAGCCTCGGGGCGGTGCTGTTCCTGTTCCCCTTCTGGTACATGATCGTGGGATCGCTGCAGCGGGATGTCGACCCCTCCCTCGCGGGAGCCTTCCCGAATCCGGGCAACCTCACCCTGGACAACTACACCGCCATCAACGGGCGCATCAACCTGCTGCAGGGGCTCGTGAACTCCGGCATCTTCACCGGTGGTGTGCTGCTGGGGACCGTGGTCTTCGGCACGCTGGCCGGGTACGCCCTCGCCGTGCTGCAGTGGCGCGGACGCGGAGCGACGTTCGCGCTCGCGCTGCTGGTGCAGGTGGTGCCGTTCCAGCTGCTGATGATCCCGCTCTACGTGCTCATCGCCCGCGACTACGGACTGTCGGACAACTACCTCGGCATGATCCTGCCGTTCTTCATCAACTCCACCGCGGTGGTGATCTTCCGGCAGTACTTCCTGCAGGTGCCCCGGGAGCTCTTCGACGCCGCCCGCATCGACGGGGCGGGGGAGTTCCGGCTGCTGTGGAGCGTGGCCCTGCCGCTGGTGCGGCCGGCCCTGCTGACGGTGATCCTGCTCACCTTCATCGGGCCGTGGAACGAGTTCCTGTGGCCGTTCCTCATCACCAAGGACGCCACGCTGCAGCCGCTCGCCGTGTCGCTGGCGAACTTCATGTCGAACGCCGCCGCGACCATGTCCAATCCGTTCGGGGCGATCATGGCCGGCGCCGTGGTGCTGGCCATCCCCGCCGTCGCCCTGTTCGTCGTCTTCCAGCGATCCTTCGTCTCCAACGACCTCGGTTCCTCCGTGAAAGGTTGATCATGACCGCATCCGTCTCCACCGTCCCCTTCCGCTTGCGCCGCCTCGGCATCGTCATGACCCCGGCGCAGGGCGATCCGAACGAGGCCGAAGGGGTGCTCAACCCCGGGTCCGGCCGCGGCCCGGACGGGCAGCTGTACCTACTGCCGCGGCTCGTGTCGGAGGGCAACGTCTCGCGGGTCGGCCTCGCTCGCGTCATCGTCGAGGACGGCATCCCGGTCTCCGTGGCCCGCGAAGGGATCGTGCTCGCGCCCGACCGCGGCTGGGAGCGCGGCGCCGACAACGCCGGCGTCGAAGACCCGCGGGTCACCTGGATCGAGGCGCTCGGGCTGCACGTGATGACGTACGTCGCGTACGGCCCGCTCGGGCCGCGGACGGCCGTCGCCGTCTCGGCGGACCTGCGCGACTGGCGCCGGCTCGGGCCCGCGCTCTTCCGGTACCAGGAAGAACTCGACACGGACCTGAACCTCTTCCACAACAAGGACACCGTGTTCTTCCCCGAGCCGGTCACGGCCCCGGACGGCACCCGGGCGCTGGCGGTGCTGCACCGCCCGATGTGGGATCTCGGCGAGACGCGTCCCGGACAGGGGGTGCGGTTGCCGGCGGGCATCACGGACGACCGGCAGTCGATCTGGATCAGCTACATCCCGCTCGAGGCCGTCCGCGCCGACGTCGCGAACCTCGTGCTGTGGGAGCAGCACCGGTTCGTGGCCGGGCCGGAGTTCCCGTTCGAGGCGGTCAAGATCGGAGGCGGACCGCCCCCGCTTCGCGTGCCGGAGGGGTGGCTGGTGCTGCACCACGGCGTCACCGGCGTGATCGACAACGCGTTCGAACAGCAGCAGAAGGTGAATTACGCCGCCGGTGCGCTCCTGCTCGACGGCGACGACCCGTCGCGGGTGATCGCGCGCACCCCCGAGCCGCTGCTGGCGCCGGAGACCGACGACGAGCGCAGCGGGATCGTGCCCAATGTCGTCTTCCCCACCGCGATTGAGGAGATCGACGGCCGGTACTTCGTGTTCTACGGCATGGCCGATTCGAAGATCGGCGTGGCCGAGCTCGAGCGCACCGACTGACACGGCGGAGGCCGCACGGCGATGTCCGAAACCCGCGAGTCTGTGGTGCGGAGGCATGTCAGGCTGGGGGAGTGAGCCAGGCAGGGATGACCTTCGACGAGCGGTATCGCGCGATCCATGCGCGTGACTCTCGCTTCGACGGGCAGTTCGTCACGGCGGTGCGCACCACCGGCATCTACTGCCGGCCGAGTTGCCCGGCCCGCACCCCGAACCCGGGCAATGTCACCTTCTATCCCACCTCGGCCGCCGCGCACGAGGCGGGATACCGCGCCTGCAAACGGTGCCTGCCGGAGGCCGCGCCCGGCTCGCCGGAATGGGACCTGCGGGCGGATGCGGCGGGCCGGGCCATGCGCCTCATTGCCGAAGGCGTGGTGGAGCGCGAGGGCGTGCCGGGACTCGCCGCGCGGCTCGGCTACTCCACCCGCCACCTCACGCGCCTTCTCGCCGCCGAGCTCGGGGCGGGCCCGCTCGCCCTCGCCCGTGCGCATCGCGCACACACCGCGCGGATGCTGCTGGTGGGCACCGCGATGCCGGTCGCCGATGTCGCGTTCGCGGCCGGGTTCGCCAGCATCCGGCAATGCAACGACACCGTCCGCGAGGTGTTCGGCATGACCCCGACGGCCCTCCGTGCCCGCGGACACGGCCCGCAGCCTGCGCCCCCCGGCGAGATCGACCTGCTGCTCGCGCATCGGCGCCCCATAGACCTCGATGGGGTGTTCGCGTGGATGGCGGCGCGTGCGGTGGCCGGCGTCGAGATCGCCGGCACCGACGACTTCGCCCGCACGCTGCGGTTGCCCGGCGGACCCGCGTGGTTCCAGGTGCGCCGCGACGGCGGCGAGCTGCGCCTGCGTGCCCGCGTCTCCGCGATGCCCGATCTGCCGCTCGTCGTGACCCGCGTCCGGAGACTGTTCGACCTGGACACCGACCCGCTGGCCATCGATGCGGCGCTCGCCGCAGAACCGGCGCTCGCCCCGCTCGTCGCCGCGACCCCGGGGATCCGGGTGCCCGGAGTCGCCGACCCGCACGAGATGCTCATCCGCGCGATGATCGGCCAGCAGATCACGGTTCGCGCCGCCCGGACCGCGCTCACCGCGCTCACTGACGCGCTCGGAGAGCGGACCGACCCGCACGAGGGCACCGACCGCCTGTTCCCCACCATGGCGGCCATCGCCGCGCACGGTGCGGAGGTGCTGCGAGGCCCCGCCGCCCGCATCCGTGCCGTCACGGGCGCGGCCGCCGTGCTCGCCTCGGGAGAACTCACCCTCAGCACCGGGGACGACCCGCTCGCCCAGCGTGCTGCGCTCCTCGCCCTGCCGGGCATCGGCCCCTGGACCGCCGACTACGTGCGGATGCGGGTGACCGGCGACCCGGATGTCTTCCTGCCCGGCGATGTCGCCGTCCGCACCGGCGCGGCCGCCGCCGGCATCCCTGCGGAGCCACGACCGCTCACCGCGTGGGCCGAGCGCACCGCGCCCTGGCGCAGCTACCTCACCGCGCACCTGTGGCACGCCGCCGCCACACCTCCGACACCTCTGACACCTCGGGAGACCTCATGACCGCCACCCTGCAGACCCTCGATACCCCCGACGGCCCCTTCACCCTGCTCGTCGGCGAGCGCGGGCGCGTCCTCGCCTCCGGCTGGACGGCCGACCCCGACGCCGTGCTCGCCCGGCTCCGCATCCGACCCGCCATGATCAGCGAGGGGGAGACGGATGCGGCGGCCGCCGTCCGCGCCTACTACGACGGTGACGTCACCGCGATCGACGGCGTGGAGGTCGCGCAGACCGGCACGGTGGGCCAGCTGGCCGGATGGCGGGCACTGCGGCAGATCGCGCCCGGACGCCCGCTCACGTACACCGAGTTCGCCGGCCGCCTCGGCAACCCGCGGGCGGTGCGGGCCGCCGCGTCGGTCTGCGCCCGCAACGCCCCGGCCCTGTTCGTTCCGTGCCATCGGGTGGTCCGCAGCGACGGGTCGCTGGGCGGCTTCGCCTGGGGGCTCGACGTGAAGCGGAGCCTCCTCGCCCGCGAAGCCGCGGCGTGAGGGCGCGCCCGGGATCGCGTGATTGACGTCCAGCCGACACTCAGCCTAGGCTGGAGGGCTGCCGCGCCGTCGTGCGGACAGCCCGACGCCGACGAGGAGGACCCATGATTCAGCCCGCCACCGCTGAGCCGGCCGTCCTCCGCGCAGAGCAGAGCCCGCGGATCATCGCCGGGTAGCGCCCGGCTCGTTCCCTCGCCGCGACCGGAACTGGGTCGCGTCCGTCATCCGCTCCGTCCCCCTGAGGCTCATGTCATCTTCGACACTGTCCACCCCGCGCGCGCTCGCGCGCCTCGTGCCGTTCGCCCGCCCGGTCATGCGCCGGATGCTGGCGGGCGCCGTGAGCGCGCTCGCCGCCGCCCTCGTCGCCCTGGGAATCCCGCTCGTGCTGGAAGCCGTGGTCGCCGGCCCGATCGCCACCGGTGACCCGGGCGCGATCGCCGGGGGCGCGGTCGCGATCCTCGCGCTCGGTCTCGCCGAGGCGGGACTGGTGTGGCTGCGGCGCTGGTTCATCCTCGCGCCGTCCACCCGCATCGAGTACGAGCTGCGCACCCGGTTCACCCAGCGATTGGAACGCCTCCCCGTCTCGTTCCATGACCGCTGGCAGTCGGGGCAGCTCCTCAGCCGCATGATGCAGGACATCGGCCTCATCCGCCGGTGGCTCGCGTTCGGCCTCGTCATGCTCGTGGTCAACGCGTTGACCATTCTGGTCGGCACCGTCGTCCTCTTCCGCTGGCACTGGGCGCTCGGTGTCGTCTTCCTGCTGTGCTCCGCGCCGCTGTGGTACGTCGGATTCCGGTTCGAGAAGCAGTACGGGGTGCTCACCCGGCAGAGTCAGGACCAGGCCGGCGACCTCGCCACCGCGGTGGAGGAAAGCGTGCACGGCATCCGCGTCCTCAAGGCCTTCGGCCGCGGCGGGCACGCCCTGCAGAAGTTCACCCGGCAGGCCGAGACGCTGCGTCAGACCGAACTGCGGAAGGCCGGTGCGGTCGGCGCCATCTGGTTCTGGCTGACCCTCCTCCCGGAGATCGCGTTCGCGCTGTGCCTGGTCACCGGCATCGTGCTCGCGCAGCAGAGCCTCATCACGGTGTCGGAACTGTTCGCGTTCTTCGCGATGGCGACTGTGCTGCGCTGGCCGATGGAGTCGATCGGATTCCTCTTCTCGTTCCTGCTCGACGCCCGCACCGCCACCGACCGCGTGTTCGAGGTCTTCGACGAGGAGAACACGATCGTCGACCCCGCGGAGCCCGCCACGATCGCCGAACCGCACGGCCGGCTCGTCTTCGAGGGGGTGCACTTCCGCTACCAGGACGCCCCCGAGACGCAGCGCGACCTGCTCAACGGCATCGACCTGACCCTCGAACCGGGAGAGACCATGGCGCTCGTCGGGCTCACCGGGTCCGGTAAGACCACGCTCACCACCCTGCCGACGCGGCTCTACGACGTCACCGGCGGGAGGGTCACCCTCGACGGCGTCGACCTGCGCGATCTCACGCTGCGGGAACTGCGCACCCACATCTCGACCGCGTTCGAAGAGGCCACGCTCTTCTCCGCATCCGTCCGCGACAACGTCCTCCTCGGCCGTGACGACCTCGACCCGGCCTCACCGGAGGGGGAGCGCGTGCTGCAGGAGGCGCTGCAGGTCGCCCAGGCGGCCTTCGTGCACGACCTGCCCGACGGCGTCGAGACGGTCATCGGGGAGGAGGGAATGAGTCTTTCCGGCGGACAGCGCCAGCGGCTCGCCCTCGCCCGCGCGGTCGCCGCCCGTCCCGCCGCGCTCGTCCTCGACGACCCGCTGTCCGCGCTCGACGTCGACACCGAGGCGCTCGTCGAAGAAGCGCTGCGGCAGGTGCTCGCCCACACCACCGCGCTCATCGTCGCGCACCGCCCCTCCACGGTGGCGCTCGCCGACCGGGTTGCGCTGCTGGAGGAGGGCCGGATCACCGCGGTCGGTCGCCACAGCGACCTGCTGCGCGAGTCCGAGCACTACCGCTACGTGATCTCCAGCCTCAACGACGACGATGCCGACACCCGGACGGAGGCCGTGCGATGACCAGCGTCACCGGCACCAGCGGCGAAGACCGCTCCGACTACACCCGCACCGAGAGTGTGCACATCCGGCGCCGTTCGCAGCGGCTGCTCGCAGGGCTCATGCATCCCGTCCGCGGCCACCTGGCGCTCGCGGCCGTCGTGCTCGTCGTCTCGACCGCGCTGCGCGTCATCGGCCCGAGCCTCATCGCCTACGGCATCGACAATGCCCTCCCCGCCGTCATCGAGCACGCGGACTGGCTGCCGACCGTCGGTGTCTTCCTCGTGTACGCCCTGTCCGCGATCGGCGGCGCAGCCCTCATCGGCTGGTACGTGCTGGTGGCTGCGCGGCTGACGCAGGCGGTGATGCTGGATCTGCGCACCCGCATCTTCCGTCACACGCAGCGACTGAGCCTGGAGTTCCACGAGAGCTACACCTCCGGCCGCATCATCTCGCGGCAGACCAGCGACCTCGACAGCATCCGGGAACTCCTCGACGGTGGGCTCAACGAGCTCGTCTCCGGCGTCCTCTACGGCGGGTTCACGCTCATCGCGCTGCTGCTCATCGACGTGCAGTCCGGCCTCATCCTGGTCGTGATGGGGTTGCCGCTCGCCCTCCTCATGCGCTGGTTCTACCGCCGCTCGCAGCTGGTCTACCGCGAGTCGCGCGTGGTCAGCGCCAAGGTCATCGTGAAGTTCGTGGAGACGATGACCGGCATCCGTGCGGTGAAGGCCTTCCGCACCGAGGACCGCGACGACCGCGAGTTCGGGGAGCTGAGCGAGGACTACCGAGCGGTCAACATGCGCTCCATGCGCCTGTTCGGCACGTTCGAGCCCGGGCTCATGGCCGTCTCGGCGGTGACGCTCGCCGCGGTTCTGCTCTGGGGCGGGATGCGGGTGTCCACCGGAGCGCTGGAGGTCGGCGTGCTGCTGGCGGCCGTCCTGTACGTGCGGAACTTCTTCTCGCCGCTGCAGGAGGTGGCGATGTTCCTGAACCAGTACCAGTCCGCCGCCGCAGCGCTGGAGAAGGTCTCGGGCGTGCTCGAGGAGGAGCCCAGCGTTCCGGACCCGCAGCGTCCGGCGTCGCTGCCCGCCGCATCCGGGCACGTGCGCTTCGAAGACGTGGAATTCGGATACGGCAACGGCCGAACCATCCTGCCGCACCTGAGCCTCGACATCCCGGCCGGGCAGACGATCGCGCTCGTGGGCACCACGGGCGCCGGGAAGTCGACGCTCGCGAAGCTCGTCTCGCGGTTCTACGACCCGACGCGGGGGCGCATCACGCTCGACGGCATCGACCTGCGCGAGCTCTCGCCCGCCGACCTCCGCCGCGCGATCGTCATGGTCACGCAGGAGGCGTATCTGTTCAGCGGGACCGTCGCGGACAACATCGCGCTCGGCAAGCCCGACGCCACCCTCGAGCAGATCCAGGCCGCCGCCCGCGCGGTCGGTGCGGACGCGTTCATCCAGGCACTCCCGGACGGCTACGACACCGACGTGAACAAGCGTGGCGGGCGCGTGTCCGCGGGGCAGCGCCAGCTCATCTCGTTCGCAC
The DNA here is from genome assembly GCF_026393345.1 of Microbacterium sp. GTDB lineage: Bacteria > Actinomycetota > Actinomycetes > Actinomycetales > Microbacteriaceae > Microbacterium. The sequence continues at coordinate 9,096 of NZ_JAPLAI010000061.1, forward strand.
GCGCGTTCCTCGCCGACCCCGCGGTGCTGATCCTCGATGAGGCCACCGCATCCCTCGACATCCCGAGCGAGCGGCTCGTGCAGGAGGCGTTGCAGACTCTGCTCGCCGAGCGCACGGCGATCATCATCGCGCACCGGCTCTCGACCGTCGCGATCGCCGACCGCGTGCTCGTGATGGAGCACGGCGAGGTCATCGAGGACGACACCCCCGACGCGCTCATCGCCGGCACAGGCAAGTTCGCGCAGCTGCACGCCGCGTGGCGGGAGTCTCTGGTCTGACCCCCGGGGTATCTCGTCAGAGGGTGATGCGGGCGACCGTCTCGCCGAACTCGGTCTCGCCGACCGGCTGGAACCCGACCCGTTCGAAGAACGGCTGCGGGCCGTCGTCGCCCTCCTCGTAGATCACGTCGACGTGGGTCATGCCGCGTTCGCGGGCCTCGGCGAGCATCGCATCGACGAGGAACCGGCCGACGCCGCGTCCCTGGTCGTCGGCGTCGACGTTGATGCGCCACAGCACCGACTGGAAGTACTCCTGCGGCTCGTCCGGATCGAAGCTCGCGCTGATGAACCCGACGACCTCGTTGCGGTCGAGCGCCACCCGCTGCCAGCTGGTGCGGGGGTTCACGACCGTCGCGGCGGTGCCGTAGCTCACCGGTGCGATGAACTGCTCCTGGCCGGGTTTGAGCGACATGGAGTTCACGGCGACGATGGTCGTGGCGGACAGTTCCTCGAGGCGCAGCTCCGTCATGGACACAGGCTAACGTGCTGGGTGCACCCACTCCACCGTCGGTTCGCCGAGCTGTGCATGAACGGCGAAAAGTATCTTGACGTCGAGATACTTTCGCGGGTGCGATAGTCTGAGGATCTACCCCCACGACGCTCGTACGGAGAGACCACACGTGCCAGATTCCACCATCATCTACACGCACACCGACGAGGCTCCGGCACTCGCGACCGCATCCTTCCTCCCCATGGTCACGGCGATCGCCGGCCAGGCGGGCGTCGAGATCGAAACGCGTGACATCTCGCTCGCGGGCCGCATCCTCGCGACCTTCCCGCAGCGGCTGACCCCGGAGCAGCTGGTCGGCGACGCGCTCGCCGAGCTCGGCGGTCTCGCCACGCTCCCCGAAGCCAACATCATCAAGCTGCCGAACATCTCGGCCTCGATCCCGCAGCTGAAGGCGGCCATCGCCGAGCTGCAGTCGCAGGGCTACGACGTGCCGGACTACCCGGACAACCCCTCCTCGCACGAGGAGGAGAGCATCCGTGCCCGCTACGACCGCATCAAGGGCTCCGCCGTGAACCCGGTGCTGCGCGAGGGCAACAGCGACCGTCGCGCACCGCTGTCGGTGAAGAACTACGCGCGGAAGCACCCGCACCGCAACAAGCCGTTCGCCGCCGGGTCGAAGACCCGCGTCGCCACGATGGGCCACGACGACTTCGCCACGAACGAGAAGTCGGTCGTCATCCCCGACGACGACGTGCTCACGATCCAGCACATCGCCGAGGACGGCACGGTCACCGTGCTCAAGACCGACCTCAAGGTGCTGCCCGGCGAGATCATCGACGCCACGTTCCTGTCGGCGAAGGCCCTGGATGCCTTCCTGCAGGAAACCCTCGAGACGGCCAAGGCCGAGGACCTGCTGTACTCGGTGCACCTCAAGGCCACCATGATGAAGGTCAGTGACCCCATCATCTTCGGCCACGTCGTGAAGGCCTACTTCGCCGACGTGTTCGACACCTACGGTGACGCGCTCAGCGAGGCCGGGCTCTCCGCCAACAACGGTCTCGGCGCCATCCTGTCGGGGCTCGCGCAGACCGGCAAGGCCGACGAGATCCAGCAGGCCATCACGGCCGACCTCGCCCGCGGCGCCCGTCTGTCCTACGTGAACTCGGACAAGGGCATCACCAACCTGCACGTGCCCTCCGACGTCATCGTCGACGCATCCATGCCCGCGCTCATCCGCAACGGCGGAAAGCTCTGGGGCGTCGACGGCGGCGAGGACGACACTCTCGCGGTCATCCCGGACTCGTCCTACGCGGGCGTCTACCAGGCGACCATCGACGACGTCATCGCCAACGG
>NZ_JAPLAI010000028.1:0-38575 GCF_026393345.1 Microbacterium sp.
CGAGACGACATCGGATCGGATGTGGTCTCGCGGAACGGATGTGGTCTCGGCGGTGCGGGCTACAGCTCGAGCTCGACGGCCGTCTCCAGTGCGGCCTCGATGGACCGCATCCAGCCGTCCTTGAGCGCGGTGTTCGCGTGGTCGTACAGCGACGTGCCGTCGACGAGGTTGCTGGAACAGGCGCAGACCATGCCGGCGCGCAGGCCCCGGAGGCGAGCGACGATGTACATCGCCGACGCCTCCATCTCGACGTTGAGGATGCCCATCCGGTTGAGCTCGCCGATCCACTCCGGGGTCTCGGCGTAGAACGCGTCGTCGCTCACGCTGATGCCCGTGAACGACTGGGTGCCGGCCGCTTCGGCGATGCGGCGGGCGTTGCGGTCGAGGGATGCGGTGAGGGCGAGGTCCGGCACGGCGGGGAAACCCTTGGGCAGGTAGGCGTCGGTGGTGCCGTCGTTGCGGAAGCTGCCCTCGCTGACGAGCAGGTCGCCCGGGGCGATCCCGGGCTGGAGTGCACCGGAGCTGCCGACGCGGATGAATGAGGTGACGCCGACCCGGGCGAGCTCCTCCACGGCGATCGCGGTCGAGGGGCACCCCATGCCGGTGGAGGTCGCGGTGATGTGACGGCCTTTGTACCAGCCGGTCATCGTGCGGTGCTCGCGGTTGTGCGCCACCTCTTTCACGTCGGTGAGGAACTCCGCGACGAACGGCACGCGGAACGGGTCACCCGGGAGCAGTGCGACCGAGGAGACCTCTCCCGGTGCGATGCCGATGTGGTACTGCCGGGCGCCGATACCGGCTTGCGACTTGTCGACGGGCGTGGACATAGACCTACCTCCTGGTGGGTGCTGTGACGAGGGTTTCGCCGCAGTCCCCGCCCTGAACCGGATCGGTCATGGTGATAGGACACGCAGTGGCACAGAGGCTAACAGGTCGCTCGAGGCTCGCGCGGCTCTGCCACCCGGGCGGCGGACCTCACCGAACGTCGCAGAATGTCACGATGTTCGCAGCATCCGGGTGAAATCCTGCGGAGTTCGCGCGATTCTGCGAGGTTCGTGCGGGGCCGGATGCGGCGGGGTCGGCGTCACCGCTCGCGGTCCGGTCGTGCAGCGGGTCGGCGCGCACGTGCAGCGGGCCTGTGCCCTCGCGGAGCGGCTGCCCGCCCCGGCCGTGCTGCACCGCCACGATCTCGGCCAGCACGGCGATCGCCGTGTGCTCCGGGCTCGTGCCGCCGAGGTCCAGCCCGAGCGGCGAGTGGAGCCGTGACAGCTCCTCCTCGGTGACGCCTTCCTCGCGGAGGAGCTCGGCCCGGCGCGCCACCGTGGAGCGCGCACCCATCGCCCCGACGAAGCCCACCGGCATCCGGAGTGCCGCCCGGAGGGCCGGAATGTCGAGGCGGACGTCGTGGGTCAGGACGCAAATGGCGGTGCGTTCGTCGATGTCATCCGCGCCGAGCGATTCCAGGTACTCGGCCGGGATGCCGGCGATGAGTTCGACCGCGTCCGGGAAACGTTCGCGGGTCGTGAGGAGCTCCCAGACATCGCACACGGTGACCGCGAATCCCGCGGCGGTGCCCACACGGCACAGCGCTGCCGCGTGCTCGCCGGCGCCGAGGAGGACGAGCCGGGGTGCCGGCGCGCTGCGCACCTGCAGCACGTCCGCCCCGTCATATGCCGCTTCGAGCATGGTGGTTGTCCGCCCGGCCTCGGGGGGGATGATCCGCCCGGTGTCGGGGCCGGAGGCGACGATCCCGACCCCGGCGGCGCGCCCCGCGAGCACGCTTTCCCAGGCCGCGATGGCCGCGACGTCGTCCGGGCCGACGACGCTGATGATCGCGTCGATCGAGCCGCCACAGGCGAGCCCGGCCGCGAACGCCTGCTCGTCGCTGAAGCCGAACCGCGACGAGGTCCCTCGAGACGACGCGAGCGACGCGAGAGCCAGGGACACGGCATCCGATTCCACGCAGCCGCCCGAGATCGAGCCGATGACGCGCGCGTCGCGGGTGACCGCCATGGCGGAGCCGGCGCCGCGCGGGGCGCTGCGGGCGACCCGGGACACCGTGACCACGGCGACCGTCTCGCCGGCGCGCACCAGCGGCAGCAGATCGGCGGCCAATTCGAGCATGCGGATACGGTAGCCGCCGTGTGTTTCGGGCGCGCTACGCTGACCCGATCATGGGACTGGGGCGGACATCGACGGCGGGGCTCGTGCTCGCGGCCGGTGCCGGCACCCGCTTCGGCGGACCCAAGGGTCTGGCGCGGAGCGCGGACGGCACCCCTTGGGTGGTCGCGGCGGTCCGGCTACTGCAGGCCGCCGGGTGCGCGCCGATCCTCGTCGCGGTGGGGGCGTCCGCCGCCGAGGTGACCGCCCTCCTGCCGGACGAGGCGCGGCCGGTGCCGGTGCCGGATTGGGCGAGCGGGATGTCCGCCGCGGTGCGGCGCGGCATCGCGGCGGCGTCGGCGACGCCCGCGCAGGCGCTTCTCATCGTGACCGTCGACACCCCCGATATGCCGGATGCGGCGGCCCTGCGCATCCGGGCGCGGGCGTCCGCATCCGCGCTGGTGCAGGCCGACTACGACGGTCGGCCCGGCCATCCCGTGCTCATCGGCCGTGACCACTGGGCGGACCTCAGCGGGGACCTGCGAGGCGACCGCGGTGCCGGCCCGTATCTGCGGGCGCACGGTGCCGAGCGGGTCGACTGCGGCGACCTGTGGTCGGGGGCCGATATCGACCGGCGCTGACCGACGTCCTTTCGCGTCGAGCCCCCCGTCGCTACGCTTCGGTCACCGATCGAAGGAGCCGTCATGGTGGAGATCAACATCTGGACCGTCCTGCTCGCGACACTCTCCAGCATGATTGTGGGTTCGATCTGGTACACCCCGAGGGTGTTCGGCACCCGATGGGCGCGGCTTGCGAACGTCGACATGGATCGCCCGGGCGCCACCGCCGTGTGGCCGATCGTCACGACCGTGATCGTGAGTCTCGTCACCGCGTTCGTGCTCGCGATCGGCACCACCGTCGTGTGGGGCTATGCGGGTGGTTCGTACCTGCTCGCGGCGCTGACCGTCGGGACGCTCGGCTGGGCCGGGTTCACGGCGGCGCGGTTCATCACGCACGACGCCTTCGAGGGTCGCCCGACCGCGTTGACCGTCATGAACATCGCGCACGAACTCGTGACGCTCGTCGTGATGGCGCTCATCATCGGTGTCTGGCCGCCGGCCGGGACCGTCTGAGAAGCGGACGAGCCCCAGCGGACGAGCCCCAGCCGGACGAGCCCCACCCAAGCGGAGCGGGCACGCCCGAGGGGGACCCGACCCGAACGCGTTACGCGGCGGCGGACACGACGGCGGACACCGCCGAGGAGAAGAACGACAGCCCGTCGACGCCGGAGCGCATGGCCGCGGGGGTGTTGGGGCCGAAACCGGCCTCGACGGCGTGCTCGGGATGCGGCATGAGGCCGACCACGTTGCCACGCTCGTTGGTGAGACCGGCGATGTCGTCGAGCGAGCCGTTGGGGTTCACGCCGACGTAGCGGAACGCGACGAGCCCGTCGCCCTCGATCTGCTTCAGCGTCTCGGCGGAGCAGATGTATCCGCCGTCGGCGTTCTTCAGCGGGATGGTGATCTCCTGGCCGGCGGCGAAGTCGCTGGTCCACGCGGTGTCGGCGTTCTCGACGCGCAGCCGCTGGTCGCGGCGGATGAACTGCTGGTGGGCGTTCCGGATCAGGCCGCCCGGCAGCAGGTGCGCCTCGACGAGCATCTGGAAGCCGTTGCAGATGCCGAGGACGGGCATCCCCGCTGCGGCAGCATCCTTGACCTCGCTCATGATCGGCGCGAGCGCGGCGATGGCACCGGCGCGCAGGTAGTCGCCGTAGCTGAAGCCGCCCGGCAGCACCAGCGCGTCGACACCGTCGAGGTCGTGGGAACCGTGCCACAGGGCCACCGGCTCGGCGCCGGCAAGGCGGATGGCCCGTTGCGCGTCGCGGTCGTCAAGCGAGCCGGGGAAGGTGATGACGCCGATGCGGACGCTCACTCGACCACCTCGATGCCGACGACATCCTCGATCACGGAGTTGGAGAGCACATCGTCGGCGAGCTGCCGCACCGTCGCCAGCACAGCGTCGTCGACGTCGCCGTCCACGGTCAGTTCGAACCGCTTGCCGATACGCACGCTCGAGAAGGACTCGACCCCCATGCGGGTGAGGGCGCCGGCGACGGCCTTGCCCTGCGGGTCGAGCAGCTCGGCTTTGGGCATGACGTCGACGACGATGGTGGGCATGCGGAGGACTCCCGGGGTGCGCGGCGGATGTGCGCTTCCAGTCTAGGCGGCCGCATCCTCGGGACACCTCGTGGGAGCGCTCCCGCGCGGATCGTGGCATCATTGCGAGGACGATCTGACGACGGTGAGGAGGAGCGCTGTGCATCGACGCACGCGTGCGCTCGCGCTGACTGCCGCCCTGGCACTGACGATCACCGGATGCGGCACGTCCTCCGCTAAGGCCAGCCCCACCGTGCTGACCGTCCAGGTGACCGACGACGGCACCGGCGAGGCCTACCGCGCCCTGCTGGGGGAGTACGACCGCGAGCACGCCGATGTGAAGATCGTCGTCCGCGACCTCGCCTCCGCCGACGCCCGACAAGACCTGTTCGACAACCTCGGCCGCACCGGTCTGACCGACATCGTCACCGTCGAGTACTCGTGGCTTCCGGATCTGATGCGCTACTCCGATCTGTTCGCGGCCATCCCGAAGGACGCGCTGGGCGACGACGAAGGGCGTTGGCCTGACTGGGCGCTGCGCTCCGCGACCGATGCCGCCGGCCGCGTCATCGCCTATCCCGCCGGCATCGCACCCCGCGCCCTCTGCTACCGCCCGGACCTGCTGGCCGCCGCCGGGCTCCCGAGCGACCCGGCGTCGGTCGGCGACCTCGCGGCGACCTGGCCGGGTCTCGTCCAGGCCGCCCAGGAGTACACCACCGCGACCGGCCGCGGCTTCCTCGACTCCGCCGCATCCGCCTTCTTCGTGATGATGGACGAGCACGCTGCCCCCTTCGAGATCCGCGCAACCGGCGAGATCGTCGCCGCCACGAACCCGGCCGTGCGCACCGCGTTCGACCGGGTCACCGCCGACCCCGCCATCTTCGCCGGGGTCGAGCCCGGCACCGAAGAGTGGCAGCCTGGCGCCGAGGACGGAGCGTTCGCGGCGAGCTTCTGCGCTGCCGGCACGGTCGGCGACGTGATCCCCGGGGGCAGCGAGATCGAGGCGGGCACCGGCACCCTCGCCGCCCTGCTCGCGGCGGGATGGCAGATCGCCGATGCGTTCCCCGGCGGCGGCGCGACCTCCGCGGCGTCGTATCTCGCCGTTCCCGCGGCCGGCTCGCACGTGGACCGGGCACGCGAGGTCGCCGACTGGCTCACGGCCCCGGAGCAGCAGATCGCGCTGTTCACCGCGGCCGGCGCGTTCCCCAGCATGGTGCTCGCGGCCGAGGAGGAGACGGATGCGGATGCCGCCGCATCCGATCCCGATGCCGGTGAGAATGCCGCCGCTGCGGACGCCCTCGGCGACGATGGCGCGAATCCGGACGCGGACGCCGACACGGACGCGGACGCCGACGCGAAGCTGGATGCGGCCGACGCCCCGGATGGTGACCCCAGCGCCACCCCGACCCCCGGCGTGGACGACCCGTTCGCCGCTCCGCTGGCGGCGACGCTCCGTGACCGCGCGGTGGCGATCACCACGATGCGCTTCCGTGGCCCCGCCTCCGCCGAGATCGAAGACCTCATGCGGACGGCGCTCACGAGTGTCCGCTCCGGCACGAGCACCCCCGCCGAGGCCTGGGACCGCTGGTCCGCCGCCGTCGACGCCCTCACCTGATCCCCATCCCCCTCCGAACGCATCGACCCGCGACTGAACCGCGACAGTAAGGACCCCCGCGATGAGCACCACCCCCCGCACGTTCCCGGACGGCTTCCTGTTCGGCGCGGCCACCGCCGCCTTCCAGATCGAGGGCGCCGCGCACGAAGACGGCCGCCGCGACTCGATCTGGGACGCCTTCTGCCGCGTCCCCGGCGCCGTGATCAACGGCGACGACGGCGAGGTCGCCACCGACCATTACCACCGCTACGCCGGCGACGTCGCGCTGATGAAGCGCCTGGGCCTGCAGACCTACCGCTTCTCGACGTCGTGGTCGCGGGTGCGCCCCGACGGCGGACCGGTGAACCCGGCCGGAATCGACTTCTACCAGCGGCTCGTCGACGAGTTGCTCGACGCCGACATCCTGCCGTGGCTGACGCTGTACCACTGGGACCTGCCGCAGGCACTGCAGGAGAAGGGCGGCTGGACGAACCGCGACACTGCCGACCGCTTCACCGAGTACGCGCTCGACATGCACGACGCGCTCGGCGACCGGGTGTCGGTGTGGACCACGCTCAACGAGCCGTGGTGCTCCTCGTTCCTCAGCTACACCGCCGGCATCCACGCCCCCGGTCACTACTCCGCCGGCGAGGGCGTCGCCGCCGCCCACCGCCCTCCGTGAGCGCGATGCATCGCTGAACCTCGGCATCAGACTGAACCTCACGGTCGCCGACCCGGTGGACCCGCAGAGCCCGGGCGACGTCGACGCCGCACGCCGCATCGACGGCCAGTTCAACCGCTGGTTCCTCGACCCGGTGTTCCGCGGGTCGTACCCGGAGGACATCGTGGCCGACATGCGACGGTCCGCGCCCGATGCCGCCGCATCCCTCGACGCGGTCCTGCGTCCCGGCGACCTGGAGACGATCGCCGCCCCCATCGACGCGCTCGGGGTGAACTACTACCACGGTGAGTACGTCGGCGCCGAGGTTCCGCTTGACCCGCCCGCCGCGGGCGATGCCCCCACCGACCGCCCGGCCGGCTCGCCGTGGCCCGTGGGGGAGAACATCCACTGGCACGAGCGGGGCCTGCCGCGCACCGCGATGCACTGGGAGGTCGACCCGGCCACCCTCACGCGCCTGCTCACCCGTGTCGCGACCGAGTACTCCAACGAGGCGGGCACGCGCCTGTTCGTCACCGAGAACGGCGCCGCCTACGACGACCAGCCCGTCGTCGAGAACGGCGAGATCGCCGTGCACGACGACGACCGGGCCGACTTCCTCGCCGGTCACCTGTCCGCGATCCTCGACACCATCGACGCGGGCGTCGACGTCGGCGGATACTTCTACTGGTCCCTGCTCGACAACTTCGAGTGGGCCTGGGGCTACGAGAAGCGGTTCGGCATCGTCCGCGTCGATTACGACACGCAGGAGCGCACCCCGAAGGACAGCGCCCACAGGTACAGTCGCATCATCGCCGCACGAGCCATCACGGAGTAGGGCGGAAGGATCGGGCAATGACAGCGCAGTCACGAAGCACGGCCACGATCGAGGAGGTCGCCCGGCTCGCGGGCGTCTCACGTTCCACGGTGTCGCGCGTCGTGAACGGGTCGACCGCGGTCAGCCCGGAGGCGCTCGAGTCCGTCCGTGCCGCGATCGACGACCTGAACTATGTGCCCAACCGAGCGGCCCGGTCGCTCGCGAGCAGCCGCACGCTCGCGGTGGCCGTCATCATCCCGGAGGACACCCACCGGTTCTTCGGCGACCCGTTCTTCGCCGCGATCGTGTCGGGCATCAACGCCACGATCGCCTCGTCACCGTATGTGCTGACCCTGTTCATCGCGAGCAACGACCCCGGCGACAAGATGGTGGGCTACGCCCGGAGCGGCTCGATCGACGGCGCGATCGTCGTCTCTCACCACACCAGTGACACGTTCGTCTCGGCGATCGCGTCGGCGGTACCGGTGGTCTACGCGGGCCGCCCGGATCACGCGCGGCCCAACGACTACTACGTCGACGTCGACAACGCGGCCGGTGCCCGGGATGCGGTGGAGTACCTCATCGGGCAGGGTCGCCGCCGCATCGCCACGATCGCGGGACCGGCGAGCATGTCGGCCGGTGTCGACCGCCTCGCCGGCTATCGCGCGGCGATGCGATCCGCGGGACTCCCCGAAGTCGCCGTCGAGGACGGCGACTTCACCGCCGAGGGTGGCGCTGCCGCGATGCGCCGCATCCTGGAGGGGAAGGGCAAACCCGATGCGGTGTTCATCGCCAGCGACCTGATGGCTCGCGGTGCCATGGGCGTGCTGCAGGCGGCGCGGGTGAGGGTGCCAGACGATGTCGCCGTCGTCGGCTTCGACGACTCGCAGCTCGCCACGAGCGTCAGCCCCACGCTCACCACGATGCGTCAGCCGTCCTTCGCGCAGGGACAGACCATGGCGCGGGTGCTGCTCGGCCTGCTCGAGGGCGACGAGCCGCCGCACGCGACGATCCTGCCGACCGAGCTGATCGTCCGCGAGTCCGCCTGACGCCCGTCGCCGGCTTCCCCCTGCTCACCTGTCGGATGTTGCGGCAGCTGCTCGCACTTCGCGACAGGTGAACCTGCCGCATCCGAACGCTGCCGCATCCGCAACCCGCTCACCTGTCGCTTGTCGCGCCATGTGCGGACAACACGCGACAGGTGAACGGGTCGATGCGGTTACTCCGGGTCGCCGCCGAGGGGGCCGACCGCGGGGATCGGACCGCCGTCGTCGGCGCCGGTCTTGCGGATCCGCGCGACGGCATTGCCGAGGTGGTAGATCAGGAGCGCCGCCGCGGCGCCGACGACGATCGCGCCGAGCTGGAAGTCGCCCCATTGCATCGTGAAGCCGGCGATCGCGATCACGAGCGACACCGCCGCCGTGTACTGGTTCACCGGACGCGAGAAGTCGACCCGGTTGTCCACCCAGATCTTGATGCCGATGATCCCGATGAGCCCATACAGCGCGGTGGTCGCGCCGCCGAGGACGCCCGCCGGGATGCTGTTGAACACGGCACCGACCTTGGGGGAGAGGCTGAGCAGGATCGCCGCGATTCCCGCGACCCAGTACGCCGCCGTCGAGTACACGCGCGTTGCGGCCATGACGCCGATGTTCTCGCCGTAGGTCGTGGTGCCCGAACCGCCGAACAGGCCCGCGATCGTCGTCGAGACGCCGTCCGCGATCAGGGCGCGGCCGGTCGATTTGTTGACGGCCGGATCGGTCATGCTGGCGACCCCTCGCACGTGGCCGATATTCTCTGCCAGCAGCACGAGCACGACGGGCAGGAACATCGCAATCGCGCCCCAGGTGCCGGGCTGGGTGAAGTCGGCGAGGTGGAACTCGGGCAGGCCGACCCAGGCCGCATCCCCGACCGAACTGAAGTCGAGCCCGCCGAGGAGCCCCGCGGCGAGGTAGCCGACGACCACGCCGAGGAAGATCGAGATGCGGCCGAGGAAGCCGCGGAACAGCACGCTGAACAGGATGATGGCAACGAGCGTGATGGAGGCGATCACCGGCTGCTGGTCGAAGTTCGCCCACGCCGTAGGAGCGAGGTTGAAGCCGATGAGCGCGACGATGGCGCCGGCGACCACGGGAGGCATGAGCCGGTCGATCCAGCCGGTGCCGGTCACCTGGGCGATCACGCCGACGATCGCGACGAGGATGCCGACGGCCACGACGCCCGCCAGCGCGGTGCCCATGGTGGAGCTCGCGACCGCGGCGGTGATCGGTGCGATGAACGCGAACGAGGAACCGAGGTAGCTGGGCAGCTTGTTCTTCGTCACGATGAGGAACAGCAGCGTCCCGACGCCCGAGAACAGCAGTGTTGTCGGCACCGGGAACCCGGTGAGCACGGGCACGAGGAATGTGGCGCCGAACATGGCGACGACGTGCTGGACGCCGATGGCGATGGTCGCCGGCCAGCTCAGGCGTTCGCCGGGTTTCACGACCGCGCCGGGCGCGACGGTGCGACCGTTGCCGTGCAGCTTCCAGATGGGCATGGTGCTCTCCTCAGTGGTGCTCAGTCGCGGTAGGGGGTGGATGCTAGCGGGCGAGGCGGTCGAGCAGCTCGCGGTAGCGCGCGGCGGTCCGCGCGACGATGTCGGCGGGGAGTGCGGGGGGTTCGCCCTGCTTGTCCCACGCGGCGGCCAGCCAGTCGCGGACGATCTGCTTGTCGAAGCTCGCCATGCGCTCGGCGGGGGTGCTGCCGGTGCGCCATGCCTCGGCGTCCCAGTACCGCGACGAGTCGGGGGTCAGCACCTCGTCGGCGAGGGTCATGGTGCCTGCCGCATCCAGGCCGAACTCGAACTTCGTGTCGGCGAGGATGAGCCCGTGCTCCTCGGCGGTGGCGGCCGCCCGGCCATAGATCTCGAGCGACAGTGCGCGCAGCTCCGCCGCGCGGTCGGCGCCGACGATCTCGACCGTCCGCTCGTACGAGATGTTCTCGTCGTGCTCGCCGAGCGGCGCCTTGAACGCCGGCGTGAAGATGGGTTCCGGCAGGCGGTCGCCGTTGGCGAGGCCCGCGGGCAGCGCGATGCCGCACACCGTGCCGTCGGTGCGGTACTCCTCCCACCCGGAACCGGTGAGATACCCGCGCACCACGCATTCGATCGGCTGCATGTCGAGCGCTTTGACGACCATGGCGCGGCCGGCGACCGCATCCGGGATGAGGGAGGTGGCGTCGTCGTCGGCTCCCAGCACGTGGTCGGCGGCGAGGTGGTTCGGGATGCGGCGGCCGCCGTCCCCGCCCGCCAGCCGGTCGAACCACCACAGGCTGAGCGTCGTCAGCAGTTCGCCCTTGCCGTCGATGCCCGGTTCGAGCACATGGTCGAAGGCGCTGACCCGATCGCTCGCGACCACCAGCATCCGCTCCGGCTCAGCGTCCGTGGGCAGGTGATCGGGCACGTACAGGTCGCGCACCTTGCCGGAGTACACGTGTCGCCAGCCGGGCAGGTTCTCAAGGGTCACGTGCCCATTATCCCGAACCGTCAGGGCGTTATCCGGTCGAGGTACGCATAGGCCTCCGCGATCGCGTACGGCCAGGTCGCGGCGTCGTCCAGAGTGAAGGTGAGCCACTCGCGCATTTCGCGCCCGTTCATGACCATGCGGGTGGCGGAAGAGCTCGCCGCCCACTCGGTCGCGCGGTCGGCCGGCACCTTCACGATGAGGAGGCCGCCGGAGCCGACGAACGCGAACACCTTGCCGCGCACCCGCAGACCTTGCGTCCCGAACATCGGTCCCATGTCGACGCCCTCATGGGGCAGGTACTCCGCCACGATCCGCGCGAAGTGCGCCTTCGCGCGACGCTTCGCCTCGTCCGCCCCGGTGCCGGTCATGCCCGCACGCTACCCGCGCGGCCGGTAATCCTGTATAGTCCATGTCAACTACTCCACTTGGACTACAGGAGAACCGGTGACTCGCAACATCCTCACGCCGATGGGCGTCATGGTCCTCGGGCTGCTCCGTGAGGACGACATGCACCCCTACGAGATGCTGCGCCTCATGCGGCATCGACGGGACGACCGGCTGCTGACCCTCACGACCGGGACGATCTACCACACGGTCGCCCGGCTGGAACGGGCGGGCTTCGTCGCCGAGGTCGGCGTCGACCGCGACGGGAACCGGCCCGAGCGCACCACCTACACCCTCACATCCGCCGGGCTGGGGGCGTTGCAGGAATGGATGCGGGAAGAGCTCGTCCGCATCGATCGTCCGGTGGAGTTCCGCATCGCTCTGTCCGAGGCATCGAACCTCGACCGTGACGAGGTGCTGGCGCTCCTGCAGCAGCGGCGCCGTGCGCTCGCCGAGGAGGACGCGACCGGACGTGCCGGGCTGGCGGCGGCCCGCGCCGAGGGTGTGCCGGAGCAGTACCTCATCGAAGCCGACCGCGACATCGTCGTGATCGCGGCCGAGCTCGCGTGGCTCGACGCGTTCCTCCTCCGTCTCCCCGACCCCGGCTTCGCCTGGGGCCCCGATCCCGTCGAGCATCGCTCGGCCCGTTACATCGCTCAGCGAAAGGCCGCACGTCAATGACTGAAACTTCCCCCCGGACCGGATGGACCGGCTCCGTCCCCACCCGAAGCGCCTGGCCGGCACTCTGGGCGCTCATCATCGGGTTCTTCATGATCCTGGTGGACACCACGATCGTCTCGGTCGCCAACCCCGCCATCAAGGCCGCACTCGACCCCGACACCGGCGACCTCGACAACGTCGTGTGGGTGACGAGCGCCTACATGCTCGCCTACGCTGTGCCGCTGCTCATCACCGGGCGCCTCGGCGACCGGTTCGGTCCGAAGAACATCTACCTGATCGGGCTCGCGGTCTTCACCCTCGCGTCGGTGGGCTGCGGACTGTCCGGCAGTCTCGGGATGCTGATCGCCTTCCGCGCCGTGCAGGGCTTGGGCGCGGCGCTCATGACGCCGCAGACCATGGCCGTGATCACGCGCACCTTCCCGCCCAAGCAGCGGGGCGCCGCCATGGGCCTGTGGGGTGCGACCTCCGGTGTCGCGATGCTCGTCGGGCCGCTCGCCGGCGGATTCCTCGTCGACGGCCTTGGCTGGGAGTGGATCTTCTTCGTCAACATCCCGGTCGGCATCGTCGGGCTCGTGCTCGCCTGGATCCTCGTGCCGCGCCTGGAGACCCACCGCCACCGCTTCGACATCGTCGGCGTGCTGCTCAGCGCCGTGGCCCTGTTCCTCATCGTCTTCGGCCTGCAGGAGGGCGAGGCCTATGACTGGGCGCCGTGGGTGTGGAGCATGGTCGTCGCCGGCATCGTCGCGCTGGGACTGTTCGTCTGGCAACAGCGCCGCACGCGCAGCGAACCGCTGGTCCCGCTCGATCTCTTCCGCGACCGGGCCTTCTCGGTGTCGGTCCTCACGATCGCGACGGTCGGGTTCACGTTCACCAGCATGGCGCTGCCGCTGATGTTCTTCTATCAGCTCGCCCGGGGCCTCACCCCGACCCAGGCGGCGCTGCTGCTCGTGCCGATGGCGGTGCTGGCCGGCATCCTCTCGCCGCTGAGCGGCCGCATCCTGGACCGGGTCGATCCGCGGGTGCTCCTCGTGCCGGGGCTCGGCATCGGCGCGGTCGCGCTCGGGCTGTACGCACTGTTCATGAATCTCGACACCCCGATCTGGATGTTCCTCATCCCGTCGGCGCTGCTCGGTTTCGCGAACGCCGGCATCTGGGGGCCGCTCGCCACCACCGCGACCCGCAACCTCCCGCGCCATCAGGCGGGTGCGGGGTCGGGCATCTACAACACCATGCGCACCGTCGGTGGTGTGCTGGGGTCCGCCGCGATCGCGGCGCTCCTGCAAGCCCGGCTGACGGCCAACCTCCCGGTCGGCGGCGACGCCGACTTCGGCGCCGTGGGGCAGCTGCCCGCGCAGATCGCCGCGCCGTTCGCGCAGTCGATGTCGCAGACCATCCTGCTGCCCGCGGCGGCCATGGTCGTCGGCCTCGTGGCGGTGCTGTTCCTCCGCCGCCCCGCGCACCTGGCCGCGAAGCCCTGACCCACGCCCGCGGACGCCGAGACGTCACTTATGTCTCGTGATTCAGCCTGAATCGGGACATTCGTGGCGTCTCGGCGGTCGGGGACTCAGTCCTCGGGGTCGTCGGGGTCGATCGGGGCGTGGTGGTCGAAGCCGGCGGTGCCGCGCTTCCAGTACCCGCTGATCGCGACCTGTTCGCGCGGCAGAGTGAGGTCGCGTCGCAGGTAGCGGCGCAGGCCGATGAGGCGTGAGGCCTCGGATGCGGCGAACACGAACGTCTCCGCATCCACCCCGGCGACGGCGACGGCCGCGGCCAGATCGTCGCCGGCGGCGGTGAGGGGTACCTCGCGGCCGCCCTCGGCGCGGAGGTACTCGCTGACCCAGGACAGATCGCCCTCGATGTCGGCGATCACCTCGACGGCGGTGGTCGCCGGCAGGTCGGAGATCCAGCGGCTGGCGGAGGGCAGCGCGGTGCCGTCGACGACCAGCAGCACGCGCGGGGCTTGCAGCGTCGCCCCCCGTGAGCCGCGCGGACCCACGACGACCAGGGTGTCGCCCACGGCGACGCGAGCAGCCCACAGCGCGGCGGGACCCGGGTCGTCATGGCGCAGGATGTCGATGTCGATCGCGAGCGAGTCGCCCACCCGGCGCGGATGCAGGGGCGTGAAATCGCGGGACAGTGCGGGCCCCTCAGGACGGATGATGCCGTCCTCGCCGGGACCGGCGGCACGCGGCGCGATCAGCTCACCGGTCTCCGGATGCGGGAAGAAGACACGCACGTGATCCGCGGGCCCCGTCGAGACGAAATCGGCGAAGTCGGGTCCCGAGAGAGTCACCCGCACGAACTCCGCCACGGGTGAACCGACCGCGATGACGGTCGCCTCCCGGGCCGTGAACCGGTTCCGCCCACCCTGTCGCTGAAACAGGGATACCAAAGTGTTCGCCGCATCCGTCATATGTCGCCTTCGCTCTCGGGGGCGCGTGCACACAGCCCCCCAAGAGCAAACCACACTCGTCGCCTGCCGGGGCTGCGGCCTGCGGCGATCGGGCGTCAGCCGGCGACGCGCGCGGCGATGTCGGAGCGGAACCGGCCGCCCTTGAGGTGGATGTGACCCATGGCGTCGTAGGCACGGGAGCGCGCTTCGCGGAAGTCCGTACCGGTGGCGACCACGTTCAGCACCCGCCCGCCGGTCGCGATCAGGTCGTGGCCGTCGACCGCGGTGGCGGCATGGGCGACGTGCACGCCCGGCACGTGCTCCGCCGCATCCAGCCCGCTGAGCGGACGCCCGGTCACCGGCTTCTCCGGATAGCCCTCGCTGGCCAGCACCACCGTCACCGCGACGGTATCGGTGAATGCGGGGCGGGCGACGCTCTCGAGCGTGCCGGTCGCGGCGGCCAGCAGCAGCCGCGACAGCGGCTCGGCGAGCCGGGGCAGCACGACCTGGGTCTCGGGGTCGCCGAAGCGGGCGTTGAATTCGATGACCTTCACGCCGTCGTCGGTGAGGATGAGTCCGGCGTAGAGGAGGCCGATGAAGGGGGTGCCCTCCGCATCCAGCTGACGGATGACGGGCTCGGCGACGTCGCGCGTCACGAGGTCGACGAAGGCCGCCTCGCTGCCGAAGCGCTCGTCCAGCCAGGGGAGTGGCGAGTAGGCGCCCATGCCGCCGGTGTTGGGGCCGTCGTCGTCATCGCGGAGGCGCTTGTAGTCCTGTGCGGGGCTGAGGGCGCGGACGGTGTCGCCGTCGCTGAGGAAGAAGAGCGACACTTCGGGCCCCGCGAGGAACTCCTCGATCAGCACTGCGCCGGTCGGGAGGAACGTCGCCGCGTGGTCGAGCGCGAGGACGCGATCGGAGGTGACGATGACACCCTTGCCGGCCGCGAGGCCGTCGGCCTTGACGACGTACGGGGCGCCCAGCTCGTCGAGCGCGGCGCCCACCTCTCCCAGGTCGCGGGCGCGCACGGCGCGACCGGTCGGCACGCCCGCGGTGTCCATGACGCGCTTCGCGAAGGTCTTCGATCCCTCGAGGCGGGCCGCGGCCTTGCCGGGACCGAACACCGGGATGCCGCGCTCGCGCAGCGCATCGCCGACGCCGGCCACCAGCGGGGCTTCGGGGCCGATCACGACGAGGTCGATCGACGAGGTGTTCGCGTAGTCGGTGACCGCCACCGGGTCGTTCGGATCCAGCGGGATCACCGTGGCATCGTGCGCGATGCCCGCGTTCCCGGGGGCGGCGAGGATCTCGTGGTGCTCCGCCTCCGAGGCAAGGGCGAGGATGATGGCGTGCTCGCGCGCGCCGGAGCCGAGGACCAGGATTCTCACCCCGTCAGCCTATCCAGCCCCGCCCGTTCCGCACCCCCGCCCGCCGCCGGGCTACCGTGGACGCATGGCCCGCAGCAGCATCCCCACCGACGAGGGACGTGCGGCGATCGCAGCGGTGACCGGTCCGGATGCGGCCGCCGCGACCCGTCCGCAGCGTGCCACTGCCGTGCGCTACCTGCTGCAGCTGCTGGCCGAGAAGGCGCCGGGTCACACCGTCGAGGTGCGCGTGCCGCCGTTCGGTGCCGTGCAGGTTATCGAGGGCCCGCGTCACACCCGCGGCACCCCGCCCAACGTCGTCGAGACCGATCCGGACACCTGGGTCGCGCTGGCGACGGGCGCGGAGCACTGGGCGGATGCGGCGGCCGCCGGCCGCATCCTCGCCTCCGGCACGCGCGCCGACCTCACCGCGCTCCTTCCGCTGCGCTTCTGACTCCGATCCGGGGTCGTTCCCGGCCGACGGGGGGCGTTCTCTTGCGCGGTGCGATGTCGGAGGCCCGGCGTAGCGTGTGTGGTGTCAGAACACCGCACACGTGCCCACTTCGTGCGATCCGGATGCTGCATCTTCCGCAGCCCGACGAGGGAACGATATGGGGCACGCTGAGACCACCGGGATCGGGGCGTGGACGGCGCTGAACGCGTTGGTCCCGGACCTGGTCGAGGCGCATCGTGCGGTGGCCGTCGCGCAGGCGACGGAAGCACGGCTGCTCGCCACCGCGGTCGATCTGCTGCTGGCCCGGGAGGAACAGTTGCGTGCGGCGGGGGCACGGCTGAGCGACGCGGACCTCCCGCTGCGGGAACTGTCGGCCGAGCTCGGGGCGGCGTTACGTCTCAGCGACCGAGCCGTGCAACGCCGGCTGGGGGATGCGTCGTCGCTGGTGACCGGGTTCCCCGCGACGGCCCAGGCGTGGCAGCAGGGTGTCATTGACGCGGGTCACGCGGGCGCGATCCTCGCGGCGGGCCTTCCCCTCGGGCCGGAACATCGGTCGCGGTTCGAAGATCTCGCGCTGACCGCGGCGCGTACCGAGTCCGCCGGACGGATGCCGGACATCGCCCGGGTGATTGCCGCCCGCGTCGACCCGGAAGGTGCCGCGGACCGCATCGCCACCCGTCAGGCGGACCGGCGGGTGCGGGTGGTCGACCTCGACGACGGGATGGCCCGGCTGCTCGCCGACCTTCCCGCGACCCTCGCCCACGCCATCCACGACCGCCTCACGTCCATGGCCGTGACCGTCCGCGACGGGAACGGGGACCATTCACCCGACCCGACCGCGGCGGCCGATGTCATCGGCGCGCCGACGGTCGTCACGACTGGCCGCACGCGACCCGAGAGCGACAGCGACGGCGGCGCGGACGCCGATGCGGGTGCCGAGACGCGGAGCATCGACCAGATCCGGGCGGACATCCTCTCCGACCTGCTCCTCGGCGGGGCACCGGTCGCGCACGGCGACGGGCTGGCCGCCATCACCGGGCACGTGCAGGTCACCGTCCCCGCGCGCACCCTCACCGGTGTCGGCAACGCGCCGGCACTGCTCGCCGGGAACGGACCCATCGACGCAGACACGGCCCGATGCCTCGCCGGCGCCGCACCCGGCTGGGACCGGGTGTTCACCGACCCGTACACCGGCGGCGTCCTCGCCGTCGACCGGTACCGGCCCAGCGAAGCCCTGAAACGGTACCTCCGTGCCCGCGACGAACGCTGCCGGTTCCCCGGCTGCCGCCGGCAGGCCCGCGGCTGCGATCTCGACCACACCATCGACGCCGCCCTCGGCGGACCCACCTGTGCACACAACCTCTGTCACTTCTGCCGACGCCACCACACGCTCAAACACGCGACCGCCTGGCAGGTCCGGCAGCTCCAGGGCGGAATCATCGAATGGCGAAGCCCCACCGGCCGCACCTACCGTGATCGGCCACCCGCGACCGTCACCTTCGTCCCCGACACCGACCCGCCACCGTTCTGAGATGGCGGGGGCGTCGGCCGACCGCCGACACCCCCGGTGAGTCGGAGACGGCGGGTGCCGGAGCCGCAGTCGTCGCCGCGGCCCGGCAAGGGGCGTCAGCGGCGCGGCACCACCAGCGGCACGCCCGTGCGCGGGTGCTCGAACACGTCCACGGGTTGCCCGTAGACCTCCTCGATCCGCTCCGCGGTGAGGACCTCAGCGGGTGCGCCGGTGGCGCTGACCCGTCCCGCCGAGAGCAGCGTCACCCGGTCGGCGTAGGCGAGGGCGACGTTCAAGTCGTGCAACACGATCGCGACGCCGGAGCCCAGATGCGCGCGGGTGCGTGCGATGCGCAGCACGTCTTCCTGGTGCCGCAGGTCGAGAGCGGCCGTGGGCTCGTCGAGCAGCAGCAGCCGGGTGTCCTGGGCGAGCACGCGGGCGAGGGCGACCCGGGCACGCTCGCCACCCGAGAGCGACGAGATGGATCGGTGCGCAAGCCCGGCGACGTCGGCCTCGGCCATCGCCTCGGCGACGACCCGATCGTCGTCGTCCTCGGCTGCGGTGCGTGCCCAGGGCGCGCGTCCCATCCGCACGACCTGTCCCGCGCTGAACGGGAATGACACATCGTTCGCCTGCAGCAGCACCGCCCGCATCCGTGCGAGCTCCTTCGGCGGGATGCTGCCGACCGGCGCGCCGTCGAGGGCCACGGATCCGGAGGTCGGCGTGATGTCGCCGGCGAGAACCCCGAACAGGGTGGACTTGCCGGCGCCGTTCGGCCCCACCAGCGCGTGCAGCTCGCCGTCGTGAATCTCGAGCGACGCGCCCGCCAGGATGGGTCGCCGCGACCCGTCTGGGACGACCGAGACGTCGGTGGCGATCAGTCGCGCACTCATCCCCAGCCTCCCGCGCGACGCCGGGTGCGGATCAGCAGCCACAGGAAGAAGGGTCCGCCGACGAGGGAGGTGATCATGCCGATCGGCATGTCGGCGAGGGGGATGGCGGTGCGCGCGACGAGGTCGGCGAGGGCGATGAGGAGAGCCCCGCCGAGGGCGCTCGAGATGACGAGCGGCAGGTGGCCCGGGCCGATCAGCATCCGCATGAGGTGGGGGATGACGAGGCCGACGAAGCCGATGATGCCGGCGAACGCGACCGCCGCGCAGACGAGCAGGGCCACCGTGATGATGACGACCACCCGCAGCAGCTCCACCCGGACGCCCAGGTGCCGGGCGGTGCGCTCACCGAGGGCGAAGAGGTCGAGGCGGCGCGCGACGAACAGGGCGATGCCGATGCCCACGGCGATGAGCGGAACGATGAGGGCGATGTTGCCCCACAGGGCGCCGTTGAGGCTCCCGAGCTGCCAGAAGACGATCTGCTCGCGGGTGGAGCTCGTGCCGAGGAAGGTGAGGAAGGCGAGCCCCGCGCCACCGATGGCGTTGATCGCGATGCCGGTCAGCAGCAGCGTCACCACCTCGGTGCGGCCGTTCGAGCGACTGATGAAGTACACCGCGAACACCGCGATGAGGCCGCCCAGGAAGGCGAAAGCGGGCGTGGTCCACATGCCGAGCACGTTCAGCGACAGGGTGAGGCTGGCTGCGGCACCGAGAGCGGCACCCGAGGAGACACCCACGACCGAGGCGTCTGCGAGCGGGTTGCCGAAGATGGCTTGCATCAGCACCCCCGAGACGGCGAGGGCGGCACCGATGAGGAGCCCGAGGACGATGCGCGGGAGCCGGATGTCGAGGATGACCCCGGCGGCCGTCGGTGCCGTAGGCGCCCAGTCGGTGTCGATGCCCACGCCCTGCAGCAGCACGCCGATGACCTCGGAGGGCGACAGTGCATACTGGCCGATCCCGAGGGAGGCGATGACCACGACCGCCAGCGTGAGGCTGAGCACCACCACCGCGATCGCGAATCGGGAGCGACGATGCCCGGTCGGGGTGGGAAGGACGACCTCGCCGGTCATGACGCGGCTGTCGGCGTGACCGTGGGCGGAGGCGAGTCCGCCGGCGCGTACAGGGCACGCGCCAGAGCGAGGATCACCTCGGGGGTGCGGGGACCGAACCCGAGCACCTGCCCATCGTCCATGTCGATCACGCGGCGGTTCTGGCCGGCGGGGGTCTGCGCCAGCGCCGGGATGCGTTCGATCAGGCCGTCGATTCCGCCCACGGACGCCAGGCCGTCGGTCATCATCACGAGCACGTCGGGCTGGGCGGCGACGAGCGCCTCCGCAGTCATGGGCTTCTCACCCTCCCAGCCGATTTCACTGGCGACATCGATCCCGCCAACGGCCTCGATGAGGGAATCGGCACCGGAGTCGCGCCCGAAGATGTAGTAGATGTTCGCGCTGCCGCGGACGTAGAGGAACAGCATCCGGGCCCGCTCCGACTCGTCGGCGGGGGTGACTTCGGCGACCTCGGCGATGGCGTCGTCGATCTCGACCCCGACGCGCTCGGCGAGGGCCTTGCCCCGGGTCGGGACGCCGAGGGCGGCGGCGATCTCGGCGACCAGGTCACCCACGGTGTCAGCGCGACGCTCGGAGGAGACGACCACGACGGCGATGTCCGCATCCCGAAGCTGCTGACGCACCTCCTTCGGGCCGATCGTGGTGTCGGTCAGCACCACGGTGGGTGCGAGTTCCAGGATCGCCTCGGCGTTGAGGGTATGGCTGCTCTTGGTGACAACGGGCAGGTCTTCCGTGCCGGCGAAGTCGGTGGAGATGTCGCGACCGACGACGTTGTCGCCGAGGCCCAGCCCGAAGACGGTCGCGGCGATGGTCCCGGAGATGTCGATCGGGAGGATGCGGCTCACATCCGTCACCGTGACCTCGGTGCCCTCGGAATCGGTGACGGTGACGGGCAGCTGCGGCTTCGTGTCGTCGTCGACGGCGGCGATCGCATCCGAGGACAGGCAGGCGGTGGAGCCGCCGGTCGTCGCGCGGACGTCCGTGACGAGGTCGAGAGCGGCGAGCGGCTGAGTAGCTGCGGTGCAGTCATCGGAGGTGGCCGATGCGGTCGCGGAACACCCGGCGAAGACGAGTGCGAGGGCGGCAAGGCCTGCAATCACGGGCAAACGACGCATGAAGGTGAGGCTACCCTAAGAGTTGACACCAGCGACATTCGTCGCCTACGGTCGAGCGTATCTGCTAGTTAGCTGAGCCTAACCTTTGCAGAACCCGAGCACCCCGGCGCAGCAATCGGCCTGTCTTCTGTTGCGCCCCAAACTCCACGGAGCCACAGCGTGATTGCACAGTCGATGAGTCGCGGGAGAACCGCACTCGCCGTCCTTCTCAGCCTCCTGCTGATCGCCGCCGGATCGCTGACGGCGACTCCCGCGAACGCGGACCCGGGTCCGACGCTGACGGTGTCGAAGACGTCGGGGTTGAACCCGGCGGGTGAGACGGTGACGGTGACGGGCTCCGGATACAACCCGGCGCAGGCCATGTACCTGAGCACCTGCACGGACGTGCCGCTGTCGGAGGTGTCGTTCGGCTTCATCTCTGCCGGGTGCACGACGGGCGCGAAGCTCATCAACCCGAACCCCACGCGCGACACCCAGGTGAAGCTCAACGCGGATGGTACGTTCACCACGTCGTTCACGGTCACGCCGAAGACCGGTTCGACCGCGATCTACACGATCGCGGACCACACCGCGCAGGCCGACCGGTCGCAGGACGCGAAGGTCACCGTGACCTTCGCCACCACCCCGGCGGTCACGCAGCACCCGGTCGCCGCGTCCGTTCAGGAGGGCGCCACGGCCACGTTCACCGCCGCCGCCTCCGCGACCCCGGCGGCCGACGTTCGCTGGCAGTCGTCGACCAATGGCAGCGACTGGGCCGACATCGCCGACGCGACCTCCGCGAGCTACACCACGGCGGCGCTCGCGCTGAGCGACTCCGGCACGTCCTACCGTGCCGTCTTCACGAACGTTGCCGGCTCCGTGACGACGGATGCTGCCGTCCTCACGGTCACGGCCGTACCCACGCCCGTGGTCGTCCCGACGCTGACGGTCTCCAAGACGACGGGTCTGAACCCGGCGGGTGAGACCGTCACGGTGACGGGTTCGGGCTACAACCCTGCCCAGGCCATGTACCTGACCACGTGCACGGACGTCGCCCTGTCCGAGGTGTCGTTCGCGTTCATCTCTGCCGGGTGCACGACGGGTGCGAAGCTGATCAACCCGACCCCCACGCGACCGACGCAGGTCAAGCTCAACGCGGACGGCACGTTCGAGACGACGCTCACCGTGACCCCGAAGACCGGTTCGACGGCGATCTACACGATCGCCGACCACACGGCGCAGGCCGACCGCTCGCAGGATGCCAAGGCCACGATCACGTTCGCCGCGGCACCTGCCGTCACCACCTCCGTCTCCGGAGCAACCGCGCTCACGGGTCTGTCGGTGACCGTCACCGGCTCCGATCTCGGTGCCGTCACCGGCGCATACGTCGCGCTGATCGAGAAGGGCACGGACTCCTCCGTGACCAGCTCCGGCGGCTACGCCGCGATGACCTACGCCACCGGCATCACCGCCGGCTCGCTCACCACGACCCTGGTCGCACCCCCCGGCAAGCTCGACCGCACCGCGCAGTATGAGGTCATCGTGTGGAAGGAGCACTCGCTCCCGAGCGCCTCGACCATCTACGCCCGCGCCGACGTCTCCGTGACTGCCGACCAGTGGAACCAGATCTTCCCCGAGGTCACGCCGCCCGTGCTCGTCCCCGAGCAGCCCGTCGTGGTCGCCGGCGGGTCGCTCAGCTGGGCAATCTCGCGCGCCTTCACGTCGTACGTCGTCGGCGATATCGCGCGCGGCGCGATCGCGGTCTCAGGCGGTGCGACCAGCTCGGGCAACGTGTTCCAGTTCGGTCAGGCCGCGGGCAGCACGTTCGACGGCACGACCGGAACCGTGTCCTACGTCGGATCCGTCCGGTTCACCGGGCATAACGGCGTCCTCGACGTGACCATCGCGAACCCGCAGATCCGGTTCACCTCGGCCACCTCCGCCTCGCTCTACGTCACGAGCGGCGGACGCCAGGTCGAGTTCGCGACGCTCAACATCGGCGCCGGTGCACGGAACGAGGCGAATGGCGCGACCACGTTCGCGAATGTCCCGACCTCCCTCACTTCCGCAGGCCTCAACCAGGTGCTCAGCGGATACGCCACGACGCTCGACCCGATCACCTTCACGATCGGTGCCGCGGCGGCCGCCCCGACGGGGTCGACGGGCACGATCGCGACGGCCGCAGCCGTGACTCCTGCCCGCGCCATCCCGTCGACCCCGCCGGCGACGACGGGCATCACGGTCGATGAGCCGACGCTCGCCGCGCTGGCATCGGGTACCCGGACGACCGTCACGGCATCGGGCTTCCAGCCGAACGAGCAGGACATCGCGATCGTCGTCTACTCGACGCCGATCCTCCTCGACACCGTGGATGCGGATGCCAACGGTGTGGCCACGTGGACCGGTGTGCTCCCCGCGACCCTCGAGGACGGCGTGCACACGCTCACGTTCCAGGGCTCGGTGAACCGCGGCATCCAGTTCACTCTCGACCGCGCCGCGGCGCTCGCCGCGGGCGGACAGTGCCTGGTCACGGCCGCCACGCTGAACTGGGGCTTCAAGGAGTCGTTCCGCACCTACATCGAGGGCATCGCCCAGGGCGGCTGGGAGCTCACGGACATCGTCTACGAGTACCCCGAGTACGTGTGGTCGGCCGGCACCGGGTCGCTCGACCTCGCCACGGCGACAGGACTTGTCACCTACGGCGGCGCCCTCACCTTCTCCGGGCACGACGGCGCGCTGAACACCACGCTCGCTAACGCCCGTGTCGAGCTCGCCGGCGACACCGGGTACCTGGTGTTCGACGTCAGCGGCACGACCCAGGCGGGCGAGGCCGTCGACCAGCGTGACGTGCGACTCGTCGAGTTCGCGCTGCCCGCGCTCACGGTCGGCGACGACGGCACGATCGCCCTCGACGAGCTGTCCACGACGCTCACGGAGGCGGGTTCCGCGGCCTTCGGCACCTACCCCAGTGGTGAGGAGATGGATCCGGTGTCGATCGGGCTCGTCGCCGCCCCGGACTGCGGTGTCATGACCACCCAGGGTGAGGAGGCCGAGACCGCCGTTACGCCGATCTCGGCCGAGGTTGAGCCGGATGCGGGCGCCCCGGTGTGGCCCTGGATCGTCGGGATCATCGTGCTGATCGCCGCCGCGATCATCGTCACCATTATCGTGATCCGCCGCCGCACGACACCCACCGACCAGGCGTAACCCCTGCCGACGACGCCCCACGGTCCACCCGTGGGGCGCCGTCGCGTCGGCGAGGGTGAGACAATAGGGGCATGGCTGCTGAGCCGAACATCCCCCGCGTCACGGTCGAGGACCACCTCGAGACCGTGACGGTCCGTCGCGTGCCCAAGCACAGCCTGTTTCTCGTGCTCGGCGCCGTGCTCGGTGTGCTGGTCGCCGCCATCCTGACCTTCGCGTTCCAGGGCACCCAGCAGGCGAGCGACACCGGCGTGCAGTACACCGCGTGGCAGGTGTTCGGCTTCCTCGCCCTGGTCGGGATCGCTGCCGGCCTCGCCGTCGGCGCCGTGGTCGCCCTCATCCTCGAGCGCGTGGTGGGGCGCAAGACCCGGCAGGTGCGCGTGGACCGCGAGCACGTGCGAGTCGAGGACGCCTAAGCCAGCTCGGCGATGATCGGATGGATGGCGGCGTCGAACGCCGCGACATCCCGTCGCAGGCCGTCGGTGACCGCGATGGTGAGCGAGCCGATCCACCACAGCCCGCGCTGAGCGAGCGGCAGCACCTGCACGTTGAGCTCGAACGAGTGTGCTCGGCGCCCGACCCGACGCTCGTGCTCGGCGATGACGCTCGCATAGGCGCGGTACGACGCGGCGCCGGTGTGGTGCCCCGACTCACGCGCCACGTACGCGGCATGGGCGTCCCGCGCGTAGGCAACCGCCTCCGTGCTGAACGGGGCGACCGCGCGCCGCAGCTCCGCCGCGCCGGTCGAGGGGAGGGCCAGCAGGGTCGCGAAGTCGTCCACCAGTTCCAGCGGCACGGCCGACGGATGCGCCTGCGGCTCTACCGTCATCGCCCAGTACTCGCGCCACTGTCGCTCCAGGAGTGCCTGCTCCTCGTCCGGCCGCGTGGTCTGCACCGACGCCACCCCGCGCAGCGACGGCAGTTCCTCCGGCGTCCTCAGCCCGAGCATCTGGCGCAGATACAGCGCGAGCAACACTGGCTGGCTCGCATCCTCGCGGATCAGCCATTCCGGTCGGCCGGCGCTGTGCATGCGGCCATTGTAGGGTCCGACCCGCGGCGTCCGGGGGGTTGTCGCGCAGGTAGGCTGTTGGCGTGGCCGCATCCCACAATCCCTATTCTGACGCCGGCGTGGACACCGCTGCCGGCGATCTCGCTGTAGAGCTCATGAAGTCGGCCGTACGCCGTACCCATGGGCCGGAAGTGCTCGGGGGCGTGGGCGGTTTCGCCGGACTCTTCGACGCGTCCGCGCTCACGTCGTACACCCGGCCGTTGCTCGCGACCAGCACCGACGGCGTCGGCACGAAAGTCGCGATCGCGCAGGCGATCGACAAGCACGACACGATCGGCCTCGACCTGGTCGGCATGGTCGTCGACGACATCGTCGTGGTCGGGGCGAAGCCGCTGTTCATGACGGACTACATCGCCTGCGGCAAGGTCTTTCCCGACCGCATCGCCGACATCGTCGCGGGTATCGCCGCGGGCTGCTCCGCGACCGGCACGGCGCTCGTGGGCGGCGAGACCGCCGAGCACCCGGGCCTGCTCGGGATGCACGACTACGACGTCGCGGGCGCGGCCACCGGTGTCGTCGAGGCCGACCGCATCCTCGGCGCCGACCGGGTGCGTCGCGGTGACGCGGTCATCGCCCTCGCCTCCAGCGGACTGCACTCCAACGGCTACTCCCTGGTGCGCCACATCGTCGCGGGCGCCGGCATCCAGTACGGCGGCCACGCCGAGGACTTCGGCGTCACCTGGGGCGAGGCTCTTCTCGAGCCCACCCGGCTGTACACGTCCCCGCTCCTCCGTCTCGCGGACACCCTCGGCGAGGGGCTCCGGGCTCTCACCCACGTCACCGGCGGCGGGATCGCCGCGAACCTCGCCCGCATACTGCCCCGCGACGTGTGGGTCGAGCTCGATCGCGGCACGTGGGCGCCCCCCGCGGTGTTCCAGGTTCTCGCGGACCTCGGGAACCTCGATCTCGTCGCGACGGAGGGCACCTGGAACCTCGGTATCGGCTTCCTCGCCGTGGTCGCCGAGCAGGATGCGGATGCCGCGCTGCACGCGCTGAAGGCCGAGGGTATCGACTCCTGGCGGGTCGGCACGGTCGAACAGGGTCCGACCCCCGACGGAGAGTTCGAGCAGGGCGCCAAGGGCGTCGACGGCGGCAGTGTGCGCCTGGTCGGCAGCTACGCCGACTCCCCCCGAGATGGAGCGAAGTAACACCATATGTGCGGCATCGTCGGAATGGTCGGGCAGGGCCTGGTCAACCAGGACATCTATGACTCGCTGCTGCTGCTGCAGCACCGCGGGCAGGACTCCACCGGGATTGCGACGGCGGAACGCAGTGGCGTCTTCCACCTCGCAAAGGCGAAGGGACAGGTGCGGGAGGCGTTCCGGACCCGCGACATGCGCTCGCTCCTCGGCGAGATCGGCCTCGGCCACGTGCGCTACGCGACGAAGGGCACGGCGTCGAACGAGGAGGAGGCGCAGCCGTTCTATGTGAACGCGCCGTACGGCATCGTCCTCGTCCACAACGGCAACCTCACCAACACCCGGGAACTGACCGACGAGCTGTTCCACACGGATCGGCGGCATCTGAACACGAGTTCCGACACCGAGTTGCTGGTCAACGTCCTCGCGAACGAGCTGCAGCACGTCATCTCGGGACCGGAGCTGGACTCCGACCAGGTCTTCCAGGCGGTCACCCGGGTGCACGAGCGCGCTGAGGGGTCGTACGCCGCGATCGCGCTGATCGCCGGATACGGTCTGCTCGCGTTCCGCGACCCCTTCGGCATCCGTCCGCTGATCCTCGGGACCCGCCCGGCCCAGAACGGCCGGTACGAATGGATCGTCGCCTCCGAGTCGCTCGTGCTGGAGAACTCCGGCTTCGAGGTCGTCCGCGAGGTCATGCCGGGTGAGGCGGTGTACATCGACCTCGAAGGCACGCTCCACACCCGCCAGTGCGCGGCCGACCCCAAGCTCGTGCCCTGCTCCTTCGAGTACGTCTACCTGGCGCGTCCCGACTCGATCATGAACGGCATCTCGGTGTACGAGGCGCGGCTGCGGATGGGCGAGCGGCTCGCCGACACCATCGCCAAGCACACGCCGCGTGAGGCGATCGACGTGGTCATGCCGATCCCGGACTCGGCACGCCCCGCCGCCATGCAGGTGGCGCGCAAGCTCGGCATCGAGTACCGCGAAGGCTTCTACAAGAACCGGTACGTCGGGCGCACCTTCATCATGCCGGGGCAGGCGGTGCGCAAGAAGAGCGTGCGTCAGAAGCTCAATGCCATGTCGAGCGAGTTCAAGGGCAAGAACGTGCTGCTGATCGACGACTCAGTGGTGCGCGGCACCACGAGCAAGGAGATCATCCAGATGGCCCGGGATGCGGGGGCGAAGACGGTCACGTTCGCCTCGGCGGCGCCGCCGGTGCGGTACCCGCACGTCTACGGCATCAACATGCCCTCGCGCCACGAGCTCGTCGCGCACGGCCGGACGATCCCCGAGATCGCCACCGAACTCGGCGCGGACTACATGGTGTACCAGGAGGTCGAGGACCTCAAAGCGGCGATCCTGGAGGGCTCCGACGTCGACGACCTCGACATGAGCTGCTTCGACGGTCGTTACATCACCGGCACCGTGACCGACGAGTACCTCGCCTGGGTCGAGGGCAGCCAGGTCTCCTGAGCGCACAAAAGGATGCTGCGGCGCTTTCGCGCTCGCAGCATCCCATCGTGCAGGTCAGGCCCGCTCGAGCTTTTCTTCGTCTTCGTCCTCGTCGGCGTACTCATCCGCCCACTTGTCGACGTACTCGTCGGAACTCGGGTGAGTGAGCTCGCGCTCCAGCGCCGCATAGTTCACGGTCGGGCTGAACGACTTGAGTTCGCGGGCGATCTTGGTGTGCTTCGCCTTTTGACGGCCACGCCCCATGCGAGACCCCCTCATGATCTGATGACACGGGCATCGCATGCGCCCGTCGCATTCACGAACCGGTCTTTTCGACCGGGCAAGAGTAGCATTCAGGATATCACGGCGCCTGCCTCCTCAGCCGCGGTGCCCGGGGAGGAACACATGGACGCACACGCCGACTGGACCGGAGCCGTGATCGTCGGGCTCGTCCCCGATCTGCCTCCCCGCGTACTGGACGAGGCCGCACGGTACGCGGACCTTTTCCAGGCGCCGCTCGTCGTCGCCTATGTCGATGTCACCCGGTTCGTCACGTACGAGGATCCGGACGGGACGCCCCACTCCGCGCCCATCGACATGAACATCGCCAGCGGTGAGGCGGCAGCTGAAGAGGTACGTGCCACGGCAGCTGCGCGGTTCGAAGGCCGCGACCTGCGGTGGACGGTGCGTTCGCTGGTGGGGGATCCCGCGATGGCGCTCAAAGGCCTCGCCGACGAGCTCGACGCTCCGCTGATCGTGGTGGGCACCCGTCGTCGTGGGTTCGGGGAGTCCATCCGCGAGTTCTTCACCGGCTCGGTGGCGGCGCGGCTCGCCCACCGCCAGCACCGGCCGGTGCTCGTCGTCCCGCTGCAGGAGCCGGTGATCGACGACGCCCCCTGGACCGAGTAGTTACTTCTCGCCGAGCGCGCGCCGTACCTCGCGGGCGGCGGCATCCAGCGCGTGGGTGAGCGTGTCGACGACGGTCGCCGTCACTTCCCCGCCGCGGGCGGCGTGGCTTCGGAGGTCTGTGCGGATGCGGGCGCGGAACTCCGTGAGCGCCACGTCGGCACGGTGCAGCTCCTCGCGACTGCGGGTCCGCAGATCCGGGGAGGGGTCGGGCTCCGGTGCCGAGTTGCGCTCGGAGGCCGCGGCGGCGGCGAGATCCGCGCGCAGGCTCTTCATGGCGGCACGGACGTTGCCCCGTACCTCGTCCGCGATCAGCCGGACGGAGTCCGCGAGATCTGCCTCGATACTCTCGAAGTCGCCGGTCCGTGCAGCCACTTCGGCTCGCCCGGCCTCGGTGATCTCGTACACGGTCTTCCGTCCGTCGATGCGCTTGGTGACGAGGCCTTCCTCTTCCAGCTTGGCCAGCCGCGGGTAGATCGTGCCGGCGCTGGGCGTGTAGGTGCCACCGGTGCGCTCGGCGAGGGCCTGGATGAGGTCGTAGCCATGGCGCGGCTCCTCATTGAGGAGATTCAGCAGGTACAGGCGCAGATCGCCGTGCGAGAAAACGGGAGTCACTGTCCCGCTGCTTCCGCTGTGCGACGGACCACGGTGATCGCGCCCGACACCGAGTTCGCCCGGACGTCGACGAACGCGCCGCTGGGTTCACCGGTGGTCTGGGTGACGTTGGTCGTCGGCCCGGTGCCCTTCCCCGAGTGGACGACGCCGTCGATCTGCACGCGTCCGCTCACGCTGCGTATCACGTAGTTCGCCGGGTAGGCGGTATCGAGGCGGATCGTGGTGTCGCCGGACACCGTGTTCAGTCCGATGCGGTGAACGGGTCCGCGGGCATCGATGAGCGCCGCACCGGAAACGGTGTCGACGCTGACGGTGGTGAGCTCACCCGTGGCCGCGATGTCGCCGGAGACACTGTTGGCGCTGAGTGCGCCGATGACCTCGCGCGCCTGGACGTCGCCGGAGACCGAGTTGGCCGTGAGATCGCCGACGAGTCCGTCGACGATGAGGTCGCCGGAGACGGTGTTGAGTTTCGCATCGGCGGCGAGGTCGGTCACCAGCGCGCTCGCGCTCACGACGCCCAGAGTCAGGGCGGTGGCGCGCGGGACCGCGACACTGATCTCCGCCTTCGGGCCGCCGGAGCCGAAGTGGCGGAACACTTCGAGGAAGTTGTCCCAACGCAGCTGCGGGTGGTCGATCTCGACGCGACCGTCGGCGGCCTCCACGCGGAGGTCCTTGCCGGAGACGGCGTGCACCTCGATGCGCACCCCCGGCTCATCGCGCCCCACGATGTCGATCTGTCCGCGGACCAGCCCGACCTTCAGGGCCGTGATGTCCTCCAGATCGATCACCCGGGTCTGACCGGGCTGGATCAGCCACTTCTCCGGTGTCATGTCGTCCTCCTCTGTAACGCGATACATCGCGTATAAGGACGGTAACACGATATATCGCGTTCGGAAAGAGGGCGAACGTGACACGATGGATGCCGGGGCCCCGAAGGGCACCCGGCATCCATCGTATGGGGCTGTGTCAGGCTCGCCGGTTCCCGGAGATGACCCGGAACAAGAACGCGATGAGCGCAATCACGCCGACGATGATCGCGACCCAGAGCAGCCAGTTCAGCGCGGAGCTCAGTCCGCCGACGATGGCCAGCACGATCGCGATGACGATGATGATGATAAGTGCGATGTTCATGGGTATTCCCCTTCTGTATGCCGGGTGCCCCGCGGATTTCACGGTGACCTCCGGACGCTTCACGGCATACGTTCAGGTTCCCATCGCCGGGCTTTTGCAGGCCGAGGGGTTGACGGGCTTCCCGACCCGGTGGTAGCCGTGCGAGATGCCGATTACCGGCGGTTGCGCCCGGTGTCAAGCTTGCCGATCACGGGGTCGGGGGCGCCTACTGTCTCGGTGATGGCGCTCTCGGTGCGCCCGCGGAAGGGGGAGGACCATGCCCGGTGGACGTGGGTCGAACAGCCTGAAGGATCCGGAGCTCTATGAAAAGCTCCGCGACGACGGCGCGTCGAAGCAAAAGGCGGCGCGGGTCTCGAACGCTGCAGCACGGGACGGCCGCAAAGCCGTGGGCCGACGCGGGGGTGAGAGCGGGGACTACGAGGACTGGACTGTGCCGGACCTGCGCAAGCGCGCGAAGGAGATCGGCCTCACCGGTTACTCGCGGCTCCGCAAGGCAGAGCTCATCTCGCGCCTGCGCTCCCACTGAGGATGGCGCGTCTTCGCCGCGTCTCCCCCGGAGACGCCCCCGGCATCACCCGACGTCGCGCCGGCGACGGCTTTCGCTACCGCACGACTGATGGCGGGGCCGTGCGCACGAGCGACATCGACCGCATCCGCGCCCTCGTCATCCCGCCGGCCTGGGAGGACGTCTGGATCTGTGCCGACCCACGAGGGCACATCCAAGCCGTGGGGACGGATGCGGCCGGCCGGCGACAGTATCTCTACCACCCCGACTGGAGCGCGCCGCGGGACCGGGGCAAGTACGCCCGCGCGCTGGCGCTCGCCGCAGCGCTACCCAAGGCTCGGGCGCGGGTGACCGGAGCGCTCCGCCGCGAGGAGGACTCGCGGGAGCGCACGCTGGCGGCGGCATTCCGGCTGCTCGACTCCGGCGCCCTGCGCATCGGCTCCCGCCGTTACGTCGCCCGGGGCGGCGGCCGCGGACTCACGACGCTGCAGCGCCAGGACGCACGCATCGACGGCAGCGTTGTCACGCTCGACTTCCCCGCCAAGAGCGGCGTGCAGGCGCACATCGAGATCGACGATGAGGACCTCGCCCGGGTGCTTGCGCCGATGATCGGCGGGCGCCCGAGATCGCCGCTGCTGAGCTATCCGCGAGGGCGAGGACGGCTCGCGCTCAGCGCCGCGGACGTCAACGCCTACGTGCGCGCGCTCACCGGGGGTTCCTTCACGGCGAAGGACTTCCGCACCCTCCGTGGCACGATCGCGGCGGCGGCCTCGCTCGCGGAGAGCGGCCGGCCGGCGACGAAGACCGACCGGAAGGCGGCGGAGCGCGCGGCGGTGCGGGCGTGCGCTGCGGTGCTCGGAAACACGCCCGCCGTCGCACGCTCGAGCTACATCGACCCCCGCATCTGGCGCGCGTATGCCCGCGGCCGCGTGATGGATACGACGGTGAGCCCCGAATCGGCGTTACGGAACCTGCTCACCGCGTGACCACGCGATAGCGTGGGGCGGTGGCATCCGGTCCGGCGTTCTCGTGGTCCCACCTCGGGCTCGTTGTCGCCGGCGGAGCCCTGGGGACGGCCGCGCGCGCGGCGCTGCTGCTCCTCGACGTCCCGGGACCGACCGGTCTCGTGGTCGCCCTGATCAACATCGCCGGCGCGTTCCTCCTCGGCATCGTGACCGGTGCGATCATCCGCCGCGCCGACACGCCTCGGGCGCGTGCCGTGCGCCAGTTCCTCGGCACCGGCGTGCTCGGCGGCTTCACCACCTACAGCACGTTCGCCGTGGACGCGGTCACCGGCACGGCACTGTGGCTGACGCTCGGCACCGCCGTGGTCGGCGTTCTCGCGGCCTGGCTGGGGCTGGCGCTGACGAGTCGGTCCGCCACGGCGGGCCGTGCGGGGACTCTCTCATGACGGTCGCACTGTTCCTGCTCACCGCCGTCGCCGGCGGTGTGGGTGCGGGGGCTCGCTACACGGCGGATCTCGGCCTCACCCGGTGGCTGGGCGCGCGCTTCCCCTGGGGAACCCTCATCGTCAACGTCACCGGATCCTTCGCCCTGGGCCTCGTGGCCGGGGCGACCGCGGATGCCGCCGTCCTGTCCGTCGTGGGGGTGGGCCTTCTCGGCGGCTACACCACCTTCAGCTCGGTCGCGACGTCCGCGGCGATGTTCGCACGGGAACGGCGCACCGTGGCCGCCGTCACGAACACGGTCGGGACCCTCGTTCTCACCGCGGCCGCCGCCGGGCTCGGGCTGTGGACCGGACAGGGCATCTGAGCACCTGCCGTGAGCGCCCGTGGCCACCGGCCCGCGCCCGAGGCCGCATGGGATACTGACCCCGATACGCCTGTATCCGCTCTCCCGTCGGCCGCCCTCTTGGTTCGACCCCCTCACGAAGGCAATCCGTGTCCAGACTGGCCGTCCTCAGCCTCCGCAATCGCGCCCTCATCGCGCTCATCACGATCGTCGCAGCTGTGTTCGGCGGACTCGCGCTGACGAACCTCAAGCAGGAACTCATCCCCTCGATCGAGTTCCCGCAGCTATCGATCCTGTCGACCTACCCGGGCGCGTCGCCCGATGTGGTCGCGAACGACGTGTCGACCCCGGTCGAGGCGGCGATCCAGGGCGTGGCGGGGCTCGAGTCGACCTCGGCGACGAGCACGACCAACGCCTCGATCGTGCAGGCGTCGTTCACCTACGGCACGAACCTCGCCACGGCCGAGCAGAAGATCACCACGGCGATCAATCGCATCAAAGACCAGCTGCCGGAGGGCGTCGACCCGACCGTCCTCTCCATCTCCACCGACGACCTGCCGGTGATCCAGCTCGCCGTGACCGGCTACGACGACGAGCAGGCCATCCAGGCTCGGCTCGAGAACTCCGTCGTGCCCGACCTCGAGGACATCACCGGCGTCAACGCCGCGCAGATCGTCGGGGGCGTCGGCCAGCGGGTGACCATCACTCCGGATGCGGCCGCGCTCGCTGCGGCGGGGTTCTCGCAGCAGGCGATCACCGATGCGCTGGATCAGAACGGGATCCTCTTCCCGGGCGGGGACATCACCGAGGACGCGCAGACGCTCACCGTGCAGACGGGCGCGAAGATCGCCTCGGTCGAAGAGGTCGCCGCACTCCCGCTGGTGCCCTCCGACGCCGCCCAATTCGGCGCCGGCACCGTCACGATCGGCGATGTCGCGACGGTCGTGGTGGACACCGCGCCGGTGACTTCGATCTCGCGCGTCAACGGCGAACCGGCATTGACGATCGCGGTCACGAAGCTGCCGTCTGCCAACACCGTCGACGTCTCGCGTGCGGTGAACGATGCGTTGCCCGCCCTCAGTGACGACCTGGGCGGGGACGCCGAGTTCACGATCGTGTTCGACCAGGCGCCCTACATCCAGCAGTCGATCGACTCCCTCGCGCAGGAGGGCCTGCTCGGTCTCGTCTTCGCCGTGCTCGTCATCCTGTTGTTCCTGCTGTCGGTGCGCTCGACGCTCGTCACGGCGATCTCCATCCCGACGAGCGTTCTCATCACCTTCATCGGGATCCAGGCGTTCGGCTACTCGCTGAACATCCTGACCCTCGGTGCGCTGACGATCGCCATCGGGCGAGTGGTCGATGACTCCATCGTCGTGATCGAGAACATCAAGCGGCACTACGTCCAGGGTGCCGACAAGCTCGCCTCCGTCCTGCTGGGCGTGCGCGAGGTGGCCTCGGCCGTGACCGCGTCGACCATCACCACGGTGGCGGTGTTCCTGCCAATCGCGTTCGTCGGCGACCTCACCGGGGAGCTCTTCCGGCCGTTCGCGATGACGATCACGATCGCGATGGTGGCGTCGCTGTTCGTCGCCCTGACGATCGTGCCGGTCCTCGCCTACTGGTTCCTGCGGCCCGGCAAGCCCGTGACGGATGCCGACGGCAACCGCCTCGACCCGGAGGACCCGGCTGCCCCGCCGTCCCGGCTGCAGAAGGCGTACCTGCCGATCCTCGGCTGGACGCTCAAGCATTCCGTCGTCACGGTGCTGCTGGCGGTCTTCGTGCTCGCCGGCACCGTCGCGCTGGCGCCGCTGATGAAGACCAACTTCCTCGGCGACTCTGGGCAGAACACCCTCACGGTCAGCCAGACGCTCGGCCCTGCCGCGAGCCTGGATGCGGAGGATGCCGCCGCGAAACAGGTGGAGAAGGCGCTCGGCGACGTCGACGGGGTGGAGACGGTGCAGGTCTCGATCGGCTCCAGCGGCTCCAGCATCCGCGACGCCTTCTCCGGCGGCAGTGGTGGCGTCACCTACTCGGTCACCACCGACCCCGACGCCGACCAGGTCGCGCTGCGCGACCGCGTGCAGCGCGCCGTGGCAGACCTCGATGATGTCGGAACCATCACGATCGCCGGTTCCGGCGGCGGCTTCGGCTCGAGCGACATCGAGGTCGATGTCTCGGCGCCGGACCAGCAGACCCTGCAGGACGCCACCGACGGCGTCGTCACTGCGCTCGAAGGTCAGGACGGTGTCGGACAGGTCGCCAGCAACCTCTCGGCGTCGCTGCCGTACATCGCGGTGACCGTGGACCGGGACAAGGCCGCATCCCTCGGTCTGTCCGAGGTCTCCGTGGGTGCGCTGGTCTCTGGGACGATGCAACCGCGCTCGGTGGGTTCCGTCGAGATCGACGGCACGACCCTCACCATCTACCTCGCCGCATCCCAGACTCCCGCGACGCTCGACGAACTGCGCGCCCTCACCATCCCGAGTGCCGCGGGTGTGCTGCGGCTGGACGAGATCGCCACCGTCGAGGAGGCGCAGGGACCGACCTCGATCACCAGCGAACGCGGTCAGCGCACCGCCACGGTCACGGTCACCCCCGCGGGCGACGATCTCACCGGGGTCTCGGCCACCGTGACTCAGGCGCTCGCCGACGTAGACCTGCCCACCGGCGCGGATGCGTCGATCGGCGGGGTCGTGACCCAGCAGTCGGATGCGTTCTCCCAGCTGGGCCTGGCGATGCTCGCCGCAATCCTCATCGTCTACATCGTCATGGTCGCGACGTTCAAGTCGCTGCGTCAGCCACTGCTGCTGCTCGTGTCCGTGCCGTTCGCTGCGACGGGTGCGATCCTGCTGCAGATCGTGACCGGCGTTCCGCTCGGCGTCGCCTCGCTGATCGGCGTGCTGATGCTGATCGGCATCGTCGTCACGAACGCGATCGTGCTCGTGGACCTCGTGAATCAGTACCGCGCCAAGGGCCTGAGCGCGCACGACGCGACCCTCGCCGGCGGGTCCCGCCGTCTACGCCCCATCCTCATGACGGCGCTGGCGACGATCTTCGCGCTGACGCCCATGGCGCTCGGCATCACCGGGCACGGCGGGTTCATCTCGCAACCGCTGGCGATCGTCGTGATCGGTGGGCTGGTGTCCTCTACCGTCTTGACACTGCTCGTGCTGCCGACTCTCTACAACCTCGTGGAGGGAGCGCGCGAGCGGCGGGTCGCGAAGCGGGGCGGGATGCGGCCCGCAGAGCCCGACGTACCGGTCGCATCGAGCGACGCGTCGCGCGGGGCGAGCAGGCGGGAACTGCGTCAGCGCGAGGAGCACTGAGCTCGACGACGGCATCCGTCTGCACCGCCGCGAGGGGCGTCGGTGCGGCGGCGGCGTCGGGCAGCGGCGCAGAGACCGCATCCGGGGTGAGGGCGACCGGAACGGCCGCCACGCTCGCCACGGCCGTGAGCTGCGCGGCGTGTGTGGCCCCGGCCCGGCCGAGGCAGATCACGAAGACCCCTGACCACGCGAACATGGCGCTGAAGCCGATCACCTCGAACAGGGCGAGGTTGATCATGGCGGTGACGAAGAGCCACCCACCGGCGAAGAGGAACACGAAAACGCTGGCCGTGGTAGCCAGCAGGCGCTTGGGCATGCGGTGCATCATCACGGGGCTCAGCAGCAGCAGGACCGCGAAGCTGAGGACCATGCTGGCCGCGACCCGATCGTGCACGAACTGATTCACGTTCAACGGCACGCAGCCGACGAGCGCGAGGTTCACCCCGACGGCGGTCAACAGGATGCGGGTGAGACGCGCCGTGCCGCGACGCACGCGGTGGCGCTCGAGGGTGCGCAATTCACGACCGACGGCACGTGCGAACAGCGCCACCAGGGTGCCACCGATGATGAGGGTGGTGTTGAATGTCGCGCCCGAGCTGTTGTGGAACGTGCCCAGTCGGCTGAAATGCAACGTCCACCACTGCGGATCGGTGGTGGACGCGATGGACACGCCGATGCCGACGAGCAGGACCGTCAGCGCGAGCAGAGCCATCTGCAGCGGGGGCGCGCCAAGCAGCGCGGCGAGCGTACGGCGCGCGCCGGTCCGCTCCGGCGGGGTCTGCCGGGACACGGCGACGGCCACCCGGAGTTCGAAGAATGACGAGAAACCGATGCGCATGAGCGCCCTCCACCCAGACGGACACTTGATCCCCCCGGTGGAGCCGAAAAGTTCCCCCGTCATCCACCGGTTGGCGAGCGCCGGAACCCTGATCCGACGCGGCGGCTGTGCCGCTGGGCGTCAGTCTAGCGGCGGCTCGTTACCGCAACGCGCGGCGTGTGTTACCGCGACGCGAACGGGGACAGGTGTATGTCCCGGTGTGGGGCCTTCAGCGGTGGGAGGAAACGCCCCAGGTCACGGTCCACGACTCGCCCGGGGCGAGCCAGCGCAGGTCGCGGCCCGAATTGAACGCGTCCGCGGGGGCCGTCATCGGTTCGATCGCGACGGCGAGCTCCTGGCCCGGATAACGGTCGGTCGTGAACACCTGCAGGTACGAGATCTCCGCGCCACCCCACACCTCCACCCGGCGGCCGTCGGGAGCACGAAGGATGCCGCGCACCCGGCCGTCCGCGCCGCGGGCGATCTGCGTGTACGCCGTGTCCAGTGACACGTCGTCGAGGCGACGGGGGGAACGAAGGTCATGGGAGGCGTCGACGGGAACGGGCCCACCTATGGGCAGGCTGCGCTCGTCGAGCGGGAACCAGGCGTCCGCGGCGAGTTCGATCGTGAGGTCGGCCGTGGCGACATCCGACAGGCAGAGATAGGGGTGGGCGCCGAGTGCCGCCGGGGCGTCTCCCGTTCCGACATTGGTCAGCGTGTGGGAGACGTCGATCCCGGTGTCGGTGAGCGCGTACGTCACCCGGGTGGCGAGATGGAAGGGATACCCCGTCTGCGGGAAGACGTCCGCCGCGAGGGTGATCGCCTCCGGCTGCGACGCCACCACCCGGTAGGGCATGAACCGCAGCAGGCCGTGCGAGGCGTTCCCGAGCTTCGGCTCCGTGATCGCGAGTTGGTACTCGGTGCCCCGTTGCGCCCATCTCCCGTCCCGCACGCGGTTCGGCCACGGCACGAGCACCACGCCGGAGGCCGCGGGGGCGGGCCGGTCGTCCGGGTAGCGCGGAACGAGGTCGACTCCGTCGATCTGCAGCGCCCGCAACGACGCCCCGACCTCGGTGATCTCGGCCGTCGCGCGACCGGTCGTGAGGACGTGGCGGTGGCCGGTGGGGTCTGCGCTCATGCCCTCAGGCTAGGCCCGCTCCCAGGGTGTACCGCTACCATGAAACGTCGGCTCTGGACATCGCGCTTGTCGCGCGAGTGGGTTTGTAGTCCAAGGGGCCGATGATGGGCGCCGGTCGGCGTGCATGACCATCATCGAAAATGGCCCCGGCCGACGGTTGTCCGGGTATACCCGCGTGTATGCGGGTGCTGTTCTCGTGCGTTGAGAACCCAGAAGGACACCACCATGCCCAAGAACAAGAAGCCCGCCGGCGGCCGTCCGGCGAAGAACTTCGAGCCCAGCCGCGGCGCGAAGACCTCGTACCAGGACCGCAAGCGTCGTCCCGGCGAGGCCTCCGCCGGCACCTCGGGTTCGAAGAGCCCCAGCCACCGCGGATATCGCGCGGCCGAGAGCACGGATGCGGCGCCCAAGCGTCGGTGGACCGCGCAGGAGCGCGCCGGCCGTGAGGATGCGCGCAGCATCCGCGACCGCGCCACCGGCGACGGCCGTCCGGCCCGGTCGTTCGATGACCGTCCGGCTCGTTCGAACAGTGACCGTCCGGCGCGTTCGTACGGCGACCGTCCGGCTCGTTCGTTCGATGACCGTCCGGCGCGTTCGAACAGTGACCGTCCCGCTCGCTCATACAGTGACCGTCCGGCCCGCTCGTTCGACGACCGTCCGGCGCGTTCGTACGGGGACCGTCCGGCTCGTTCGTTCGACGACCGCCCGGCGCGTTCGAACAGTGACCGTCCGGCGCGTTCCTACGACGACCGTCCCGCGCGCTCGAACAGTGACCGTCCGGCCCGGGCCTACAACGACCGCCCGACTCGCGACGACCGTCCCGCGCGCTCGAACAGTGACCGTCCGGC
>NZ_JAPLAI010000028.1:38692-40356 GCF_026393345.1 Microbacterium sp.
CTGGCCGCTCAACCTGACCGACCTGTCCGCCGCCAGCGCGGGCCTACAACGACCGCCCGACTCGCGACGACCGCCCCGCGCGTTCGTACAGCGACCGTCCCGCACGTTCGAACAATGACCGTCCCGCACGTTCGAACAGTGACCGTCCGGCACGCTCATATAGTGATCGTCCGGCACGCTCCTTCGATGACCGTCCGGCGCGCTCGCACAGTGACCGCCCCGCGCGCTCGTTCGAGGATCGCCCCCGTCGTGACGACCGTCACCAGGAGCGTCCGAACCGCGCCGACTGGGCGAAGCCGCAGCAGCGTGACGCCGCGCACGAGCAGCACGTCGATGTCGTCCACGAGCGCCTGCAGGCGCAGGCGATCGACGCGACCGTCAGCGAAGCATCCTTCGGCGATCTGGGTCTCGGCGAGAACATCGTCCGCGTCCTGACCGACCTCGGTGCCGGCAGCCCGTTCCCGATCCAGGCGGCCACTGTCACGCCGATCCTGGAGGGTCGCGACGTGCTTGCCCGAGGCCGCACCGGCTCCGGCAAGACGATCGCCTTCGGCGCTCCGCTGGTGGAGTCGATCCTGCGCTCGCAGGCCGGCACCAAGCGCGACTTCGGCCGCTCGCCCAAGGCGCTCATCCTCGCGCCGACCCGCGAGCTGGCGCTGCAGATCGACCGCACCGTACAGCCCATCGCGCGCAGCGTCGGTCTGTTCACCACGCAGATCTACGGCGGCGTGCCGCAGGCCCGCCAGGTCGGCGCGCTCCGCAAGGGCGTCGACATCATCATCGGCACCCCCGGCCGCATCGAGGACCTGCAGGCGCAGGGCAAGCTCGACCTCTCCGAGGTGCGCATCGTTGTGCTCGACGAGGCCGATCACATGTCCGAGCTGGGCTTCCTCGAGCCGATGCAGCGCATTCTGCGTCTCGTCCAGGACGGTGCGCAGAAGCTGTTGTTCTCCGCGACGCTCGACCGTGAGGTCGCTGCACTCGTCGACGAGTTCCTCGTGAACCCCGCCGTCTACGAGGTCGCCGGCGAAGACCAGGACTCCAGCACGATCGACCACCAGGTGCTGCTGATCGATCACCGCGACAAGGCGGACATCCTCACCTCGCTCGTCGACCGGGAGGGCAAGACCCTGGTCTTCGCCCGCACCCGTGCCTACGCCGAGATGCTGAGCGAGCAGTTCGAGGATGCCGGGATCGCGTCCGTCGCGCTGCACGGTGACCTGAACCAGGGTCGGCGCACGCGGAACCTGCAGCGGCTCACCGACGGCAAGGTCCGTGTGCTCGTCGCGACCGACGTCGCCGCCCGTGGCATCCACGTCGACGACATCGACCTCGTCGTTCAGGCCGATCCGCCGGACGAGTACAAGACGTACCTGCACCGCTCCGGTCGTACCGGCCGGGCCGGTCGTGAGGGCACGGTCGTCACGCTGATCACGCGTCAGCGTCGTCGCAAGATGACCGAGATGCTCGAGCGCGCGGAGATCGAGGCGCCGTTCACCGACGCCCGCCCCGGCGACGACATCCTCGAAGAGATCAGCGGGCGCCAGCTCGCCGACGTCGACGCGTAGGCCGCATCCCCTTACGCCGATACGGCTTCTGGGCACCGAAACAGTGGGTAAACCCCGCCGTCTCGGTGCCCAGAAGCCGTTTCGCCGTCCGGATGC
>NZ_JAPLAI010000028.1:40419-78308 GCF_026393345.1 Microbacterium sp.
ACGGCCGCGCCCGAGGGTCAGAACAGGCGCGGCTGCGGACCGGTGTCCCGCACCGATGCCGCGGCCGCGCGGGCGACAGCCGCCCGGTCCGGGGCCGCGGGTCGCGCCGGCACCGGCTCTTCCTCGGCCTGCCCGTCGAGTCCGTGCAGGCGCAGGAGCGGACGGATGCGGCGCGCCAGCCACTGCCGGTACGGCTTCGGCGCCTGGACCGCCGCGCCCGGGTAGAGCTCGCGGTACGACGATATGAGTTCGGGATGCTCGCGGGACAGCCACTGCAGGAACCACTGCTTGACCCCGGGGCGCAGATGCAGGGCCCCGTAGATGACGCGCACCGCCCCCGCATCCTTGATCCGCCGCAGCGCGTCGTCGAGCGCCGCGATCGAGTCGGTGAGATGGGGGATCACCGGCATGAGGAAGACCGTGACGTGGAAGCCGGCCTCGGTCGCGGCACGAACGGTGTCGAGTCGCGCCTGTGCGGACGGCGTCCCCGGCTCGATGGTCCGCTGCAGCTCGTCGTCGAACACCGCGATCGACATCGCCAGTGAGACCGGGACGTCCTCCCGTGCGGCGCGCAGGAGCGGGAGATCGCGGCGGAGCAGCGTCCCTTTGGTGAGCACCGAGAAGGGTGTGCCGGAGGAGGCGAGTGCGTCGATGACCCCGGGCATCAGCCGGTATCGGCCCTCGGCGCGCTGATACGGGTCGGTGTTGGTGCCCAGGGCGACGTGTTCACGGCCCCAGGTGCCCCGGCGCACCTCGTGAGCGAGCACCTCGGCCACGTTGACCTTCACCACCACCTGCGAATCGAAGTCGCGGCCGGCGTCGAGGTCGAGGTAGGTGTGCGTGCCTCGGGCGAAGCAGTAGGTGCAGGCATGACTGCAGCCCCGATAGGGGTTCACCGTCCAATCGAACGGCATCGGCGACGCACTCGGCACATGGTTCAGCGCGGAGTGACAGGTCACCTCATGGAAGGTGATCCCGGCGAA
This sequence comes from Microbacterium sp., assembly GCF_026393345.1. Classification (GTDB taxonomy): domain Bacteria; phylum Actinomycetota; class Actinomycetes; order Actinomycetales; family Microbacteriaceae; genus Microbacterium. The sequence goes on from NZ_JAPLAI010000028.1 coordinate 41,403, forward strand.
CTCCGGCGTCGTGACGCTCCGCACCAGCCCGTCCAGCCGTTCCAACCCGGGCAGCGCGGCCGCATCCGCTTCGCCGATCCGTTGACCTTGCCACCTCATGTTTTAAGGAGAACAAAGATTCCATCTTTCGTCAAGATCTGAGGGGAACAGATGTTCTATCCGGTTTCCCCCGCGCGCCCACGGGACACAATGGGACGGTGACCACCCCCGAGCCCGGTCCGCGGCGCGCCGCACACGCGGCCGCCGCCGCGAATGCGCACCCGGCTCCGCCACGCGCCTCGCGCACAGGTCTCGTGGTCGCGGTCGTCTTCCTCCTCGTGGTGCTCCTCGTGGCGCTGCCACGCATCCTGTCGGGTGCCGCGTCGGGTCCGACGGGGGATGACAGTGCTGCCCGTCCTCCCCTCGCGACCTCGTTGCCCGTCCCGCAGTTCGCCGTCACCGAGGGGGTCTGCGGCGAGGACGCGGTACGTGCCGCGCTCGCCGCCGGTGATGACGAGGCAGTGATCGTCGCGGCCGGGGGTGGGGAGGCGTTCCGCGCCGCGGTGGTGAGCGGCGCGGCACCCTGCATCTCGCTGTCGGACGCGTCGCGGCGGTGGGTCGTCGTCGACAAGCTGCGCCCGCTCGACCCGGTCGACGCCGAGCCCTCCTCCCTCGTCGTCCCGGCGAGCGTGCCGTCGCTGAACGGCGGCAACCTCCGCCAGGACGCGGCCGACGCGCTCGGCGCGCTCGCGGACGGCGCCCGGGCGGCGGGCGCCGGCGAGGTGGCCATGCTCAGTGGCTACCGCTCGTACACGACCCAGCGCAGCACCTATGCGCAGCACGTGGGCGCGGACGGCCAGGAACTCGCCGATCTCGAGAGCGCCCGCCCGGGCTACAGCGAGCACCAGACCGGGATCACCGTCGATCTGGTCGCCTGCGACGACGGATGCGGCGACCTCGACGGTTTCGCGGCCTCATCGCAGGGCGCATGGGTGGCTGAGCACGCCTGGGAATACGGCTTCGTCATCCGTTACGAAGCCGGCGCCACCGACGTCACCGGGTACAAGGCCGAGCCGTGGCACCTGAGGTTCCTGGGTCCCGAGCTGGCCCGCGCCTATCACGACGGCAGCTGGCATTCCCTCGAGGAATTCTTCGGCCTTCCGGCCGCCCCCGACTACGCCGACTGAGCCGGAAAGCCCGACTATGCCGACTGAGCAGCAAGTGTGCACACCCCGGCACGCACGCCCTCGTCATCGAGGCGAAGGAGTCGGCCTACGGCACGACATCCGCGACGAGTGTGGCCGTGGCCGTGGAACGGTCGACCGGCATCCTCGGCGGGCGATACCTGCACTGCGACTGAGCCGCGGACGCGGCACCGCCGCCGCAATGGGAGGCATCCCACAAAGGCGGCACTCAGTCCCACGGTGCATGCGATGCGATCCCACAGGCAGCGTGCTCCGCACGACTGCGCCGCCTAGAATCTTTCGCGGCGACGCGGCCGCACGATCGGCACCGTCGCCTCGATACCCCGCACCGCGGAGAGGAAAGGACGGCGCACCATGGAGCGCGACATCTACGACGAGGACCACGAAGCGTTCCGCGACGTCGTGAAGGAATTCATCAAGCGTTACGCCACCGAGGACAAGCGCCGGCAGTGGGAGGTCGACGGTGAGGTCGACCGCGCGACGGTGCTGGCCGCAGGCGAGGCCGGCATCATCGGCCTGTCCGTGCCGGAGGAGTTCGGCGGCGCCGGGATGCTGCAGGATTACCGGTTCCGGTCGGTCGTGCTCGAGGAGGTCATCGGGGCGGGCCTCGGCTCGCTGGCCGGTGCTCTCGGCATCCAGGACGACCTCGCGGTGCCCTACATCGCCCACATGGGTACCCAGGCGCAGAAGGAGAAGTGGCTTCCCCGCATGGCCACCGGTGAGATCCTCGGCGCGCTCGCCATGACCGAGCCCGGCACCGGGAGCGACCTGCGTGGAATCAAGACGACCGCGAAGAAGGTCGACGGCGGCTACCTCGTCAACGGCGCCAAGACGTTCATCTCGTCCGGGAAGACCGCCGACATCGTCGTCACCTTCGTCAAGACGGGGGAGGGCAACCGCCCCGATGCCTTCAGCCTGGTCATCCTCGAGGATGGCATGGCGGGCTTCGACCACGGCAAGAAGCTCGAGAAGATGGGCTTCCACGGCTGGGACACCGCGGAGATGTCGTTCACCGACGTCTTCGTGCCCGAAGAGAACCTCATCGGCGGCGTTGAGGGCCACGGCTTCATCCAGCTGATGATGAACCTTCCGCTTGAGCGCCTCTCGATCGGCGTCGCCGCTGCGGCCGCCGGTGAGGCCGCGTTCGTGTGGACGCGCGACTACACGCTGAGTCGTGAGGCGTTCGGTCAGCCGATCGCGGACTTCCAGAACACCCGGTTCAAGCTCGCCGACATGGCCACCACGGTGGACGTGATGTGGGCGTACATCGACCGCGCGATGATGCTCTACAAGGACAAGAAGCTCACCGCGGACGAGGCCGCCAAGGTCAAGTACTGGGCGACCGACCGCGAGTGGGAGTTGCTCGACACCGGCGTGCAGCTGCACGGTGGGTACGGGTACATCACCGAGTACCCCATCGCCCGGGCGTTCCTCGACGCGCGCGTGCACCGCATCTACGGCGGGACGAACGAGATCATGCGCGACATCGTCGCGCGCCAGATCACCGGCCGTAAGTAACGCACACCTCGCCGAGACCACATCCGTTCGCCGAGACCACATCCATCTGGATGTCGTCTCGCGCGGCGGATGTGGTCTCGCGGCGTAGAGGGCGGATGGGGCGGCGCGGTCAGAGGCGGCGGCGGCGCTGCGTGAGTCGAACCCCGGGGAGGGGCGGCGCGGGCACCCGCTCGGCGCCGTGGCCGATCACATGGCCGAACCGCGCGGACCCCGCCTCCCACTCGTCGCGGGCGGTGACGATCTCGTCGTGGCTGCGGCCGACGAAGTTCCACCACATCACGATGTCGTCCTCGAACGGTTCGCCGCCGAGCAGAAACAGCGTCGCGCCGGATGCGGAGTGCACCCGCACCGCATCCCGCCCCTGGCCGAGGTAAAGAAGCTGCAGGGGATCCACCGCATCCGCGTCGGCGACGCTCACCTGCCCGGCGACGCCGACCAGCGCGTACTCCCACTCCGGATGCAGCGGCAGTCGCACCGTCGCTCCCGCGGGCACGTGCACCTCGGCGCCGACGATCGGGGTGTACGCCCGCGCAGGGGACGAGACTCCGGCGAACTCACCGAGCACGACGACCGCGTCGCCGGCTGCGCCGTGCTCCGCGGTGAGTTCCACGATCGGGAGGGCGGTGTGCTGCTCGAACGCCCCCGGGCCGTGACGGCGGCTCTCCGGGAGTGCGACCCACAGCTGCAGTGCGTCGAGCGGTATCGGTTCCTCGGTCAGCGAGTACTCGCTGTGCGAAATGCCCGCGCCGCTCGTCATCAGGTTCAGCTGACCCCGGGTGATCAGCACGTCGCTGCCGAGGGCGTCCCGGTGACGCATCTCGCCCACCAACGGCCAGGTCACCGTCTGCAGTCCGACGTGCGGATGCGGTTCCACCCGCATCCGTGTCGTCTGCGGCCCGAACCGGTCGAGGAAGCCCCACGCCCCCACCATGGGCAGATCCCGTTGCGGCAGCGCCCGGTGCACCTCCATCCCCCGGAGGCCCCCGAGCGGCACGTCGCGGGACTCCAGCCGGACCGAACGGATGCCGTCCCCGCCGACCGGGTGCTCGGTCACCGCGTCGACCTCCGCGTCGAACCGGGTCATCACACCGCGTTCTGCTCGGCCGGCCAGTCGACCACGAGACCGTCGACCTCGTGCGAGCGCAGGTACTTCGCGACGAACGGGCAGAGCGGCACGACCTCTTCGCCGCGCGCCGCGACATCCGCCATGGCAGCCGCCACCAGCGTCGTCGCCAGTCCCCGACCGCCGAACGCGGGATCGATCAGGGTGTGCACGAACCGCAGCCGCGTCCCATCCTGGCGGAACTCGGTGAAACCGGCGGTCACGTCCCCCACCCGGATGCGGTAGCGATGCTCCGCGTCCTGGCGGTCGACCCGGATCGTCTCGTCGTCGCTCATTGCTCGTCCCCTCGTCCCGTGTGAGCCTCAGTCGGCCACCCCTCGCAGGCCGCAACGCCGCCGCCCGCTCCGCTGTTCCGCAGCGTACGCCGCTTCCCGCGCCCCGGCACGGCCCGGATCAGGCAGACTCGAACAAGTGACCTCCCTGCTCGAACGCGCCCGTGCCGCCGGCTCCGACCCGGATGCGGTGTACGACGCCTTCCTGGCATGGGCCACCGATCGGGGCCTGACCCTGTACCCGGCCCAGGACGAGGCGGTCATCGAACTCGTCTCCGGGGCGAACGTGATCCTGTCCACCCCGACCGGCTCCGGCAAGTCGCTCGTCGCGGTCGCCGCGCACGCCGCATCCCTCGCCACCGGCGGCCGCACCTACTACACCGCCCCCATCAAGGCCCTGGTCAGCGAGAAGTTCTTCGCTCTGGTCGACATCTTCGGCCCGGAGAGTGTCGGCATGATCACCGGGGACTCCTCGGTGAATCCCGATGCTCCGATCATCTGCTGCACCGCGGAGATCCTCGCGAACCTCGCCCTCCGCGAGGGCCCCGACGCCGACGTCGACCAGGTCGTGATGGACGAGTTCCACTTCTACGGCGACCCGGACCGCGGCTGGGCGTGGCAGGTGCCGCTGCTGATCCTGCACCGTGCGCAGTTCCTGCTGATGTCCGCCACTCTCGGTGACACCACGACCATCGCCGAGGACCTCCGTCGGCGCACCGGAAGGCAGACCGTCGAGGTGACCGGCGTCGACCGGCCGGTGCCGCTGCACTTCTCCTACGAGCGGCGCCCGGTGCACGAGGTCGTCGCGTCCCTCCTCGACGAGCGCGAGGCGCCGATCTACATCGTCCACTTCTCGCAGGCGCAGGCCCTCGAGCGGGCCCAAGCCCTCGGCAGCGTGCAGATCGCCAGCCGAAGCCAGCGGGACGAGATCGCCGACGCCATCGGCGGCTTCCGGTTCACCACCGGGTTCGGCAAGACCCTGTCCCGCCTGGTGCGAGCGGGCATCGGCGTGCATCACGCCGGCATGCTGCCGCGCTACCGGCGGCTCGTCGAGACGCTCGCGCAACGGGGGCTGCTGCGGGTCATCTGCGGCACCGACACCCTCGGGGTCGGGATCAACGTGCCGATCCGCAGCGTCGTCATCACGGCACTGTCGAAGTACGACGGCGTCAAGATGCGCCAGCTCAGTGCGCGCGAGTTCCATCAGGTAGCCGGGCGCGCCGGGCGCGCGGGCTACGACCCGCACGGGAACGTCGTCGTCATGGCGCCGGAGTGGGAGATCGAGAACGCGGTCGCCCTCGCCAGGGCCGGCGACGACGCGGCCAAACGCAAGAAGATCGTCCGCAAGAAGGCGCCCACTGGGGTCGTCAATTGGGCCGAGGGGTCGTATGAGCGGCTCCGGGATGCGGTGCCCGAACCGCTGGTGCCGCACCTGCAGCTGACCTCGGCCATGCTCATCAACGTCATCGCCCGCGGCGGTGATGTCTTCGGCAACGTCCGCTCGCTCGTCTTCGACAATCACGAGCCGCGGGCCCGGCGATATGAGCTCGCCCGCCGTGCCCTCGCAATCTTCCGCACCCTCCGCGCCGCGGGCATCGTCGAGGTCATCCCGGATGCACCCACGCGCATCCGGTTGACGGTGGACCTGCAGCGAGACTTCGCACTCAACCAGCCACTGTCGCCGTTTGCGCTCGCCGCCATCGGCCTGCTCGACCCGGACGAGGCTCCCGGCGCCGTCGGGACCGGGCACTACGCCCTCGACGTGGTGAGCGTCATCGAGGCGACGCTCGACGACCCCCGCGCCATCCTCAGCCAGCAGGAATACAAGGCGCGCGGCGAAGCGGTCGGTGCCATGAAGCGGGAGGGCCTCGACTACGACGAGCGGATGGCGGCGCTCGACGACATCACCTACCCGAAGCCGCTCGCGGACCTCCTGACGCAGGCGTTCGAGACGTTCGCGTCGAGTCAGCCGTGGGTGCGCGACTACGAGCTGCGCCCGAAATCCGTCGTCCGCGACATGTTCGAGCAGGCGTTCTCGTTCGCCGAATTCGTGTCGTGGTATCAGCTCGGCCGCAGCGAGGGACTCGTGCTGCGATATCTCAGCGACGCCTACCGGGCCATCCGGCAGACCGTCCCCGCCGAGGCCCGCACGCCGCAACTGCTCGACCTCATCGAATGGCTCGGCGAGCTGGTGCGGCAGGTGGACTCCAGCCTCGTCGACGAGTGGGAGTCGCTCATCAACCCCGCCGCCGAGGGCGAGATCGTCGTGCCGCCGGCGCCGCCCTCCGTCGTGATGAACCGGCGCGCGTTCACGGTGCTCGTCCGCAACGAGCTTTTCCGCCGAGTGCAGCTCGCCGCCCGGCAGCGAGACGACGACCTCGTCGCCCTCGACCCCGACATCGACTGGCCCGCAGTACTCGACGCGTACTACGCCGATCACGATGAGATCCTCACCGGCGGCGCGGCCCGTTCCCCTGCCCTCTGCGTCATCGACGAGACGAATGCCGCTGAAGGCATATGGCGGGTGGAGCAGATCATCGACGACCCCGCCGGCGACCACGACTGGCGCATCCGCGCCGAAGTCGACCTCGAGGCGTCGGCGGAGCAGGGTGCAGCGATCGTGCGGGTGCTCGAGGCGATCCGGCTATAGCCCGAGCCATCCACATCCGCTCCCGCAGCCCGTCCGCACCCGCGAGACTGGGAGGATGCGGGTGCGCGGAGGGATGCTGGCGGTGCTGGCCACGGCGGTGCTCGCGGCCGCCGCCGGCTGCGCCGCCGAGCCCGCGCCCACCCCGAGCCCGCCCACCGCCACGGCGACGCCCACCCCGAGCCCGACACCCACCGACCCGATCGCGGGCATGACCCTGGAAGACCGGGTCGGACAGCTGTTCATGGTGGGCACCGCGGTCGACGGCGCCGACCCCGCCACGCTGTCCGCGGTCGCGGACCGTCACGCGGGCGGGGTGTTCCTCCACGGGCGCTCCACGGCAGGCATCGACGCGACCGCCGGGCTGGTCGCGCAGTTCACCGGCCTCGTCGCCCCGACCGCGCCGCCGCTGTGGGTCGCGACGGACCAGGAGGGCGGCGATGTGCAGGTGCTGTCGGGTCCCGGATTCGAGGGCATCCCGAGCGCGCTCACCCAGGCGCAGGGCGGATGCGGCCCGATCCGTACCGCCGCGCTCCGCTGGGGAGGCCAGCTGGCCGCCGCCGGCGTCACCATGAACCTCGCGCCGGTCGTCGACATCGTGACGAGTCCCGAGACCGCGCGGCAGAATCCGCCGATCGGCCGGCTGAACCGCGAGTACGGCTTCGACGCCGCATCCGTCTCCTCGTGCGCGGGGGCGTTCGCGCAGGGAATGCGGGTGGCGGGCATCCTGCCGACCTTCAAGCATTTCCCGGGCCTCGGGCGCACCACCGCGAACACCGACTACTCGGCCGATGTCGTCGACACGGTCGTGACGGCCGCCGCGCCCGATGTGGACGTGTACCGGACCCTCCTCGCCCAGGGGCAGGGCGTGGTCATGATGTCGACCGCCGTGTACGCGCAGATCGACCCGTCTGCGCCCGCGGCCTTCTCCTCCGTGATCGTCACGGATCTGCTGCGCCGCGACCTGCGGTTCGACGGCGTCGTCATGACCGACGACCTCTCTGCGACCGCACAGGTGGCGCGCTGGACCCCGGGGGAGCGAGCCGTGCTCGCGGTGCGGGCGGGCGTCGATCTGCTCCTCGTCTCGGCCGACCCTGCCGTGTTCCCCGAGATGTACGACGCCGTGCTGCAGGCCGCCCGCACCGACCCGGCCTTCGCCGCCCAGGTGGATGCGGCCGCCCGCCGCATCGTGCAGCTCAAGGCGTCGTTCCCCGGGGCAGACTGAGGCGATGACCACCTACCTCGCGTTCCTCCGCGCGATCAACCTGGGCCGCACGCGGGTGTTCCCCAAAGCGGCCATCGTCGCCGCCACCGAGGCCGCCGGGTTCGGCGGGGTCACCACCCACCTGAACACCGGCAACGTGCGGCTGCAGTCGACCATGCGATCGCCGACCCGGGTCGCGCAGGCGCTCGAGCGCGCGTACCGGGCGGATCGCGGTTTCGACGTGCCCACGATCGTCTTCTCGGCCGACGAGTTCGCCCGCATCGCCCGCGACGCGCAGGAGCTCTCCGCGGAGCGCCCGGGACTCGCCCGCCACTACGTGTACCTGCTCGCCGAGGAGCTGTCACCGGCGGCCGCCGGTGAGGTTGAGGCGACGAGCGGCGAGGCGGGCGAGATGATCGTCCGCGGCCGGGCCGCCCACGCGCTGCTCCGCCCCGGATACCAGGACGGCGTGGTCGATCCGCTGCGTGCCGCGAAACTCCTCGGCACCGCGACCAACCGCAATCTTTCGGTGGTCACCGCGCTCGCCGAGCGGTGGTGTGCACAGCGCTGACTGTCAGCAGCGGTCGTTACGCTGGGAGGATGACGTCGCAGCCCCCGGTTTCCTCGCAGGACGGCCTGGGGTTCGACGAGCTCCCCGACGGCTGGGTTCCGCCGGACGACTGGGCACCGGATGACTGGGCGCCGGAAGACGAGTGGCTGCCGCCGTCCGACGCCGGTGCGGCTGGTCCCTCGTCGAGGCCTGCGACCACCCCATCCGGCCCCGCCGCACCGTCGGCCCCGCCCCGCCGCATCCACACCGGCGCTGACGCGACCGCCGTGCTCGCCGAGGTGTACGGCTACGACGCCTTCCGGGGTGACCAGGCCGAGATCGTCGCCCATGTGATCGGCGGTGGTGACGCCGTCGTGCTGATGCCCACGGGCGCCGGCAAGAGCGTGACCTACCAGGTGCCGGCGCTGGTCCGGGAGGGCACCGGGCTCGTCGTGAGCCCGCTCATCGCCCTGATGCACGACCAGGTCGACGCACTCCGGGCGAACGGCGTGAGCGCCGCCTACCTCAACTCGACCCAGTCCGCCGCGGAGCGCCAGGCCACCGAACGCGACTTCCTCGCCGGCGACCTGGACCTGCTCTACGTCGCCCCCGAGCGGCTGAACCTCGGCACGACCAAGGCGCTGCTGCGGCGGGGGCGCCTCAGCGTCATCGCGATCGACGAGGCCCACTGCGTGTCGCAGTGGGGCCACGACTTCCGCCCCGACTACCTGCAGCTCGGCGACCTCGCCGACGACTTCCCCGGTGTGCCTCGGATGGCGCTCACCGCGACCGCGACGCATGAGACGCACCGCGAGATCGGCGAACGGCTGCGGCTGCCCGATGCCCGGCACTTCGTCGCGAGCTTCGACCGGCCCAACATCCAGTACCGCATCGACCCGAAGGTCGACCCGCGCCGGCAGCTCACCGCATTCATCCGGTCGCAGCCCGAGGGTGCCGCCGGCATCGTCTACGCCCTGAGCCGCAAGAGCGTCGAGCAGACGGCGGCATACCTGGCGACCCAGGGCATCGACGCGCTGCCGTACCACGCGGGCCTTCCCGCCGAGGTTCGGGCGGCCAACCAGAGCCGGTTCCTGCGAGACGACGGCGTGGTGATGGTCGCCACCATCGCGTTCGGCATGGGCATCGACAAGCCCGACGTGCGGTTCGTCGCCCACATCGACCTGCCCAAATCGGTCGAGGGCTACTACCAGGAGACCGGTCGCGCCGGACGTGACGGCGAACCGGCCGTCGCCTGGATGGCGTACGGCCTGGGCGACGTCGTGCAGCAGCGGCGGCTCATCGACCAGAGCCCCGGCGATCGCACGTTCAAGATGCGGCTCGGTCAGCACCTGGACGCGATGCTGGCGCTGTGCGAGACGGTGGCCTGCCGCCGGCAGAACCTGCTCGGCTACTTCGGGCAGGAATCCGGCCCGTGCGGGAACTGCGACACGTGCCTCACGGCGCCCGAGACCTTCGACGGCCTCGTGCCCGCGCAGAAGCTGCTGTCGACCATCGTGCGGCTGCAGCGCGAGCGCGGGCAGGCGTTCGGCGCCGGCCACCTCATCGACATCCTCCGCGGTGCCGACACCGACCGCATCCGCCAGCACCGCCACAGCGAGCTCTCCACCTACGGGCTCGGCGCCGACCTCAGCGACCAGGACTGGCGCAGCGTCGTCCGGCAGCTGCTGGCCCGGGGCATCCTCGTCGCGCAGGGTGACTACGGCACCCTGGCGCTCGGCGAGGCCGCCGCCGGCGTCCTCCGCGGCGACACCCCCGTGCCGCTCCGCCACGACGTCATGGGGCGCGTCAGCGTGCCGCGCACCCGGAAGGCCGCCGCATCCGCCGACGTGCCCGAGGGCGACCGTGGCCTGTTCGAGGCGCTGCGCACCTGGCGTGCCGCCACCGCGCGCGAGCAGGGGGTCCCGGCGTACATCGTGTTCGGTGACGCGACTCTGCGGGCGCTCGCCGCGGTGCGTCCGACGCGGCTCGCCGACCTCGACGGCATCAGCGGCATCGGGGCGAAGAAGCGCGAGGCCTACGGTGAGGCCGTGCTCGAGGTCGTCGCCGCCAACTGACCGAGGTCACACGTCGGCTGCCGGCCCGGCTTCGCCCCCGGCCGCGTCGTGTCCGCCACCTCCTCCGACGGCATGTCCCACTTTCTGCAGAACATGTCCCATTTCCTGCCGGAATGAGCCGCCCATAACGACAGAAAATGGGACATGCCGGCAGGGGCGAGCCCGGATGCGGGAGGCACCGGCCGCGCTCCGACCGCGGCGCGGCTGTGGACTGCGCACAATCCGCGACACCCACGCCGTCCGTCGTTCTTGTCGAGAGACGCCAACCGAGTTGGGTTCACCTTGTGGGAGTCCTACGGTCAACAATGATTTCTTCCGTCCGATACGCCGAAAGGTGAGGTCATGGCCGACGCCGTCATCCGCTCCCGTAAGCCCGCCACCAGCACGCGCACGCCCGCCGGCGGCGCCCCGACTGCCCCGCACAGCGCGGCCGAGGCATCCGAACCGCGCATCGACGTCGACGCGGTCACCGACATGCTGCTCGGCACCTGGGCGGACACCCGCCGCGAGGCGCGCGCGATGATCAAGGACCCCGCGTTCTGGCGCATCGACGGGCTCAGCGTCGAGGACCACCGCGAGCGCGTGATGGGCCAGCTGCAGCTCCTCGTCGACAGCGGCGCCTCGGCGCGGGCCTACCCGGTGGAATACGGCGGCGCGAACAACAACGGCGCCAACATCGCCGGGTTCGAAGAGCTCGTCCTCGCCGACCCGAGCCTCCAGATCAAGGCCGGGGTGCAGTGGGGCCTGTTCGGCGCGGCGATCCAGCAGCTGGGTACCAAGCCTCACCACGACAAGTGGCTGAGAGACGTCGCGGAGCTGAAGCTCCCCGGTGCCTTCGCGATGACCGAGACCGGTCATGGCTCCGACGTCGCCGCGATCGGCACGACGGCGACCTACGACCCTGACACCGAAGAGTTCGTCATCCACACCCCGTTCCGCGGAGCCTGGAAGGACTACCTCGGCAATGCCGCGGTGCACGGCCGGGCGGCGACGGTGTTCGCGCAGCTCATCACAGGCGGCGTGAACTACGGCGTGCACTGCTTCTTCGTGCCCATCCGCGACGAGGCGGGGAACTTCCTCCCCGGTGTCGGCGGCGAGGACGACGGCGTCAAGGGCGGCCTCAACGGCATCGACAACGGCCGGCTGCACTTCGATCAGGTGCGTGTGCCGCGGGTGAACCTGCTGAACCGCTACGGCGACGTCGCCGCCGACGGCAGCTACTCCAGCGAGATCGCCAGCCCCGGCCGCCGCTTCTTCACGATGCTCGGCGCGCTGGTGCAGGGCCGGATCTCGCTCGACGGCGCCGCGACCACCGCATCCGCTCTCGCGGTCTACATCGCCACCACCTACGCGAACCAGCGCCGGCAGTTCGACTCCGGCTCAGGCACCCCGGAGGTCGTGCTGCTGGACTACGGCAAGCACCAGCGACGCCTCCTGCCGCGGATCGCGACCGCGTACGCGCAGGCGTTCGCGCACGACGAGTTCCTGAAGAAGTTCGACGGCGTCTTCAGCGGCCGCACCGACACCCCCGAGGAGCGCGAGGACCTCGAGACTCTCGCCGCCGCGCTGAAGCCGCTGAGCACCTGGAACGCGCTCGACACGATCCAGGACTGCCGTGAGGCGTGCGGCGGATCCGGCTTCCTCGCCGAGAACCGTCTGGTGGGCCTGCACTCCGACCTCGACGTCTACGCCACCTTCGAGGGAGACAACAACATCCTGCTGCAGCTGGTCGGCAAGCGCCTTCTCGGCGACTTCGCCAAGCAGTTCAAGGGCGCGGATGCGGCCAAGCTCGCCCGGTACGCGGTCGGCCAGACCGCGGGCAAGGTGTTCCACGGCGCGGGCCTGCGTCGTCTCGGGCAGACCGTCGCGGACTTCGGTTCCACGGCGCGGTCGGTCGAACTGGGGCTCCGGGAAGACCAGCAGCACGAGCTGCTCGCCGACCGGGTGCAGCAAATGGTGTCGGACATCGCGACCCGGATGCGGCCGGCGGCCAAGATGTCGCCCGAGGACGCTGCCGCCGTGTTCAACGAGAACCAGGCGGAGCTCATCGAGGCGGCCAGAGCCCACGGCGAGCTGCTGCAGTGGGAGGCGTTCACCGACGCCCTCCACAAGGTCGGCGACGACGGCACACTGCAGGTGCTCACCTGGGTGCGCGATCTCTTCGGTCTTGCTCTCATCGAGAAGCACCTCGCCTGGTACCTCATCCACGGACGTCTCTCCGCACAGCGTGCCGGAGCCGTGTCGCGGTACATCGACCGGCTGTGCCTGCGGCTGCGCCCCCACGCGCAGGACCTCGTCGACGCGTGGGGCTTCGAGCCGGAGCATGTGCGCGCCCCCATCGCCTCGGGTGCCGAGCAGGCGCGTCAGGATGAGGCCGCCGCGTACTTCGCGGAACTGAAGGCGTCGGGCAAGGCTCCCGTGTCGGAGAAGACCCTGCACAAGAAGTCGAAGAAGTAGCGTCGCGGGTTTCGACTCGGTCGTTGAGCGAGCGCAGCGAGACGAAACGCCTGAGCGCTGTCGGCCGCCGGCCGTAGGGTGTGCGGATGAGCGAACTGCTGATCGGACCGGACGGGCGTGCCCGCTGCGCGTGGGCGGGAGCAGACCCGGAGTACCTGCGCTATCACGACGAGGAGTGGGGAACGCCGCTCCACGGCGATCGAGCACTGTTCGAGAAGATGAGTCTCGAGGGGTTTCAGGCGGGGCTCAGCTGGATCACGATCCTGCGCAAGCGTCCCCGGTTCCGCGAGGTGTTCGCCGGGTTCGACCCGGCCCTCGTGGCGGCCTTCGACGACGCAGACGTCGAACGGCTGATGGCGGATGCGGGCATCATTCGCAACCGCGCGAAGATCCTCGCCACGATCGGCAATGCGGCGCTGGTCCAGGCGATGGCGCCCGGCGAACTCGACGCCCTGCTGTGGTCGTTCGCCCCGCCCGCTCGCCCCCGCCCGGTGACCTTCGCGGAGGTTCCCGCGGTGACACCCGAGTCCTCCGCGATGAGCAAGGCCCTCCGCGGCCGGGGGTTCCGGTTCGTCGGGCCCACCACGATGTACGCGCTGATGCAGTCCGCCGGCATGGTGGACGACCACGTCGAAGGATGCTGGCGCGGGGGAGCCGCCGCGGCGTAGGGCGTCAGCGTCCGGCGTCGAAGAGGTGCCGGGCGCCGTGGCCGAGGACCTTCACCACCACGCCGCGCCGCTGCAGCTCGGAGACCGTGCGGGTCTCCTCCTCGAGGTCGCGGCCGAGGGCGTGCACATTGGTGACGACGACCACGTCGCCGGTCCCGAGCGTCCCGAACAGCTGCGTCAGCCGCTGCTCCCACGACTCCAGGGTCACCGGCGACGGGTGGCGGAAGCCGTGGATCGGCACGCCGAAGCGCGCGAGCTGCTCCCGCTGCTCGACCACCGACGGCATGTCGTCGCGATTCACGACGATCCCCACGAGGCGAGAGCCGGCCGGCCGTGCCCGCCACCAGTCCCGGTCCCGCTCCAGCTCGTGGAAGCACTTGACGCAGGTTGACGCATCGTGGTGCAGGTCGATGGGGCTGGTCGCGGCGGCATCCGGTCCCTCGGGTGCCGTGTGCACGTGCTCCGTCATCTCGCCTCCCTCGTCCTGCTCACCATTCTCCCCTGTCCGCACGCGCGGGACTACTCGTCCGTGTCGCCGGCGATCTTCAGCTCGAGGCTGAGCTGGTCGGCGTCGAGCTGCGCGAGCGTGCGCCGCAGGGTCGCGGTGCTGTAGCGGCCGGTGGCGGTGAGATCGACCAGGCGCCGACGCATCACCTCGATCATCATGACCCGGAGCTCCAGCATCTGCAGTGCGCCCACTCCGGCGTCGGCGTCCGGTGGTTCGGTGAGCCGGGCGCCCGCGTGCCGGACCAGCACGGTATCGAACGGGGCGCCGTTCCGGCGGGTCAGTCCGGGTTCGCGCAGCGCCGCTGCGGCGGCCTCGCGCAGCTCGTCCTGGACGCGGTCGCCCTCGTCCGTGCCGTCACCCTCATCGTCCCGGTCCTCGGTGCGGAACCGCAGCAGCCGCACCACTGCCGGCAGCGTGAGCCCCTGGAGCAGCAGGCTGATGATCGCGACGAGGAACGCGACGAAGATGAGCAGCGGTCGATGCTGTGTGTCGGTCGGCAGTGTCTGCGCCGCCGCCAACGTGACCACGCCTCGCATGCCCGCCCAGACGATCAGGGTGCCGTGCTTCCACCCCAGCGGCGACTCCCGGTAGTAGTCGAGGTCCGCGGCCATGCGGGACAGACGCTGCCGGATGCCCGCGACCCGGCGGATCGTGTGCGCGGGGTCGCCGCGTCCGCGCACCGGCACGTCGCCCCGCTCCACCGCATCCAACCGCTCGCCCATCCGATGGATGTCTTCGTGCGTGAACCGTCTGGCCCGCCGGCCCTGCCCCCAGATGACGGCCGTCACGTAGATCGCCCGGACGACCAGCACGATGCCGAGCGCCGACAGCGCCAGCCAGGTGCCGTGCCACAGGCCGTCGTGCTCGGCGAGGTTCCGGGTGACGACGTCGGTGAGTTCGAGGCCCATCACGAGGAACACCCCGCCCTCGAGGATGAGCTCGATCGTCCGCCAGTTGAGGGTGTCCGAGAGGCGCTGCTCCGGCGTGAACCAGCGGGCCGCACCCTGCCCGGTGACGATCCCGGCGACCACCGCCGCCACCAGGCCGGAGCCGCCGAGCTCCTCGGTGGGGATGTACGCGATGAACGGCACGGCGAAACTCAGCGCCGTGTTCGCGGCCGAGTTGCCGATCCAGACGCGGACGCGGAGGTTCAGCCAGCCGACGATGGATCCGATGATGAGGGCCAGGAGCACGCCCCACGCGAACGTGCCGATCGTCAGGCCCCAGGAGAACGCGCCGGCGATGGCGATCGTCGCGGTGCGCAGCAGCACCAGCGCGGTGGCGTCATTGAGGAGGCTCTCGCCCTCCAGCATCGTCACCACCCGCGGGGAGATGCCCATGCGCTTGACGATCCCGGTGGCCACCGCATCCGTCGGGCTCAGGATCGCCCCCAGCGCCACCCCCACCGGGAACGGCAGATCCGGGATCGCCCAGGTGAAGAAGAGCCCCAGGATGAGCGAACTCAGCACCACCAGCAACACCGAGAGCCCCGCGATCGGGGTGAAGTCGCGACGGAACTCCACCGCGGGCAGATTCACCGCGGACGAGTACAGCAGCGGCGGCAGGATTCCGACGAGGATCCACTCCGGATCGATCTCCGGGATGTCGGGGATGAACGGGGTGGCCGCCAGGACGAGCCCGATCGCGACGAGCACGAGGGGCGCGGCGATGTTGATGCGCCGGCCGAGGCCGGTGACGGCGACGATCAACACCACGCCGAGCACGACGATGATGAGGTTCTCCATCGCTGCGTCCTTTCTTTCCGACTCCCCGGGCAGGCGCTCCGACGTCACAGCCGCCCCAGATCCCGGCCGTACGCGCCGCGCGCAGTACCGTGAGCCTATGACGGTGAGCGAACTCGACGGGGTGTTATACCCGCCCATCGAACCGTATGAGACGGGAATGCTGCTGGTCGGGGACGGGCACCGGCTCTCCTGGGAGCAGTCCGGCAACCCCGACGGCAAGCCCGTCGTGTTCCTGCACGGCGGTCCGGGCGGCGGCACGAGCCCGTGGCACCGGCGTTTCTTCGACCCGGAACGCTACCGGATTGTGCTGTTCGACCAGCGCGGCTGCGGGCGGAGCACCCCGCATGCGGGGGAACCGGACGCGGACCTCACCCACAACACCACCTGGCACCTGGTTGCCGACATCGAGCTGCTGCGCCGGAACCTCGGCATCGACGCGTGGCAGGTGTTCGGCGGCTCGTGGGGGAGCACCCTGGCGCTCGCCTATGCGCAGGCGCACCCCGAGCACGTCACCGAGCTGGTGCTGCGGGGCATCTTCACGCTGCGCCAACACGAGCTGGAATGGTTCTACGAGGGCGGGGCGTCGGCATTGTTCCCCGACCGGTGGGAGGACTACCTCGCGGTGATCCCGGTGCTGGAGCGGGCGCACCTCATCGACGCGTACCACCGGCGGCTGTTCGACCCCGATCCTGCCGTGCACCGGCCCGCGGCCCTCGCCTGGACGACCTGGGAGGCGTCGACGATCACGTTGCGTCCGGACCCCGACACTGTCGCCGCCATGAGCGACCCGGACAAGGCGACCGCGTTCGCACGGATCGAGAACCACTACTTCGCGCACGGGGGATGGCTGCGCGAGGGGCAGCTGATCGAGGATGCCGGCCGCATCCGGCACATCCCGGGCGTCATCGTGCAGGGCCGCTACGACGTGTGCACACCGATCATGACCGCCTGGGATCTGCATCGCGCCTGGCCCGAGGCCGACCTCGTGGTCGTCCCGGATGCGGGGCATTCCGCGAGCGAACCCGGTATCGCCGCCGCCCTCCGTGCCGCCACCGATCGGTTCGCGCAGATCTGAGCGACCCGCCGCGCGAGTGGGCGCTTGTGGCGACTTCGGAGGCCCCCGAACCCGCCATAACTGCCCACTCGCGCGTGGGGGGAGGGGTCAGTGGCCCCGGAGGAGATCGGCGGCGACCTCGCCGATGACGATCGCGGGTGCGTTCGTGTGCCCGCGGATGACGGTGGGGATGACCGAGGCGTCCGCGACCCGGAGGCCCTCGACGCCTCGCACGCGGAGCTCGGGATCGACGACGGACTCCGCATCCGTGCCCATCCGCGCCGTCCCCACCGGGTGGTACAGGGTATGCGCGTAGCGGCGGATGGACGTGTCGATGAGTTCCTCCGCCGACATGTGCTCGCCTCCCGCGGGCTGCACCCATCCGCCGGTGGTCACCGCCTTCAGGGCATCGGTCTGCAGCAGCCCGAGGCAGACGCGGAGGCCCGCCTCCAGGGTCGCCCGGTCGGTCCCGGCGGGATCGCTCAGGTATGCCGGGTCGATGAGCGGCTTCGCGTACGGGTCGACGGACGCGAGCCGGATGGTGCCACGAGATGCGGGACGCAGCAGGATGGCGCCCACGGTCAGGCCTTCCGCCGGCAGTGGGATGAGACCCTCCCCGACGTAGGGCGCCGCGGCGAAGATGATCTCGATGTCCGGCAGGTCGGCGGGTGCACCGACCCGATCGGCGACATCGGTGCGGACAAAGCCGTAGCCTTCCGCGACGTTGGAGGTCAGCATCCCCCGTCGGCGGGACAGGAAACGGACGAGCTCGCCGCGCCCCTCCGCCCCGAACAGGGTGCCGCCGTGGGCTGCGGGAGCGAGCCCCGCGACCAGGTGGTCCTGCAGGTTCGCTCCGACCCCGGGCGCATCCACGCGGACCGGGATGCCGTGGGCCGCCAGGTGATCGGCGGGGCCGATGCCCGAGAGCAGCAGGAGCTGCGGAGTGTTGATCGCACCACCGGCGAGCACCACTTCGCGGGTCGCGACGGCCTGGCGGGTGATGCCGTCGATGTCGACGTACACGCCGGTGGCGCGGGTGCCCTCGATCGTGACGCGGCGGACGTGTGCGCCGGTGACGACCCGGAGGTTCCGGCGGCGCCGGGCGGGGCGGAGGTACGCGTCCGCGGTGGAGGCGCGGGAGCCGCGCCGCTGCGTCACCATGGTCTGCGCGAACCCTTGGCCGCGGGGCAGGTTCGGGGCCGTCACGGCGTACCCGGCTTGCCGGGCGGCCTGAAGGAAGGCAGCCGTCTGCGCGCGCGGGTCGCGCTGATGCTCGACCGACTGCGGTCCGTCGGTGCCCTGCGTCGGGTCGGCCGGATCCTCGGTGCGTTCGACGCGGCGGAAGTACGGCACCAGCGCGTCCCAGCCCCACCGCTCACCGGCAACCTCCGCCCACTCGTCATAATCGGCGGCGAAACCTCGGATCCACATCATGGCGTTCAACGAGGACGAGCCGCCGAGCGTCTTCCCCCGTGGCCAGAAGACGGTGCGGCCATCCAGCTGGGGTTGCGGCACGGTGTCGTAATTCCAGTCGTACGGCCCGCGGAACAGCCGCGAGAACGCCGCCGGCACGTGCAACTCCAGTGCACGGTCGGGGCCGCCCGCCTCGAGCAGCAGCACGGTCGTAGACGGGTCCTCGCTCAGCCGTGCTGCCAGCGCGGCACCCGCCGACCCGGCGCCGACGATCACGTAATCGGCGGTGAGGGACGGAGCCCTCACGCGCCCATGGCCTTCGTCAGGGTCGCAGCGAGTCCCAGCGGGTTCCGGTCGATGAGGTAGCGGGTGAGGCCTTCGCCGACGGCCGTCGCGGTGCGCGAACTGACGAACCACGGCGGCTTCGGCAGCACCGTGAACCGGCCGCCGGTCAGAGCCCGCGGGAAGGGACGGAACGGCCCGCGCAGCACCGAGCGCTCGACGTCGGCGAGCAGGCTCGTGTTGTGGACGACGCCGATCCCGCTGCCGACATCGTCGAGGGTGCCACCGGGGAATGCTCCCCACGACAGCACGGGCGTGGCGAACACGACCCCGGTCCAGGTGTTGATCGCGATGCCGCCGTAGCGGAGGTCCGCGATCGCCCGGTCGAATCCGTCGCCGAGGGCGGTCTCGGTCACCGGGTCGATGAGGACATTGGCGCCGAGCGTGCCGGCGAGGTGGTCGTTCGCGTGCGCCACCGCGGTGTCGAGGAACTCCTGACCGAGCCCCGGGAGCTCCACCACGCCGAGCACCGGGGCGAAGTACTCCGTGGTCTCGACGGCCGACGCGTCCTCACCCGGGCCGAGCTCCACCAGGCGGCGGGAGCCGTCACCGGCGCGTTCCGCGTCCGGGTAGTCGGCGTCCGCGCCGGCGAGCTTCTCGTCGCTGCGGGGGTACCAGACCGGGCGCTCCGGCGCCGCCGCATACGCGTCGCGGAGCGCGGCGAGGAACTGCTCCCGCTGCGCCCAGTCGGCGCTCAGGAGCACCACCGGGCCGGCGATGCAGTTGTGGCCGCTGTTGTGCAGCCGCATCGTGACGATGTGCTCGGCCTGGTAGCGCAGGTCCGCGTCGGTCCAGCGTCCCGGCACCACGATGCTCGGCGAGACCCCGCCGAGCTCCGCGGTGATCGGGGTCTTCAGGCGTGGCCGCCCCTCGCGCCGCCGCCGGGTCGCTGCACCGCCGCTGCCCCACACGATGGCGTCGAACGTGACCGCCGAGCCGGTGATGTGCACGTGCTCGAACGCACCGTTTCCGGTGAGGTACGCGCCGACCTCGCCGCCGCCGCGGACGATGCGCAGGAACCCGGGCTCGATGAGCGGCGCGAGCGCCCGCTCGAATACCGGCACCAGCGCGTCTTGGGTGGGGTTCACCTTCAACAGCGACACCCGGTTGTCGGCGAGCAGTTCGTAGAGGACGTCGAGGACCGGGATGGAGGTGATGTTCCCCGCTCCCAGGACCAGCCCGACACCGGCGTCCGCATCCGGGTGCAGCTGGCCGAGACCCGCGCGACGGACCGCCTCGGCCGCCGTGACGTCCGGTCGCAGCCAGATCTCGCCGGCGAAGCCCGACAGCATCAACCGGTCGGTTCCGGTGGCCGGGTACACATGGGCCCGGATTCGGCCTCCCGGTGCCGCATCCAGCCGCACCCCGTCGAGCGGACTGCCGCCGCGGGCCAGCCGGCGGAGCGTCCGCAGGTACCCGTCGAGGGCGCCGAGCACCGCGTACGGACCCGACATCCACTCCTCGCCCCGCAGCGGATGCCCCGGGCCCAGGCCCTTCGAGGTGGCCGCGGTGTCCGCCCACTCCTCGGCGACGACGCCGACGCTCACCCTGACGCGGTCGAGCAGGGTGATCCGCTGCCCCAGGGTGAGGCGGGACCACACCCGCGCGCCGGTGCGGAGCGCCTGGATCTCGCCTTCGATGGCCGTGACCTCGGTCTCGGGCAGGGGGGATGTGTGGGTGGCGGCTGGGCTCACGACGCTCTCCTTCGTGCGGGAGGTCCAGCCTAGTGAGGGGGCTGCGGGAGGTGCCGGTAGTCGCCCTGCGCGTCGCGGGCGATGAGCCCTCGCGCCGCGAAGTCGTCCAGCCAGCCCGTCATCGGCCACCATCCCCAGCGATCCCGGAACAGGGCACCGTTGCGCATGATGGCATCGAGATGACGCACCGGCGGGGACTCGACCGGGTGGTGCTGGTGGTAGGCGCGGGCACCGCCGACCCAGGTGAGCCCGACACCCGCCGCGGCGGCGACCTGCCCGAAATCGGTGTCCTCGCCGCCGTAGCCGACGTATCCCTCATGGAACCCGCCAAGCCGCGTCCACGTGTCCGCAGTGACAGCGAACGACAGCGACCAGAACAGCTCGTGCCGGTCGTCGTCCACGAGCTGCCCGGGTTCGGGCGCCGGACGCTCCGGGTGGGGAGCATCATGATCGGCGAGCCGTGCCAGATCGTACCCGCCCGGCGGGGGCGGCGGCAGGTACGTCACCGGGCCGCACAGCAGCCGGTCCCCGTGCGTCTGCGCGGCCTCCGCGTACGCCGCGAACAGGCCCGGCGCGGGAAGGCAGTCCACGTCGAGGAAGACGAGCAGGTCGGCGCCGCGGTCGAGGGCGCGGGCTGCACCTGTGTTCCGTGCCATCGCCAACGGCAGACCGTCCGGATGCGCGGCGGTCTCGACGACGTGGACGTCACCGCTCGCACCGTCGGCCCGGGAGGCGAGAACGGGGTCGTCGATCGCGACGAGGATGCGGTCGTCCGGACGCGGCTGCGACCGCTCCACTGCCGCACACTGAGTGGCCCAATGCGGATGGCGGCCATGCGCGATGGTGATGAGCGCGGTGCGCATCAGCGGATCTCCCCGCGGGCGACGCGTTCCACGATGTCTGCGGCGCGCTGGGCCCCGAGCCCGTCGTTCCATCGTGCCCATCGGTCACCGTCCAGGGCCGCGGCCTGCTCCAGCAACACGGGCCACTCCTCGTGGGCCGGGAGGGCGGGACGCACGATCACCGGCCAGTCCCCGTGCGCCAGGACTCGCGCCGTGGTCCCCTGCTCGTCGAAGGGCCGCTTCCCCGGCACGACGATCGCTGGACGCCGTGCGGCGGCGACATCTGCCAGTGCGCTCTGCCCCGCAGCGCAGACGATCACGGCGGACTCGGCGAGGAGGACGCGCGGGTCCTCCACCCAGTCGCCGGATGTCCCGCCCAGGTGACGCCACGTCCATCCGGGAGTCGCGGCCGCCGCGGCGGCGACGGTCTCGGCGGTGAAGTCGTCCCCGCCTCTCCCCGCGAGGACCAGGACACGCCTGCCCGGCGGAGCGGTCCCCGCCTCGGGGGCGAAGCGGGAGATCGCGCCCACCGGATGCAGCCGCCGTTCGGCAGCGGGGGAGAGTCCTTGGAGGGTCCCGGTCGCCTCCTCCGGCCAGGCCGCCACGATCGCCGCCGACACGTCGAAGCCGAGCGCGTGTGCGGCATCGGCCCGGAGACCCGGGAGTGCCATCGTCACGACCGGGACGCCCTGGAGGCGTGCCAGCAGCGACACCTCGACCGACACATCGGCCACGAACGCGGTCGGTCGGGCGGCGGCGATCCAGGCGGCCACCGCCGCCATCCGGTCGGCGAGCCCGGCACTGCTGATCGGCACCCAGTGCAGACGCTCATGGGCGTCCACATCGGCCGCCGCATCCCCGTCGTCCATCGGCAGGTCGATCCACGGACCGTCCCACTGCGCCGGGCGGGGCAGCGACGACAGCCCCGTCACGGTCGTCGTGCACGCCTTCGCCACCGCGATCGCCCGGGTGAGGTGCCCGGCGCCGTGATGGTGGATGTAGTACCCGATCACGCGGCGGCACGCATGCGGGTCAGCGACAGGTAGAGATCTTCGTACTCGTCGACCATCCGCTCGATCGACAGCTGCGTCTCGGCATGCCGCCGTACCCCCTCGCGAGGAAGTCGCCCCGCCGCCAGCATGGCCGCGGCCAACGCGGGGACGTCGCCCGGCGCGGCGAGGCGTCCGCTGCCGGGCGTCACGATCTCGGCCAGGCCGCCGCGATCGAACGCGGCGACCGGCGTGCCGCAGGCCATCGCCTCCGCCGCCACGAGCCCGTACGGTTCATCCCAGCACGGGGTCACCACGGCCACGCGGGACGAACGCACGAGCTGTCTGAGGGGTTCGCCGCTCAGATGCCCGGCGTAGCGGACGTCCGGTCCGAGGCGCGGCGCGATCTCTTGATCGAAGTAGGACGGATCGTGCCGAGGCCCGGCGAGGACCAGATCCATGCCCGCGGTGCGCGCCGCATCGATCGCGAGATGGGCGCCCTTCTCCGGCACGATCCTGCCGAACCAGACCGCCGCCGTCCCACCCGATCCGGCGGCCCACTCGCGGACGTCGACCCCGTTGCGGATCACCTCCGCCCGGATGGTGTCCGCCCACTGCGTCGCGGTCGCCTCGCTGACGGCGATCACCGTGGTCGCGGCGCCCGCGAGCCGCATCGCCGACTCCAGCCACGGGGTCGGTGGCGTGTGCAGCGTCGTGACCAGCGGGATATCCAGCGCGGGCGCCATCGCGACGGGCAGATGGTGCAGGCAGTTGTTGTGCACGATGTCGAAGCGGCGGTGTCCCGTGCGCTGCAGGTCGAGCATCAACGAGAGGTAGGCGTGGTGGTCGCGCATGAAGACGTCGGGGGCGGCGGAGATGTCGCGGCGGGCGCCGGCGGTGGGGAGGAAGTCGTCGACCTCGAGAGCCTCCGCCGGCAAGGCCGGATCGGACCCGGCTGCGGCGAACAGCGTCACCTCGTGGCCGCGGGCGATCAGCGCAGCGGCGAGTGAGTGGGTGTGGGCTTCGAGGCCCCCGGCGAAGGGCTCCGCAATGGGGAAACGGCTCGAGGCGATCAGGCAGATCCGCAGTCCCGTCATCGGCGCAACCTGTCGTACAGCGCCGCGTGCTCGGCGGCGATCCAGTCGCGCTGCGCGGCGCGGGCGATCGGTGAGAGCGGGTGCGGTGCGCCCTCCTCATACGCGGCAAGGACAGCGTCGGCGAGCGAGGTCTCGTCCAGCCCACCCTCCCCATGACGGTAGGAGAACACGGGACCCTGGTCGGCGTAGTACCCGCAGTCCGGTGCGATCACCGCGGTGCCGAGGTCGCGGCACGCCTCCAGCCAGCCGGAATGGGTGCCGAATCGGTACGGCAGCACGGACACGTCGAGGGACTCGAGGTAGTCCCAGAGCTCGTCGTCGGGAAGGAAATCGTGCACGCGCAGGTCCAGAGCACCGCGTCGGTTCATGACGTGGAGGAAGTCGGCGAGTTCGCTGTCGCGATGCGCGCCGTCGGGCTCCAGCACGTCCCGGTGCCCGTTCACCTGCAGGACGGCCCCCGGGAGGCTCCGGACGACATCCCTGAGCACGCGCAGCACCGGCAGGGGGTTCATGTTCGCGCGAAGGCTCTTGACGTGGACGCCGATCCGGAAGGTGTCACCGGCACGCCGGCGAGGCGCCCGACGCATCCGATCGAGCTCCACGACGTGCGGATGCGGCAGCACGAGAGCTTCCCGGCCCCAGCGGCGGTGGATCTCGTCCGCGGCTCCGCGGGTCAGGGTGATCACCGCGTCGGCGGCGGGGATGAGGACGTCCAACTGGGCGTCGTGCAGGTCACGCGAGGGATGGTGGGGATTCCTGAGATCGTGCACCGTGTAGACCAGCGGCTTGCCGGACTCCCGCAGGGCGGCCACGAGTGCGCGCAGCTCGTCCGGGGTGCGCGCGTCGAAACCGAACTGGATGTGGAACACGTCGAAATCGTCATGGCTGCGCACCCACTCCGGCTCGAGCATGGCGGGAGGCCACCACCGCGACACAGCCGAGCGGCCGGGCTCGTCCGGGTCGGGGTCGGCCAGGCGGATCACCCGGGTGTGCGAGGGGGCGGGTGACGTCGGCAGCAGATGCTCGACATACACATGGGATGCGGGGATGGACGCGACACGGACGTCACCGCGTCCCGAGACAGAATCGGCGCCGTCGCCGGACGGCGCGGGCAGCAGTTCACTCAGCGTCACGATGCTCCTGACGGACCTGCCCCGGGGGTGGGCGAGGGGTCCACTGGGATCATGCGACGACCAGGCGTTTCACCGCCCGTGCTTGACACGACCGGCCGCCTCTGGCACTGCAGTCAGAGGACGCCCGCGGCGACCAGCTCCTCGCGGAGCGCGGGGGCGATCTTCTCGGCGTAGGCGACCGTGATGTGCGTCTGGTCGTAGCGCACCGGAGTGTTCCCGGCGAAGGCCGGGCAGACATCCTGCCAGCACCCCAGCAGCACGGCGTCGATGACGCGGTCACCGGTCGCGGTCGCGGCCGCGGCCGCGCCGGTCGTGGCGAGCAGGTCGCGCCAGGTCTGATCGACACCGGACAGGCAGGCGTCGGGACCGGTCGCGGGGGAGAAGCACACGCTCGGCGGTATGCCCTCCGGGGGCGGCGACAGGTACACGATGCGTCCGGGAAGGCCGTAGCCGTCGGTCTCGGTCTGCACGGATGCCGCCAGCGCCTCGGCCGACATGTCACGGCCCTCGACGGTGTGGCCTAGCGTGAAGGCGTTCGAGACGATGACGGCGTCGGGAGCATCGGCGCGGATCGCGTCGGCGATCATGTCCTTCCGTGCCGGGCATGCAGCCATGACCCCGGCACCGTCGTTCGAGATGAGCACATCGGTGAACCGGCAGCCGTAGAGCCCGACCGTGGTGATGCGCACCCCACCGCCACTGTCGTCGGCGATCTTCCGGAACGCGGGGGCATACGCCATGGCGGTGGAATCCCCCACCAGGTACAGGTGGACCGGGGCGTCCGCCGACCCCCAGGTGCAGGCGGCGATGTCCGGTTCGACGTTCGGGGAGAAGCAGTCGCGTGCCGGGTTGTCCGCCGAGCCCGTCACGAGCACCGACTCCATCGAGGGGCTGAGGTCCGGCCAGCTGGTGGCCCCGGCGGCATTCGCGAGTTCCTCCTGCAGAGCGGCGAGGGCACCGGTGGTCTCGTCGGCACCGGTGTCCGCCGTGGGCAGGTCGATCTGCGGCAGGATCGACGTTCCGGTCGTCAGTTGCAGCGCGAGCACCACGGCGCCCGCGGCGATCAGGAGGCCGACGCCGGCGCCCGCCGCTTGCGGGGCGAATCGCGCGCGCCAGGCCGCCCAGGCGTTGCGGCGTGCGGCGCGGTCCGTGGCATCGCGAGGTGTCGCCTCGATCGGTGCCGGTGCCTGCACGGCCGGGGCGCCGGCCGTGAGCGCCCGCAGGGGCAGCGGCGCCGCCGCATCCGGTGCCGCATCCGGTGCCGCAGCGAGCGCCGCGAGCGGGGCGAGGGGAGGCGTCACCTCCGGGATCACGGGGGCACCCGGGAAGTAACGGCGGCCCGGCTGCCATCCGGCCGGACGGGTGCTCGGGAGGGCCGGGGCACGGTGGGCCACGGGTGCGGGGGCCGCCGGGACAGGGGCTTCCTCGGGAACCGGCACGGGCGCGGGCTGGTCGGATGCGGTGAACGAGCGCAGCCACGGCGAGCGGTGCAGCGGTTGCTCCACGGCGAGATAGGAGACGAGCGAGACCACCGCGATGACCCCGAGGACGAGGTACGTGGTGGTCGTCCCTGGCGGCAGGAGCACGGCCGCGAACACGATCACCGGGAAGTGCCACACATACAGCGAGTACGACATGTCACCGACGAAGGTGCTGATCGGGTTCGTCAGCGGAAAGAGGTGCCGGTGGCGCGGGTCGCCCGCGACGCCGCCGGCGAGGACGAGCGCGGTGGCCGACACCGGCAGCAGGGCGGCCGGTACCGGCATCGCGCTCTGCGGGTCGAGCAGCAGGAACGAGGCCACCACGCCGGCCGCACCCAGCCACGACAGTGCACCGCCGAGCACCCGCGGGATGCGGGCCCAGAGGGGGACTGCAGCGGCGAGCACGGCGCCCGCCGCGAGCTCCCACGCCCGCGTCGCGGTGGAGAAATACGCGACGGTCGGTTCCGCGGCAGTCTGGGCCGCACCCCACCACAGCGACACGGCGACGACCAACGCGGCGCCCGCGCCGACCGTGAGACGCCCCGCCCTCCCGCGTCGTGACGCGGCGGGGACGAGGAACACGAGCAGGAGGACGAGCAGCGGCCAGACGAGGTAGAACTGCTCCTCCACGGACAGGGTCCACAGATGCTGCAGCGGGGACTCCGCGCCCGTCGCTGCGAAATAGTCGGTGCCGTCGATCGCGAGATGCCAGTTCATCGCGAACACCGCGGACCACGCCGCATCCCACAGGGTCTGCCAGGCGCGCGGTCCGTTGAAGACGGCGAACCCGACGCCTGTGACCACGCCGAGCGCCAGGAACGCGACCGGCAGGATGCGGCGCACGCGTGCCGCGTAGAACCGGGCGAAGCGCACCCGCCCGGTGGCAGCGACGTCGCGCAGCAGCATCCCGGTGATGAGGAAGCCGGAGACGACGAAGAACACGTCGACGCCGGCGAAGCCGCCTGCCGGCCAGCCGAGGGCGTGGCACAGCACGACGGCGATCACGGCGACCGCACGCAGCCCCTGGATGTCGTGCCGGCTCTGCCGTGCGGAGGAGGAGGGAGTGTGGGACGACACGATCTCTCCGGTCGGGACCTGCACACCGGGTCGCGTCCCGCGTGGGACGGGACGCGACGGCGGGGAAGTCAGATCAGGGAGAGTTCGCGGAGCTTGGCCTCGACGTCGGCATTGCTCGGCTCGACGTGGTGGGTGGCGTCCGGGTACACGACGACCGGGATGTTCGTGCGGCCGGAGATCTCCTTCGCCACGTCCGCGGCAGCGGGGTCCGCCTCGAGATCGACGTACTCGTAGGCGACGCCGAGGCTGTCGAGCTGCGCCTTGGTGCGTCGGCAGTCGCGGCACCACTCGGCGCCGAACATCGTGAGGGGGGAGATCTCCGTGGTCATACTCCCAGGCTAAGGCCGCGTGAGGGATGCGGGCGCTCCCGCGCGTTCACTAGCGGATTGCTGAAGAGTTGCCCAGGGCCTCGAAACGCCGCCGTGCGACGTGCCACGATGGGATGGTCGTTCGAACCCCGAGCGGTGGATCCCGTCCTCGGAGGCGTGCACATGCAGGTGACGGTCGTCGTGCCGACCTTCAACGAGGCACCGAATGTGCAGGAACTCGTCGATCGGATCACGCAGGCCGCCCACGGCTTCGACGTCGATGTTCTGTTCGTCGACGACAGCACGGACGACACCCCCCAGGTCATCGAGCGGGTCGCCGCCACCGCCGAGATCCCCGTCCGGGTCATCCACCGCACCGAACCGGTCGGCGGCCTCAGCGGAGCGGTCACGGCCGGCCTCGCCGCCGCCTCGTCCGACATCTGCATCGTCATGGACGGTGATCTGCAGCATCCGCCCGAGGACATCGCGCGCCTGGTGGCGCGTCACCGCCGCGGCGACGTGGACATCGTCGTGGCGTCGCGGTACGCCGGCGACGGCACCGCCGGCGGACTCAGCGACGGATCGCGTGTGCTCGCCTCACGTGGCTCCACCCTGCTCACCAAGGCGATGTTCCCCATTCGGTTGCGCGAGGTCACCGACCCGATGACCGGGTTCTTCCTCATCGACCGCCGGGCCATCGACGTCGAACGCCTCATGCCGCGCGGGTTCAAGATCCTCCTCGAGATCCTCGCCCGGCAGCCGTTGCGGGTGGCGGAGATCCCCTTCGACTTCGCGACCCGCCACGCCGGCCGGTCGAAGGCGTCACTCCGGCAGGGCGCGGAACTGCTCGTGCAGCTGACCGCGCTGCGCTTCGGCAAGATGTCGGTGTTCGCCCTCATCGGCGCCGGCGGGGCGGTCGCCAACCTCGCCATCGTCTGGCTGCTGTCGCGGCTCGGGATGCCGGATGTTCCCGCCATGATCATCGCGGCCGAGACGACGATCCTCGCGAACTTCCTGTTGCAGGAGCGGTTCGTCTTCCAGGACATGCGGGCCGAGGCTGCGGGTGTCCTCAGCCGCTTCGGGAAGTCATTCGCCTTCAACAACGCCGAGTTGATCGTGCGAATCCCCCTCACGGCGCTGCTGATCTCCAGCTGGCACATCTCGGTCGTCATCGCGACCGGTCTCACGCTCATCGTCGCGTTCGTCGTGCGTTTCCTCTTCCACTCCCTGGTCGTCTACGCACCACGTCGTGCGGGGCGCGCCACGTCGCCGGCACGCGAGTTCGTCGAGGAGCTCGACCGTCAGGCGCTCTCGCCCGGCGAGCTCTGAGCGCCCGCGCCGCAATCTTGCGGTGATCTTGCGGTGATCTTGCGTCGTCCTTGTGGCGATCGACCGATTCCCTGTGGCGGGGCGCGCAGGCTGAGTGCGGCGCCCGAGCGGGTTCCTCTCCGGACCTCTCTCTGAAGACGTCTCTCCCTCCCGCTCGTGCTCGCAGGATCCGACCCTGACTCGTATCCCTGCCCGAAACACCCGTTTCGAGAGCGCACGCCGCGGTCCTCTGCCCTGAGGGCCTCCATTCGCGCACCCTCGAACCGGACCTCGGCCGGTCGATCGCGCGCACCTGCCGAAGGATCGTCATGCCCCGGACTCCGTCTCTCCCGCACGCCCTCGCCCGACCTCGGCGATGGCGCGTTCTCCTCGCCGCCACGGCAGCGATCATGCTGGTGGCGGTGGGCCTACACGTCCCGGCGCCCGCCGCCGCGGCCGAAACCGGAGGGGTGTACCTCAGCGTCAACTACGGCACGGACACCTACGGCGGGACCCCCGTCGTCGAGCCGGGGAAGACCTATGAAGCCGTCCTCCGCTATGACGCCAGCAAGATCACCCCGGGTGGGACCGCCACCATCACAGTTCCGCAGGGCGTGACCTTCCCGAGTGGTGTGCCGGCCGGCAACACGGTGATCGACTCGGTCGGATACGTCGGCGCCGATCTCGTGGTGACCTTCAAGGCGGAACCCGACACCTCGATCGCGCAGGGCATGATCGGGTTCCACTTCACGTTCACCGCCGCCGCGACGCACAGCGAACTCCGCGACGTGACGTGGCAGCTCAACGGTGTCCCCACGACGACCACGATCATCGTGAAGAATCCCGGTGACGTGTTCCAGCCAGGCATCACCGACGGGCAAGCCAAGAGCCACGGTTCGGTGAACCTCAACTCCGCCGTCACGGTCGACGCGAACGGAACGGTCAGCGTGAGTCCCGCCGTGACCGGCATCGCGATCCCATACACGCTCACGATCACCTCCGCGACCGCGCGAACCGTCACCATCACCGACACGATCGACGGGTTCCTCTCCCACGATCAGACGTCATTCTCGGCGACCCTCACGACATGGGACGCGCACGGTCTGAACAAGACGGTGTCCTCCTTCCCGCTGCCCGCGATCGCCGTCAGCGGCCAGACCGCCACGCTCACGGGTGTGCAGCTGCCCGCCGCCTCGTCCCTCACGATCAGCTACACCGCGCACGTCCGGTCCGACCGCATCGGCGACCTCACCGCTGCGCTGCAGGCGAAGGCGGATGCGATCGACCCGGCCACCGGCGGATCGTTCTCCATCCCGCTCCCGAACGCGGCCGTCATCGGCGGCGTGACCGTGGACTCCTCAGTGTCCATCGGTGGCAGTATCGCGGGCGACCCGGCACCCGCGCTCGGCCGCACGATCGTGAAGACGTCGAGCCTCGCGGGCGACACGTCGATCACCCTCGGCACGAACGGCGACCTCACCGCGCCGCTCGACGTGACCTACACGCTCGCCGCGGACCTGCGGCCCTGGGCCGGATTCGAGAACACGGCGCACGAGCTCACCGGCAACGTCATCGTCCGCGACACGCTGCCAGCCCAGCTCCAGTGGAAGACCGGAGCCTTCCTCACACTGGTATCCGGATCGCTGACCCTGCGTTCCGTGCCGGCCACCACCAGCGACACCGACTTCGCGAGCGACGCATTCGTGGGCGCCTACCGGCTCTCAGCCGACGGGCAGAAGCTCGAGATCAACATCGGCCGGGACACCTCGGCCACGTACACGTTCACCGCGCGGGCACAGATCAGCACGATCGTCGGGCTGCCCACCACGACGCCCGGGACCAGCCGCCCGCAGGTCGTGAGCATCCACACCGTGACCAACGTCGCCTACCTCGTCTACCCCGGTAGTTCGACGACCGACAGGTCGACCGTCGTCGACACGCTCGTCGTGCCCAAGCCTCCGGGCAGCGTCATCAACGACCCGAGCGAGTTCTCCAAAACGGTGGGCACCCTCGGGCAGCTGCCGCGCGGTGCCGTGGTCGCGGTGCCGTTCACCTTCACCATCGCCGCGGGCGCGGTGCCGGACCTTCGCACCTCGAAGATCATCGATGAGATCGACCTCGGGGTGTTCAACACGAGCGACCTCGCGGGCATCGCCTCGACGATCACCGGGTCGTATGCCGGCGTGAGCGGCCTCAGCGGTTCCGACTTCATCCTCGAGATGGTGGGAGGCGAACTCGTCTTCGGCCTCTCGCCCACGTTCGGTGCGAATCTGCCCGCCGCATCCCGACCCGCCACGACCGGGGCGCTGACCGGACGCCTGGTGTTCACCGTCACGATCCCGACCGAGGCGCTCCTCGGCCGGGAGTCCATCGACGTCTCCAACAGTGCCCGCATCGAGGGCAGCGGCACCCAG
This sequence comes from Microbacterium sp., assembly GCF_026393345.1. GTDB lineage: Bacteria > Actinomycetota > Actinomycetes > Actinomycetales > Microbacteriaceae > Microbacterium. The sequence continues at coordinate 72,506 of NZ_JAPLAI010000028.1, forward strand.
GTCTACACCTGGACGTCGCAGGCGTCAGCGTCCGCATCCTCCTATGGCGACGAGCTCGAGATCGCCAAGCGGGTCTACGCCGGCAACGGTGAATGGACGACGGGTCTCCGGGCGGAGCTCGACGCCGACGGGGACCTGGTCTCCGACGAGTTCATCTACCGGGTCGATCTCATCTCGCACGGGGACTACTTCGGGATCCCCATCCTCGACATCCTCGACACGCTTCCGTCCGGCATGGAGCTCGTCGGGTTCGTGGCTGATGCGGCCGTCGATGCCGGCACCGTCACGCCGGGGACCACGATCGACATGGGGGCGAACCTGCGGGCCACGCTCGACCGCTCGGCCGGCACGGTGCTGATCACGCAGCAGCCGGGCACGACTCTGCCGCAGGGGGCGCGGACGTCGGTGAACTTCAAGGTGCGTGTCACCACGTTCACCGAGGATGTGAGCATCACCAACCGCATCGGCAACACGACGGCGGTCATCACGCCGTCGACAGGGTTCCCGCTCGTGATCAAGAAGGTGGATGCGGTGCAGGACAGTATCGTTATCACCGACCGCAATGCCCGCTTCACGGTAACGGCCCCCGACGGCTCCGTCGTGACCGACCGGGCCTATGTGGTGGACGGTCAACTGATGGTCGCCGGCCCCGGGGGCACGGATCGCGCCATCGTGATCCCCGTCGATCCGGCGCATCCGACCGCGATCCCGTCAGGCCGGTACATCGTCACTGAGCAGGTCGCACCTGCGGGCTATGAGACGTCGTCTGCGCAGGTCGTCGCCACGATCCGCGCCGACGGCAGCTCGGCGCCGGTGACGTTCTTCGACACGCCCGCCTCGCTCTACGCGATCGGCGACGTGGTGTGGATCGACCAGGACCGTGACGGCGTGCAGGATGCGAGCGAGCCGAGGCTCGCGGGTGTCGCCGTGCAGCTGCGCGACGCCGCATCCGGTGCGGTCGTGGCCGACACCACGACCGACGCGGATGGACAGTACCTGTTCGACCTGCTGCCGGAGGGGCGGTACACCGTGACGTTCACGTTGACCGCGGCGCAGGCGGCGCAGTACCGGTTCACCGAGACGTTGCGCGGCGGCGACGTCACGCTCGACTCGGACGCGGAGCGGCGCACCGGCACGACCGGGGTCATCACCCTCGACGCGGCCAACCCGCAGCTCGTGAAGGCTGCGGACTATGCCGCCGCCCACGTGCGGGCGCTCCACGGCATCGACCCCACCTGGGATGCGGGTGTCGTAGAGCTCCCGGGGACCGCCACGACCAAGAACGGGCTGAGCGCCACCGGCGGCGACGCCCGCGGCACGCTGCTGCTCGGACTGGGCGGAGCCCTCATTCTCGCAGTCGGCGCGGGGCTGTTCGTTGTGCGACGGCGAGGAGCGCGTACCCTCTGACCCCGGATGCGGGGGGCGGCGGTCGCACGCTCGGTTCGCCGGGCGGTGCGGCCGCCGCCGCCGTCTCAGCCGACGGCCGCGACGAACTGTGCCAGGGTCGTGCCGTAGTTGACGCGGATGCACGGGAGGGCGAGCTTGTCCGTGCCAACTCGGACGTAGCCCTGCTCGATCGTGCGGGCCAGCTCGAAGCCTGCCGCGCTCACCCCGGCCTTCGCGGTGTCGTTGTAGTGGCCGAACGGGTACGCGACGACCTCGGCCGCGCCGAGGATCTGGGCTGACGTGGTCAGGTCGGCGGCGATCTCCGCGGCGCTCCAGTTGACCATCCGGCCCTCGCCGTTCGCGCCGGCCTCGTGCATGTCGTGGGTGTGCGAGCGCTGCTGCACCCAGACGGAGGGCGTGGGTTCGCTCCGCCACTTGGTGATGACGAACGAGGTGGCGAGTACCCGGTGCGCATCGATGATCGGGACGCCGAGTTCGAGCCAGGTGCGATCCGCGTCGTCATCGGTGATGATGGCCGACCGGGCCGGCAGTAAGAGATGGCCGTCGATGAACGCGGCTAGTTCGTCCCAGGTGGGCAGGTACGTGCCGGTGTCGGCGAGGTAGGCCATCTGCGCGTCGAAGTCGCCGGTGTAGATGTAGTTCAGCTTCAACGAGGAGTTCTCGCCCGCCGGGTTCGTCGTGAACTGGTGGTACATCAGGATCGGCACCGCGACGTCGGCGGCGGCGAGCACCTCCGGCGTGGTCCACGCGCCGTACAGCGTCGCCTGCCGGTCGGTGCATGTCACGAGGTCCGCGCCGTTGACGCGTGCGGCGGCATCCAGGGCGCTCGCCGCTTCCGGGGTCGGGTACCAGCCGGCGAACACCGCACCGGGTCGGGACGGGAGGGGCAGCGCCGCGTACCGGGTCCCCTGGGTCTGCAGGGTCGGGCCGTCGGTGATGCCGTCGCCGGCGAACCCGACGGCGCAGGTGTTCGGGTCACCGGTGGTCGCGAGGAGCGTCTCGGCAGGCGTGAGTGGGGTGGGACTCGGTGTCGAGGATGCCGCGGGCGTCGGGGTCCCCGTCGCCGCGTCCGAGGCGGGAGCGGGCGGGGTGAGAACGAACAACCACACCGCGAGGCCGCCGGTGACCAGCACGGCCGCCACGGCGGCGATGATCAGCGCGAGACGTGCGCCCCGCTGCAGCCGGTGCGGGCCGCGTCGTGTCGGGTCCAATGTTGACCGTCCCCCTCGGCGCGTTCCGCGCCGTTTCTGCCCGGCGCTGCCGCCGGTCACCCCCGCGCGGTCCCCACGACCGCATGGCGAGCATAACCGTCCACCGCTGACCTCGACCGGTGCCCGGGCGGTACTGTGGCGGTCGCGGCCGCATCCGGTGTGCGCGTCGCGCGATCGTCGAGCGGAAAGGAGGAGGTCGCATGCCGTATCGGCGACAGGGTTCGGACGCCGTGACCGGCGAGGTCGACCTCGTCATCTCGGCGTGGAAGCATGAACTCCCCGATCTCGACTTCTCGCCGCTGGAGGTCTTCTCGCGGATGCGGCGGCTCGGTCAGGCCCTACAGGTCGAGCGGGCACGGGCATTCGAGCGTGCCGGACTCGAGACGGGCGAGTTCGAGATCCTGTCGAGCCTCTGCGTGGCGCCGCGCGGCACCTCGACCCCGTCGGAACTGGGAGCCCTGACCCGCACGCCGTCGGCGACCATGGCCAACCGCACCGAACGGCTGGAGCAGCGGGGATTCGTCGCGCGGCGGTGGAACCCGGACGACACCCGCAGCCGCATCGTGCGGATCACCCCGGAGGGCAGGGCCGTCGCCGAACGGGCCATGCGCGAGCTCGTCGCCGCCGAGGTGCGGATGCTGGACGCGCTCTCGAGCGAGCAGCGCGAGCAGCTCGTGGAACTGCTGCGGGTGCTCGGCGCCGAGGGCGCCGCATCCTGAGCCGTCTCCGCCCGGGGTCGGCAGGCGGTCGGGGCTTCCCGATGTCGATGCGTGGTGGCACGGTATCGGCATGACAGAGATCCAGCGCCTCCGGCCGGCCGGGCTCATCGTCAGCCCGGCCTTCAGCCATGTCGCGGTTGTGCCGCCCGGTGCCACCACCATCTATGTCGGCGGTCAGAACGCCGTCGATGCGCACGGCGCCCTCATCGGTGACGGTGATGTCGCCACCCAGTCCGTCCGCGCTCTGCAGAACGTCACGACCGCGCTCGCCGCCGCCGGCGCGACGCTCGCCGACGTCGTGCAGTGGACTGTGCTCTTCGTCGACGGCGTCGACTTGGGTGCCGGCTACGGCGCGATCGCCGGTGACCTCGCCGCCGAGGAGCCCGGCCTGGTCACGGCCGCGCGCGTCGCCGGCCTCGGGGTGCCGGGCGCGCTCGTCGAGATCAGCGCGGTCGCCGCGGTGATCCGGTAGGGCGAGCCGCATCCGGTGGCCGCTTAGACTCGGACCTCGTGCGCACCATCGGAGTGGAGAAACCTCGGATCTCGCCGCTGCGGCTCGAGGGGCTCCCGGAGGCGGACGACGCCCCGATCCGCGCCCACGGCGACTACGACGGCCGGCACTTCGGTCCACGGGACGTGTCGGGCGACGACCTCGCGGGTGTTTCGTTCCTGGAGTGCGCGCTGGACGGCTGGACGGCGCACGACACGCGCCTCCGGGACGCCTCGTTCGCGCAGACCCGCATCGAGAACCTCAACGCGCCCGTGCTGCGCGCCGACCGCGCGTCGCTGCGGAACGTCGAGATCCACCGGTCGCGGTTCGGCTCCGCCGACCTGTCCGACACCCGGCTCGAGCAGCTGGTCGTGTCCGCATCCAAGCTCGGCTGGGTGAACTTCCGTTCGGCACGGCTGCGCGACGTCGTGTTCCGCGACTGCACGTTCGACGAGCTCGACCTCACCGGCGCCGACGTGTCCCGGATGGCGTTCGAGGACTGCACCGCAGGCAAGCTCACCCTCGCCCGCTCATCGGTGCGGCACCTGGACCTGCGCGGGCTGCGGTTCGACGGCCTCGACGGCCCGGAAGGCCTCCGCGGCGCCGTCCTATCGAGCCCGCAGCTCGCCGCGATGGCGGGCATGTTCGCGGAGCACTTCGGCATTCGCGTCGACGACTGACCAACGCGTCGGGCGCAGGGGTCAAGGGTGCCGGGATCCGGATACGCGGGGCCCCACACCCCTCTGGCTGAGTGACGGTCTCAGCGCCGTCGCGCCGGTGCCGCGAGCTCTACGACGCCGTAGCTGTTGTCCTCCGGGTTGAGGGTGACGCCGGGGGCGATCACGGCGTCGATCCGGTCGAGCAGCTCCTCGCTCACCGTGACCTCCGCCGCCGGCAGCTGGGACTCCAGCTGCGCCATCGTGCGTGGTCCGATGATCGCCGAGGTGACGGCCGGGTGGCGGATGACGAACGCGATGGCCAGGTCGATGAGGCTGATGCCCGCCTCGTCGGCGAGCTGCGCCAGGTTCTCCACGACGTCGAGTTTTCGCTGGTTGGCCGGAAGCGACATGTCGAATCGAGCGGGCGGCCGGGCGGACGAGGTGGGGGCGGATGCGGCCGCCTTCCGCCACCGGCCCGACAACCACCCGCCGGCCAGCGGGCTGTATGTGAGGATGCCCATGCCGTGACGACGCGCGGTCGGCAGCACGTCCTCTTCGATGCCGCGCACCAGCATCGAGTACGGCGGCTGCTCGGTCACGAAACGCTGGAGATTCCGCTCACGCGCCGTCCACTGCGCCTCGACGATCTGGCTCGCCGCATAGGAGGACGAGCCGATGTAGCGCACCTTCCCCTGATGGACGAGATCAGTGAGCGCACCGAGCGTCTCCTCGACATCCGTGTCCGTCGACGGGCGATGCACCTGGTACAGGTCGATGTAGTCGGTCTGCAGTCGGCGCAGCGAGTCCTCGACGGCGCGCAGGATCCATCGGCGCGAGCCGCCACGGTGGTTGAGGTCGTCGCCCATCGGCATGAAGAACTTCGTCGCCAGCACGACGTCGTGGCGCCGGCCCTTCAGGGCCTCGCCGACGATGCGCTCGGACTCACCGTCCGAGTAGACGTCCGCCGTATCCACGAACGTGATGCCCGCGTCGAGGGCGCGATGGATGACGCGGATGGAGTCGGCAGGGTCGTCGTTGCCCCAGGGGCCGAACATCATGGTGCCCAAGCACAGGGAGCTGACGGAGACGCCGGTGCGTCCGAGGGTGCGGTATTCCATGGGTCACGCCTCCGGGATCGGGCGTCCGAACGCCTCGAGCGTCACGTCGGCCGGGTCCGGTCCGCCGCGGACGCCGGTGTCGAGGGCGTCGATGCGTGCCAGCTCCTCCTGCGTGAGCTCGAACCCGAACACGTCGAAGTTCTCGGCGATGCGGGCCGGCGTCACCGACTTGGGGATGACCGAGCGTCCCTCCTGCAGG
>NZ_JAPLAI010000028.1:78314-91419 GCF_026393345.1 Microbacterium sp.
TCCTGCAGGTGCCAGCGCAGCATGACCTGTGCGGGGGTCTTGCCGTGGGCGTCTGCGATGGCGCGGATCGTGGGGTCGTCCAGGGTGCTCCCCGTCCCGCCGGGACGGTAGAACGTGATGCCGCCGATGGGTGACCACGCCTGGTTGAGGATCCCGTGCGCGGTGTCGAAGTCGAGCAGCTCCCGCTGCGCGAAGTACGGGTGAACCTCGATCTGATTCACCGCCGGGACGATCTCGGCCTCGGCAAGCAGCGTCGTGAGGTGCTCCGGCATGAAGTTGCTGACCCCGATCGCCCGCACCCGTCCGTCCGCGTACAGCGTCTCGAGCGCGCGGTACGCGGCACGCGTGCGGTCGAACGCCGTGGGCAGCGGCTGATGCAGGATCAGCAGGTCGAGACGGTCCACGGCGAGCTTCCCGGTCGCCTTGTCGAAGGCGTGGAGCGTCTCGTCGTAGCCGTAGTCGCTGATCCACACCTTCGTCTCGAGGAAGATCTCGTCGCGGGGGACGCCGGATGCGGCGACGGCCTCGCCGACCTCGCGTTCGTTGCCGTAGGCCGCGGCGGTGTCGATGTGCCGGTAGCCGACGCGCAGTGCCTCGGCGACGGCGGCGGTCGTCTGCGCCGGATCAGTCTGGAACACGCCGAAACCGACCGGGGGCAGCTCGACGCCATTGTTGAGGACGAAAGGCTGAATGCTCATACCGGCACGCTACGCACGGTCGCGCACGCGGGGGAGGCACTGATGGACCCTGTCACGCCAGGGTCTCCCAGACCGCTCCGGCATGGGGTGGAATGAAACGCGACGGATGCCACCGCATCCGGCACCGCCCCCCGAGAGGAACCGATGAAAGCCACGCTGATGTACGGAGCAGGAGACGTCCGGGTCGAGAACGTCCCCGACCCCACGATCGTCCGCCCGACCGACGCCATCGTGCGCACGGTCCGGGCCTGCGTCTGCGGGTCCGATCTGCATCCGTACCACTCGATGGCGCACACAGATCACCCGAAGCCCATGGGCCACGAGCTCCTCGGCGTGGTCGAAGAGGTCGGCGCCGCGGTCACCTCGCTCCGGCCGGGCGACCTCGTCATCGCGCCGTTCGCGTGGCAGGACAACACCTGCGTGTTTTGTCAGGAGGGCGTCCAGACCTCGTGCCTGCACGGTGGCTTCTACGGCACCCCCGAGGTGGGTGGCCTGCAGGCCGAGTTCGCCCGCATCCCGCAGGCGGACGGCAGCCTCGTCGTCGTGCCGGACGTCGATGAGACGAGCGACCTGCTGCCCTCGCTCCTCACCCTGTCGGACGTGTACCTCACCGGGTACCACGCCGCTCACATGGGCCGGGTGTCGGCGGGGAAGACCGTGACCGTCATCGGTGACGGCGCCGTGGGCCTGTCGGCCGTGCTCGCCGCGCGTCAGCTGGGCGCCGAGCGCATCATCCTCATGGGTCGCCACACCGCGCGCACCGACCTCGGGGTCGAGTGGGGCGCGACGGACGTCGTCGCCGAACGCGGCGAGGAGGGCATCGCCCGGGTCATGGACCTCACCGGCGGCGAGGGCAGCCACATCGTTCTCGAGGCCGTAGGCCACATGCCCGCTTACGAGCAGGCGTACGGCATCGTGCGGCCCGGCGGTGTGATCTCTCGGGTGGGAGTGCCGCAGTACGAGAAGGCGCCCATCGGATTCGGTTCACTGTTCGGTAAGAACGCCACCCTCACCGGAGGCCCGGCGCCGGTCCGTGCCTACATGGAGCCCGCCATCCAGCAGGTGCTGAACGGTGAGATCGACCCCGGGCGGGTCTTCGACCGCGCCGTCGGCATCGATGAGGTCGCCGGCGCCTACGCCGCCATGGACAAGCGCGAAGCCCTCAAGGTCATGCTCACCTTCTGAGCCGACAGGAAAGGTCGACGACATGAGCGACTGGAACAGCGACGAACTGCGCCGCATCGACGGAGCCACCGAACTCCGGGTGACCTCTCGCCGCCCGGACGGAAGCCTGCGTCCGTACACGACGATCTGGCACACGGCGGTCGGGGATGCGCTCTACATTCGCTCCGCCCACGGTCCCGACAATGGCTGGTTCCGCCGCGCGCTCCGCGCCGGGACCGGCGCCATCAGTGCCGGCGGAGTGGAGAAGGACGTCACGTTCGCGCTCGCCGACCCTGCCGTCCGGGACGACCTGGATGCGGCTCTGCACGCCAAGTACGACCGTTTCGGGCCGGGGCCGGTCGGGGCCATCACCGGCGATGACGTGCTGCAGACGACGCTGCGGGTCATGCCGGCCGACTGACCGGAGTTACCTGTCGGGCGGGCTCAGGCGTCGGGCTGCAGCTCAGACGGGGCGGCGTCCTGGCTCGCGGCCCAGGACGCCAGCATCCGGAGCGCGTCCGCGGTGGGGGAGCCCGCCGGGGCGGTGTAGACGTTCATCACGAGGCCCGGTGAACTCGGCAGGTCCATCGACTCGTAGTCCAGGTCGAGGTCGCCGACCACCGGATGGTGCAGGCGCTTGCGTCCGCTGCGATGGAACATCACATCCCGCGACGCCCACCGCTCGCGGAACAGCTCGCTCTGCGTCGACAGTTCGCCGACGAGCCGGATCAGCGCCGCGTCGTGCGGGTTGCGACCGGCCTCGAGACGGAGCATTGCCGCGGCGTCCCGGGCGATCTGGTCGTAGTCGCGCCAGAACGTCGGGGCTGCGGGATTGAGGTACACGAACCGGGTGGTGTTCACCGGACGGGCCGGGTCGTCGAACAACGGGGAGTACACCGCGCGGCCGAGCCGGTTGGTGGCCACGATGTCGTGCCGGCCGTTCCGCACCCAGGCGGGCGCATCGCCGATGGCATCCAGCACCTGCTGCACCGACGCGTTGATGGTGGCGGCGGGCTTGGGCGCTCGGGTGCGGGAGGGCCCCGCGGCGCGGGCGAGGTCGAAGAGATACTCCCGCTCCGCCTCGTCGAGCTGCAGCGTGCGGGCCAGGGCATCCAGCACGCTGTCGGACGCGCCGGCGAGATTTCCGCGCTCGAGGCGCACGTAGTAGTCGACCGAAACTCCGGTGAGCATCGCGACCTCTTCGCGGCGAAGGCCCGCCACCCGGCGGTTGCCGCCGTACGCCGGCAGGCCCGCTGCCTCGGGAGTGATCCGCGCCCGGCGGGAACTGAGGAACTCTCGCGCTTCGGCTCGGATGTCGCCCATGCCGCCACGCTACGTCGTCGGCACGGACGACGGGAGGCACCGGGAGTACCCCCGAGCGGCGGTCGTGCGGCACAGCTGCGGACATCGCCCCGATTTCCGGCATCCGGACGCGGTTTCGCGGGGGATGCGGAAAATCTCCGCGGTTGTGTCGGGCGAGGCCGCCGGCCGAGACCGATGCCCGGGCACAAAAAAAGGCCCTTCCTCCAGTAGAAGCCTAGAGAAAGGGCCAGTGGCTCCGACGGGCGTCGATCCCGTGACCTCACGATTTTCAGTTGTGTGACACGGGTTTGTGGGTGTCAGTTGGTGCTCGATTGCCGCGTGATTCCGCGAAAGTCGTGCCCGTTGGTCGTGGCTGGTTCTCGATGGTTTCAACCGAGTTCCCGGCCCGGGACCGGCCCAGACCGCTACCGCGATTGGTGCACGACGGCAACTCGTTTGGCGAACCCCGGATCAAGGTCGAACCCAACCTGCGCGGGCGAGCTCACCAGCTCGCCATCTTGAACAGGCGACCGTCCTCCCCTTCGTCGTGCAGCCGCACCACGATCTCGTCGTCCGAAAAAGGAGGTTCTCCGCGCACGACAGGGCCGAAAAGCCGTAAAACTTCCCTCCCGTCAGCAGCGCGCTTCGGCGTATCAATGAATTGGGAATTCCTCCGCCGTCTAGACGTTCGATACCCTAGGGGGGTACGGTATGCAAATGAACGGTTACGACGCGAACAAGGACGACCTTCAGCAGCGGCTTCGACGTATAGAGGGTCAGGTGCGTGGCATCGCGCGAATGATCGATGACGACAAGTACTGCATCGACATCCTCACGCAGGTGTCCGCCGCGACGAAGGCGTTGGAGACGGTGGCGCTGTCCCTCCTGGGCGATCATCTGCGCCATTGTGTCGCGGAGGCTAGCGCCGAAGGCGGGCAGGTTGCCGCAGAGAAGATCCGTGAAGCTAACGACGCGATCGCGCGTCTGGTCCGTTCCTAACGAACCCCGATTGATCACACTTGGAGGACACCATGACTGACCGCATCGACCTTGGCCTGAAAGACGCCACGACCGCTAGTTGCGCGTGCTGCGCTGCGCCTGCTTCCACCGCCATCGAAATTCCTGCTGGGGGAGACACCGCGGTGGCGGAGGAGATCTTGGTGTCGGGGATGACGTGCGCGCACTGCGTGTCCAACGTTACTGAAGAACTCTCCGGAATCGACGGTGTGCAGAACGTGACTGTTGACCTGCACGCCGGCGGCACATCCCGCGTCACCATCCATAGTGCAAGCCCGCTCGACGCGGTGCAGGTGAAAGCCGCCGTGGAAGAGGCCGGGTACACCGTCACCACTATCCCGGCCTAAGCGTCCCACCACGCACGAAGGAGGCTCTGATGAGCCAGCACGATCACTCCACGCACCCCGCGGAGCCCACCGGGCACGCTGCCGCGTCCACCACGGAGCACGAACACGCGGCGATGGGCCACGCCGGTCACAGCGACGAGCGGGCACCGGCTGCGGGACACTCCGCGCACGGCCACGCCGATCATGGCGGCCATGCCGGTCACGGCGACCACGTGGCCCGGTTCCGGCGACTGTTCTGGATCATGCTGATCCTTGCCGTCCCCGTGATCGGCTTCTCGACGATGTTCTCGATGCTGATCGGCTACTCGTTGCCGGACGCCGCATGGGTGGGGTGGGTCTCCCCGATTCTTGGGACGGTCATGTATGTGTGGGGTGGCGCCCCGTTCCTGACCGGTGCGGTCAGCGAGCTCCGGGCACGTAAGCCCGGGATGATGCTGCTCATCGCCCTCGCGATCACCGTCGCGTTTGTCGCCTCTTGGGGCGCCAGCTTGGGTGTGCTGGATCACGAGCTGGACTTCTGGTGGGAGCTGGCGCTGCTGATCGTCATCATGTTGCTGGGTCACTGGATCGAGATGCGTTCCCTTGCCCAGACCACCTCGGCCCTGGATTCGCTGGCTGCTCTCCTTCCGGACGAGGCGGAGAAGGTCGATGGTGACACCACCGTGACTGTCCCGCCGTCTGATCTGCTGGTGGGGGACGTGGTGGTTGTACGGCCTGGTGGGCGGGTGCCCGCGGATGGTCGGATCGTGCAGGGTTCGGCGAGTATGGACGAGTCCATGATCACCGGCGAGTCCCGCCCGGTGCGCCGCAGCGACGGGGACCAGGTGATCGCCGGGACGGTCGCCACCGATTCCGGTGTGCGGGTGGAAGTCACCGCGGTTGGCGAAGACACCGCCCTCGCCGGTATTCAGAAGCTCGTCACCGACGCGCAGAACTCCTCCTCGCGTGCGCAACGGCTCGCCGACCGCGCCGCCGGGTGGTTGTTCTGGTTCGCACTGGGTGCGGCTGCCATCACCGCCATCGTCTGGACCCTGGTGGGTCTTCCGGATGATGCGGTCGTTCGCACGATCACCGTCCTGGTGATCGCCTGCCCGCACGCTTTGGGGTTGGCGATCCCTCTGGTGGTGTCGATCGCCACTGAGCGCGCCGCCCGCGCCGGGGTTCTGGTGAAGGACCGGTTGGCGTTGGAGAGCATGCGCACCGTCGATGCGATCTTGTTCGACAAGACCGGCACTCTCACTAAGGGCACCCCCGCCGTGACCGCCATCAACCCCGCTGGCGGTATCGACGCCGACGAGCTGCTCGCTCTCGCCGCCGCTGCGGAAATGGACTCCGAACACCCCCTCGCTCGGGCGATCGTGAACGCCGCCAAGGAGAAGCACCTCACGGTGCCCGGCTCCCGCGACTTCGAGTCTTCCCCGGCGGTCGGCGTTCGGGCGCTGGTGGACGGGCGGACCGTGCAGGTCGGTGGCCCGTACTTGCTCGAGCAGGAAGGAGCGGTGGAGCTGCCGGTTGCTGACGAGTGGCGTGCCGAGGGTGCGATCATTCTGCACGTCCTCGTTGACGGGACGGTGGCCGGTGCGCTGCGGCTTGCTGATGAGATCCGCCCTGAGTCGCGTGCCGCGGTTGCCGCGTTGCGAGAGCGGGGTGTGCAGGTGGTGATGATCACCGGGGATGCCGAAGCGGTCGCCGCGTCCGTTGCTGGTGAGCTGGGAATTGATCGGTTCTTCGCCGGGGTCCGCCCGGAGGACAAGGCCTCAAAGGTGAAGCAGCTGCAGAGCGAGGGCCGCAAGGTCGCGATGGTCGGCGACGGTGTGAACGATGCCCCCGCCCTCGCGCAGGCTGATGTGGGTATCGCGATCGGCGCCGGCACCGATGTCGCTATCGCCTCCGCCGGTGTGATCCTGGCCAGCGACGACCCCCGGTCGGTGGTGTCGGTGATAGAGCTGTCGCGGGCCAGCTACCGGAAGATGAAGCAGAACCTGTGGTGGGCAGCCGGATACAACCTGCTATCCGTGCCGCTGGCCGCAGGGGTGCTCGCCCCGATCGGGTTCGTGCTGCCGATGTCGGTGGGTGCGATCCTGATGTCGCTGTCCACGATCGTGGTCGCCCTGAATGCGCAGCTGCTGCGCCGACTGGATCTCAGCCCGGACGCGGTTATCGGCCGCTGATCGCGGTGACGTACCGTAGAAGGGACCAGGGAGGTGACATGTCGCTGATCGCGCTCACCGAGCACCTGCGTGCCGGCCGCTCTATGGCCCGCACGCTGCTGCTGCTGATCGCTCTGACCGGCGCTGTCATCATCGGCTTGTTAGCCATGCACTCCCTCAACACCCACGCCACAGCAGAATCCGGTCACCACGCCACGATGACCACCGATCAGGCCGGGGCCAGCGTGACGGGAGACGCCCACGCCGCCACCACCGTGTCGGCTGAGGAGTCGTGCGCGGACTGCGGTACCAGTCATTCCGGCATGCTCGCGATGGCGTGCGTGCTCGCACTGCTGGCCACCGTGCTGCTCCTGGCACGCGCACGCGGCGCACAGCAGTGGTTAGCGCTTCTTCCTCGCCCGGGCCCGCGCGCCCGTCCCGCTTCTGGCTCTCCCGGCCTGCACCCGCCCTCTTTGACAGTTCTCTGCATTAGCCGTACGTGATGCGGTGGAGCCCTCGGCAACTCTGCCGGGCTCTTCTGCCCTAACGCCTGGTCGACCCGACCAGCGCGCTTTTCACGTACCCCCTTTGGAGAACCCTGATGAAAATGCGTACCGCGGCGACCGCCGCACTTGCCCTGGCCACCGCCCTCACTCTTGCCGGCTGCGCTGGCGAGACGACCTCTGACTCCGGATCCATGCCGGGAATGGACCACGGCAGCAGCTCCTCGCCCTCCGCAGTGATGGCGGACTTCAACGACGCGGATGTGACGTTCGCGCAGATGATGATCCCGCACCACCAGCAAGCCGTCGAGATGGCCGACATGATCCTCGCCAAAGACGGCATCGACGAGGGTGTCGTCACCCTAGCCGAAGAGATCAAAGCTGCCCAGCAGCCCGAGATCGAGCAGCTGCAGGGATGGCTGGAAGAGTGGGGCGCGGACAGCGACACTGAGTCCATGGACGGCATGGACCACGGCGGCGGGATGATGAGCGACGAGGACATGCAATCCCTCGACGCGGCCACCGGAGCTGACGCGTCCCGGCTGTTCCTCGAGCAGATGACGATGCACCACGAAGGTGCCGTCACGATGGCGCAAGACGAAGTCGATAACGGCCAGAATGCAGATGCGGTCGCATTGGCGCAGACCATTGTCGAAACTCAGACCGCGGAGATCGCCACCATGCAGGAGCTGCTCGCACAGCTCTAACGCACCCGGTGAGGGGCACCCATCGCGGGAGCCCGTCACCCCGGACTCGAAAGGGTGCGTATGCGCATTCACCTGTGCGCGACAGTAAGCCTTGTCGCGCTTTTCACTCTGTCTCTCACCGGCTGCGCTGCGCCCGTGCCGCCTTCCACCGGCACCGACCATGCGGACGTGATGCCGCACGTGCACGCCATCGTGCCCGCCCTCGACGGTGACGGCTTTCTGCTCGGCACGCACGACGGCCTCTACACCGCCACCGCGGACGGTCAGCTCGGCACCCGCGTCGGGCGGGATGACCTGGACGCGATGGGTCTCACCGCAGTGGGTGGGGAGCTCATTGCCTCCGGCCACCCCGGTGCTCGCACCCCCTCAGAGCTGGGCGAAGGCAACCTGGGCATCATCCGCAGCCCAGACGGCGGCGTCACCTGGAATCCGGTCGCTTTCACCGGCGAGAAGGACTTCCACGCCCTCGCGGCCGGACCTGATGGGACCCTCTACGGGCAGGCGACCGATAACAACGTGCTGCTGACGAGTACGGACCTTGGCGCCACGTGGACGCCTACCGGCGCCGGTCTCCTCGTTTTCGGTCTCGCCGTCGACGCGACGGGTCGCATCGTGGCCAGCACGCAACAAGGACCGCAGGTCAGCACGGACGGGGGCAGATCGTTCGTTCCGCTGCCCGATGCGCCCACCTTGTACCCGATCGCTTCTTCCCCCGACAGCCAGCGATTGATCGGCGTCGACAACGACGGCACGATCTGGATCAGCACTGCAGGCGCCACCCAATGGGTGAACGTCGGAACTGTTCATCGAGCCGCGCAGGCAATCACGGTGACCGATGCTGGCGACATCCTTGTCGTCGACGACAGCGGACTCACCCTCCTGCCCGACTAACACCCCACCCGAAAGACTCCACCTTTGCGTACCCCCACACCCACCACCGCCCAGACGGGCACGACGCCACAGCCCGATACCGTCTTGACGCGACGCCAGACCCGCGCTCGAACCCAGACATCCACCGCAACGGGTGCGAACACGCACCGTCGCCCTGATGCAGAACCGCCGGCAGACCCGTTCGATCACGCGGCACGCCTGTTCTCCTTCACACCGAAAGCGCCTGCCCCACCTGGGCCGCCCGCATCTGCACCGTCGTTCGAACCTAGCCAGCAGCCGGCCGAAGCCCGGAAGGGCGCCGCGCACTCTCGCACCCGGGCAGTGTTCTTCTCCGCCCACGTGGTCGGGCTCGTGGCCCTGATGACCATCGGGATGACCGTCGACGCCGAAGCCCTCCCCCACGAACACGTCAACCCCACGAGCATCACCGATGACGGCGTACCCGGCGAAGACATTCAGGCCTACGTCACACCCGCACAAACGCAACCGAGCCCCGTCGTCAGTCGCGACGGCTACTCCACAGCAACCCTCGTAGACCTTGCCGGAACGGTCGGCATCACCAACTACTCCAGCGCGGTCTTCACGAACAATCCGGACTGTGCGGTGCAATGGCCGTACGCAGTCGGCGTGCCGATGACCTACGGCTTCGGGATGCGGGACGGCCGGCTACACGAGGGCACCGACTTCGTCCCCGGGGCCGGCGCCCACATCCAAGCAATCGCCGACGGAATTGTCAGCGTGGCGACAGACAACGGCGGCGCGTACGGAGTCACCATCGTCATCGACCACGTTGTCGACGGTCGAACTGTCTCCAGCCGGTACGCCCACATGGAGTACGACTCGCGACAGGTCGAGGTCGGTGACACTGTCAGTGTCGGCCAATACATCGGCCGCACCGGTGACACCGGCCGATCGTTCGGCGCCCATCTCCACTTCGAAGTACTCCAGGACGGCACCACCGCAACCGACCCCTTGCCCTGGTTGCGGACCTACGCCACATGCTGACCTCACGGGCGTGCTGGACGACGCCACGGGCCGCTGACCACGATCAGGTCCTCTCCTCGGCGGAATGCGTCGAGTTGAATCTTTACTGATCCTCGTCGTGAGCACCGCCTATACTGGCGGGTTATGAAAAATGAGGACTCGGGCCGAGTGGTGGTCCTTGGCGGGATCGAGTATGACGTCGTCTTCGCATCCGAAGTCAGCGACGATCAGCGCATTGAACTTGGCTTACCGGCCCGCGGTGCTCACTGCTCCTGTGATGACTGCGCCTGCGACAACCAGGCGGACGCTGGGACAATCGAGCATCCGATGTGTGGTGCTGCCTCGCCGACTGCCCAGATGTTCACCCGGAACGCCAAATCGACGGTAGGCGTGCACCTTAACCGGCCCCAGACCGGCCCAGGCGACCGCCGAGGGTGCTGAGACGCCATCCATCACGGCCGCTCTGTCGTGCCTCGATCGCTTTACGTCCGGGGGTCGGCGCCTTGCTCATCAGTGAAAAAACCAGCCCTCACCAGGGCAAAGCGAAACCCCCGCGGATAGAAGCTCCACGAGGGTTCCTAGGGTGACTGTAATGATCACCCTTGTGGCTCCGACGGGCGTCGATCCCGTGACCTCACGATTTTCAGTCGTGCTGGAAGGAGCAGCGCAAGCTGGGCCTGCGACTCTTCCCCAGGCCGTGTCTTATCTCAGATGTGCACGGTGATCACAGAATCGCTTCCCCCTAGCGGCCGGTTGTGGCCAAGATGTGGCCAACCGGATCTCTGCCCTATGCCGACGAAGCAGTGCACCGGGTCTCGCCGCCGCTAGTCTCAAGTAGACGTTAGGGAGTGCCATGTCTCAGTTTCGCGAGGACACCTCCAGTCCTTCGGACCTCAACTTCGACCTGCGCAATCCGCGCATGCCGGACAACCTCTTTGCGAACGAAGAGGAGGCCATCCAGCACCTAGTCGATAACGCCTCACTCTCCGAACTGATCGACTCGATCACCAGTTCGGGTTGGATGAACTACGAACCCATGATCGTGCTCGATCGTGACGACGTGCTGAAGGTCGACGACGTTGTCATTGAAGGAAACCGGCGGCTCGCCGTGTTGCGCCTGCTCTCCGACCCAGCATTGGCGAAACGGGTCGGTCAGACGATCCCGAAAGACATTTCTGCAGGGAGTATCCCTGACATTGTCACCGTGTGGCGCGTAAAGACGCGCGCGGAGGCTCGGGATTTCATAGGGTTCAAGCACATCAATGGAGCCTTTAAGTGGGACTCCTTCGCCAAGGCAAAGTACGCCGCGGAGTGGCTTGCTGAAGAACCCGACCTAGCCACAGTTAGTCGCCGGCTGGGCGATACACACAATACGGTCGTACGCCTAGTGAACGGGTACCGCGTATTGACACAGAGCGAACGGCAAGGCTTCGATCGCGGCGCCATTTCAGGACGTTTCGCCTTCTCGCACCTCTACACCGGACTGACGCGACCCAGTCTCCGTGAATACGTCGGTCTTACGGACACTGGGACGCTCCTGCCTGAGAATCTGAAGCGCCCCGGGTGTGATGGAGGCTCTCAAACCTGTGAAGGATGAGAGTCATGGCAGCACCGAGGAAGTACAGCGAGGAACTGAAGGAGCGGGCGACGCGGCTGGCGTTGGACGCGCGTCGCGACCCGGCGAGCAAGGTCGGGGCGATCAAGCGGATCGCGGACCAGCTCGGTATCCACCCCGAGGCTTTGCGCACGTGGGTGCGGCAGGCGGAGGTCGACGGCGGCATCGCGGCGGGAGTGACGACCGCGGACGCGCAGCGGATCGCGGACCTCGAGCGTGAGAACCGGGAGTTGCGTCGGGCGAACGAGATCCTGAAGACCGCTTCGGCTTTTTTCGCGGCGGCGGAGCTCGACCGCAAGCTGAAGTAGCGGTGCCCACCGCGGTGCTCGTCGAGTACATCGACGGGCACCGCGGTCGGTTCGGGGTCGAGCCGATCTGCCAGGCGCTGCGCGAAGCAGGGCTGCAGATCGCCCCGAGCACCTACTACGCCGCCAAGACGCGTCCGCCGTCGGCCAGGGCTGTCAGGGACACCGCACTGATCGAGGACATCCGCATCGCGCACAAAGCCAATCTCGGCGTCTATGGGGCACGGAAGATCCACGCCGAGCTGAACCGCAGCGGGGTTCCGGTCGCGCGTTGCACGGTCGAGCGGCTGATGCGGCAGGAGGGCATTCAAGGCATCCGCCGCGACAAGAACCGCAAGACCACGGTCGGCGAGGGCGCGGAGACCGAACGGCCCGAGGACCTCGTCGAGCGGCGGTTCGAGGCCACGGCACCGAACCAGCTCTGGGTCGCGGACCTGACTTACATCCGCACCCACGCCGGCTGGGTATACGCCGCGTTCGTGATCGACGTGTTCTCTCGTCGCGTGGTGGGCTGGCAGACCTCCACGAACATGCGCACCGACCTCGCCCTGGACGCCCTCGACATGGGCCTCTGGCAGCGGCAACGCACCGGGCAAGACGCCACCGGTCTGATCCACCATTCGGACCGCGGAGTCCAGTATCGAGCGATCCGCTACACCGAGCGGCTCGCCGAAGCCGATGCCGTGGCCTCGGTCGGCTCGAAGGGCGATTCGTATGACAACGCGATGGCTGAGGCGTTCAACTCGCTGTTCAAGGCCGAGTGCATCCGCAACCCCGTCATGCGACCCAAGGGCGGCTGGGCGTCTATCCGCGACGTCGAGATCGCCGTCGCGGAATACGTCGACTGGTTCAATCACCGTCGCCTCCACGGCGAGATCGGGCTCGTCCCACCCGCCGAAGCCGAGGCCACCTACTGGGCATCCCAGCCCGCGGTCGAATACGCTCGAAAACACGTCCCCGCCGGGGCCGGAACCAACTAACCGAGCCTCCACGAAACCCGGGGCGCTTCAATCCGATCCCCGACAGTCATGCTGCTCATCTAAATCAACTCATGGTCTGGCTTTACGGTCAGGGTGACACCCCACCAGTCATTCAGAGTCAAAACCCTGACCTAAAGCACCTCGCCTCGGTGCTCGAAAACCCGTCAGCGATCGCGATGCTGTCCAGCACGAACGACCTTGAGGTCGCGTACGAGACGGTTGAGGACAAGCCAGCCCGCTTCTCGGCCGAACTCACTGCGCTTCTTGCCCAGGCCAAGACCGTTTCCTCTTTGATCGGGAACGGGGCTTGACCCTTGATCTTGGACACGCTGATTCCAGCACGATGCTGGGGGGAGCGAGAATCCAAGGATGGCCAGGAAGAACTACACGGACGAGTTCCGTCGCCGAGCGGTGGACTTGTACGAGTCCACGCCCGGGGCGA
>NZ_JAPLAI010000058.1 GCF_026393345.1 Microbacterium sp.
GACGCGATCCTCGATGACACGCACCTCGACCGCCTGTTCGCGGCGATCTACGACACGACCGGGCAGATCTGCATGAACGCGAAGCGCGTCTTCGTGCACCGCTCTCGTCGCGATGAGCTGGTGGCGGGCCTCGAGGCGCGCTTGAACCGTGCCGTGCTCGGGTACGGCCTGGATGAGGGCACGACGATGGGCCCGCTGCATCAGCCGGCGCAGAAGGCGTTCGTTCAGGAGATCATCCAGGAAGCGAAGGATGCGGGCGCCGACGTCCGCGAATTCGGCGAACTCCCCGGCGGCGACCTCGCCGGCGGCAACTTCGTCCGCCCCGCGATCGTCGTCGATCCCGACCCGTCGCTGCGGGTGGTGACGCAGGAGCAGTTCGGTCCCGTCATCCCGATCATCTCCTTCGACACCGAGGAGGAGGCGATCGCGCTGGCGAACGACACCTGGGGTGGCCTGTGCGGGTCGGTGTGGACCGCATCCCCCGAGGCGGCGCAGCGCGTCGGCTCACAGCTCGTGTGCGGGTACGTCTGGGTCAACGACCACGGCGCCACCCGCCTCGACCTCCGCGCCCCGTTCGGTGGCATGAAGCAGTCCGGATTCGGCCGCGAACAGGGCATCGAGGGCATCCGCGCATTCCAGGACACCCGCTCCATCGCCACGATCGACCCCGAGGCGCTCGCCGCCATGGCGCACTGACCGGCGCCCCTGACGCCGAGACTGCTTCTGCGCGCCGAGACAGCGGGGTTACCCCGCAGTCTCGGCGTCCAGAAGCAGTCTCGCGGTCAGGTCAGGATGCGGGGTGGTCGAGGCGGTCGACCAGGGCGCGGCCGCGGCGGGCCCACGCGATCTCGCCACGGGCACGCTCGGCGAGCCCCTCATAGGTGAAGCGCTTGTACTCGATCGTGCGCTCGCGCTCGGACTCGGGGGTCACCTCGAGGCGGCGGACCAGCATGGGGTTGCTCAGCGCGTCGATGTGACCGAGCTCGCCTTCGAACTGGGCGAGTTCGCCCTCCCAGTGGGCGATGTGGGCGCGGAGGAACGTGCGGGCCGCATCCGGTTCCGCGGACTCCAGGTACGCCGCCCGCAGA
Source organism: Microbacterium sp. (assembly GCF_026393345.1). Classification (GTDB taxonomy): domain Bacteria; phylum Actinomycetota; class Actinomycetes; order Actinomycetales; family Microbacteriaceae; genus Microbacterium. The sequence goes on from NZ_JAPLAI010000058.1 coordinate 1,089, forward strand.
TGGGCCGGGTCGCGGAAGCGCTGGTAGTCCAGCGGGCCGTTCATCCAGTCTCGGAACGCCTGCTCGCCCGCGGGTGTGACGTGGTACAGCCGTCGCAGGCCCCGTTCGCCGCGCGCCTGCTCCTCTGCTTCCACGAGGCCCTCGCTGGCCATCTTGCGCAGCTCGGGATAGATCTGCGAGTCGGGGGCATGCCAGACATGCCCGACCGACAGGGAGAATTGCTTCTGCAGGTCGTAGCCGGATTGGGGGCCGACGCGGAGGATCGCCAGTAGCGCGTATCGCAGGCTCATGGTGCTCCTCTCGGGTTGTCCGTCATGCTACTGGGAGCTTCGAGCATGAGCCCGGACCCCCGGAAGGCGGACTTCGCTCCTGATCGCCCCTTCACCTTACCTATGCACATAGGTAAGGTCGAGCGAGGGGGACTCAGCGAGCGTCGTCGGTGACGGGCGCGGAATCGGATGCGGCCGACAACTCCGGCATCTTCTGCAGCAGCCGGCCGAGCAGGTGATTGAGCTGTTCGACCTCGCTGGGGCTGAGATCGGCCAGCACGATCTCCTGCCCCTGCAGCGAGATCGGCTTCATGCGATCGTGCATCTCGGCCCCTTCCCGCGTGAGGTAGAGCGGACGGGACCCCCGCGCCCCGTCGGCGGCGACGATGAGGCCGCGTGCGATGAGGGTGTTGACGCTCTTGGAGACCACGGCCTTGTTCATCGCCACGAACTCGGAGATATCGCTGGAGGTGGCCCCGGGCCGGATCCCCAGCGCGGAGATCACGCGCCAGTCGTTGGTGCCGAGATTGAACTCCCGGCGCAGCAGCCGGGACTCCCGCCAGACGAGGGCGTTCGAGAGCAGTGCGATCAAGCGGGGCGTGAAGCTCTCCGCGTCGATCACGTGCGGAAGCGGAGTCGTCACGATCTCGGGGGTGCCCAGGAACAGCGGCCCCGCCTCGGAGTCCACATCCGTTACCAATCGCACTCCGTTCCAGCGGCGGATCACGTCAGAATCCGTGGGGTGAGTC
>NZ_JAPLAI010000043.1 GCF_026393345.1 Microbacterium sp.
ACATTATGCATCTAACGCGAACGCTCGGTACGAGCGCAACTCGATCCGCACTATCACCAGGTGCCCCGGACCCCTCCTGTACGATCAGCGACACCTAGAACGCCACCCGAACCTGCGTTAGACGCAAAAGGGCGTGGTTATCGCGCTCGTCGGTGCGCGGGCTGCGACGTCGTACGGGGAACACGTCGCGGGCGAGTTCGCCGCGGGGATCGTCGGCGCCGGGGCCGTCGTCGTCTCGGGCGCGGCGTACGGGATCGACGGCGCAGCGCACCGGGCGGCGCTCGCGAGCGGGGGAGTGACCGTCGCGTTCCTGGCCGGCGGATGCGACCGGCTCTACCCCGCGGGCAACACCGACATGCTGGAGCGGATAATCCGGACCGGCGCGGTCGTCGGCGAGACCCCCTGCGGTGCGGCGCCGACCCGCTGGCGCTTCCTCGCGCGCAACCGGCTCATTGCGGCACTCGCCGGGGCGACGGTGGTGGTGGAGGCCGGTGCCCGCAGCGGATCGCTGAACACGGCGGGCCACGCCGCAGCGCTCGGTCGCCCGCTGGGCGCGGTGCCGGGGCCCGTGACGAGCGCGGCGTCCGTCGGCACCCACCGGATGCTGCGCGACTTCGATGCGCGCTGCGTGACGACGCCGGCGGAGGCACTGGAGCTCATCGGGCACGGTGCCCCGGGACCGCGGGGAGTGGACCGGCGAGAGCACGCGGCTGCGCGACGCGCTCAGCCGCCGGGTGTTCCGGGATGCGGCGACCCTCGCCGCAGCGAGCGGTCTATCGATCGGCGAGGTGGAGGGGATGCTCGGGATGCTGCTGCTAGAGGGCGTCGTGGAGCACGCGGGCACCGGCTGGCGGCGGCGTCCCGGCACGGAGTGACCGCCGCGCACCACCTCGTCGCGCCGGATCCCGGTCCCATCGGGGAGCCTGGCCGACGACCGTCCGGCGGCGCGGCATCCTGGGAGCATGCGACTCGACGACGCGGTGGAACGGTGGTGCACCCACCTGACCCAGGTGCGACGGCTATCGCCCGCCACCGTGCGCGCCTACCGGTCCGATCTCGCCGACCTCGCCGACGCCGTCGGGGAGGACACGCCGCTCACGCGGGTCGACCTCGAGGAACTGCGGGAGTGGCTGTGGCGGGCGACCTCCCGCGGCGACAGCCGTGCCACCCTCGCCCGGCGCGCCGCATCCGCCCGCGGGTTCTTCTCCTGGGCGCGGGAGGCGGAGCTCATCCCGACGGACCCCGCCCTCCGGCTCGTCACTCCCAAGCGCGGTCGCACCCTGCCGGCCGTGGGCACCGCCGCCTCGCTCGCCGAGGTGCTGCAGCACGCGGCCGAACGCGCGGAGACCGGTGACCCGGTGGCGCTCCGTGACCACGCCGTGCTGGAACTCCTCTACGGTGCCGCGGTCCGCGTCTCGGAACTGTGCGGGCTGCGGGAGGGCGACATCGACCTCGATCGGCGCACCGTGCGCGTCGTCGGCAAGGGCGACAAGGAGCGCGTCGTCCCGTTCGGGGGAGCGGCGGCACGCGCCGTCGCCGCCTACCTCGCGCAGGGGCGCCCCGTCCTGCGCGCCCGGGCCGCCGACCCTGCGGCCGCGAGCCGGGTGTTCCTCGGCGTCCGTGGCGGACCGCTCGGGCCCCGCGCCGTCTACGACCTGGTCTCGCGCACCGTCGGTCCCGCCCTCGGCACGGCGGCGGTCGGACCCCACGCGCTGCGTCATTCCGCCGCCACCCATCTGCTCGACGGGGGCGCTGACCTCCGTGCCGTGCAGGAGATGCTCGGCCACGCGAGTCTCGGCACGACCCAGATCTACACACACGTCTCCGGCGAACGCCTTGCCGCGGTGTATCGCCAGGCGCATCCGCGTGCGTGAGTTACCGTGAACGCATGACGATCTCGCGCGCCGGCGGACTCGCCGCCGTTCTCGCGGCCGCGCTGCTCCTGGCCGGCTGCTCGCTCGCGGCCGAGCCGCGCACCACTGTGTTGCCGAGCGACGGCACCGCCTCCGCCTCGCCGACACCCACCGCCTCGCCGTCCGTGACGGTGATCGTCCCGTCACCCTCCGTGGTGCCCGGTGACGCGCTCGACTGCGGCGGGCATGCACTCGTGATCACCGCAGGATCCGCCGACACGATCGTCGGCGACTGCCCCGACGTGCAGGTGCAGGGCGGCGACCTCACGCTCGATGCCACCGGTGCGTCCGTCGCCGTCCTGCAGCTGTTGGGGGACCGACTCACGATTCGGCTGGGCAACGCCGGCCAGATCACCCTCGCGGGCAACGACACGGAGGTTTCCGCGTCCGACATCTCGTCGCTGACGGTGCGCGGCGACCGCAACACCGTGGCCGCGACCGGCGCCGTCGCTGACCTGCTGCTCCAGGGGAACGACAACACGGTCCGCGGCACGATGGGCGAGGTGTCCGACGAGGGCGCCCGCAACACCATCGGCTGATCAGCAGCACGGCAGGAGAACCGCCCGCGGCACCCCGCCGAGCAGGAGCAGCGGGTTGACGTAGGCACCGTCGTGGCGTGCGCCCAGGTGCAGCGCGCCGGCCGGCGCATGCCCGCCGACGCTGATCCGGCCGATCTCCTGACCGCGCACGACGGCGGTGCCCGGCGTCAGGGCGCTCGAGACGGGTTCGAACGAACTGACCCAGCCGTCGCCGTGGTCGATCGTGACGACGCCGCGGTCGACCACGCGGCCGGCGAACGCCACGACGCCGTCGGCGGGCGCCGTGACGACGACGCCGTCCCCGCGCACATCGATCCCGCGATGCCCCGCGCCGTAAGGATGCGGCGGTTGCACGTACGGGGCCACGACCCGTGCGGCCGGGACCGGCCACGCCCACCGGGGCGCGGCCACCCCGCCGTCGGCGACGGATCCGGATGCGGCGGGCGGGCCAAGGACGCCGGCCGCGGCGACGAGGAGGACGGTGAGAAGCGCGCGGCGGAGCATTCCCCCAGGGTGCTCCCGCCCGAGGGCTTCACCCTTACCCGGCGGACGACTGTGGAGCGCGGGTGACTCCCCGCGACTGGGGAGGAGAGGTCCCGTGCCTGCTAGACTTGACGGTGCACCTCGCATGTCGGGGTGACTACGCGTGCCCAGAGCGCGACGGAATCCCGTCGCGCGGCATCCCACCCGGTGGTCTCCGTCACGGAGCGGGTGTGTGCCGGGTACCAGGATCGCGGGCCGGTCGGCCTCGCGGTGACAACCCGATCAGATCAGGAGAACGACCATGGCCGTCGTCACCATTCGCCAGCTGCTCGACAGCGGCGTCCACTTCGTACACCAGACCCGCCGGTGGAACCCGAAAGTCAAGCGCTTCATCCTCACCGAGCGCAGCGGCATCCACATCATCGACCTGCAGCAGTCGCTCGGGTACATCGACAAGGCGTACGAGTTCGTCAAGGAGACCGTCGCTCACGGCGGCACGGTCCTCTTCGTCGGCACCAAGAAGCAGGCGCAGGAAGTCATCGCCGAGCAGGCGACGCGCGTGGGCCAGCCCTACGTCAACCAGCGCTGGCTCGGTGGTCTGCTCACCAACTTCCAGACGGTGTCCAAGCGTCTCGCCCGGATGAAGGAGCTCGAGGAGCTCGACTTCGAGAACCCGTCCGAGAGCGGCTTCACCCGGCTTCACCAAGAAGGAGCTGCTGCTGAAGAACCGTGAGCTCACCAAGCTGCACAAGTCGCTCGGTGGCATCCGGAACCTCACCAAGACCCCGTCCGCGATCTGGGTCGTCGACGCCAAGCGCGAGCACCTCGCGGTCAACGAGGCCACCAAGCTCGGCATCCCGGTGATCGGCATCCTCGACACCAACGCCGACCCGGACGAGTTCCAGTACCCGATCCCCGGTAACGACGACGCGATCCGCTCCGTCTCGCTGCTGACGCGCATCATCGCCGACGCCGCCGCCGAGGGTCTCATCCAGCGCCACCAGCCCGCCGATGAGGCAGCCCCCGCCGAGCCGCTGGCCGAGTGGGAGCGCGAACTGCTCGAGCAGGGTGCGCCGGTCGTCGAGGGCGCTGCCGAGGTGGCCGAGGCCGCCGAGGAGACCCCCGCGGACGAGGCCGGCGCCGCCGCCGCCGAGGCCGTCGTGGAGACCGAGGTCGAGGCCGAGGTCGCCGAGCCCGCCGCTGAGGCCACCGAGGCCGAGGCCGAGGTCACCGAGAAGTAACCCCCGCGTCCTCCGACGCGCATCGATCGGCGCGGCCAGACCCGGCCGCGCCGATCGCCTCCCCAGATTCTTTCTACAGAAGGAGCAGCCAGTCATGGCAAACTTCACCATCGCTGACATCAAGGCGCTGCGCGAGCAGCTCGGCACGGGCATGGTCGACACCAAGAAGGCGCTCGAAGAGGCCGACGGCGACCGCGAGAAGGCCGTCGAGATCCTCCGTCTCAAGGGTGCGAAGGGCAACGCGAAGCGTGCCGACCGCTCCACGAGCGAGGGCCTCGTCATCGCCCGCGAGCAGGACGGTACCGTCACCCTCGTCGAGCTCGCCTGCGAGACGGACTTCGTCGCCAAGAACGACCGCTTCATCGCCCTCGCCGAGAAGGTCGTCGACGCTGCCGCTGCAGCGAAGGCCGACTCCGTCGAGGCCGCGCTGGCCGCCCCGGCCGGCGACCAGACCGTCGACCAGCTGATCTCCGACGAGGCAGCGATCATCGGCGAGAAGGTCGAACTGCGTCGCGTGCGCACCCTCTCGGCCGACCACGTCGAGGTGTACCTGCACAAGACCAGCAAGGACCTGCCCCCGCAGATCGGTGTGGCCGTCGCGTACAGCGGCGACGACGCGGAGACCGCGCGCAGCATCGCGCAGCACATCTCGTTCGCGAACCCCTCTTACCTCTCCCGCGAGGACGTCCCCGCGGAAGACGTGGAGAAGGAGCGTCAGATCGTCACCGAGATCTCGCGCGGCGAGGGCAAGCCCGAGGCGGCTCTGCCGAAGACCGTCGAGGGGCGAGTGAACGCGTTCTTCAAGCAGGTCGCGCTGCTCGACCAGGATTACGCCAAGGACAACAAGCTGTCCGTGGCCAAGGTCGCGGCCGACGCCGGCATCACGATCACCGACTTCGCCCGCTTCAAGGTCGGCGCGTAGTCGTTCCGAGAGGCCCGCATCGAGGTTCGGTGCGGGCCTTTCGCATGCCGTAGGTTGAGTTCGCAGCTGCTGAGAGGATGACGACGTGATGGATGAGTCGACCGGGCGCCGCAGGGTGCTTCTGAAACTTTCGGGCGAGGCGTTCGGCGGTGGACAGCTGGGGGTGAACCCGGACGTGGTCAGCCAGATCGCGCGTGAGATCGCCGCAGCGACCGACCAGGTGGAGATCTCCATCGTCGTGGGCGGCGGGAACTTCTTCCGCGGCGCCGAGCTCAGCCAGCGCGGCATGGACCGCGGGCGAGCCGACTACATGGGGATGCTGGGCACCGTCATGAACGCGCTTGCGCTGCAGGACTTCCTCGAGCAGGCCGGTGCCGCCACTCGCGTGCAGTCCGCCATCTCGATGACCCAGGTCGCCGAGCCGTACATCCCGCGTCGCGCCGAGCGACACATGGAGAAGGGCCGCGTCGTCATCTTCGGCGCCGGCGCAGGTCTGCCCTACTTCTCCACCGACACCGTCGCCGCACAGCGTGCGCTGGAGATCGGTGCCGACGAGGTGCTGGTGGCCAAGAACGGCGTCGACGGCGTGTACACCGCCGACCCGAAGAAGGACCCGGGCGCCACCAAGATCGATCGCATCACCTACGGCGACGCGCTGGTGCGCGGGCTCAAGGTCGTCGACTCCACCGCCTTCAGCCTCTGCATGGACAACCGGATGGACATGCGCGTCTTCGGGATGGAACCGCAGGGCAATGTCACCAAGGCTCTCCTCGGGGATCCCATCGGAACGCTCGTCACCGCCTGAGCTCCACGGGGCGTTGCCGCCGCCGACTAGACTGGAATTCTGCCGCAAGCGAGGAGAAAAACTGTGATCGCCGATGTGCTGAGCGAAACCACCACACGCATGGATCGTGCCGTGGAGGCCGCCAAGGAGGACTTCGCGACGGTGCGCACCGGGCGTGCGAACCCGCAGATGTTCCAGAAGATCCTGGTCGACTACTACGGCACCCCGACGCCGCTGGCGCAGCTCGCGTCGCTGCACAACCAGGAAGCCCGCACCCTCGTCATCACGCCGTACGACAAGTCGGCGCTGAAGGCCATCGAGGACGCGATCCGCAACATGCCGAACCTCGGCGCGAATCCCACGAACGACGGCACCATCGTGCGCGTGACGCTGCCCGAGCTCACCCAGGAGCGCCGCAAGGAGTACGTGAAGATCGTGCGCGGCAAGGGCGAGGACGCGAAGGTCCACGTGCGTGGTATCCGCCGCAAGGCCAAGGACGACCTCGACGCCCTGAAGTCGGACATCGGCGAGGACGAGCTCGTTCGCGCGGAAAAAGACCTCGATGCGCTCACGCGTGCACACGTCGACGCCATCGACGAGGCGCTGAAGCGCAAAGAGGCAGAACTCCTCGAGGTCTGACCTGCGATGAGCGACGCGTCCGCGGGGGCTACGCCCGACGCACCGGATGACGGTGCGCCCGTCGGCGATCCCGCGGTGGAGCCGAAAGCATCCGTGCTGCCGCACCAGGTGAGGTCGGCACGGAGCGAGTTCGAGTTGCAGGTCGCCCATGCACGCGCCGAGTTCGAGGAGGCCAACGCGCGCATCACGCAGCGCACCGGCCGCAACCTCATCCTCGCCATCCTCATCGGACTGGCGATCGGTGCGGTGGTGCTGCTCTCGCTGATGTTCTTCAAGTGGCCGTTCGTCGTCTTCGCGACCGCCGCGGCCCTGCTCGGCCTGTTCGAGTTCGGGCGTGCGCTGCAGGTCGCGGGCCGGCGAATCGACCTGGCCGTCCAGATCGTCACGGGCGCCGCCGTGCTGCTGTCGGCCTACTTCCTCGACGGCGGGCTGCACTGGGTCACCCTGTTCGTGGCCCTCGCCGTCGTCATCGTGTGGCGGCTCATCGGCCAGATGGTGGCCCGCGACGGCCGCCGCTACGGCGCGGTCATCGACGATGTCCTCATCTCCGGTTTCGTGCTGCTGTACGTCCCCTTCTTGGCCTCGCTCGCCCTCGTGCTGCTGCGTCAAGACGGCGGCGAGTGGTGGGTGATGTCGTTCCTCATCATCGCCGTCGCCGCCGACACCGGCGCCTACGCGTCCGGTCTCGCGTTCGGCCGCCACCCGATGGCCCCGAAGATCAGCCCCAAGAAGACCTGGGAGGGGTTCGCCGGCGCCGCGGTCGCCTCGATGATCGCCGGTGTGCTGCTGGCGTGGCTCCTGCTCGGCCTGCCGTGGTGGACGGGCATCATCATCGGTCTCGTCATCCTCGGCACCGCCACCGCGGGCGACCTCGGCGAGTCCATGGTCAAACGCGACCTGGGCATCAAGGACATGAGCTCGTGGCTGCCCGGGCACGGCGGTGTGCTCGACCGGCTGGACTCGATCCTGCCGTCCGCCGTCGCCGCCCTCGCCCTCTATTACCTGCTGATCCCGCTGGCGGTGACATGACGACCGTGAACGACGACGCCGATCTCAACGACGCCGAGGCGCTTGTGGAGCGCGAGACCGCGGGCGAGGTCGCCCCTCGCCCCGCCTTCCCGCTCGTGACCCGGGGCCGCGGCTACGAGCGCACTGCGGTCGACGCATTCCTGCTGCGCGCCCGCGCCGCGTTCGAGGACGGGCCGGATGCGGCCGCGGCCGATGGATCCGAGGATGCCCCGGTGACCGCCCAGACGGTGCGCGACGTGTCGTTCCCGCTCGCGCGGCGCGGCTACGCCATCGCCCCCGTCGACGCGGCGCTCGGCCGCATCGAGGACGCGTTCGCCGCACGGGAGCGCGCGGAGGCGCTCGCGACCGTCGGCGCGGGCACCTGGGTCGCACAGCAGCGCGAGCTCGCGCAGGAGATCCTGGATCGACTCACTCGGCCCCGCAGACACCGCTTCGAGCGCGCCAGCGTGCTCCGCTACGGTTACCGCGTCGATGAGGTGGACATGGTCGCCGACAAGATCGCCGGGTACCTCGCGGAGGGCTCGAACGTCACCGTGGAGCAGGTCCGCTCGGTCGCGTTCCGGATGCAGCGCGGCGGCTACCGCGAGGCGCAGGTCGATGCCGTGCTCGACGCGGTCGTTGAGGTCATGCTTGCGGTCGGTTGAGCGCCCGGGTGACACATCCGGAGTCCTGCCGGTATCATCGGGGGCATTGTGACTTCCCCCGACGAGCAGACGACCACCACCGTGAGCCCGCTCACCCGGCGGGACGCCCGGCTCGCGCAGGGCGCGCGCGCCCGCTCGGCAGCCCCGCGCTGGTCACGGCGTCGCCCTGTCGCGGCACTCTTCGCAACCGTTGCCGCGCTCGGCCTCGCGGCCGCGTACATCGGCCCAGCCGGGCTCGCCATGGCCGAGACATCGACCGATGAGGACACCACCACGGTCTACGCCGGCATGGTCACCGATGCGCAATCGCTGACGGTGTCCGAGGGAGTCACCGCTCCCGCCGATCTCGGCCGCGGCAATTACCAGACCTACCAGACGCCGAAGCCCGTCCCGGTCGTCGAGGCCGCGTCGACGAGCAGCAGCGACGGTGCGGTGGCGGCCGTGCTGTTCTACACCGGCGGGGGCAGCGCCTCGGAGTGGATGGCGGCCGCCGGGATCGCGGAGAGCGACTGGGCATACGTCGACTACATCGTGAAGCGCGAGAGCGGCTGGAACCCCAACGCGACCAACAAGTCGTCCGGCGCGTGCGGCCTGGTGCAGGCGCTACCGTGCAGCAAGGTCCCCGGGAACGGCTACGACCCGGTGGACAACCTGCGGTGGGGCACCGGCTACGCCAACGGCCGCTACGGCGGCTGGGCGGGCGCCTACGCCTTCTGGGTCAAGAACAATTGGTGGTAGGCGAGCCCGATGGCACGATCGCGCCGTCGGCGCCCTGAACCGCGCCCGCAGGAGGACTCGTTCCAGCGGCTCCTCGCGGGGTGGAAGCGCACCGAGACCCGTCGCGGGTCGACCTGGACCGTCCAGCCGGTTACCGGCGACCGCGCCGAGAAGTCGTACATCTGCCCCGGATGCGGCGGCACGATCGATCCGGGCACGGCCCATCTCGTCGTGTGGCGGGCGGACGGCGTCCTCGGTGATGCCGCCGACCTCGCCGCCCGCCGACACTGGCACTCCCACTGCTGGAAGGTGTACTGAATGGAGATCCGCGGCGCGTCGCTCCTCCCCGCCCGACGTGAAGACATCGAGCTGCGCACTGCCGACGGGCTGACGCTCGTCGGCGAACTCGCACTGCCCCTGGACCGGGAGCCGGCCGCGACCCTGGTGACACTGCATCCGCTGCCCACCCACGGCGGCTTCATGGACTCCCACATCCTGCGGAAGGCCGCCGCCCGCCTCCCCGCGCTGGCGGGCATCGCGGTGCTCCGCTTCAACACCCGGGGCACCTCGAGCCCGCGTGGCACGAGCGAGGGCGCCTTCGACGGCGGGGTCGCCGAGCGGGAGGACCTCGCTGCTGCCATGGCGTTCGTCCGCGAACGGGGCCTGCCACGCCCGTGGCTCGTGGGGTGGTCGTTCGGCACCGAGATCGCTCTGAAGTACGGTCGCGAGCACGATGTGGAGGGCGCCATCCTCCTGTCCCCGCCGCTGCACCGGGCGACCGACGCCGAGGTGGCCGCGTGGTCGGGCGACCCGCGCCGGCTGATCGTCCTCATCCCGGAGTTCGATGACTACCTGCGCCCGGCCGAGGCGGCCGAACGCTTCGCGTCGGTTCCCGAGGCGACGCTGATCCCGGTCGAGGGCGGGAAGCACCTGTGGGTGGGGGAGAGTCAGACCCGGCGCGTGCTCGACGAGATCGTCCGCGTGGTCGCGCCGGAGTCGGCACCGCTTCCGACCGAGTGGGACGAGACGGTCAGCGCTCGTTCTGACGCGGGATGACGACCTGGCGGTAGATGATCAGGATGCTGGCAGCCACCGGGATCGCAACGAGTGCGCCCAGCAGACCCAGCAGGGAACCGCCCGCGAGGGCGGCGATCACGACGACCGCGCCGGGGATCGAGACCGCGCGGTTCATGATGCGCGGCGAGATCACGTACGCCTCGACCTGCATGTACACGAGGTAGTAGATCGCCGCGATCAGCGCCGTCGTCGGAGAACCGAGACCCAGGCAGGTGAGCACGATGATCGTCGAGCCGGTCAGGGTCCCCACCAGCGGGATCAGCGAGAAGAAGAAGGCGATGACGGCGAGCACGGCCGGGAACGGCGCGCCGATGATCGTGAGCAGGATGGCGCTGAGCACGCCGTTGATGACGCCGAGCGCCCCCTGGCCCATGACGTAGTAGCCCACCGAGTCGGTGATCTGCTCGGCGAGATCGATGAACCGGGCGCGCTTGGACGCCGGCACCACGCTGTACACGGCCGCCTTCAGCGACGGGGTGGACGCGGTGAAGTAGATCGTGAGGATCAGGACGATGAACGCACCGGCGAAACCGGTGATGATCGCGGCGCCCGCGGCGAGGACGCCCTCACCGATCGAGCCGACGTCCAGCGACTGCAGCCAGTCCTGCACGTACGTGAACGCCTGATCCACGTCGAGGTTCGGGAACGTGGCGGTGAGCCACCCCATGAGATCCGTCTGCCAGGTGTTCTTCTCGATGATGGTCGAGATGGCGTCGACCAGCTGCCCGATCTGATCGGCGATGATCGGCACGACCATCATCACGATCCCGGCGAACACGGCCAGCACCAGCAGGATCGTGACGAGCACCGCGAGCCAGCGTGGCAGCTTGCGGCGCTCCAGGAAGCGCACCAGCGGATCCAGGCCCAGCGACAGGAACAACGCCGTTCCGACGTAGAGGAGCACGGTCGACAGGGTCGACAGGCTGTTGATCAACAGCATCCCGAGACCGACGCCGAGGGTGGCCACCAGCGCCAACCGGAACGGGTTGTGCAGCTTCATCCGGTCTCCTTGCGTGCGGGGCTTCGACTCCGCCAGCATAGGCGCGTCGCACCCCCAGACCCCGCAGTGACGCTTCTGGGAGCATGCCCAGGCGGTCTTCGCTAGTCTGGACTGTCGGGTCGGGCCCACCCGGGAGCCCGTGGAAGGTTGGATACGTGCGTTTCGTCTGGGCTGTGCTGGCCTTCGTCCTGGCCGCCGCGATGATCGGCGCGGGCATCGCCCAGCGCACGATCTTCCAAGGACCCGAGACGCAGTCGGCCGAGGTCACCGCGCCCGAGGACAGCCCCTACCTGCTCATCGACGGCTCGGCCATGGCACTGCTGCCCGGGACCCAGACTCTGACGGTCAACGGCCCTGGTGAGGTGTTCGTCTCCTACGGTCGCACCGCCGACCTCACCTCCTGGCTCTCCGACCAGGAGTACGGCCACGCCACCGTCAAGAAGGGCGCGATCGTGGTCACCACCGTCGAGCCCGAGGCGGATGCGGCGGCCGAGACCGATCCGACGGCGCCGGATGCGGCGGAGGAGGACGCGCAGGCGGCCCGTCAGCCCGCGGGTTCCGACCTCTGGCTGGGGGAGTACTCCGGGGAGCAGACGGTGTCGCAGCCGCTGCAGATCCCCGAGGAGATGAGCGTGCTGGTCGCCTCCGACGGCACCGCCCCCGCACCCTCCGACGTGACGATCACCTGGCCGCTTAACACCTCCACGCCGTGGGCGGGACCGCTCATCGTGCTCGGTGGCCTGTTCCTCGCGGCTGGCATCGTGCTCTACCTCCTCGGCATCCGGCACGTGCGCCGATCCCGCGGCCCGCGCCGGAAGGCGCCGCCGCCCCTCGAGGCGACCCAGCCCATCGACATCTCGGTCGAGGGCGAGGAGAAGGGGGTCATCAGCGCCGCTCCCCGTCGACGCTCGCTCGGTCGCCGCGGATTCACCGCCACGGCGCGCCGCCGGGTCCTCGCGGCGCTGCCGCTCATGCTCGTCGTGCCGCTCGCGGTCACGGGTTGTGCCGCCGATGCATGGCCGCAGTTCGGGCCGAGCGCGACGCCGTCTCCCACCGAGACCGTCGTCGACGCCGAGACGCAGCAGCAGCCGGCTGTCACCGAGGCGCAGGCCGAGCAGATCATGACCCGCGTCGCTGAGACGGTCGCAGCGGCCGACGAGGCCCTCGATCCGACGCTCGCAGCGACCCGGCTGGACGGCGCGGCCCTGGCCGCACGGACGACGAACTACACGCTGCGCGGTCAGATCGCCGACTACGCGGCGCTACCCGCCGTTCCCGCGGAGCCGCTACGGATCATCCTGCCGCAGGCGTACGACGAGTGGCCGCGCACCGTGCTGGCCGTCGCCGACCAGGAGTCCGCGTCGACGATGATGATGCTGACCCAGCAGGACCCGTGGTCGAACTACAAGCTCGTCTATCAGGGCGCGCTCGGTGGCTCCACCGAGCTGCCCGACCTAGCGCCGTGGTACATCGGTGCCGCTCAGGTGCCGCCGGGCTCCACGTTCCTCACGATCGCGCCGGATCAGCTGGCCGCGGCCTACGCCGACGTGCTCACCAACGGCGCGAACAGTGCCTTCTACGGCCTGTTCGATGAGGAGACGGATGTCTTCAGCGCGGACGTGGCCGAGGACCGTCAGCGGCGACTGGACGAGTTCAACGCGNNNGCTCCACGGCCGGAGCGCAGCCGCCGCTGGCACTCGCCACCGTGGACAGCGGCGCGATCGTGGCCGTGACGGTGAACGAGACCGACACTGTGACTCCCGCCAGCGCCGACGTCGTCATCAAGCTCGACAACAACCCCACCGTGAAGGCCTTGACCGGGGTGAGCGAGTCGCAGACCGGCGTCACGACGACCTTCACCGACCAGCTCTTCTTCTCCGTGCCGGCGCAGGGGTCTTCTGCGAAGATCCGCCTGCTCGGCTACTCCTCGAACATCATCGAAGCGAAGGTGAACCCGTGACCGATCCCACCCCCGCTGCCGTATTGCGCGGCGCCGTCGACCTATCCTCGCTGCGGAACCGTCCCGCAGCCCCCTCCCAGCCCGCGGCGAGCCCCGGCGCTCCGGGCGGTGCCCCCGCTCTCCCGAGCCTCGTGTTCGACGTCACCGACGAGAGCTTCCCGCAGGTGCTGGAGCTCTCCCGCACCGTGCCCGTGGTCGTCGACCTCTGGGCCGAATGGTGCGGGCCGTGCAAGCAGCTCAGCCCCGTGCTGGAGAAGGTCGTGCAGGAGCTCGGCGGGCGCGTCGTGCTCGCCAAGGTCGACGTCGACGCGAACCCGCAGCTGGCGCAGGCGTTCCGCGCCCAGTCCATCCCGATGGTGGTGGCCCTGGTCGCCGGGCAGCCGGTGCCGATGTTCACCGGCGCGGTTCCCGAGCAGCAGGTCCGCGAGGTGTTCACGCAGCTCCTGCAGCTCGCCGCGCAGAACGGCGTCACCGGCACCGTGCCCGTCTCGGGCGAACAGGCTGCGCCGGACGACGCTGCGGAGCCCGAACTGCCGCCGCTGCACGCCGAGGCGTTCGCCGCGATCGAGGCCGGCGACTACGCGCGCGCGATCAGCGCGTACGAGCGCGCGCTGGCGGAGAACCCCCGTGACGAGGATGCGCGCGCCGGGCTCGCCCAGGTGACGCTTCTCGCCCGCGTCCAGGGGCTCGACCTCGCGGCCGCGCGCGCCGCCGCGGCCGCCGACCCGCACGACGTGTCGGCACAGTTCGACGTAGCCGACCTCGACATCAGCGGCGGACACGTCGAGGACGCGTTCGCGCGCCTGCTCGACCTGTTCGCGGACCTCACCGGCGATGACCGGGTGCCGGTGCGGGAGCGCCTGCTCGAGTTGTTCGCCCTCATCGGCGACGCGGACCCGCGCGTCATCGCTGCCCGCTCCCGGTTGGCGTCGCTGCTGTTCTGACCCGCCCGCACGATGACGGCCCGCCCCCGAACCGGAGGCGGGCCGTCATCGTCTGCTGCTCAGCCGGCGCGGTGGTGCAGCCAGAGCGCACCGAGCGGGGGCAGGCTAAGGACGGCGCGACCCGCCGCATCCGTCTGCACCGCGCCCAGGTTGCCGACGCCGGATCCGCCGTACTCGAGCGCATCCGAGTTCACGATCTCCTCCCAGCGGCCGGCCTCGGGCAGGTCGAGGGCGAAGTCGGACAGCGGGGAGCCGGAGAAGTTGCAGATCACCGCGACGGTGTTGCCGTGGTGGTCGCGCCGTGCGAACGCCGATACGTCGGGGTTCCATACCGGCGCGCCCAGGCGCGCGAACGCCGCGCCGTCGCTGTCGCGTGCCCAGAGCGCTGCCTGCTCCCGGTAGACCCGGTTGAGGGTCCCGAGGAAGCTCCGCAGCTGCGCGTGCGTCGGCTGGTCGAGGAGCCACCAGTCCAGGCCCCGTCCCTCCGACCACTCCGAGAGCTGACCGAACTCCTGCCCCATGAACAGCAGCTGCTTGCCGGGATGCGCCCACATGTAGGAAAGGTAGAGCCGCATGTTCGCGAGTTTCTGCCAGTGATCCCCGGGCATGCGGGTGAACAGGCTCCCCTTGCCGTGCACGACCTCGTCGTGACTGATGGGCAGGACGAAGTTCTCGCTGAACGCATACACGAACGAGAACGACAGCTCACCCTCGTGATGGGAGCGGTGCATCGGGTCGCGGGAGATGTAGACGAGCGAGTCGTTCATCCAGCCCATGTTCCACTTGAACCCGAAGCCGAGACCGCCGGCGCTCGTGGGTGCGGTCACGCCCGGGAAGCTGGTGGATTCCTCGGCGATCATCGCGATACCGGGGTAGCGCTTGTAGGAGGTCGCGTTGACCTCCTGCAGGAACCGGATGGCCTCCAGGTTCTCCCGGCCGCCGTGGATGTTCGGCTCCCACTCGCCGGGCTCGCGGGAGTAGTCCAGGTACAGCATGGAGGCGACCGCATCCACCCGCAGGCCGTCGACGTGGAACTCCTCGAACCAGTACAGCGCGTTCGCGACGAGGAAGTTCCGCACCTCGTTGCGGCCGTAGTCGAAGATGAGCGTGCCCCAGTCCTTGTGCTCGCCGCGCCGCGGATCCGGGTGCTCGTACAGCGGCCGGCCGTCGAAACGCGCCAGGGCGAACGCATCCTTCGGGAAGTGCCCCGGCACCCAGTCCATGATCACGCCGATGCCGGCGCCGTGCAGCCGGTCGATGAGGTAGCGCAGGTCGTCCGGGGTGCCGAACCGGCTGGTGGGTGCGTAGTAGCCCGACACCTGGTAGCCCCACGATCCGCCGAACGGATGCTCGGCCAGCGGCAGGAACTCGACGTGGGTGAACCCCGTCTCGGTGACGTACTCGATGAGGGGGTCGGCGGCCTCGCGGTAGCCGAGGCCCGGACGCCAGGAGCCCAGGTGCACCTCGTACACCGACATCGGCTGATCCAGCGGGGAGCGGTTGCCGCGGACGTCGAGCCAAGCATCGTCGCCCCACCGGTAGTCCGTGCTCGTGACGACCGACGCGGTCGCCGGTGGCACCTCGGCGAACCGGGCCATCGGGTCGGCCTTGAGGATCCAGTCGCCGTCCGGCGTGCGGATCTCGTACTTGTACACGGTGCCGTCGCCGATCCCGGGCACGAACAACTCCCAGACGCCGCTGCCGCCCATGCTGCGCAGCGCGTGACCGCGGCCGTCCCAGCCGTTCAGATCGCCGACGAGGCGCACCGCGCGCGCGTTCGGCGCCCACACCGCAAATGCGACGCCATCGACGCCGCCGTGGCGGCGCACCTGCGCGCCGAGCACCCGCCACAGCTGCTCGTGACGGCCCTCGGCGATGAGGTGCAGGTCGACCTCGCCGACCGTCGGGGTGTGGCGGTACGGGTCGTCGGCGGTGTGCGCCGGGGCGTCCGGATAGGTCGTGACCAGCTGATACGGCTCGGGGGAGCCGGCGCGCACGCCCTCCCAGATCCCGCTGCGCAGGTGGGTGAGCTCCACCCGGTCACCGTCGGAGAAGACCGCCGTCACGGTGTCGGCGAGGGGGCGACGTGCGCGCACCGCCCACGTCTTTCCGTTCTCGTGGAGGCCGAGGATCGCGTGCGGGTCGTGGTGAGAGCCCTCCGCGACCGCATCGAGCGTGGCGTCGTCGATCGAGGTCATCGGGGCTCCTTCACGTGCAGGATATGGACCGGCTCGGCGAAGGCGTCGAGCCGGACGTAGTTGTGGTCGTGCCAGGTCCAGTGCGCGCCGGTGAGGAGGTCTTCCACTTCGAACGGTTCACCGGGCGTGACCCCCCAGAGGCTGGTGGCCAGGTGCACGGTCGTCTCGCGCACCGAGTGCGGGTCGAGGTTGGCGACCACGATGAGGGTGTCCGCCTCGCCGGTGGGGGAGAGGGCCGCCGGCACGTGCTTGGAGAACACCAGGATGCTGTCGTCGTCGCTCCAGTGCACCGCGAGGTTCCGTAGCTGCCGCAGCGCGGGATGAGCGCGCCGGATTTCGTTGAGGCGCCGCAGGTAAGGGGCGAGCGAATCCCCGGCGGCCTCGGCCGCCTCCCAGTCGCGGATCTTGTACTCGTACTTCTCGTTGTCGAGGTTCTCTTCCGACCCCGGTCGGGCGACGTTCTCGTACAGCTCGTAGCCCGCGTACACGCCGTAGCTCGGGGCGGCGGTTGCGGCGAGGGCGGCGCGGATCTTGTACGCCGGACGCCCGCCGAATTGCAGGTACTCCGTGAGGATGTCGGGCGTGTTCACGAACAGGTTGGGCCGCAGGAAATCGGCGGTCTCATGGGCCAGCGCGCTGAGGAACTCCTCGAGCTCCGCCTTCGTGTTCCGCCAGGTGAAGTAGGTGTAGCTCTGCTGGAACCCCGCCTTCGCGAGCCCCTGCATCGGTGCCGGACGCGTGAACGCCTCGGCGAGGAACACGACGTCAGGGTGCTCGGCGCTCACCGTCGCGATGAGCCACTCCCAGAACTGCAGCGGCTTCGTGTGGGGGGTGGGGGTTGTCGACGCGGAAGATCGACACGCCCTGCGAGATCCAGTGGCGCACGATCCGCAGCACCTCGGCGCGGATGCCGTCGGGGTCGTTGTCGAAGTTGACCGGGTAGATGTCCTGGTACTTCTTCGGGGGGTTCTCGGCATACGCGATCGTGCCATCGGGCAGGGTCGTGAACCACTCCGGGTGCGCGCTCACCCACGGATGGTCAGGCGACGCCTGCAGTGCCAGGTCGAGGGCGATCTCGAGGCCCACGTCGCGGGCGGCACGGACGAATGCGCGGAAATCGGCGAGGGTGCCGAGGTCGGGGTGGACGGCGTCGTGCCCGCCCGCCTCGCCGCCGATCGCCCACGGCGACCCGGGGTCGGATGCGCCGGCGTTCAGGGTGTTGTTGGGCCCCTTGCGGTTCTGCAGACCGATCGGGTGGATCGGCGGGAGGTACAGCACGTCGAAGCCCATGGCGGCAACGGCCGGGAGCCGTTTCGCCGCGGTGCGGAAGGTGCCCGATGTCACGGTGCCGTCCTTCAACCGCCGGGCGCCCTCGGACCGCGGGAAGAACTCGTACCAGGCGCCGACGCCGGCCCGCTCCCGCTCGACCAGGATCTCCTTTTCCTCGCCCGGTGTGGTGAGCTCCTGCAGTGGGCGAGCGGCGAAGAAGCCGGTGATCGCGCGGTCGGTGACGATGCCGAGGGCCGTGGCGTCGGAGACCTGGGGGTCGCGCAGGTCCCGGGCGCGCTCGCGCAGCATCCGTCGCTCCGCCTGCGGCCGATCGCCCTCCGCGGCGGCGCGATCGAACAGCAGCGCGCCGGACTCCCGCATCAGCGCCGCGTCGACGCCGGCGGCGATCTTCAGTTCCGCGGCATGCTGCCAGGTCGCGAACGTGTCGCCGAAGCCCTCGAATCGGAAGCGCCACACGCCCCGCTCGAGCAGAGAGATCTCCGTGCGCCAGTGGTCGAGGCCGTCCTCGAGGGGAGCTAGCCGGTGCAGTGACACGTCGCCGCTGGGTGAGAAGAGCCGCAGATGCACGCCGATCCGGTCATGCCCTTCGCGGTACGCGGTCACCTGGAACGGCACGATCTCACCCTCGAACGCGGAGGGCCGGTACGCCTCACCCGGGACGTCGGGCCGCGGGTCGGTCAGCGGGATACGACCGATCACGGTGTCGCGCTCGGGTGGGGCGTCGAGGCCCGGCCGGAGGGGGATCGCGGCGGAGCTCCGCCACAGGGGAGAGGTCATCACAGGGGCAGCCACACCTCGAACCTATCGCGCCGCCCGGAACCGAAACAGGCGCTTGCGCTCGGTCACTCTGCGCGGAACAGGTGCATCGAGGTCGCCGGCATCGGGATGATCTCGCCGGGGGTGTGCACGGGTTCCGCCGGTGAGGGAGCCTCCTCGGCGCTGCTCCACAGCGACACGAACCGCGTGACGCCCTCGATCGCCGGCAGGGCGACGTCGATGGGGCGCTCGTTGCCATGGACGATGAGCAGGATGCGGTTGAAGGCCTCGGTCTCCGGGGTGGATGCTGCCGCGTACTGGAGTGTGCGGTGGGCCGGGTTGGTCCACCGCTCGCCGGACATCATCTCGCCGTTCTCGTCGTACCAGTCCATGACGGATGCCGACGGGGTCGTCTCGTCCGGTCGGGCGAACCTGATGGGCCGCAGTGCCGGGTTCTCCCGCCGCAGGTCGGTGAGGCGCCGCACGTGTGCCATGAGGTCGCGTTGCCACGGCTCGTGATTCCAGTCCAGCCAGGTGAGCGCGGAGTCGTGGCAGTAGGCGTTGTTGTTCCCGCGCTGGGTGCGCCCGAACTCGTCGCCCGCGGTCATCATCGGGATCCCGGCCGACAGCAGCAGGGTCCCCAGCAGGTTCCGCATGGCCTTCCGGCGCGTCGCCAGGATGCGGGGGTCCGAGGTGACGCCCTCCGCGCCGTGGTTGAACGAGCGGTTGGTGTCGGCGCCGTCGCGGTTCTGCTCGCCGTTGCCCAGGTTGTGCTTCACGTCGTAGGAGACGAGGTCGTGCAAAGTGAAACCGTCGTGCGCGGTGACGAAGTTGATGCTGGCGAGCGGGCCGCGTTCCTCGCTGAACGTGTTCGAGGACCCTGCCAGGCGGGTGGCGAACCCGCCGATGCCGACGGGGGCGGTCGAGGCGCGGCGGGCGTAGTCGACGTCGCTCAGCCAGAAGTTCCGCACCCGGTCGCGGTAGCGATCGTTCCACTCGTGCCAGCCCGCGCCGAAGTTCCCGGTCTGCCAGCCGCCCATGCCGACGTCCCACGGTTCGGCGATCGTCTTCACGCCCGCCAGTTGCGGGTCGGTGACGATGGTGCGCAGCAGCGGATGCTCCGGGGTGAAGCGGTGGGTCTCGTCCCGTCCGAGCGTCGCGGCGAGGTCCAGCCGGAACCCGTCGATCTGCACCTCGGTGGCCCAGTACCGCATCGAGTCCAGCACGAGACGCGCGGCCGCATCCGTCGCCGTGTTCAGCGAGTTGCCGCATCCGGTGACGTCGATGTAGGCGCCGTCCTCCTGCTGCCGGTAGTAGTGGCGGTTGTCGATCCCGCGCAGGCTCGAACGCGGTCCTCCGAGCCCCTCCTCGGCGGTGTGGTTGTAGACGACATCGAGGATGACTTCGAGACCCGCCTCATGCAGCAACCGCACCATGCCCTTGACCTCGCGGAGGACCGCGGAGGGACCCTCGCGGCGCGCCTCCGCCGTGGCGTAGGCCGCGTGCGGGGTGAAGAAGTTGAGGGTGTTGTACCCCCAGTAATTGTCGAGGCCGAGCTGCAGCAGTCGTGGTTCGGAGGCGAACGCGTGGATGGGCAGCAGTTCTATCGTGGTGACGCCGAGCGCATGGAAGTGCTCGATCATGGCGGGGTGCGCGAGCCCGGCGTAGGTGCCGTGCAGTGCCGGCGGCACAGCGGGGTGGCGCTTCGTGAGCCCTTTGACGTGTCCCTCGTAAATGACGGTGCGGTCGAGCGGCACGGCGGGCTTCACAACGCCGCCCCAGTCGAAAGCCTCGTCCACCACGGTGGCGCGCCAGTCGCCGAAGCCGCCACTGACGAGGCCGCGGGCGTAGGGGTCGATGAGCAGGGTCGCGGGGTTGAAGGTATTGCCGGCGGCGGGGGAGCCCGACACCCGCAGAGCGTACCGGCTGCCCGGACGGAGCAAGTCGGTCGTGACCTCCCAGACGTCGCCGGCACCGCGGTGTAGCGGCAGGGTGTCGGTCACCCAGTCGAGGTCCACCTCGTCGCAGATGACGAGTTCGATCGCCTCGGCGTTCTGCGACCACACGCGCAGAGTGCCCCCGCCGTCGTGCAGCCGGACCCCGAGGTCGTCGAACGCGGGGTTCAGCAGGCCCGGCGGATGGACGGGATCAGCTGGGGCCGTCAACGCAATACCCATGCCGACTACCCTAACGAGCGCGCGGCCGGTGGTTTCACCGGGCTCCGGCGCCCGCTGCTGCCATACTGACCGCGTGAACAGCCTTCGTCTTGCCGCAGCCGTCGCCGCCGCGGCCGCGGCCTTCGCCCTGTCCGCCTGCTCCGGCTCCGCCTCGCCCGGGAGTTCGCCGTCGTCGGTCATCGCCCCGGTCACGGTCTCCGCAGGCGACCTGCAGGGGGAGACCGTGGACCTGCTCATGGGTCAGACGCTGAACATCAACACCGGTGACCTGGCGGTCGACAGCTATCGCGGCACCGTCGCCGACGCGGCCGTCGCGACGTTCGTCGAGGGGCATGACGACGGCAGCGCCCAGTTCAACCCCGGCGTCGAGGCTCTGGCCCCCGGCACGACCACGGTCACGATGACCAACACCGACGGCGGTATCGAGCCGCTCGAATTCACGGTGGTCGTCACCGCGAAATAGCACTCACGCCGCCGGCGCGTCCTCTCCGCCCAGGGTGCGGTGGATGCGGTGGAGGTCCTCGAGGAGTGATCCGATGAGGATCCAGTGATCCGGTGAGGGATGCGAGATCCGCAGCGGAGCGGTCAGCGCCGGCGGTTCGACCCGCGGATCGACGGCGCCAGTGCCGAATCCGCGTTCCACGTCGTGCGCGGCACGACGCAGCTGCTCCGCGATGGCGCGGACGTTCGGATCGGTCGCCAGGTCCTGCGCATACCCGTCGTACACGGTCCGGGTCATGCCGATCAGCTGTGTGATGAGTGGGGTGTAGAGGTCGAGCACCCGCCGCAGCTCCTCCAGCTCCTGCCGGTGCCTGCCGCCTCGCGGGTTGAGCGTCAGCGACTCGGCGGCGGTTCGGAGGGCAGCGTCCGCCCGGTCGCGCATCGGACGCAGCAGGCGAGCCTGCAGCATGACCTCCTCGAGCCCCGGGCGACTCTGCACCTGTTCCAGCGTGTCCGCCAGTCGGACGAAGGATGCGGAGATCTCGGACACGAGCGCGGTCATGGCCTCACGCGCCGGCGCGATCGCCACCGGCGGGACGAGTGCCACGTTCACGATGAACCCGATGAAGGCGCCGAGCAGGGTCTCCAGGATCCTGTCGAGGGCGTACCCGGGGGTGGCCGTGCCGAGAGTCAGCACGAGGATGGCGCTGATCGCCACCTGATTCGCGCCGCCGGGGGTGATCTTCACTGCCCAGGCCAGCACGAGACCGGCGGCGGCGGCGATGAGGATCACCCAGGTCGCGTTGCCGAACGCGAGGCCGAGGAGCGACGCGAGGACGACTCCCAACACGACGCCGACCGAGCGTTCGATGGCTTTCGCGAACGACTGGTTGAGGCTCGGCTGCACCACGAGGAGCGCGGCGATGGCGGCGAACACCGGCAATGGGCCCTGAATGAGCCAGGCCGCCGCGAGCCAGGCAGCAACGACCGCGATCGCGGTCTTCAGCACCTGCAGGAGCGGCGAGCGCTGCGGTGAGCGGAAGGCGGCGGTGACTTGCACGTTTCTCACGCTACGCATGGCGGATCAGGGGAGGAAGCGCCGGAGAGCGGCGGCCGCATCCTTCGCGGGCGTGCCGAGCTCCCGGTCGGTGAAGACGAGATCGTACCCGCCCTGAGTAGCACGGGTCTGGCGGAGCGAGTCGGCGGTGGTGCCGCGCCCCCCGCCGGCGAGCAGGGCGTCGGTGCGGCGCAGCCGGATGCCGAGACGCCCCTGCGCGGTGGTCCCGATGCGGTCGACATCGGCCCACGGTGCCAGGCCCACCCGGCCGACGCGGAGGCCCCGGGTGTCGGCGACGAGCGTCGGTGTGCGCAACTGCCCGATCACGCTGATCCCGCCGCCGACGCCGAAGAGTCCCGCCGCGGCGGCGCCGATGATGAGATTCATCAGGTTGTCGACGTTCAGCAGGATGATGACGACGCCCATTGCGCCGATCAGCAGGCACACGACCAGCAGCACGATGAAGCGACCGCGCGGCGGCGTGAAGCGGATGCTGTCGGGAGGGGAATCTGCCACCCCGCCAGCCTACGCGGGCGTCAGCCTCGGACATGTCGTCGCCGATCCGGAGCGGAAAGGCCTCTCGTGCCCGCATCCCCTCTCATCGAACCGAACACCGGCGCGCTGACCGGAGGCCGGGCTACGCCTCGTCCTCGTCCTCGTTCGCGAGCAGATCGCGGATCGCGGCGTCCATCTCGTCCGGTGGGGCCGCGGCGGTGAGGACGGGTTCCGCCGCGATCGTGAGGTCCAAGGTCCGCTGCAGGAGTTCGCCGAGGCTCGCCGCGGTGAGAAGGCCGAGCCGGTCCTGGGCGCCGAGGGGAGCGATGGCGGCCAGCTGCCAGGCGGCGGTGACGGGTTCCTCGTCCAGGTCGACGTCCCCGGCCCACACGGCGGCGCCGTACTCGGCGGCGCGTGCGAGGACCCGGCGCACGGTCCCCTCGGTCTCGCCGAGCAGCGCGCCGAGTTCGTCCTTGTATGTGAGTTCGGGCAGCGGCTCGACCCGTGCGCGGGGGTAGGGGTCGTCCGTGAGCCACTCGATCACCCGGACCCGACCCATGCCGACCGCGAGGACGCCCAGGTCACCGGATCCGGCGTCGACCTGCACGATGCGGGCCAGGGTCCCGATGTCGTGGCGCACGTCCGTGCCACCCGCCTCCGACCCGCGGGCGATGAGGACCACACCGAACTCGGGCTCCTCCTCATCGAGCAGGCGACCGAGCATGATCCGGTAGCGCTCCTCGAAGATGCGCAGCGCGAGCGGCATCGCCGGCAGCAGCACCGTGTTCAGCGGGAACATCGGGAGCGGATCCATCGCCCCAGTCAACCACCGCCGGGACGTGTGAGGCCCGTCAGCGGGAGAGGAGATCCGCCGCGGAGCCTTCGGGCAGGGCCACGGTGATGCGGGTGCCCCACGGGTCGTCGACGGCGATCTCATGGCCTTCGTCGGCGAAGGCGAGCCCGCGATGGCGCAGCCGCGCAGCGAGCGCATCCAGATCCTCCCGGCCGGGGACCGTGATGGCCACTTCGCCCAGGCCGAGACTTGCGGCACGGGGACCGGCACCGCGGCTCTGCCACACGTTCATGGCCACATGGTGGTGGTACCCGCCGGCCGATGCGAACAGCGCCCCGGGGTAGGTCCCGATGGTCGTTTCGAACCCGAGAGCATCCACGTAGAAATCCTTCGCGCGGGCGACGTCGCCGACCTGCAGGTGCACGTGCCCGACGACGCCGGGCCGGCGGGGCGCCGCATCCAGCACCTCCTGGGTGAGGTGGCGCTGCAGGTAGGAGTTCGGGTCGAGCGCGAGGACGTCCATGCGGATCTCACCGTTCACGTGCTGCCAGGTGTCGCGGTCGCGGTCGGTGTAGAGCTCCACGCCGTTGCCCTCCGGGTCGGTGAAGTAGAACGCCTCGCTGACGAGGTGGTCGGCCGCACCGGTGAAGCGGCTGCGCGGGTCTCGCGCTGCCCGATACACGGTCGCGGCGAGGTCGGGCGCCGTGTCGAAGAGGAAGGCGGTGTGGTAGAGCCCCGCCTGGCGCGGGTCGACGGCGGGCAGCTCCGGCGTGTGCACCAGCCGCAGCAACGGCACGCCGCCACGGCCGAGCACCCGGTGTACCTCGCGCCCCCGAGCCCGTTCCTCGATCGGCGTCAGCGCCAGCGCGTTCGCGTAGTACGACGACATCAGTTCCAGGCCGCCGACGCGCAACGTCACGGCATCCATGGTGGTGGCGGCGTTCAAGCGCAAGTCGTCGATGGCCGGGGCGTTCATGAGACTCCTTCGGGTGGGGCTTACGGTGGACAACATCGATAGCCCTTCCCGCATTCCATTCACATGAAAGGACTTCATGAGCCCCGAGCGTTGTCCCTGCGGCAGTGGCGCGCCCTACGACGAATGCTGCGGCCCGGCACTGGCCGGCTCACCGGCGGCGACCCCCGAGGCTCTCATGCGCTCGCGCTACACCGCGTTCGTGCGGGGCGACGGGGACTACCTTGCCGCGACCTGGCATCCGGGGACGAGGCCGGATGACACCGCGCCGGATGCGGAGCTGCGCTGGACCGGGCTGGACATCCTTGATGCCCCGCCGCCGTCGCCGAAGCGCGGTGTGGTGGAGTTCATCGCCCGGTACCGCTCCGCCGGCAACGCCGGGCAGCTCCATGAGCGCAGCAGGTTCGTCTTCCAGAGCGGACGATGGTGGTACCTCGACGGCGCAACCCCCGGCGACGGATCGATGGCCGGCTCGTAGGCTGGCGCTATGTCACGCATCCTCGTCTTCGGCGGCCACGGCAAGGTCGCCCTGTACCTCGAACGTCTGCTCGCCGCCCGTGGCGACGACGTCACGGCTGTCATCCGGAACCCCGACCATGAGGCCGAGGTCGCCGCAACGGGTGCCGTGCCCGTCGTCCTCGACATCGAGACCCTCGATGTCGACGCGCTCACCAACCTCGTGGCCGCGAACGACGCCATCGTCTGGTCGGCCGGTGCCGGCGGCGGCTCCGCCGAGCGCACGTACGCGGTCGATCGCGACGGGGCGATCCGGTCGATGGATGCGGCCCGCGCGGCCGGCGTCCGCCGATACGTCATGGTGTCGTGGATCGGGTCGAAGCCCGATCACGGCATCCCCGAGAACGACGCGTTCTTCGCCTACGCCGACGCCAAACTCGCCGCAGACGAGCATCTGCGCGCCAGCGGACTGGATGCCACCATCCTCGGCCCCGGCACCCTCACCCTCGAGGACGCCACGGGCCTCATCGAGATCGATCCGCAGGGACGCGGGGAAGTGCCGCGTGCGGACGTCGCCGCGGTCATCGCTGCCGTGCTGGCGGACGACACCACGATCGGACGCACGATCCGCTTCGGCAGCGGCGACACCCCAATCGTGGAGGCGCTGCGCGCCGTGTGACCCGATTCATGCGGGGGAATATGTCGTGGCGCTGACGGTGTTGCAGATTCCGTGACCCTGCCAGCCCTCGACACCCCGGTGGACATCGTCGTCATCGGTGCCGGGCAGGCGGGCCTGTCTGCTGCCCACCACCTGCGGCGGCGGGGATTCGTGCCGGTAGCGCAGGCGGCAGCCGGGGACCACACCTTCGTCGTGCTGGATCAGAATGCGGGCCCGGGCGGCGCGTGGCAGCACCGGTGGGCGTCATTGCGGATGGCCACGGTGAACGGCATCCATGAACTCCCGGCGGCCCCCGTTCCGCCGGCCGACCCCGGCTCCGCGGCCCGCGATGTGTTGCCCGCCTACTTCGCCGACTACGAGCGTCGCTTCGACCTCGACGTGCAGCGCCCGGTCACCGTGCGTCGCGTGAGCCGCGCGGACGACGACCCGCAGGGGCGGCTCCTCGTCGAAACCGACCACGGCGGCTACGCGGCGCGCGACGTCATCAATGCTACCGGGACGTGGACCCGGCCCTACTGGCCCGCGTATCCGGGCCGCGAGCGATTCCTCGGCCGCCAGCTCCACGTGCACGATTACGTGTCGGCGGCGGAGTTCGCAGGCAAGCGGGTCGTCATCGTCGGCGCCGGCGTCTCGGCCGTGCAGCTGCTCGATGAGATCTCCCGCGTCACCGACACATTCTGGGTCACCCGGCGCGAGCCGGAGTGGCGCAGCGCCGACTTCGACACCGCCGCGCGGATCGCGGCGATCGCCGGGGTCGAAGAGCGTGTCCGTGCGGGGGAACCGGTCGGCAGCGTCATCTCGGTCACCGGCATGCACTGGTCACCGTGGGCGCGCGCCGCCGACGAGCGGGGCGTGCTTGTGCGGCACCCGATGTTCGCCGCCATCGAGCCCCACGGCGTCCGGATGCCGGACGGCACGTCCGAGCCGGCCGACGTGATCCTCTGGGCCACCGGGTTCCGCGCGGCGCTCGACCACCTGTCGCCGCTGCGCCTGCGGACGCCCGCGGGCGGAATCCGGGTCGCAGACGGGCGCTCGCTCGACGAGCCGCGCCTCTTCCTCATCGGCTACGGCCCCTCACAGTCCACCGTCGGCGCCAACCGTGCCGGCCGCGCGGCCGCCGCCGCCATCGTCGCGGCGCAGGCCGCCGCACAGAACCTCGAACGTCAGGAGATGCCCGCATGAACCATTGCGTGATGTGTCGGCCCCGGATGCGGACCGCATCCATCGTCCGTACGGTCGAAGCATGACCGGCTCCTCCGCTTCCTCGCCCGCCGACCGCCAGGCTGCCGCCGAGGCCACCTCGCACGATCACGATCGGACGCTGGGAGCCTCCCTGTCCGCCGACGATTTCAAGGCACTGTTCCGCGGTCACCCGGGCGGGGTTGCGGTCATCACGGCGGAGGGGCCCGACGGGCCGGTCGCACTGACCGCCACCTCGGTGTCGTCGGTGAGCGTCGACCCGCCGCTGCTCATCTTCTCGGTGTCGGCGTTGTCCTCGGCCACGCCCGCGATCCTCGCCGCCGACACGATCGTGGTGCATCTGCTCGACGGCGAGGACCTCGACGTGGCCCAGCTCGCGGCGACCAGCGGCATCGACCGATTCGCCGACCGCACCCGCTGGTCGCGCCTCGTGACCGGCGAGCCGGTCTACCACGGCGTGCGCGCCTGGGTGCGGTGCAGCATCGTGGAGCGGATGAACGCGGGCGGATCGACCGTCATCGCCGCGCACGCGCTGCAGTCCGACATCGCCCGCGATGTGGAGCCCGGTGAGCACGGCAACGCGCTGGTGTACCACAACCGCACCTGGCACCGTCTCGGCGACCACTCGCGCGTCGACGGCTGACCGCAGCGCCGGCGGCGGTCTCAGAGCGCGGGATAGGCCTCCAGCGTCATGCCGTCGGTGAGCGCCGGGTAGAAGAGCACATCGAACGGCCCGCTGCCGCCGGCCGGGACGGCCTCGGCATAGCCGCGCGCCGCGTTCACGATCGTGCCGGCCGCGTCGCGGGCGATGACCGAAACCACGACATAGTCGGCGTCGTCGGAGAACGTGCTCGTGACCGTTCCCGTGACCGTCGTCGTGCTGGAATCCGCGGTAGCGCTGATGCCGTCGACCGTGAGCTCGCCCAGGTCCGCCGGGTCGACGAGGTACCCGTTCTCGGCATCGGGCAGGCCGATCTCGAGCTCGGAGATCTGCACGTCGGTCAGACCGTCGAAGTAGCCGACGATCGCGACGGTCCCGGGGAGGATCGTCAGGTACTCGTCATTTGTCGCGAGTTCCACACCGCCGGCATCCAGGGCAGTGACGGTGAGGTCCTCGTAGTCGAAGACGGCGTCGTCGTTGGGGTTCTCAATGATGACCGCATACCACCAGCTGCCGTCGCCGCTGTCGCCGAACGCCGTTTCGAGGACCGTCAGGTCCTGATCGGCGCCGTACTCGGCGTCGGCATCGCCTTCGCCCGGGTAGGGCTCGATCGTGCTGTCGTCGGGGACGCTGTCCTCGATCGCGGCGATGCCGCCGAGCGTGAGGACGAAGATCGACACGATCGCGACGATGATGGCGGCGAGCCCGGCGACCACCGACACGATGAGGGCGGCGATGCTGAACCCGGTGCCGCCCTGCTTCTTGCTGACCAGGGCGATGATCGCGAGGACGATCGCTGCGATCAGCAGGGGGATGGAGATGAGGTTCACGAGCGGGATGAACGCGAGAACGGCGCCCCCGATCGCGAGGCACAGCGCGATGACCCCGAGCGTCTTGGGGCGGGTGTCGGCGGGCTTGCCAGGGCCGGGAGGTACCGAACCCGGGGCCGGGGTGTGTCCGGGCGGGATGCTGCCGCCCGCGGGCGGGTACTGACCGGCAGGCGCCCCGTACTGTCCGGGAGGGGCGGCGGGAGCCCCGTACGGGCCGGCGGGCGGGGCGGCCTGACCCGCGGGGGGTGTGTACGGTCCGGCCGGCGGAACGCTGGCGGATGCGGGATATCCGCCCGGTGCACCGGGGTAGCCGGAGGCCGCCGCGTACGGCGGAAGCGGAGTCGTCGGCGCGGCGGGCTGCGCGCTCGGCGGCTGAGCCGCAGCAGGCGGCTGCGGTGCCGCGGGCGCCGCTGCGGGCGGTCCCGCGGGAGCTCCGGCGGCGCCGGAGGGCTGGGCGCCCGCGACGGGGACCGGCGCTGCACCGGGGTAGGGCTGGACGAACTGCGGGGCGGCGGGGGCCGGGGCCGGCTCCGCCGGGGGAGCGGACGGGGGCGTGGGAGCCTCGGGGGCGGTCGGCTCGGACGGGGGAGTCGTGGACTGCTCCGGGGCGAGCGGTGCGCCCGGGTCAGACGCGGCCGAGTCCTCAGGGGCGGGGGTGTCAGGGTGTGACGGATCGGACATGCGTGTGGCTCCTCGGCGCGCGCCGGCACGTCCGGCGACGCCCTGAGCCTAGGGCCGATGGTGCCCGGGCTGCCGCCTGCTGTGTCTTTCCTGTGGACAGCGCTCAGCGGCGACGGCGAACGAGCGTGGCGACGCCACGCCAGCCCACGAGGAAGACGAACAGGACGATCGTCGCGACGATGACGAAGGCGAGGGCGATGCCCTGTCCGCTGACCGCGCGCAGCAGCATCCCGCCCGCGACCGTGACGAGCCAGACGCCGACGCCGGTGCGGAGCGGCGCGGTCGGGCGCCGCCAGGCGCGAAGGGTCACCCACCCGACGGCGAGGGCCACGAGGAAAGGCCATGCCGTGAGCGCCAGGCCCGCCAGGACAGGCTCGTCGTGGCTGGCGCGACCGACCGCGGCGAACACGAGCACGGCGACCACGTCGATGACCGCCGCGAGGGCAAGAATGGCAGGGCGGGGGGACACAGCAGTGGCGGACATGCCTCCATTGTCCCCGGCGGCGGGCGGCCCGTTCGCTCGTCACTTCGGCGGATGCTGCGAGACTGAGAAGCGTGCCGACTCCGATCTCCCCGCATCCCACCGACCGCTACGTCGTCGCCACCGACGGCGCCTGCAAGGGCAACCCCGGCCCCGCCGGCTGGGCCTGGGTCGGCGAGGACGGCAATTGGGCCGCGGGATCGCTCCCCGAGGGTACGAACAACATCGGCGAACTCCTCGGGCT
This sequence comes from Microbacterium sp., assembly GCF_026393345.1. Lineage (GTDB taxonomy): Bacteria > Actinomycetota > Actinomycetes > Actinomycetales > Microbacteriaceae > Microbacterium. Next base: position 29,305 of record NZ_JAPLAI010000043.1, read on the forward strand.
GCTCCACGCGATCACCGACCACGCCGACGTCGAGCAGCTCATCATCCAGGCAGACTCGAAGTACGCGATCGACACCTACTCGTCGTGGATGGACGGGCATCGCCGGCGCGGATGGGTGACGAGCGCCAAGAAGCCGGTGGCGAACCGCGAGATCCTCGAGCAGCTCATCGCCGCCCGCGATGCACGGCGCGCGGCCGGCAAGCCCGATATCGTTCTCGAGCACGTCCGCGGGCACGCCGGGCACCGGTTGAACAGCTGGGCGGACGAGCGAGCCGTGCGCGCCTCGCAGCACGCGGCGCAGGGCGAGGCGCTCACCTGGACGTCGCTGCGGGGGCTCGATCCGCTCGACGTCACTGTGGACCCGCCGAAGAGCGCCGGGGATCGCGTCCGGAAGCGATGACCGAGATCGATCCGCTGATCGTTCCCGACGTCGAGGCCTGGCGCGGGTGGCTCGACGCGAACGAGGAGACGTCCGACGGCGTCTGGCTCGTGCTGGCGAAGAAGGGCGTGACCGATCCCACGTCGGTCACCTACGCGCTGGCCCTCGATGAGGCGTTGTGCAGCGGCTGGATCGATGGACCGAAACGGGGCCGGGATGCGGCCACGCACCTGCAGCGGTTCACCCCGCGTCGTCGTGCTTCGCTCTGGTCGCAACGCAACGTCGGGATCGTGGAGCGGTTGACCGCCGAAGGCCGGATGCGACCGCGCGGTCAGGCCGAGATCGATCGCGCCCGCGCCGACGGTCGCTGGGACCGCGCCTACGCGGACGCGGCGACGGCGGAGGTCCCGGCCGACCTGCTCGCCGCGTTCGCGGCCGACCCGGCACTGGCGGCGACCTTTGCGAGCGCGAATAAGACGAACCGGTACGCGGTCATCCACCGGCTCATCACCGCACCGAACGATGCCACCCGGGCGCGACGCCTGGAGCGGCTCGTCGGCATGCTCGCACGCGGGGACTACCCCTACCCGCAGTGACCCCGCTGCGCGAGCACGCGGTCAGGCGACCGTGTTCGGCTTCCACCCGAGCGCGGGCGCCACGTGGTCGGCGAAGGCCTTCACGATGCGCAGGTTGAACTCGACGCCGAGCTGGCTCGGGATCGTGAGCATGAGCGTGTCGGCGGACGCGATGGCCGCATCCTGGTTCAGCTGCTCGACCAGAGCGTCGGGCTCATCGGCGTACGTCTTGCCGAACGTGGAGCGGAATCCGTCGATGTAGCCGATACCGTCGCCGTCCTGGCTGTGCCCGAAGTACATGGCGTCCTGCGCGGTCGTGATGGGGAAGATGCTGCGGCTCACCGAGACCCGCGGGGTTCCGGGGTGGCCGGCCTCCCGCCAGGCGGCACGGAACGCGTCGATCTGTTCGGCCTGCAGCAGGTCGAACGGCTGCCCGGTCGCCTCGGTGAGCAGGGTCGACGACATGAGGTTGACGCCGATGCGACCCGCCCATTCCGCGGTCTCGCGGGAGCCGGCACCCCACCAGACGCGCGACCGGAGCCCGGGCGAGTGCGGTTCGACCGGCTGCCCGCCGGTGCCGCCGCCGAAGGGACTGTCAGGGTCTCGCTGCGCCATCGGCTCGCCGTCGATCGCGCGCAGGAACGTGTCGAAATGCTCGCGGGCGAGGTCGGCCCCGCGGGGGTCCTTCGCACCGGTGTACCCGAACGCCTCGTACCCGCGGACCACAGTCTCGGGTGAACCGCGGCTCACTCCGAGCGCGAGGCGGCCGTCGCTGATGAGGTCCACGGCGGCCGCCTCTTCCGCGAGGTACAGCGGATTCTCGTACCGCATGTCGATGACACCGGTGCCCATCTCGATGCGCTCCGTCTTCGCGGCGATCGCGGCGAGCAGCGGCATGGGGGACGACTGCTGCCGGGCGAAGTGGTGCACCCGGAAGGAAATCCCGTTGACTCCGAGGTCGTCCATGCCCTGGGCGAGGTCGATCGCCTGCAGCAGCGAGTCGCGGGCGGTGAGGATGCGGCCGCCGCCGAGGGGACCGTAGTGGCCGAAGGACAGGGTTCCGAAACGTTCCATGTCAGAGGCAACCGGCGCGGAGCCAGAATGATTCCGATGAATACATCGAGGTCAGTCGGTGCGGTCTGCGTCGCCGTCGAGGTGCGTGCCGGGATCCGGGAGCGGGGCGGCGGGCGAACCGTCGACCTCATCGCCGGTCTCCTCGCCACCGTCATCGGAGGGCGACGGAGTCGGGGTGACAGGCACGGTCGGGACGTCGGTCTCCGTCGGCACCGGAACGGCCGGGACGGGAACGACCGGTGCCGGAAGGCCCGGCGCGGGAAGGCCCGGCGCCGGCACCGAGGGACTCGGCGCCGGGATCACTCGACGGGGCGTAGCCCGCGGGCTCGGCGAGGGCGCGGGCGAGGCGCTCGGCGTGGGGGTGTCCTCGAAGCCGAGGGCGCGCGCGGGTTCGTCTTCGTCGGCGACCAGGACCGAAGGCAGCGCCGTCGTGTCGATCGCGGCGGCAGCGCCACCGGCAGGCACCGCCGTGAGCGCGCCGTGCAGGCTCGCCGCACCGACGCCCAGGACGAGCACGCCCGCAGCCAGGCTGGCCAGGGCGAGGGCCGACACGCGAATGCGCAAGGGTCTCTTCTTTCCGCACCGGGGTTCGGGCCTCGGTGTCGTGGTGATCGGACCCCGCCATCTTCCTCGGTGGCTCAACGGGAGTCACGGCGACGGCGTGCCGCTCACCGTGACACCGGGTCCCGCGGGGCACGCTCCGCTAGCCTCGATGGATGCGCTCCCACTCCTTCCCCGACGGCGCCGAGCTGCGTGAGGCGCGGCGCGGTGACGAGCCCGGCATCCTCCGCTGCATCCAGGCGCTGGCCACGTACGAGAAGGAACCGGATGCGGTCGAGAACACCGTCGAGGCACTCGGCGAGACGCTGTTCGGGCAGACTCCTCGCGCGTTCGCGCACGTCGTGGAGCGGGAGGGTGCGATCGTCGGCATCGCGATCTGGTTCCTCACCTACTCCACGTGGACCGGTCGGCACGGCATCTGGCTCGAAGACCTCTTCGTCGACGGGGAGCAGCGGGGGCGCGGCTACGGCAAGGCGCTCATCGCGTCGCTGGCCGAGGTCTGCGTCGAGCGGGGGTATCCGCGGCTGGAGTGGACGGTGCTGGACTGGAATGCGCCGTCCATCGCGTTCTACCGGTCGATCGGAGCGACCCCGATGTCGGAGTGGACCACCCAGCGCCTGACTGGCACCGAGTTGGAAGCCCTCGTCGTGCGCGGTCGGTGACCGGGCGGAGCGACACGGCACGGCACGACGCCCACTGACACCAACGGGTCGGCCTGGCTACGCTGGCCCCATGACGACCCTCGTGCTGACCGTGGTGGGCAACGATCGGGCCGGCCTCGTCGCCGAGATCGCCGATGCGGTGGCCGCGCATGGCGGCAACTGGGAGCGGAGCCAGCTGGCGGAACTCTCCGGTGCGTTCGCCGGCATCATCGAGGTATCGGTGACCTCGGCGAGTGCGCTGTCGCTGCGCGCGGCGCTCAGCACCCTCGACGGGCTTATCGCGATCGCCGTCCCGGCAATGGGCGAGCACCCCACCGCGGACAGTGGGCGCCGGTTCTCGTTCCAGGTGCTCGGCAACGATCGCCCCGGGATCGTCAAGGAGGTCTCTGCCACGCTCGCCGCTCTCGGGGTGAGCGTGGAGCGCATGACGACCGAGACGCGGGATGCGGCGATGGCCGGGGGACGACTGTTCGAGGCGTCGATCGCGGCTGCCGTGCCGGGCGACGTGGACGTGGACGACGTGGCGGCTCAGCTGGAACGCCTGGCGAGCGAGATCCAGGTGGACGTCACCGTTACCGAATGACGCCCGGCGGCCTCACCGGCCGAGGACGTCACGCAGGGCCGGCTCCAGGTCGGGGTACGCGAAGCGGTAGCCGCTGCGTTCGAGCGCGGCGGGGACGACCCAGCGGCTCTTCAGGACGAGTTCCGGCTCGGTGCGGAGCACCCACATCGCCGGTTCCAGCATCCAGCGCCAGGCGGGAAGGCCGATCGGCATCCCGACGAGTCGGCGGAGCGTGCGCATGAGCGTGCGGTTATCGCTCGGATGCGGGCTGGCGAGGTTCACGGGCCCACTGAGGTCGTCGTGATCGCGCAGATACCGGACGGCGCCGACGACGTCGTCGAGGTGGATCCAGCTGAACCGTTGCCGTCCCCGGGTGCGGTGGGTCGGGGCGCGGCCGTCACCGCTCGGGTTCGTCCCGATGCCACGGTATCGGCGGTGCGCCAGCGGCCACCAGCCGTCGATCTGCGGTCCGCCGAGACCGAGCCGGGCGAGCCGGATGAGCAGGTTCGTCGCCGGTCCGTCGCCGAGGACGATCGCCATCCGCAGGGCGACCCGGCGGGTGTGCGGCAGTGTGCCCACGAAGAGCTCCCGCTCCCATTCCCGGGCGACGTCGACGGAGAAGCCTGATCCCAGAACACCCCCGTCCTCCGAGTTCGGCCGGTCCGTCGCGTGCCGGTAGATGGTCGCTGTCGAGGCGTTCATCCATACCCGGGGAGGGTGCTCTGCCCGGGCGATGGCCGTGCGGAGAAGGCGCGTCGTGTCGACCCGGGAACGCAGAATCTCGTCGCGATTGCGGTCGGTGTAGCGGCAGTTGACGGACTTGCCGGCGAGGTTGACGACGATGTCGGCGCCCTCGACGGCGGCTCGAAGGGCATCGGGCGACGACCAATCGGTATCGGCGGATCGTCCGATCGTGCGCACCGTGTATCCGTCGTCGGCGAAGGCGCGCGCGAGCGCCGTGCCGACGAATCCGGTGGTGCCGGCGATGACGGCGACCGGAGCGGTCACGCGGTCGGCACTTCGTCCGTGGGCCGATCGGTCGGCCACCGTGGGGGTGCGTCAGCATCCGGCACGAAGCCGGCGTCGCCGTCGCCGAGGATCGCGTAGATCCGCCGCCACGGCTCGTAGCCGGTCAGGAGCCATCCGTGCCCGCTGCCGGTGGTGTCCTCCGCGAGCAGTACGACACCCGGGCGCAGATGGAACATGTCGCCGTCGCGAGTGGTGAAGTCGAGTTCACCGGAGAGGGTGATCACGAACTGACGGTGCGGCGCGGTGTGCCACATCTCCTTGCCGATCGTGTCGGTCTCACGGAAGGAGATCGCGGTTGCGGCGGTGGCCGCCGACAGCAGATCCCCGTCGTCCTCCCCGTTCATCCGCAGATGGCCGTGCTCGACATGCGAGATGCCCTGATCGTCGGAGTAGAGGCGGATTGCGGGGATCATGGCGAGCCGGTGCGGGGATCAGCCGAGGACGACCGCGGTGCCGTACGCGACGACTTCCTGGAAGTTCTGGTCGAGTTCGTTCGAGTCGTAACGCATCGCGACCACCGCGGTGGCGTCGACGGCCTCCGCGGTCGCGACGAGCCGGGCGACGGCTTCGGCCCGGGTCTGCTCGAGCTGGGTGGTGAGGCCCTTGAGTTCGCCGCCGCCGAGCGCCTTGAGTCCTGCGCCGAACTGGACGCCGATGTTCCGGGAACGGACGGTGAGCCCGCTGACCTCGCCGAGCACGGTCGTGATGGCGGAACCGGGGACGTCGTTCATGGTCGTGACCAGCATGGATTCTCCTACGTCGTCGTGATGGGCGTGCAGGCTCAGGCTAGTGGGTGAGGCCTTCCCTCCGCCCGCGCTGTCCACGGCGCCGGGCCCCCTTCCGCCAGCGACCTCCCCGTCCTACCGTGAGCGCATGGACGTGACAGCGTGGTTGCTGGACTCGGACCCGACTCTGCGATGGCAGGTGGAGCGCGACCTCGTCCGTGCCCCCGAACCGGTGTGGCGCGAGACCCGCGCGCGGATCGCGACCGAGGGGGATGGTGCCGCATTGCTCGCACAGCAGGACGCGGACGGTCAGTGGGCGAACGGCGCCTACTTCCCCTCGGATGCCGACGGCCACACCGGCCCGGACGACGAGGGTCAGCCCTGGACCGCGACCACGTGGTCCCTCACGACGCTGCGCGAGTGGGGGCTCGATGCGTCCGCGCTCGCGGGCACCACGGAGAAGCTCGACGCGCACGCACGGTGGGAGTACGACGATCTGCCTTACTGGGGCGGGGAGGTCGATGTCTGCATCAACGCGATGACGCTCGCGAACGGGGCGTGGTTGGGTGCCGACGTGGCGGCGATCGCCGCCTGGTTCCCCGCGCATCAGCTCGCCGACGGGGGCTGGAATTGCGAGTGGGTCGAGGGTTCGACGCGGTCCTCGTTCCACAGCACGATCAATGCGCTCCGCGGCATCCTCGACGACGAGGAGCTCACCGGCACGAGCCCGCCGGAGCTGCGGAGCGCGCGCATGCGCGGAGAGGAATATCTTCTGCAGCGCGGCCTCCGCTACCGCCTCTCGGACGGTGAGCAGGTGGGCGCGTGGGCGACGCAGCTCTTCTTTCCGATGCGCTGGCCGTTCACGGCGCTGAAGGCGACGGACTACTTCACGCGGGCCGCGCGTCACGACTCGGTGCCGCTCGATCCCCGCCTCGATGACACCCTGGAGCTCCTCCGCTCCCGCCGTCGGCCCGACGGTACCTGGCTGCAGGAGCGGGTGCTCCCCGGTCGGGTGTGGTTCCCGCTCGACGTTCCCGCAGGTGTCCCGTCGAAGTGGGTCACCTTCCTCGCCCTACGCGCCCTGGGGGAGTGACGGATGCTGCGCCACGACGTCCGCGGTGCCCCGAGCGGGGACGATCCGACGGCAGAGCTGCGGGAACTGCGCCTGCGCGCCTACGGGCCGGATGCCGACATCGCCACCGATCCGGGCGCCCAGCGTCGGCTGCAAGAACTCGAAGCGCGGGAGGCGAGTGCATCCTCGCCGCACCGCGTCGCGCACCCGTCCGGGCCCGTTGCGGTGACGGAACCCGCGGGCGTCGACCGCATCCCGCGCGCGGATGAAGGGACGACGGAGCCCGACGACCCGCTCGCGACGACCTCGGAGACGCCTGGCGACGTCCGAGCCGAGCCGACCTCGACGTGGCGTCTCTCGCGTCGACTCGTGCTGACGTGGGCCGGTTCGCTCGCCATCGTCGCCATCGTCGCCGCATCGGTTTCGTGGGCGGTCACGCGCCGCATCCAGGCCGACCCGCAACAGATCGCGGTGCTCGGAAGCCATCCGGACCAGCGCATACCGACCGTCTTCGGCACCGATCCGCAGGGGAAACGATTCGCGGACTTCTACGGGCTGACGGTGATTGCGCTGCAGGGACGCGGGTGGATGGGGGGCGCGCCCGAGGACTACTGCCTCATCCTCATGGACTCCGGCAGCATCCGGCTCGACACCAATTCGTACTCCGGCGAGATGTACGGCGGATGCGGCGCCGGCATGTTCCCGGCGACCGTGCAGGTCCGGGTCTCCGAAGAACTCCCCGACTCGCTTCGGGAACGCTTCGCGGACGGCTCGGCACTGCAGTTCGTGTTGCAGGGCGGCGAGGTCGTCGTTCTCAGCGACGTGCCCGGGGACTGAACCCGGCGGGCGCAGGATGGGGCCGGTGCAGAGCGATCGGGGGTTTTCATGACCGAGGTGATGATCGTCGGGGGCGGGCCGACGGGGATGATGCTGGCGGGTGAGCTGCGTCTGCACGGCATCGAGGTGACCGTGATCGAGAAGGATGCGGAGCCGAGCCCGCTGGTGCGCTCACTCGGCCTGCAGCCGCGCAGCGTCGAGCTGCTCGACCAGCGGGGGCTGCTCGACCGGTTCCTCGCCGCGGGCACACCATATCCGGACGGAGTCCGGAACTTCGCCGGGATCCCCGCATCCGCGGGGGTCGACACGGCGGGCGCGTACCTTCTCGGCATCCCGCAGTCGATCACCGACCATCTTCTCGCCGAGCATGCGGGGGAGAGGGGCGCGGTGGTCCGGCGCGGCGCGGAGGTCGTCGGCCTCGACACCGACGCGGACGGGGTGAGCGTCGCCCTCGCCGACGGCGAGCGGCTGCGCGCCGGCTGGGTCGTGGGGTGCGACGGCGGGCGGAGCATGGTCCGTCGGCTCCTCGACATCGGATTTCCCGGCGAGCCGGCGCAGACCGAATGGCTGCTCGGCGAGGTGGCGGTGACCACACCCGCCGACGAGATCGCCGCGATCTCGGACGAGGTGCGTCGGACGCATCGCGGGTTCGGCATCGGGCCATCGGGGTCCGGGGGATATCGTGCGGTGGTGCCGGCCGCATCCGTCGCCGAGGACCGGGCGACACCCCCGACCCTGGACGAGTTCCGCACCCAGCTGCGGGCGTACGCCGGCACCGACTTCGGCGCGCACGCGCCGCGGTGGCTGTCACGCTTCACCGACGCGACCCGGCTCGCCGACACCTACCGCCGCGGGCGCGTGTTCCTCGCCGGTGACGCGGCGCACGTGCACCCACCGCTCGGTGGGCAGGGGCTGAACCTCGGCATCCAGGATGCGGTCAACCTCGGCTGGAAGCTCGCTGCGGCCGTGGCGGGGTGGGCGCCGGCCGGCCTGCTCGACACCTACGAGTCCGAGCGTCGCCCCGTCGCGGCGGGCGTGCTGAGCCTCACGCGCGCGCAGTCCGTGCTCATCGCACCCGAGCCGGGACCGCAGGCGGTGCGGCGGCTCCTGACCGAGCTGATGGCGTTCGACGACGTCGGCAGCTACCTGATCGGGCGCGTCACCGGTCTCGGCATCCGGTACGACCTCGGCGCCGCCGATCCACGTGTGGGAATGCGGCAGCGTGACCTGCCGCTCGCCGAGGGACGCCTGTACGACCGGATGCACGCCGGCCGCGGCCTGCTGCTCGACGCGGGCGGCGCGATGTCGCTGCAGGGGTGGGAGGACCGCGTCGATGGCGTGGACGATCCGGCGGGCGGGCCCGAGGCGGTGCTCGTCCGCCCCGACGGCTATGTCGCCTGGGTGGGCACCGACCCCGTCGACCTGCGAGAGCACCTGACGCAGTGGTTCGGCGCCCCTTCCATCTGATCCGGCGTCACCGGACACAGGGATGTCGCGAGATTCGGACCGATTACCGTCCCACGCTCCGAATTTCGCCGCATCTCCGAATCTCACGACCGGCGAGGAACCCGGAAACGACGCATGCCGCGCCCCAGGAGGGACGCGGCATGCGTGTGGTGCTTACGCCGTGGCGGTTTCGCTGCGGCGGGGGAGAACCCATCCGGGCCGCACGAAGTGGCACGTGTATCCGTTCGGGATCCGCTGCAGGTAGTTCTGGTGCTCGGGCTCGGCCTCCCAGAACGGCGCGGACGGCTCGATGGTCGTCACCGCCTTGTCCGGCCAGAGCCCGGAGGCGTCCACATCCGCGATGGTGTCGCGCGCGATCTGCTCCTGCTCCGGGGTGACCGGGAAGATCGCCGACCGGTAGCTGGTGCCGATGTCATTGCCCTGACGGTTCAGGGTCGACGGGTCGTGGATCTGGAAGAAGAACGCGAGGATGTCGCGGTACGTCGTCTTGGTGGGGTCGAAGACGATCTCCACCGCCTCCGCGTGACCGGGGTGGTTGCGGTAGGTGGGGTGGTCGTTCTGCCCGCCGGTGTAGCCGACCCGGGTGTCGAGCACCCCGGGCTGACGGCGGATGAGCTCCTCGACGCCCCAGAAACAGCCGCCCGCGAGGACCGCGGTCTCGGTTCCGGGTCGCTGGGTGATGGCTCCGGTGTCGATGGTCATGCGAGGTTCTCCTCAGAGGTCGGGGTGGATGCGGTGGCGAAGAGCGAGCGGTAGTTACCGTACCCCTGCTCCTCGAGCTCGGCGACGGGGACGAAGCGGAGGGCGGCGGAGTTCATGCAGTAGCGCATGCCGCCCGCATCCCGCGGTCCGTCGTCGAAGACGTGGCCCAGGTGGCTGTCGGCGTGCGCCGAACGCACCTCGGTGCGGCGCATCCACAGCGAGCGGTCGGTCTTCTCGGTGACGACGCCCTGTTCGATGGGCTTGGTGAAGCTCGGCCAGCCGCTGCCGCTCTCGAACTTGTCGGTCGATGAGAAGAGCGGCTCGCCGCTGACGACGTCGACGTAGATGCCGGCCTCGTGGTTGTCCCAGTAGCGGTTCCGGAACGGCGGCTCGGTGCCCGCCTCCTGGGTGACGTGGTACTGGGTGGGGGTGAGGCGATCGAGCGCCTCGGGGGTCTTGCGGTAGTCCTGTGACACGGTTTCCTCCTCGGAAGCCGCCGCTGGCTGCGGCGTCATAGAGAGGAACGGCGGGGGACGGCGTTTTGGTCCCGTGAAGCTGTGAGCGGGCTATGAGTATCCCACCGCCACTCCCATGATTCCGCAGCGACGTCAACGACGGATCGGCATCCGATCGGGCAGGGCAGACTTCCTCCGTGCCTACCACCTCCACACAGCGCACCTACCGGTATCTACGCGTCGCGATCTCCGGCACCGTCGCCGTCATCTTCATCGCGGTGCTGGTCACGATCCCGCGGGTGGGACTGTTGCCGTCGCTGAGTCACTACTACTACACGCCCGCACGGATGCTGTTCGTCGGGGCGTTGATCACCGTGTCGGTGTGCTTCTTTGCGCTCTCCGGCAGCGGCGCAGAACGCGTCCTGCTGGATGCGGCGGCGATGCTCGCGCCTCTGCTGGCGATCGTCCCGACGGCGATATCAGCCGATTCCGTCCCGGGGATCACCGTGACGTGTCCCGGCGCGTGCGTCCCGGATGCGGTCGACGCCGAGGTCGATGTCGGCCTGGCGACCTATCTCATCGTCGGTGTGCTCGTGTTGGCGGTCGCCGTGACGCTTGCCCTCACCGGTGAAGTCGATCGGCGCGGCGCGCTGCTGTCCTCCGCGATCGCGGTGGTGGTGCTGGCCGGGGTGGCCGCCTGGTGGTGGATCGCGCCGGTCGCGTTCCGCCAGTGGGCGCACCTGATCACCGCGGCCGGGTTCTTCGGTCTCATCGCGGCGGTCGCCGTCGTGACCGCGTTCTGGCCGTCCGACCGGCGCCCGCCACCGCGAGGGCTGAAGGCGTCATACGTGGTGGTCGCGATTGCGATCGTGGTCGATGTCGCCGCGATGCCGGTGTTCGGCAACGTGCGGGTCGGCGACGTGTACGGCATCTTCGTGGGCGAGGTTCTCGCGCTTCTGCTGTTCGTGACGTTCTGGATCCTGCAGACCGTGCAGTACTGGCGGGCGGATGCCGGGGAGATCCCGCTGCGCTGACCTTCGTGTGATCCACCGCGCCGACCCTGTCAACCCGCCCCACCCCTGACGCGGGGCACGATGGGATGGAACCCCCGAGCCGAAGGAGCATCCGTGCCTCGCACCATCGTCATCACCGGCGCCAGCGACGGGATCGGCGCCGCCGCAGCGGAACAGCTGCACGCCGCCGGCGAGCACGTCGTCCTCGTAGGTCGCGATCCGGAGAAGACCGAACGGGTCGCCGCGCGGCTGGACGCACCCTGGCATGTCGCCGACTACAGCGACCTCTCCCAGGTCCGCGACCTTGCTGCCGCACTCGACGAGACCTACCCCCACATCGACGTGCTGGCGAACAACGCCGGCGGCATCTTCGGCGAGCGGACGCTCACCCGCGATGGGTTCGAACTCACGTTCCAGGTCAACCACCTCGGCGGGTTCCTGCTGACGAACCTGCTGCTCGACAAGCTCCTCGCCGACCAGGCGGCCGTGATCCAGACCTCCAGTCTCGCGGCACGCCGGTTCGCTCGCTTCGACATCGACGATCTGCAGGGGGAACGCGCATATTCGCCGACCGCCGCATACGGCAACGGCAAACTCGCCAACATCCTGTTCACGAAAGAACTCTACCGCCGCTTCGGCGACCAAGGCCTGCGCCCGGTCGCCTTCCATCCCGGCGCCATCGCGAGCAGCTTCGCCGCCGCATCCTCGGGGCCGTGGAAGTTCATGTACACGAACCCCGTGATGACCCGGATGCTGTCATCGACCGAGGAGGGCGGCTCGCGTCTCAGCTGGCTCGCCCTCGGCAAGCCGGGCATCGATTGGGAGCCCGGGGAGTACTACGCGAAGAACCGGGTGGCGAAGACGAACCCGCTCGCGAGCGATCCCGGCCTCGCGAAACGCCTGTGGGAACGCAGCGCCGAGGCGGTGGGACTGTGATGCAGACCCTGTGGCTGGTCCGGCACGGCGAGAGCATGGGTAACGTCGCGGCGACCCGGGCGGAGCGTGAGGGGCTGGAGCGGGTTCCGATCGACCTCCGCGACTCGGACGTGCCGCTGTCGCCGACCGGTGAGGAACAGGCGACGGCGCTCGGCTCGTGGCTCGATGCGAACCGCCCCGGGATCGCGACCTTCTGGGTCTCGCCGTATCTCCGCGCCGAGCAGACCCTGGCCATCGCCGCGGGGCAGCAGCCGGTGCCGATGGTCGTTGACGAACGGATCCGCGACCGAGAGCTGGGCGTGCTCGACCGGCTGACCTGGCGCGGGGTGGAACGCCTCCACCCCGAAGAGGCGGAGCGCCGCCGTCACCTCGGCAAGTTCTACCATCGCCCGCCCGGCGGGGAATCCTGGGCCGATGTCGCCCTGCGCCTGCGGTCGTTCCTCGGCGACGTGTTCGCCCGACCGGAGGAGACCGCGCTGATCGTCGCGCACGACGCGGTGGTGACGCTGATCACGACGCTGCTGCTGGGGATGCCTGAACCGCAGGTGCTGCAGTTCGCCGCGGCGAACCCGGTGCTCAACGCGTCGGTGACCCGCCTCGATCGGGCCGGTGACGGTTGGCGGGTGACCGCATTCTCCGACGTCGGGCACCTCCGCGAGGAGGGTGCCGATGTCACGGTCCACCAGGGGAGCCCCGACGTGCAGCATCCGGATGCGGGAGGGACCCCGCGATGACGAATGCGGTCACGCCCGCGGTGCTCCGCGATTGGGGGCTGCCAGACCCCGGCGACAGTAAGAAGGCGCGGGGCGACGTCATCGTGGTCGGCGGTTCACGACGCACGCCCGGGGGAGCCATGCTCGCCGGCGTCGCCTCCCTCCGCGTCGGTGCGGGGCGCCTCGCGGTCTACGCGCCCGGCTCGATCGACGCACAGCTCGGCGCGGTCCTCCCGGAGGCGGCGGTTTTCGCGCTCCCCGAGGACGCGTCCGACCCCTTCCCGGACCCGGATCGTGCGCGGCTGTCGAGCGCGGATGCGGTGCTCGTCGGTCCCGGTTTCGACGACCCGGACGAGACGCGCGACACGCTGCTCCAGGTCGCGGCCACGAATCCGCACTGTGTGGTGCTCGACGCCTACGCGCTCGGCATCCTGCCGCAGATCGACCGGGATGACCTGCCCGCCGCGCTCCTGCTGACCCCGAACAAGGAGGAGCTCGCCCTCCTGCTGGACACCGAGGATGTCGGCGACGACCTGACCGCCGCCGTGCGGGATGCGGCGGCGCGCTACCGTGCCGCGGTCACGTGCTACGGCGTGGTCGCCGGTCCCGACGGGGCCACCTGGCGCGTGCACGGCGGCGGCCCCGGCCTCGGAACCTCCGGCAGCGGGGACGTGATGGCCGGTGCCGTGGCGGGGTTCGCCGCGCGCGGTGTCGACCCGGTACGTGCGGCCGCCTGGGGAACCTGGGTGCACACGCGGGCGGGCAACCGGCTCACGCAGCGCTTCGGTCTCGGTTTCCTTGCGCGGGAGCTCGCCGCTGAACTGCCGCTCGCCCTGCGAGAGGTCGCCTGAGCCGCAGACGACGATGCGGGGCCCGATAGCATCCGCCGTCGGGCCCCGCATCCTCGATGGCGTGGTGCTCAGTACCAGCCGCTGGACTGGGAGTGTCCCCAGGCCCCGCACGGGGTACCGTACCGGCCGGAGATGTAGCCGAGACCCCAGGCGACCTGGGTGGCGGCGTTGGTCTGCCAGTCGGCGCCGGCCGAGGCCATCTTGCTGCCGGGGAGGCCCTGCGGGATGCCGTAGGCCCCGCTGGAGCGGTTCTGCGCCTGGTAGTTCCAGCCCGACTCCTTGCTCCACAGCGATACGAGGCACTGGAACTGGTCGTCGCCCCAGCCGCGCTCGGCGAGCATGGTCCGCGCGGATGCCTGCGCGCCGGCCGGGCTGTTGTCGCCCGATCCGCCACCGCTGAAAGTGACGGCGGTGGTGCCGGAGCTGGAGCCGGAGGACGCCGGCTTCGCCGCGGCCGCCGCAGCCGCCTCGGCGGCGAGACGCGCCTGCTCGGCGGCTGCGGCCTCTTCTTCGGCCTTGCGCGCCAGGGCACCGTCGAGGCTGCCGCGGAGTTCGCTCACGCGCGTGTCGACGGACGCGACGAGTTCGGTCGCATCCTCGGCGATGGCAGGCACCAGCGCCTCGGGCAACGCGTCGACGCTCGCCAGCTGGACGGTGGCCGCTTCGAGCGGCGCGGTGTCGATGGACGTGTCGGGCACGCCGATGTCGAGTCCGGATGCCGCGATGTCGGCGGTGACGGCCGAGGCTGCGGCGAGGGTCGTCTGCGCAGCGGCGAGGGCGGCGTTCGCCTCACCCTGTTCCGCGGCAGCGGCGACGTGGGCCGTCGGCGTCGAGTAGGACGCGAGCTGGACGTGGGAGGAGGCTGTCTTCGCGGCGGCGGAGCCGGCCTGCGAGGCGGCGGCGGTGCCGGTCACCGAGGCGGTGGCGATGAGGCCGAGGGCGAGGCCCGTGGCGAGGATCGCGGGGCGACGGCGGGTGCGGCGGGCGGCTTCGCGGCGGGCGCGACGGGCGGAGATGATCGACGTGTTCGGGCGCATATGACTCTGTAACTGGTTCCGTATCGGGGGAGATGGTGCCGTGGAAACGGCGTGTCGTGTCGGGTCGTTCGGACACAAAGCACCAAGCCTGCACCCCGTTACCTGAGTGTTACCTCCATGGGAGCCCTGATCGGAGGCCGGAAACCTGTCAGCGGGTCCCCAGCTCCGCCTCGGCTGTCCGGGCTCGATGGCTCTCGTCATCAGGTGAGGTCCACCCCGTGACAGCGTCGGAGGTCGGGTCTATCGTCGCCGCATGACGTCAACGGATGCCGCGCCCACCGCGTTCCACACCATCGTCCCGGGCTACCTGCTTGCGCGGCTCGCGCAGTCGACCGCATACCCGAAGGCGGCGCGCGCGGCGCGTCAAACCCTGATCCAGGGGAGGCCGCCGTACCGGGCGCGCCTCGAGCTGTCTATCGACGCCGAGGGCAATCTCGTCGCGGAACTCAGCGAGGCGCCCGACCGCACCATCAGTGATGCGGAACACACCGAGGCCCTGCCGGGCGCGGTCGTGCGTCGTGAGGACGAGCCCCCGACGTCCGATGAGGCGGTCAACGAGGCCTATGACGGACTGGGAGCCACGTTCGAGATGTTCCTCGCCGCCTTCGAGCGGAACTCCATCAACGGCGCGGGGTCGCCGTTGAACGCGACCGTCCACTACGGCGTCGACTACGACAACGCGTTCTGGGACGGCACCCGCATGGTGTTCGGCGACGGAGACGGGGAAGTATTCCGCGGCTTCACCGGGTCGATCTCGATCATCGGTCACGAACTGGGTCACGGTGTCGTCCAGTCCGCATCCGGGCTCGAATATCAGGGTCAGTCCGGCGCCCTGAACGAATCCATTGCCGACGTCTTCGGCGCGCTGACGGAGCAGTTCTCGAAAGGCCAGTCCGCGGATGCGGCCTCGTGGCTGATCGGCGACGGGATCTTCACTGACGCGGTGCAGGGCGAGGCCCTGCGATCGATGATCGCCCCCGGAACGGCCTACGACGACGACGAACTGGGCAAAGACCCGCAGCCCGCGCATATGAGGGATTACGTCGAGACGACGGAAGACAACGGGGGAGTGCACATCAACTCCGGCATCCCCAACCGGGCCTTCGCGCTCACGGCCATCGCTCTCGGCGGCAACGCGTGGGAACGCGCCGGTGAGGTCTGGTATCGCGCCCTCACCGGCCTGAGCGCCACGGCGAGCTTCGCAACCTTCGCCGCGGCCACGATCTCCGCAGCCGCGCAGCAGTACGGTGAGGAGTCAGAGGTGACCGCGGCGGTGCGGGACGCCTGGGCGACGGTGGGAGTGACCGAGGATGGGCGAGCACGGTCCGACCGATAACGCACGCGTCATCGTCTCGGTCGTGCGCAGCGGCGGGTTCGCCGGGCTTCGTCGGCAGTGGAGCGTAGCCGCATCGGCGGATGACGCGCCCCGGTGGATCGAGCTGATCGAGCAGTGTCCGTGGGACGCACCCGCCACACCCGACGCGAGCGCCGACCGGTACGTCTGGAAGCTGCGTGCGTGCACCCCCGAGCGCGAGTTCACCCGCGAGGTGACGGATGCGGAACTCTCCGGCGCCTGGCGCGCACTCGTCGACGCGGTGCGTGAGCCGACGTGACGGTTGCGCCCCCTCCCGCATCCCACGGCAGACTGAACCCATGACACACGCCGACGAGATCATCCCCGCGGACTACCGACACCTGCTCGAGCAGCCCAACTACGGGCACCTCGGCACGATCCGGCCCGACGACACCGTGCAGGTGACGCCGATGTGGTTCGAGTTCGATGGCGAGCACGTGCGGTTCACGCACACCACGTACCGTCAGAAGTACCGGAACCTGCAGCACAACCCGTCGATGGCGCTGTCGATCATCGATCCCGAGAACCCGTTCCATTACCTCGAGGTCGCGGGCGCGCTCGTCGACGTGGTCCCCGATCCGGAGGGCGCCTTCTACGTCCAGCTCCAGAACCGCTACGGCAACCCAAGCGACGTGCCGCCGCGCGACAAAGCGGATCGCGTCATCCTCGTGATGTCGATCGAGCGGGCGACGAAGCAGTAGTCGCCCCTCCGTCAGGCGCGGGTATCTCGCTCCTCCGCGGGGCCGATCGTTCCGCCGTGCTCTCCGCGGCGTAGCCTGATCGAATGCCGGATGCTCTCTCCTCGCGCAGCGCTCGCAACGAACTCCGTGCCCTCGCCTCGGCCGGCGGGGAGCTCCGGTCGCGCCGTCTCGACGAACTGCGCAGCATCCCGGTGCCGGAGGACTCGCGACCGGCTGCCGTGCTCATCCTGTTCGGCGTGCTCGACGATCTGCCGAGCGACCGCGACGCGCACGATGTCGCGGTGTCACGCGACCTCGATGTGCTGCTTCTTGCGCGGGCATCGACGCTGCGAGCGCACCCCGGCCAGGTCGCCTTCCCGGGCGGACGTATCGACCCGGGCGACGACGGGCCCGTGGCGGCGGCGCTCCGCGAAGCGCGTGAAGAGACCGGGCTCGACCCGGCCGGGGTCGAGGTGCTGGGAACGCTCGACGTGTTGCCGCTCGTCTTCTCCCGCCACCTCGTGACTCCGGTGGTGGGGTGGTGGCAGCATCCGTCTCCCGTGCGAGTCGTGGACGAGGCCGAATCGGCCGATGTGTTCCGGGCGCCGGTGGCGGACCTGCTCGACCCGGCCAATCGCGGCGTGACCGTGGTGCAGCGCGATGGTGATGAGTTCCGTGGGCCTGCGTTCCTCGTGCGGCACGCCGCAGGCACGCATCTTGTGTGGGGCTTCACCGCGATGGTGCTGGACGGGCTGTTCGACTTGCTCGGCTGGACCGAGCCGTGGGATGCGACGCGGGAGATCCCGCTCGTGGTCCCGGGTCTGCCGACCGCGCGCTGAGGTCATCCGTTCCTCCCCAGGGTGTCGTTCGCCACGGGTGTCGACAGATCCCGCCGAGTGCCGCAACGCGCGCATGCAACGGGTGAGTCTCGTGGACATGACCGACATCGACCCCCGCCTCGACCTCGACCGTGTGCTCGCCCGTGACGAAGACCTCGAGGAGGTGCTGACACTGCTGCTGCGGAACGCGATCCATCGGCAGATGTGGCTGTTCTTCCTCGACGATCAAGACCGGGCGACCGGCGTCATCGCGCCGTGCGATGACTATCCGCTGGATCCACACGGGAGGGTGTCGACGTCCGATCGCGGCGGCACGACGTTCGCGGCGGCACTCTGCCGCACGTTGCGTGCCCTGGTGGACGACGGTGCTGCGGGGAGGGTCGTGCTCATCTGGGAGCGGCGCGGATCCGAGGTGTTCACGCCCGACGAGCTCGGCTGGGCCGGCGCAATGGCCGACGCCTGCCGTGATGCACACGTTCCGCTGCGTGCCCAGTTCCTGCTGCATGACGCGGGTGTCCGGATGCTGACCCCGGACGACTATGCCGCCTTTCGGTAGCGCTCGTCCCGTCGCCTACGCTGACGGAATGGATGCCGACGAGTGGGAGCGCCAGGTCGCGAGCCTGTGGGACGACGCCGCGATCTCGGACGAGACCCGGATCGCGCGGATGCGGGAGCTCGCCGCATCCGCGCCGCATCCTGCGCTCGGGGCGTTCGAGCTGGGCGGTGCGTACGACTCCGCGGGACGGGAGGCCGAGGCCGAGGCCGAGTACGCCGCAGCGGCCGGGCTCGCCGAGGTCGATCCGTCTCGTGCGGCGCAGCGTGTGATCCAGCACGCCTCCACCCTGCGGAACCTCGGTCGGATCGATGAGGCGATCGGGATGCTCCGCTCGGCCCCGCCGCATCCCGAGGTCGGCGCGGCGCCCGCGGTGTTCCTTGCACTCGCCCTCCACAGTGCAGGGCGGGTCGATGAGGCGCTGCAGGTCGCGATCCAGGCGATCGAACCGACGCTGCCGCGTTACCGCCGATCGGTGCGTGCGTATGCGGCGGCGCTGACAGCGGCGGCGGAGTAGCGGCGCCGCTGCGGGCTGTTGCCCGGAGCGCCGCCGGCTGTGCGATGCAGCGTCGGTTCAACATCTTGGGGGAGATGTCATGGCGCAGCAGCCTGGGTGGTATCCGGATCCTGCGCACCCGGGTCAATCGCGGTGGTGGGATGGCCGCGAGTGGACGGATCAGGCGGCGCGGGACGGTATCGCGTTCGCTGACCCACTCCGCGTGGTCGCACCACCGAGGCCCTCGAGGGTGAGGCGCGTGCCGGTGTGGCTGTGGATCGTTGCCGCGATCGCTGCGGTGCTGCTCCTGGTCTTCGCCTCGCCGTTCATCGCCCTCGCGGCGCTGATCGTGCTCATCACAGCCATCGTCGGGCTCGCACGACGCACGCCCACCTGGCTCCGCCTGCGATCGACGGGTGTCGCGGTGGGGGTCGTCGCTGCATCCGCGGTTGTTCTGCTGGTGTCGGGGGGGGGGGGGGGGGCGTGAACGCGGCGCTGACCTCCGGAGGTACGGACGATGTATCGGCGGGGAGTGTGACCTCCCGTGCGAGTCGTGAGCCGGCAGTGGCGAGTCCGGCTGTGTCGACGCCGTCGCCGACCCACACCCCGGTGACGATCACGCGCGACGAGGTCGTGACCGAGGCGATCCCGTTCGAGCGGGCCACGATGGACGACCCGAAGACGACGCGCGGTGAGACCTGGGTGGCCACTCCGGGAGTCGACGGTGTTCGGACGATGACCTACACGGTCACGCTGGTCGACGGCATCGAGACCGGCCGCGCCTTGGCCTCAGACGTCGTGACGACGGCACCCGTCACGGAGGTGACGGCGGTCGGCAGCTACGACGCGCCCGTCGTGCAGCAGCAGGCGCAGCCGGCCAGCGGCGGGTGCGATTCGAACTACGCGGACGCGTGCGTGCCGATCTCGAGCGATGTGGATTGTGCGGGTGGCGAGGGAGATGGACCGGAGTATCTCTCGGGCACTGCACGTGTGGTGGGAACCGACACGTACCGCTTGGACGCGAACCACGACGGCATCGCCTGCAACTGAGCGTGCTAGCGGCGTCCGGCATAGATCATCCGCGCGGGAACGTCATCGGCCATCGACAGAGTGACGTCGTGCTCGTTCTCCCTCGTGGTCATGACTTCAGAGTAGAACAGGGATTCGAGATGCGGGAGTCGCAAACGACGGAATCTCCAGGCCCGGATACCTTCCTCCCTCATGATGCTTCCCTCTGTCTCGTGCAATGTCGGAGGTACGTTCTAATCTGGTGGCATGGCGATCGAAGACGACGCGAACCTCACCCCCGGCGGGTGGAGTGATACGAACCGCCCCGACACCCTCGACCGGGTGATCGAGACGACCGCGCAGCTGGCAGCGGCCACCGCTGAACGACTTCGATGCGTTGCGCAGCTGCATCGTGAAGCGGTGCGCGCGTCGGAGGAAGGCGGCGCGGTGAGCCGAGAACTCGTCGAACGCTCGTTGCGGCTCGAGCTGTCGGCAGCGCTTCGCATCACGGAGCGCGCCGCAGATGCCCTCCTGTCCCGCGCCGACGCCCTGGTGAACCGCCACCCGAACGCGCTTGAGGCATTGGCCCGCGGCACGATCACCGAACGTCACGCCGACCTCTTCACCGATGCGATGGATGAGCTGCAGCCCGAGCAGCGCGCCGACATCGAGGACCTCGCGCTGAAGCGGGCAGAGGAGCTCGCAACGGGTGCGTATCGCCGATGGCTGCAACGACTGGTCGACACGATCAACGCTCCGACACTCGCTGAGCGGCATCACGAGGCTCTGGCCCGACGCGGGGTCACCGTGACGAGCGACCGCGACGGCATGGGCACGTTGGCCGTCCATGGTCCTGCCGTTGAGGTCCACGCCGTCTTCGACCGGATCACGCGGATGAGCAAGGTCATCGGCGACCAGGATGGCGAGACGCGTTCGCGCGACCAGTTGCGTGCCGACATCCTGTTCGACCTGCTGATCGAAGGCGTGGTCACCGCTCATCCCAAGAGAGCCCGGGGCATCCGCGCCGAGGTCATCGTGACCGTACCGGCGCTGTCGCTCCTTCGCGATTCCGTCGCTGACGCGGCGCCGGCGACCGTCGAAGGCATCGGGCCGATCCCCATCCACCGCGCTCGCGAGCTCTGCGGTGACGCTAAGGACTGGATGCGGGTGCTGACCCATCCCGAAACCGGAGTCGTCCTATCTGTGGGGCGCAAGAAGTACCGACCACCGGCGCAGCTCGCACAGCTGGTCCAGTGGCGAGCGGAGCGCTGCCTCGCTCCGGGGTGCGGGATGCCGGCGCACCGGTGCGAGATCGACCATTCCGTCGCCTGGGCTGAGGGCGGAGTCACGGCCGCCTGGAATCTCGATCCCCTCTGCAAGGGTCACCACGTGATACGACATCACGGTGGGTGGGAGATTCGTCAGCTCGAGGGCGGCGTCCTCGAATGGACCTCCCCCCTCGGCCGGGTCTACCTCGCGGAACCCGAGCGACGAACGCCATCCTTCCGGCCCGCTACCGGTGGCGGACGCGGGGGATCGGCGTGGGCGGCCGCGTCGTCGGCGATGGCGGGGGAGTCCGCACCGTTCTGATCGCCTGCCCGTGCGACCATGCTGTGATGAGCGATGACACCGGCAAGAGCGATGACACCGCGGGGCCGATCGTCCGCGTCCGTCCGATGACGCAGGCCGAGTACGACCACTGGCAGGTGCATCTCGCCGACGACTACGCGAACGAGCAGGTCGCCGCGGGGCGATGGCCGGCACAGGGCGCCCTGCAACGGGCGCTGGAGGAGAACGCGCGGAGCCTGCCCGACGGACTCGACACCGCCCGGATGCTGTTGCTGCGCGGCGTGCTCGACGACGACACCCCCATCGGGCGCGCCTGGGTCAGTCTCGACCATCCGCGCGAGGCGCCCGACGTCGCCTTCCTCTACGACATCGAGGTCGAGTCCGACTTCCGCGGTCAGGGACTCGGCCGCGCGCTGCTGAGCGCGGTGGAGCAGGCCGTCCGAGAGGCCGGCGTGGGATCGCTCGAACTCAACGTGTTCGGCCGCAACCACGTCGCCGTGCGGCTCTACAGCTCACAGGGGTATGAGGTCGTCACCCAGCAGATGCGCAAGGCGCTGTAACGTCCTTCGGACGCCGATCCCCGAAGCGATCGGCGCCCGAAGGACGTGGGAGAGCGGTCAGACGCCGACGCGCACGAACGCGTCGTGGCTGATGCCCTGATCGAGGACGACCTTCGCCCATTCCCGCGCCGTGTGCAGCGAGTGGTCGCGGTAGTTGCCGCACTCGAGCGCGGAGACAGCGGGGATGTCGGATTCGACAGCGTCCTCGGCGATGAACCGCAGGCTGTCGGTCAGGGCTGCGGCGACGTCGGGCACGGCCGGCTCACCCCACATGAGCAAGTGGAAGCCGGTGCGGCAGCCGAACGGCGAGATGTCGATGACACCGTCGATGCGGTCGCGAAGCAGCTCCGCGAGCATGTGCTCCAGCGTGTGAATGCCGGCGGTGGGGATCTCTTGCACGTTCGGCTGCGTGAACCGCACGTCGAAGTTGGTGAGCGCATCACCCTTCGGGCCGTGCTCGACGCCGATCTTGCGCACGTACGGCGCCAGGACAGCATTGTGGTCGAGCGTGAAGCTCTCGATCTGGGGCATCAGTTCCTCCTCATGAACGCGTCGAGGCGTTCGATCAATTCCACCAGACTCTGCTCGTCGTGAACGAGTCCGATGCGGATGTGGCCGCGGCCGCGCGGGCCGAACCCATCGCCGGGCGCCACGGCCACACGTTCCTCTTCGCGCAGCCGCGCGGCGAACTCGACGGCATCTCCGCCGCCCGGCACGCGCACCCACACGAAGAACGTTCCCTCCGGGACGAAGACATCCCAGCCGAGCGACTGCAGTCCGGTGACGACGACATCGCGACGGCGCTGGTACACCTCGACGAGCGCGGACGCGGCGGACTGGTCGCCGGCGAGCGCGACCGCGGCCGCCTCCTGCGTGGCGCCGAACATGGTGCTGAACGCGTGCGCCTGGTACCGCTTCATCCCGTCGATGACGGAGGCGTTCCCGGCGGCATACCCGAACCGCCAGCCTGCCATGCTGTACGTTTTCGACAGCGTCTGCACCTCGACGGTGCGCTCGGTGTCCACCGTCAGCGCGGAGAGCGGTCGGTTCCCGTCGAACCCGAGGGATGCGTAGGCGAAGTCGTGCACGAAGGCGGCCCCCGTACGCTCGGCGAACGACACCGCACCCTCGAACGTCGCGCGGGTGGCGAGCGCCCCGGTCGGGTTGTTCGGATAGTTCAGCAGCAGCGCGCGCGCCGCATTCAGCCGCTCGAGAGCGGCGAAGTCCGGCTGGAAGCCGGGTTCCGTCAGCGGCAGCGGCTCAATGCGCGCCTGCGCGAGATCCGCAGCGGACGTGTACATGGGGTATCCGGGATCGGGCAGCACGACAGTCGACCCGGGATCGGCGAGCGAGAGCACGGCAGCCATCAGCCCCTCGTGCGATCCGTGGAAGACAGCTACCTGGGTGGCGGGGTCCAGGGCGACGCCATGATCCTCCCGATAGCGCAGCGCCACCGCATCCCGCACCGACGGCCGTCCCGCGTACGAGGGGTAACGGTGGTTCACCGGGTCCGCGACCTCGCGCTGCATCGCCGCGACGATGTGCTCCGGCGTCGGCAGGTCGGGATTCCCCTTGGACACGTCGATCATCCGCGGCCCCGGCAGTGCCGACAACCGTGCGATCTCGCGGTCCATGGCGCCCCAGAAGTTCGGCGGCAGGGCGCGTACCCGCTCGGCGGGGGTGAAGGTGGCCACGCTCACCGCCGCCGGTAGCGACGCGCGACCGCGTTGCCGATCGTCTGGATGCCCTGCACCAGCACGATGAGCGTGATCACTGTGATCACCATGGCGAAGCCGTCATACCGCTGGTAGCCGTACGAGAGCGCGAGATCACCGATACCGCCGGCTCCGACGGTGCCCGCCATCGCGGTCGCGTCGATGAGGCCGACCGTCGCGATCGTCACCGCGAGGATGAGGGAGCTCCGCGCCTCGGGCAGCAGGAACCGCCAGAAGATCTGCAGCGGCGTCGCCCCCATCGACCGTGCCGCCTCGACCACGCCGCTCGGGACCTCCAGCAGCGAGTTCTCGACCAGGCGCCCGATATACGGGGCGATCATGACGGTAAGCGGCACGATCGCCGCCCACACACCGATGCTCGTACCCACGACGAGCCGCGTGAAGGGCAGGATCGCGACGAGCAGGATGATGAACGGCAGCGACCGGAAGACGTTGACGATCGTGCCGAGGATGAGGTTGACGGGTCGGTTCGGCAGGACGCCGCCCGCGCGGGTGACGGCGAGCACGGTGCCGATGATGATGCCGAGGATCGACCCGAACACGAGCGAAACGCCCAGCATCTGCAGCGTCTCGCCGAGTGCCTTGAAGAAGATCTCCGGAGTGATCAGAGTCCACTTGTCACCGTTCATGCGGCGACCTCCTCGAGGTGGACGACCCGCTCGGAGAGGAATCGCCGCGCGGCGGCGATCTTGTCGGGGGCTCCGGTGACCTTCACGATCATCTGGCCCACCGTGTGCTCCTGGATCTCGGTCATATCGGCGTGCAGCATGTTGACCTCGACACCGATGTCGGTGATGAGGGTCGATACCAGCGGCTGGGTCACTTCGGCGTCGAGGAGGAGAAGGCGCCAGAGTCCGTCGGCGCCCATGTGCTCCACGACACGACCCGGAACACTCTGCGGGATGACGGTGGAGACGAAGTCGCGCGTGACTGGGGCCTGCGGGCGCAGGAACGTGTCGAGCACCGATCCGCGCTCGACGACCTCGCCGCCGGCCATCACCGCGACGTCGTCGGCGAGATCCTTGATGACATCCATCTCGTGGGTCACCACGAGGATGGTGGTGCCGTACTCGCGGTTGATGCTGCGCAGCAGGTCGATGATCTGCACCGTGGTGGTCGGGTCGAGTGCGCTTGTTGCCTCGTCCGCCAGCAGGATGCGGGGGTTCCGCGCCAGCGCGCGGGCGATGCCGACGCGTTGCTTCTGCCCGCCCGACAGCTCGCCGGGGTGGTTGTCGGCCTTCGCAGACAGCCCGACGAAGTCGAGCACCTCGTCCGCGCGCTTCCGCGCCTCGACCTTGCTCACGCCGTCGAGCCGCAACGGCATCGCGACGTTGTCGCGCACCCGCACCGTTTCGAGCAGGTTGAACTGCTGGAAGATCATGCCGGTCGTCTTCTGTGCCTCGCGAAGCGCAGCGCCGCGGAGGCTCCCCACATCGACACCGTCGACGACCACACGGCCGCTCGTCGGCTTCTCGATCCCGTTCACGAGCCGGATGAGAGTGGACTTCCCGGCGCCGGAGTACCCGATGACGCCGTGGATCGTGCCCGGCCGCACTTCGAGGGAGACGCCGCGGAGGGCCGCCGTGGTGGCGGCCCTCCCGGGGAATGTCTTGGAGACGTCGTCGAAGACGACGCCCCCGGCGTCAGTGGAACTCACTCGAACCATTCCGGCAGGTTGTAGCCCTTGTACTGCGGGTTGTCGGCGATGAAGGCGATGAACTCGTCGGACTGGTAGGCCGCCTTGATGGCCTGTGCCCAGTCGCTGTCCACGTCACTGGCGCGAACCGTGACGACGTTCGAGAACTCGGTCGGCTGGTCTTCGAGGGCCAGCGCATCGTCGTAGTCGAGGCCGCCCGCGATGATGAAGTTGCCCTGGATGGTCGAGTAGTCGACGTCCTGCAGTGCCGGCACCTGCTGTGCGTTCTCGATCGGCGTGATGTTCAGGTTGTGCGGGTTGTCGGTGATGATCGACAGGTCGGCCGTGTTCGGGTCGTCCACGTCGTCGAAGTCGATCCAGCCCACGTCGCGGAGGATCAGCAGGCCACGGTAGAGGTTCGCGGGCGAGTTCGGCACGGTGATGGTGGAGCCGTCGGCGACGTCGTCGAGCGAAGACTTCTTGCCACCGAACAGCGCCATCCGCGGCGTCGGAACCTGCACCAGGGCGGCGTTGTCGATGCCCTCCTGCTCGTTGACGAACTCCATGTACACGGGGTGCTGCATGATGTTCGCGTCGATCTCGCCGCTCGCGACGGCCACGTTCACGACGATGCCGTCGGTGAAGTCCTGCAGTTCGACGGTGTAGCCCTCGTCCTCGAGAATCGGCTGGATACCCTCCTGGAACATCTCCAGGTAGGGCCCGGGGTTGAAGCCGATTTTGATGTCCGTCTTCTCGGCGGCGTCGCTGGAAGCGTCCGGTGCGGCGGCGGTGCCACCGCATGCCGACAGGGTGAGTGCGATCGCGGCGGCGCCGGCGGCGGCGAGCAGGGCCTTTCGGGCAGTGCGCATGAGTCCTCTTCGTGTGCTGTGGTGAGGTCGGTTCGCGTTCGACGGTAGTAAGGCGCTGTCACGCGACGAAAAGCGGCGTCACACGGGGCAACATGCCTCCGTCGATAGGTAGGCTCACGCCCCGTCGCGGACGGATCGCACGAAACCCTGCACGTTCTCGGTCAGCTGCTGGATGCGGCGTTGCCGGGCCGCATCCCGATCGAAGCCGGTGTATGCGAGCGGCGGGAGCTTGCGCACGTTCCGGGAGCATTCGAACTGCGCGCACACGAGCGTGCCCACGGTGTCGCCCTTGCGCCCGGCGTCGCCCTTGCGCCCAGCGTCGCCTGCCCGCTTGGCGGCGAACAGGGGTATTGGCGAAATCGGCGGGCAGCAGCACGTTGCTGCGCTCACTGCGGGTCGCGTTGATGAACGAGGAGCGGACGGTGGATTCGATGAGAGGACGCATGGCTGTGCCTTTGAAGACTGCTCACGCGCGGACGCGCGCGGAGCGAGAAGAATCGGGAGGACCCGTCGGGGTCGGGTAGGGAGATGAGGGAGCGGGCCGGATGCTCTACCTCGCGCCGGCGCAGAGCGCGCCGACGACCTCCTCACACCCGACGGGCGGTCCCTCGGCAGTCATGCGGACAAGGGTAGACCCTTCCGGTCACGGCGCAACCCGGCCCCAGGCCAGGCCCCGTAGGGTGACGGAATGACGGTTCTCTCGGTCTTCTCCCGTGCGCTCGGCGGCGCGCTTCTGGTCAACGCGGTGCCGCACGGGGTGAGCGGCGTCCAGGGCCGCCCCTTCCCGACCCCGTTCGCCGACCCGCCCGGCGAGGGCATGTCGCCGCCGCTCGTCAACGTCGCCTGGAGCGCCATCAACGTGAGCCTCGGGCTGCTGGTGCTCCGCGACGGCGTTCGGTCGCGCGCCGAGGCGGTCGGCGCGCTCGTCGGCGGCGTCGCCATGGCCTTCGGCGTCGCCTACCACTTCGGGTCGGTCATGGCCGGCGGACGAGGACTCCGCGGGATACGACGAGTCCGGTGAGCAGGGCTCCGAGGCCGCCGACCGCGAGGTCGCCGATCGTGTCCTGGTAGGTGACGAAGATGGCGTCGCTGAGGAAGGTGGCGCCGAACCACTCGACCATCTCCCAGAGCGCGCCGATCGCGAGCCCGAGCACCGGCAGCAGCACGAGGCGGCGACGGGCGAGGGGCGGCTCCGCGGGGATCACATCGAACCGTTCGAGCGCCACCAAGAGAACGGCCGCCAGGACGCCGGTGCAGACGAGATGGACGGGGATGTCCCACCACATCGCCGTCCGGTAGAGGTCGAGCACGTTGCTCCACGCCGCGACCAGCACCGTGATGCCGTAGACGATGTCGAAGCCGCTCCGCACCCCGAGGAATCGCGGCACCAGCAGCGCCGGGAGGGCGAAAGCGAGGATGCCGGCATCCGTCGGCTCGAACCAGATCGCCGCCGCGATGACGCTCAGCACACCGACGGCGCGCAGCAGGTCCGCAACGGTATCACCGGCTGTCCGCGGGGGACGGAGGAAGTTCTCGATCACGCGGTGCGTCCCGCCGGCACCCGCACGATCGCCTGCACCGGGAAGTGATCCGACGGCCACCCGCCGTCGATGGGTTCGGCGTTGATCCCGGCGTCCAGAACGTGGATTCCGGGGGTCGTCAGGATCCAATCGATGCGGGGTCCGTGCTGCGTCGGCGCCCGGTAGCTCGCGTTGGTCCCCCAGGCAGGCGTCGCGCGACGCTCGGCGGTGACCCACGCATCGACGAGGGTGGCGCCCTCGACGAACGCGCGGAGGGCGGGGGAGTCCTCCCCGGCGTTCATGTCCCCGGTGACGATCGCGGGCAGATCCTGCGCCGCGACGAACGAGCGGATCGCCTCCGCGCTGCGCACCCGCGACCGCGGTGAGAACGGGTCGAGATGCGTGTTGACGACGAAGAGATCCGCATCGGTCGCGCGATCCCGGAAGGATGCGGCGACCGCGATGCGAGGGATGGCGTTGCCCCACGACCGTGAGCCGGCCGCACGCGGATGCTCCGACAGCGCGAGCTGTTCCCATTCCCGCAATCGCAGGCGGTCGGCGTCGTAGAAGAGCGGCGTGCCCTCCCCGCGGCCACGCGTCATCCGGCCCCGCCCGATCATGCGGTAGCGCGGTCCGAGCGCGGCGAGCACCGCACGGGCCTGATCGGGCAGCGCCTCCTGGGTGCCGAGGATCGTCGGCATCTCGGCCCGCACGAGCCGCGACACGAGCGGCTCCCGGATCCGCCACCGGTCGGCCCGCCGCCACGCCATCCCGTCCATGCGTCGACGGAGGTTGAACGTCATGACGTGCAGGGACGCCGGCTCGACGGGACCGAACAGTGCGGTCATCGCCGCACTCCGCGCAGGCCCCGCAGCAGTCTGCGATCCCAGCGCACCGGCGGGAAATCGGTCGGCCAATGCACGAACACGGTGCGGAACCCGCCGCGGACACGCCGTGCGAAAGCGCGTGGGTCGCCGAACGGCCGCATCGAGATGCCCAGGCGCGCCTGCGGCAGATAGCGAATGCGACGGTGCTCCCCGAGGTGGAAGGCCAGATCGAGATCGTCGTGCAGGGTCGCGTCGTTCCGGTGCACCCGGCTCCGGACGTGCCGCCACGCCTCGCGCCGGAACGCCATGTTCGACCCGAAGAGCGGCGGGTGACCGAGGGCCGCGAGCCCGGCGGCCGCGTAGCCGCCGAGGTAGACCGCCGCGAGCGGGGTCCGGAGTGCCGGTGGCCCGTCGATGAAGCGGGCGCCACCGGTGAACGCTCCCACGTCGGGGCGCGTCGCGAAGGCCTGCGCGAACGCGGCCACCCAGACCGGCGCCGGTACGGAGTCCGCATCGAGGCGCAGGATGAGGTCGCCTCTCGCGGCGTCGTACCCGGCGGCTGCCGCCGCCGGGATTCCGGCGGCGTCGCAACGGATCAGCCGCGCTCCGGCGGCGACGGCCACGGCGGCGGAGTCGTCACTCGACCCGTTGTCGACGACGACGATCTCGTCCGGCAGTCGCGTCTGCCGCGCCAGGGCGCGCAGGCACCGGCGCAGCTGCGCGGCATCGTCTTTGACCGGGATGACGATCGACACGGTGGGGGGCACGCGACCACGTTAGGCGGGCGAGCGTGACGGGGAGGAGCGGTTGACAGGCTGCACCCCCACGGCAAGGCTCGGCGGACGACGAAGGGAATCGCCATGGTCCACGTCCGGGTCGCCGGCGTCGCGCTCGATGCCACCGAACAGCACGTGATCCTGCTGAAGCCGGTGGGCGCGCTGCCGGGCGTCGGCAACATCCTGCCGATCTGGATCGGCGCGCAGGAGGCGAGCTCCATCCTCGTCGCGGTCGAGAAGGCAGCGGTGCCGCGTCCGCTGGCTCACGACCTGATGATCTCGATGCTCACCGAGCTCGAGTCGCTCGTCGAGCGCGTCGAGGTCACCCGCCTCGAGGGCGGCACGTTCTTCGCCGAGATCACGCTCATGACGCCCGCCGGGGTCCGCATCATCGACTCCCGGCCCTCAGATGCGGTCGCCCTCGCATCGCGCGCCGACGCGCCGATCTTCGTCGCCGACGACGTGATGGACGACGCCGGCATCGCCGATGTGCTCATCGAACCCGAAGCGGAGGAGGCCGTGGAGGAGTTCCACCGCTTCCTCGACGATGTGGAGCCCGACGACTTCCGCGAGTGACGGATATCGCCGGCATATCGTCCGCCGCAGACGCTCCCGCAACACTCTCCCACCTGGACTGGCAGGGATCGGGCGGAGAGCAGCATGGGCGGACGGGTGGTGCGGAACGCGCGCCTCAGCGTGTGGTTGGGAGCGGCATGGCTGGGGGTGGCGGCGTTGACGCTCGCGTCGAGGTCCCTCGTCGCGCCGGCACGAGCGGCCCTGCTCGCTCCGATCGATGGAGTCCTCCTCGGCCTCGACCTGACGGTGACGACCGCCCACCTGGAACGCCTGCTGAACACGGCCCTGTTCGTCCCGCTGGGTCTGCTGCTCGCCGTCACTCTCGGGCGGCGCTGGTGGTGGGCCGGGATTCCGGTCGGCCTCGCCGTGTCGGCGACGGTCGAGGTGCTGCAGCGCGGCATCCCGGGGCGCGTTCCGGATCCCGACGACGTCCTGTGGAACACCGTCGGCGCCGCGGTCGGCGTCGCCCTCGGTGCTTTGGTCCTGCTCGGCCGACGTCATAGGCATGTAAAACAGCGTTTATAGGGCTGAAAAGCCTGTTTGGCAGGGTTATCCCTCCGCGCTCAGGATGAGGTGAAACGCACCGACGACGGTGCATCACCGAGGTCTCGAAGAGGAGGCGCCATGAGTATCGCCGCTGCCACCGCCCTACGCCCGCCCGTGCTGTTCGGCGAGGAGTACGAGGAGTTCGCCGCGTGGGTGCGGGAGTTCTCCGCATCCCACGCCGACTCCTACCCGCCCATCGCGCAGAGCGAGGAGTTTCCGTGGGAACTCGCCCGCGCCATGGGAGAGCAGGGCCCTCCTCGGCCTCGGCACATCGGAGGAATACGGCGGCATGGGCCGTCTCGGCGACGAACTCACGAAGGTGCACCTCGGGATCGTGCACGAGAAGCTCGCGTACGCGAACTTCTACCTCGCGCAGCTCGCGTATACCTGCAACCTCACGGCGCCGCTGCTGGAGCGATTCCTGCCTGCCGATCTCGCGGCGCAGTGGGTGCCGGGCATCGTCCAGGGTGAGCACATCGTCGCGCTCGGACTCACCGAGCCGGGCAGCGGATCGGATGCGGCGGCTATGCGCATGCGCGCCCGCCGGGTCGACGGCGGCTGGGAGCTCACCGGTGAGAAGACATCGATCACCTTCGCCCCGCACGCGAAGGGCCTGATCACGTTCGCCCGCGCGGACGAATACGTGGACACCGACGGAACCGTCCGCACGGGCGGCATCACCTGCTTCCTCGTCCCGCTCGATGCGACCGGCGTCGAGATCCAGAAGTTCCCGGACCCGGGGTGGAAGCCACTGGGACGCGCCGCCGTCTTCCTCGACGACCTGTTCGTCCCCGACGCGCAGGTGCTGGGTGACGTCGGCGGGGCGTTCCGCATGGTCATGAGCGAGTTCGACTACACCCGCTCGGTCATCGGGTTCATGTCCACCGGCGTCGCACGCAAGGCGCTCGACCTGACCGTCCAGTTCACCAAGGACCGCGCGACGTTCGGGAAGCCGATCGCCGCCTACCAGGGCGTGAGCTTCCCGCTCGCCGAGGCAGCCACCAAACTCGAGGCCGCCCGCTGGCTCACCTACCGCGCACTCTCCCTCGCCGACGCCGGCAAGCCGTACACCAAGGAGGCGGCGATGGTGAAGTGGTACGCCCTCGACGTGTCGCTGCAGACGATCCACGACTGCATCATCACGCACGGCCACACCGGGTACTCCGAGGAGATGCCGCTGCAGGCGATGCTCCGGGACGTGTCCGGTCTCGAGATCGGGGAGGGCACCCCGCAGATCCAGAAGCTCATCGTCGCCCGCAGCATCATCGGCCGGGAGTTCACCGGATGAGCGGCGCACTCGACGGCATCCGCGTGATCGACCTGACCCAGGCCCTCGCGGGACCCTTCTGCACCTCCCTCCTGGCCGACTACGGCGCCGACGTCGTCAAGATCGAGCCTCCCCGTGGCGACATGATCCGACGCACCGGGCCGTTCGCGTCCGACGACCCGACCCACGACCACGGAAACGTGTTCCAGAACGCCAACCGCAACAAGCGTTCCCTGGTCATCGACCTGAAGTCTGCCGCAGGTCGTGACCTCGTCCTCACCCTCGTCCGTGATGCGGACGTGCTGGTCGAGAACTTCAGCGGCGGGGTCATGGACCGCCTCGGCCTCAGCTACGAGACCCTCGCCGACATCAACCCACGCTTGGTGTACACCTCCATCCGCGGCTTCGGCGACCGTCGTGGCGGGGAGAGCCCGTACGCGCACTGGCCCGCCTTCGACGTGGTCGCGCAGGCCATGGGCGGCCTCATGAGCATCACCGGCGAGAGTGGTGGTGCCCCGGTGCGCGTCGGCTCCGGCATCGGTGACACCGTCCCCGCCCTGTTCGCGGCGTTCGGCACGATGGCGGCGCTGTTCGAGGCGCAGCGTTCCGGCCGCGGCCAGTACGTCGATACCGCCATGGTCGACGGCGTGCTCGCCGTATCCGAGATTGCGGTCAACGTGTACGCGGCGACCGGCACGTCACCGCGGCCGATGGGCAACCAGCTGCAGGGCTTCGCCCCGTTCAACACCCTCCGGGCGAAGGACGGCGACGTCGCCCTCGGCGCTCCGCACAACCCGCAATGGGTGAAACTGTGCGCCGCCATGGGCCGCCCCGACCTCGTCGACGACGAGCGGTTCTCCTCCGACAACGCCCGGTGGCTGCACCGCGATCAGGTGTACGCCTTCGTCGGTGAGTGGGTGGCGCAGTACACGATCACGGAGCTCATCGACCTCCTCGGCGGCACCGTCCCCCTCGGACCGGTCCTCGACTCGGAAGCGATCTTCGCCAGCCCCCACTTCGCGGCGCGGGAGATGCTCGCCGAGGTCGAAAACCCTCGCACCGGGCGGACCACCCGCATCACCGGTCCGGTGGCGAAGCTGACCCGCACTCCCGCCACCATCCGTCGCCGCGCCCCCCTGCTCGGCGAACACACCCTCGAAGTGCTGCGCGAAGCCGGCCTCGACGACGACACCATCACCCGACTCGCCGACGCCGGCGTGCTCGGTCAGCTGCCCGAAGGAGTCCCCGCATGAAGA
>NZ_JAPLAI010000002.1 GCF_026393345.1 Microbacterium sp.
AGCGGAACGCCTCGACCAGCTGATGCGGCAGGTTGCGGACGAAGCCGACGGTGTCGGTGAGCGTGTAGATGCGCCCGTCCTCGGTCTGCGAACGTCGGACGGTGGCATCCAGCGTGGCGAACAGGGCGTTCTCGACCAGGACGCCCGCCTGCGTGAGGCGGTTCAGCAGGCTGGACTTACCGGCGTTGGTGTAGCCGGCGATCGCGACACCGGGAATGGTGTTTCGGCGGCGTTCGGCGCGCTTGGCGTCTCGGGCCGGCCCGAAGTCGCGGATCTGCCGGCGCAGCTGCGCCATGCGGGTGCGGATTCGGCGGCGGTCCAGCTCGATCTTGGTCTCACCGGGGCCGCGCGATCCCATGCCGGCGCCGCCGGCGCCGACCTGGCCACCGGCCTGCCGGCTCATCGAGTCACCCCAGCCGCGCAGGCGCGGCAGCAGGTATTCCAGCTGCGCGAGTTCGACCTGGGCCTTGCCCTCGCGGCTCTTCGCGTGCTGACTGAAGATGTCGAGGATGACGGTGGTGCGGTCGATGACCTTGACCTTGACCACGTCCTCCAGGGCGCGGCGCTGACTGGGCGCGAGTTCCGTGTCCGCAATGACGGTGTCGGCGCCGACCGCCAGCACGATGTCGCGCAGCTCCTGCGCCTTGCCGCGACCGACGTAGGTCGCGGGGTCGGGATGGGGACGACGCTGCAGCACCGCGTCGAGGACGACGGCGCCAGCGGTCTCGGCGAGGGCGGCGAGCTCGCGCAGCGAGTTCTCCGCATCCTCGGTCTGACCCTGCGGGTGCACGCCCACGAGCACGACGTTCTCCAGCCGCAGCTGGCGGTACTCGACCTCGGTGACATCTTCGAGTTCGGTGGAGAGTCCCGGCACGCGCCGGAGAGCGGCACGTTCCTCACGGTCCCACTGCTCACCGTCGGTGTCGCCATACGCGACCGTCGACACGTCCTGAAGTGCCTGCGCGGCCCCACTCACGTGCACGCTGGCACGAGATTCCGAGCGCGACAGAATGCGCTCCACCGGGTCCATCGCCTGGTCTTCGTCCCTGTCCGTCATGTGCCCTTTCTGAGGCGCCGCCTGTGCGACGCCAACTCTAGCCTCCCGCCGCAGGCCCGTCCTCCGCTACGCTCGCTCCCATGTCTAGCGACCACTATTTCAGCGCGTCGCCCGCCAGCCCCGAGAATCTGCGCACCATTCGTGTTGTCCTGGCCGGACGTGACACCGAGGTCACGACCGCCGGTGGTGTCTTCAGTCCCGATCGGCTCGACGCGGGCACCGCAGTGTTGCTTTCGCACACCCCGCCGCCCCCGCCGGGAGGTCACCTGCTGGATCTCGGGAGCGGATGGGGTCCGATCTCGCTGAGCCTGGCGATGCACTCTCCGCGCGCGACGGTCTGGGCCGTCGACGTGAACGAGCGTGCCCTGGATCTGGTCCGGCGCAACGCTGAGGCCCACGGCCTCTCCAACATCAACGCCGTCACCCCCGACGATGTTCCCGAGGACGTCACGTTCCGCAGTATCCGCTCGAATCCCCCGATCCGGGTGGGCAAGAACGTGCTGCACGGGATGCTGGAGACCTGGCTGCCGCGACTGGACGAGCGATCCGATGCCTGGCTCGTGGTGGCGCGGAACCTCGGTGCCGACGCGTTGCAGCGGTGGATCACGGCATCCTTTCCGCAGGGGTTCAGCGTGCATCGCGCGGCGACCGCCCGCGGCTACCGCGTGTTGAAGGTGCGGCGCCACGGCAGCCCGCCGACGGAGCCGATCACCCTCGTCTGACCCGGCACGCCGACACCACGCCGTCATACGGCGCTGGTACGCTGCTCGACGAACGAGATATGGGCTGTGGGTGCGATCCGGGTGGGGGACGCGCCGGTAAGGAGACCCATGTCCGCCCGTCCGTCCGGCTTGTCCGGATACCGCTTCCTCCCCGCCACCGCGGGGTGGAGCTACCTGGTGGCAACCACGCTCGGGAAGCTCCCGATGTCGATGATCCCGCTCGCGGTCCTCACACTCACGACCGGTGCCACCGGCTCTCTCGCGATCGGCGGTTTCGCCGCCGCGGCCGCCGCGCTCGGTGAGGCGGTCGGCGGCCCTACCTCCGGCACCATCGCCGATCGAGTGGGTCAGCGCGCGGTGCTGCTCGCCGGCGTGGTCGTGAACGTCGCGGTGCTGGTGACGTTCACCCTCGGCGCGGGGGTGTTCCCGGATGCCACCACCGTCGCGCTGGCCGGGCTCGCGGGTCTGACGATTCCGCAGGTGGGCGCACTGTCGCGGGCGCGGTGGCTGGCGATGGTGCCGGACGATACGCACGCGGCGTTCGCGTTCGAAGGCGTCTCCGACGAGCTCGCATACATCATCGGTCCCGCGCTGGTCGGCGTGATCGCGGTGGCGGTGAGTCCGCAGGCGGCGATGCTCGCCACCGCCGCACTGATCGCGGTGTTCGTCACACAGTTCGCCCTCCATCGGACGCACCGCCTGGTGCCGCTGCGCCGCGACGTCGGTCCCTCCACGGTGACGGCCGCGGAGCGGCAGAGCGGGTCGCTGCGCCGGCGTGCCCTCCTCGGCGTCTGCCTCGTGGGTACCGTGTCGATGGGTGTCTTCTTCGGTGGCAGCCAGGCGGGCCTCACGGCGTTCGCCGCGCAGGTGGGCATCCCGGATGCGGGCGCGCTGCTGTACGCCGTCATGGCGGTCGGGTCGAGCATCACCACGCTGTCGATGGTCATGGTGCCGGCCCGGGTCGGTCCGTGGCTGCGGTGGACGGTCGCCGCGGCGGGAATGCTCGTGGGCGTCATTCTGCTGCTCATCGCCACGAACATCCCCACGGTGCTCGTGGCGGGACTCGTCGCGGGCGCGTTCCAGGGCCCCATGCTGCTGACGATCTTCGCGATCACCGGATCACTGACCGAGCGGGGCACCGGCGGGTTCATGATGGCGCTGCTCAACGGCGGCGTGGTCGTCGGCATCGGTATCGGCGCGGCGGTCACCGGGCCCATCGCCGAGGCCACCGGCCCCGTCGGCGCGTTCACCGTCGTGGCGTGCGCCTGCACGGTGCTGCTGGCGCTCGGCGTGTCCGCCGGCGTGACCGCACGGGTGCGACAACGTCAGGCGAGGGTCAGCTCGCCGGTGTAGACGAGGACGGCGGGGCCGGACAGCAGCACGTGACCGTCCCGCATCCGCACCCCGAGCTCGCCGCCCGGAACCTGCACCCGCCAGTCGTCGGGGGCTGCCTGCCCCGCCCACTCGCGGACCGCGAGGGCGGCGGCGGCGGTGCCGGTGCCGCAGCTGAGGGTCTCCCCCACGCCACGCTCGAACACCCGCATCCGGATGGTGCCGACGCCGCCGCGCACGAGCGGGTCGGCGGGCACGACGAACTCGACGTTCGCGCCGTGAGACGGGGCGGGCGTAAGGACGGGCTGGTAGGTCAGGTCAAGACCGGTGAGCTCGTCTTCGGCCGGGAGGGCGACGACGACGTGCGGGTTGCCGACGTCCACGCCGAGGCCCGGTCGGGCCACCGGGAGCCCGCGCGCCTGCACGAGCACGTCGGCATCGTCGAGCGTCCACGCGCCGAGGTCGACCTCGAACCCGTCCGGGGTGGCGGTGAGCGTCTTGACCCCGGCACGGGTGCCGATGGCCACCGGGTCGGCGCCGATCCGGGCCAGGGCGTTATCGGTGAGGTAGCGGGCGAAGACCCGGATGCCGTTGCCGCACATCTCGGCGACAGAACCGTCGGCGTTGCGATAGTCCATGAACCATTCCGCGCCGGCGGCGGCCGCATCCGCACCCTCGGCGATCGCCCCCGTACGCACCACGCGGAGGATGCCGTCGGCGCCCACGCCGAAGCGCCGGTCGCACAGCACGGCGACCTGGTCGTCGGTGAGCGCCAGCTCGCCGTCGGGATCGGCGACGATCACGAAGTCGTTCCCCGTGCCGTGACCTTTGGTGAATGTGAGGGTCTGCGGCATGCGCGCCAGTCTATCGGCGCGGCGCGGGAGGCCGGCTCAGGCGTCGGGGATGAGGCGTTTGCCGGTTGCCCAGGTGTCGAATGTCTCGTAGCCGAGGGCGGCGTAGAACCCGCGGGCCGCGGCGTTGTCGGGCCGCACCATGAGCTGCACCTTGGGGCAACCCATCGCCAGGAGGAGTCGCTCCGCTTCGGTGACGAGTGCGCGTCCGATGCCGAGGCCACGCCGCGTCGGGTCGGCGGCGAGGTAGTACAGCCAGCCACGATGCCCGTCGTAGCCGGCCATGACGCTCCCGATGACTTCCTCCCCCGACTCGGGCTCCGCCGTCGCAACCAGGAACAGCTCCGGCTGCACCGCGAGCTTTCGCTCGATGTCACGGTACGGGTCGTTCCAGGATCGGGTGAGCCCGGCGGCATGCCACAGCGCGACGACCTGCTCGGTGTCGGCGGGGCGGAAAGAGCGGATGCGGGTCATCTGTCGCTTTCGATCAGGGTCGCGGCGGGGGTGCCGGGGGTGACCCAGGTCACGTCGCGGTAGCGCCGGAACCAGGACACCTGCCGGCGGGCGTACCGGCGCGTCAGCGCCTGGGTCTCGGCGATAGCCTCTGCTTCGGTGGTCGTGCCGGCGAGCTGGGCGAGCGCCTGCGCGTAGCCGATCGCACGGGATGCGGTGGCCCCCCGCTCGAGGCCCTGCGCGCGAAGCGTCACGACCTCATCGAGCAGGCCGTCGCGCCACATCTGCGCGACCCGCTGGTCGAGGCGCGGCACGAGGTCCTCCCGCGGCAGCTGCACCCCGAGGATGCGGGTGTGCTCCTGCCACCGCAGCGGTTCCGCCGGAAGAGCGGCCCCGTGGGTGTCGGCGCCCTGCGCGAGCACCTCGAGGGCACGGACGATGCGCCGGCCGTTCCGCGGGTCCACCCGCCCGGCCGTCGCCGGGTCGGCGGTCTGCAGCCGCGCGAACAGGGCTCCCGGTCCGACGGCCTCGAGCTCGGCCTCCAGTGCGGCACGCACGTTCTCGTCGCGCGGCGGGAAGCGGAAGTCGAACAGCACGCTCGACACGTACAGGCCGGAGCCGCCGACGAGGATCGCGTCGGCGCCGCGCCCCTGCACCTCGGTGATCGCCGCCCGCGCCGCCTCCTGGTAGCGGGCGACGGCGGCCTCGTCGGTGACATCGAGGACGTCGAACAGGTGGTGCGGGATGCCACGACGTTCGGCGGCCGGGAGCTTCGCGGTGCCGATGTCCATGCCGCGGTAGAGCTGCATGGCGTCGGCGTTGACGATCTCTGCCGGCCGGCCGCGGGCAGCCAGCTCCTCGGCGAGATCGAGCGAGAGCGCGGTTTTGCCGGTGCCCGTGGCGCCGATCACCGCCCACAGGCGCGGTGCGACAGCGCCCGGGTGGGCCGCCATCACTCTCCGACGCGGAGGGTGGGCAGGCCGAGCGAGACGGCGCGGGGAGCACCGGATGCGGTCGGTGCGGGCACGCCGCAGGATTCGGTCTGCGTGCGATCCCAGGCGTCTCCCGAGCGAGTGCGCCGGATACGCAGGGACGCGCCGTCCGGGGCGTCGGCGAGCAGGTGGAAGGGCGCTGCGTGCGTCACGACGACCGACACGATGTCGCCCGGACGGGGCAGGGGCGACCCGGCAGGTACCTCGAAGTGCACCAGCCGGTTGTCCTCGGCGCGTCCGGTGAGGCGGTGCGTGGCCGCATCCTTCTTGCCCTCGCCGGTGGAGACGAGCAGGTTCACCTCGCGACCCACCTGCTTCTGGTTCTCCTCGAGGCTGATGCGCTCCTGCAGTGCGGCGAGGCGTTCGTACCGCTCCTGCACGATGTGCTTCGGAACCTGGTCGGGCATGGTCGCCGCCGGGGTGCCCTCACGGATCGAGTACTGGAAGGTGAAGGCACTGGCGAACCGGGCCTGCTCCACCACCCGGAGGGTCTCCTGGAAGTCCTCCTCGGTCTCGCCGGGGAAGCCGACGATGATGTCGGTGGAGATCGCCGCGTGCGGGATCTGCGCCCGCACCTTGTCGAGGATGCCGAGGAACTTCTCGCTGCGGTACGACCGCCGCATGGCGCGGAGGATCCGGTCGCTGCCGGACTGCAGCGGCATGTGGAGCTGCGGCATGACGGACGGCGTCTGCGCCATCGCGTCGATGACGTCGTCGGTGAAGGCGGCCGGGTGGGGGCTCGTGAACCGGATGCGTTCGAGGCCCTCGATCTCTCCGGCTGCGCGCAGCAGCTTGCCGAACGCTGCCCGGTCGCCGAACTCCACGCCGTACGAGTTGACGTTCTGCCCGAGCAGGGTGACCTCGAGGGCGCCATCGTCGACGAGCAGCCGGATCTCGTTCAGGATGTCGCCGGGGCGGCGATCCTTCTCCTTGCCGCGCAGGCTCGGGACGATGCAGAAGGTGCATGTGTTGTTGCAGCCGACGGAGATCGAGACCCAGCCGCTGTACACGCTGTCGCGCTTGGTCGGCAGGGTCGAGGGGAACACCTCGAGGGACTCCAGGATCTCGAGCTCGGCCGCGTCGTTGTGCCGCGCCCGCTCCAACAGGCCCGGCAAGGACCCCATGTTGTGCGTGCCGAAGACCACGTCGACCCACGGCGCCTTGGTGAGCACCGCATCCTTGTCCATCTGCGCCAGGCAGCCGCCCACGGCGATCTGCATGCCCGCGTGCTTGTCCTTGCGGCTCTTGAGGTGGCCGAGGGTGCCGTAGAGCTTGCCGGCCGCGTTGTCGCGCACGGCGCAGGTGTTGATGACGACGATGTCGGCGTCGGTGCCGGCGTCGGCGCGGATGTAGCCGGCGGACTCGAGAGACCCGGATAGTCGCTCGGAGTCGTGCACGTTCATCTGGCAGCCGAAGGTGCGCACCTCGTAGGTGCGGGGGCGACCGGCGGCGTCGTTCGCGGCCGCAGACGGGGCGATGAGCGTGGGAGCGCTGGAAGGGGCAGACATGATGCCAGTCATTCTACGTATCACCGCGGCACGCCCGGCGTTGCGGCATCGCTCAGCGGGAGACGAAGGGCCGCAGGAAGTCCGCCAGATGGGTGGTGTAGCCCACCGGATCCACGTTCCAGCTCTGGATGTGGCCCGCGTCCGGCACCGGGACGTATTGGGCCAGCGGGAGCGCTGCGGCGAAGCTCTCGCTGTCGATGTGGGGCACGAGCGGATCGGCGAGGCCCTGGAAGAGCAGAACCGGGAGCCGGTCGAACACCGCCGTCTGGTCGAGTTCGTCCAGCGAGGTCAGCGAGAGGTCGCCCCGCCACTGCACCGTCTGCCGCACGAGTGGGGACAGCACGCCCAGGTGAAGGCGGTCGGCCTGCCCGTCGATCACGGCCGACCAGTCGAGCACGGGCGCATCAAGCACCATCGCCACCACCCGCTCGGCGTGCGGGGACAGGTGCATGAACCGTGTGACGATACTGCCGCCCATGGAATCGCCGTAGAGGATGAATTTCTCGGCGCCCTGGCGGAGTGCGTAGCCGGCGGCCGCCTCGAGATCGTGCCACTCCCGCTCCCCCAGGCTGAACAGGCCGTTCGGGCTGGCCGGTGCGCCCTCGTCGTTGCGGTAGGAGATGAGTAGGGTCGGGAGTCCCGCCTCAGCCAGCGTCGGCAGGGGACGCAGGCCGCTCTGCCGCAGTCCGTCGATGCCGTGCACGAACAGCACCCAGGTGTCGCCGTCGCCGTCGACCTGCCATGCGGGCATCGCGCCGAGCTCGCCCTCGATGTCGACCTTCTTGAAGTCCAGGCCGATGGCGGTCTGCGGGTCGCCGGTCCACATATTGGGGTTGAGGTCGACGGCGGCTCCCACCTCCGGCGTACCCTCGGTCGCGACGAACTCACGGGTGATGGTGTCGTCGTCGGTGCGCAGGACCGGACCCACCACGGCTTCCCCGGCGATCTCCCCATCCGCACCCGTCCAGGTCAGCCCATAGGTACCCACCCGGGCGCCGGCATCCGTGCGCGACAGCGTGATCTCATCCGCATCCACGGCGATCACGGTGCCGGCCTTGGTGGTGAGGCTGTGATGCGGAGTGAGGAGGATCTGTGCGCTCCACACCGGGATGGCGACGATGGCCCCCGCGACGAGGACGACGACGACCCCCAGGGTCACGAGCGGCCACCGGCGTCGGTGCGTGCGGTTCGGGCGGGCCACGCCGCCGAGCATAGGGGATCGCCGCCGGTGCGAGTGCGCGGCGGGGCACTCGCACCGCCGCCGGAACGAGCGTCGGTCAGGACCCGATCTCGTCCAGCGCCTGCCGCGCCGCCGTCATCGAGACGCCCGAGGGGTAGCCGCGCCGGGACAGCTGTCCCACCAATCGACGCAGGGCCGCCTGATGGTCCTTGCCGCCCACCGCGCGGGCCTTCCGGCGGGCGAAGTCGAGGGCCCGCTCCAGGTCGTCGTCGGGGAGGCTTGCCAGCGCCGCGTCGGCGACATCCCGCGGCACGCCGCGTTTGGCGAGGGTCTGCGAGATGACCTGTCGGCCTTGACCGCGTCGCTCCACGCCGGAATGGACGAGCTGCTCGGCCAGCGCCGCATCGTTCAGATAACCGAGGTCGTGCATCCGGTCGAGCAGGGCATCCACTCCGTCCGCATCCAGGTCGTGGCCGACGAGCACGCTCCGCGCTTCCTGCACCGACAGCGACCGGGCGCGGAGTTTCCGCAGCAGCGCCTTTTCCGCCGCCTCGGCGCGGGCGGCGGGATCCAGCGGCTCCACGGTGTCGCGCGCGTCCGGGACAGGCCCGTCCGGCGCGATGTCGCCCGCCCGTGGGCGAGTGGAGCGCGCACCCCCGGTGCGAGACGCCCGCTCCCCCTCCGGACGACTCCGCGCGGAGGACCCCCGTGGGGCGTCGGAACGGTCCGGCATCGCACGGTCGCCGGCGTCGTCCGGTGTCACCTCGTCCTCGGGGTCCTCACGGAAGACCGGTCCGCGGCCGCCCGAGGTGCGCGGCGGCACCGAACGGGTCTGCGGCATGGAGCGGCCCCCGAACAGCGGGGTCACGGGGGCGAGTCGCTCGGACTCGCCCCCGTCTCCGGTGGTCACGCCCGCTTCTTGGCCAACTCGGCGACCGGGGGAACGGTCTCGGCAGCAGCCTCGCCGCCACGGGGAAGGCCGATGCCGAGCTTCGTCTTGATCTTCGATTCGATCTCGGCCGCGACGTCCACGTTCTTGATGAGGAAGTTGCGGGCGTTCTCCTTGCCCTGGCCGAGCTGCTCACCCTCGTACGTGTACCAGGCGCCCGACTTCTTCACGATGCCGTGCTCGACGCCGAAGTCGATCAGGCTGCCCTCGCGCGAGATCCCGATGCCGTAGAGGATGTCGAACTCCGCCTGCTTGAACGGCGGCGCCATCTTGTTCTTCACGACCTTGACGCGGGTGCGGTTACCGACCGCGTCGGTGCCGTCCTTGAGCGTCTCGATGCGGCGGATGTCGAGGCGGACCGAGGCGTAGAACTTCAATGCCTTACCGCCTGCCGTGGTCTCGGGAGAGCCGAAGAAGACGCCGATCTTCTCGCGCAGCTGGTTGATGAAGATCATCGTCGTGTTGGTCTGGCTGAGCCCACCGGTGAGCTTTCGCAACGCCTGCGACATGAGGCGGGCCTGCAGACCCACGTGGGAGTCGCCCATCTCGCCCTCGATCTCGGCCTTCGGCACGAGGGCCGCGACGGAGTCGATCACGACCAGATCGATGGACCCGGAACGCACGAGCATGTCGGCGATTTCCAGCGCCTGCTCACCGGTGTCGGGCTGCGAGACGAGGAGCGCGTCGATGTCGACGCCGAGCTTCATCGCGTAATCGGGGTCGAGCGCGTGCTCCGCGTCGATGAAGGCGGCGATGCCGCCAGCGCGCTGCGCGTTCGCGATCGCGTGCAGGGTCAGGGTGGTCTTACCCGAGGACTCCGGGCCGTAGATCTCGACGATGCGGCCACGCGGCAGGCCGCCGACGCCGAGAGCGACGTCGAGGGCGATGGAGCCAGTCGAGATGACCTCGACCGGGGCGCGGTCGTCGCTGCCCAGCCGCATGACCGAGCCCTTTCCGAACTGCGGGTCGATCTGGGCGAGGGCCGTTTCGAGGGCCTTCTCGCGGTCGGCGGGTGATGGCATGGCGTGCTCCTTATGCTCGCGTTTCCGTCGCCTGTAGGCTGTCGCGCTCTTCCCGGGACCCGGGCGGATGCTGCGACAAGGCGGTGAGGGTGTCGTGCTCCCCACGGTAGGGAGGGGCTCCGACATCGCCGGGGCATCCACCGCATCCGTGGAAAACGTCTCATCGACGTCCTCTGTGCAGGAGACTACGCCGCACTCGAACACATCTTCGACGACACGCCGCGGTTCAGCGACCGCGCGGTTCCAACCTGCCCACCCCGTAGCGGCGGTTCGGGGGCACGTCCATCTCGGCGCACAGCGCCAGCCACACGTCCCGCGGCGGCACGCCTGACGCAAGCACCTGGGCAGCGGAGCGCCCGTCGAACCCCGGCAGTGCCAGGTCTGTCAGCAGGTACCCGCCCTGAGCGCCGAACTCGTCGGCGACGGCGCGGTCGAACTCACTGCGACGCACGGGAAGGGTGCGCTCAGCGCAGCGAGAGTTCGGGTTCGACCTCGGCGACGAGCTCGTCGGGGACGACGTCCGGGAACGTGGTGAGGCCCTCCAGGACCGACAGCCGATCGGCGACCTCGCGCATGATGGTCGCGATGGGCACGTCGAGCGCCTCCGCGACGGCGCCGAGGATTTCGCTCGACGCTTCCTTCTGGCCCCGCTCGACCTCGCTGAGGTACCCGAGCGCGACACTGGCGCGGCTCGCGACCTGACGGAGGGTGCGGCCCTTCTGCTGTCGGAAGTCCCGCAGGACTTCCCCGATCTCGTGGCGTACCAAGATCATGTCGGGTCCCCTCCTCAACTCGCTCTGCGCGATCCGCACGGATCACGTCTCAACACATCAGGTTCTGACAATCTAAACCCGCGCGCTGTGCACGGGGTGAGAATCACCCAATGTAACCGCAGCGAAACACGACGTATTCCGTCACAGCGCTTCCAGCAGCAGTCGCAATGCCCGCCGGACCGTCTGGTCTCGGATCTCGTCGCGGGTGCCGTCGAGCTGCAGCGATTCGATGCGCGTGCCGAGTGCCGTCGCCACGGCGATGTGCACGGTGCCCACCGGCTGGCCATCGGGGGACGTGGGCCCGGCGATCCCCGTGGTCGCCACGCCGACGTCGGCGCGCTCCCCCATGACGGCGGTGGCATCGCGTACGCCCTCGGCCATCTGCCGCGCCACCTTCGGCTGCACCGGCCCGTGCTCCGCGAGAAACGCCGCATCCACGCCGAGCAGGGAGGTCTTCAGCGCCGTGTCGTAAGCCACGATGCCGCCCCGCACGCACGCGGAGGCGCCCGGCACGGTCACGAGGGATGCGACGAGGAGCCCGCCGGTGAGCGATTCGGCGACACCGACGGTCCAGCCGAGCTCCGTGAGACGGGCGACCACGCGCTCGGCGTCGG
Organism: Microbacterium sp.; assembly: GCF_026393345.1. Lineage (GTDB taxonomy): Bacteria > Actinomycetota > Actinomycetes > Actinomycetales > Microbacteriaceae > Microbacterium. Next base: position 11,454 of record NZ_JAPLAI010000002.1, read on the forward strand.
TCCGGCGGCCGTGGCGGACGATGGTGGTCGCGGCGTCGAGCGGTTCACCATCGAAATCTGCCGGTGAGGCGACCCCGCTCACGCCGGCGTTCCGCCCGTCGACGAGCGGCGCGCACCGCGGATCTCGCTGACGACGAAATCGATCCCGCTGGCGACCGTGAGCAGGACCGCGATCCACATCGTGACGATGTTGACCCAGACGACCCAGTCCCCCACGATTCCCGCCAGCGGCAGCAGGGCGAACGAGAGCGCGACGGCCTGCGCGACGGTCTTGAGCTTGCCCATCCACGCCGCCGCCAGCACATGGCTGCCCGCGACGACGAGCCGGTACACCGTGATCCCGATCTCGCGGATGAGAACGATGACCGTGACCCACCACGGCAGCTCTGCGAGGATCGACAGGCCGACGAAGGCGCAGCCGGTGAGCACCTTGTCGGCGATCGGGTCGAGGAGCTTCCCAAGATCGGTGACGATGTCGTTCTTCCGCGCGATGTGACCGTCGATGCCGTCGGAGGCGATCGCCACGATGAACAGCGCCGCCGCCCACCAGCGTGCCGGACCGTCCGTGCCGGCGTCTGCCAGCAACAACCAGAGGAAGACCGGTGCGCACAGGATGCGCACGATCGTGATCGCGTTCGGTAACTGCCTCGGTACTGCCACGGAGCGAGCCTATCGGCCGGTCAGTTGCCAGGCATCCTCGTCGCCGTCGGCGTCGTCCTCCACCACCGGCATTCCGGCGAACTGCTGGTCGACCGGGTCGCCGGCGTACGGGTCGTCGACCGGGGCGTCCTCCCCGCGCAGCCGCGCGAGGACACCGGCGAGCTGTTCCGGTGCGACGAGCACGTCGCGGGCCTTCGATCCCTCGGAGGGGCCGACGATCTCGCGCGATTCAAGCAGATCCATGAGCCGTCCCGCCTTCGCGAAGCCGACCCGGAGCTTGCGCTGCAGCATCGAGGTGGAACCGAACTGGGTGGAGATGATCTGCTCCGCCGCCGCCAGCAGCAGGTCGAGGTCGTCGCCGATGTCGGCGTCGATCTGCTTCTTCTCCGCCGCTGCGGCGACGTCCGACCGGTACTCCGGCCGGGCCTGGCCGGTGACGTGCTTGACGACCTTCTCGATCTCGGCCTCGCTGACCCAGGCGCCCTGCACCCGGATCGCCTTGGACGTGCCCATCGGCAGGAAGAGGCCGTCGCCCTGCCCGATGAGGCGGTCGGCGCCGGGCTGGTCGAGGATGACGCGGGAGTCGGTGACGCTGGTGACGGCGAACGCGAGCCGGGACGGCACGTTGGCCTTGATGAGGCCGGTGACGACGTCAACGGACGGGCGCTGGGTGGCGAGCACGAGGTGGATGCCGCTCGCCCGGGCAAGCTGCGTGATGCGCACGATCGAGTCCTCGACGTCGCGAGGCGCGACCATCATGAGGTCGGCGAGCTCGTCCACGACGACGAGCAGGTACGGGTACGGCTTCAGCACCCGCTCGCTGCCCGGCGGCAGCTGGATGGTGCCGGCGACGACCGCCTTGTTGAAATCGTCGATATGGCGGAACCCGAACGACGCCAGGTCGTCGTACCGCATGTCCATCTCTTTCACGACCCACTGCAGCGCCTCTGCCGCCTTCTTCGGGTTCGTGATGATCGGGGTGATCAGGTGCGGCACGCCGGCGTAGTTCGTCAGTTCCACCCGCTTCGGGTCGATCAGCACCATCCGCACCTCGGAGGGCTTGGCGCGCATCAGGAGGCTCGTGATCATCGAGTTCACGAAGCTGGACTTACCGGAGCCGGTGGAGCCCGCGACGAGCAGGTGAGGCATCTTGGCGAGGTTCGCGACGACGAAGCCGCCGCCGACGTCCTTGCCCACCCCGATCGTCATGGGGTGGGTCGACTGCTGAGAGGCGGGCGATCGGAGGATGTCGCCGAGGGTCACGATCTCGCGGTCGGTGTTGGGGATCTCGACACCGATGGCGCTCTTACCGGGGATGGGCGCGAGGATGCGGACCTCGTTGGACGCGACCGCGTAGGCGATGTTGTTGGTCAGCGCAGTGATGCGCTCCACCTTCACGCCCGGACCGACCTCGATCTCGTACTGGGTGACGGTCGGACCGCGGGAGAATCCGGTCACCCGCGCGTCGACCTTGAACTGCTCGAAGACGCCCATGATGGCCGCGACGATGCGATCGTTCGCCTCGGAGCGGGCCTTGGGGGCGCTGCCGGCGGCGAGGGCCGCCACGGACGGCAGCACGTACGGCGCGGACGGCGGGACGCGGTCGCCGGTGGCACCGAATCCGGTGGCATCCGGGAGCGCGTCGAACTCGCCGGTATCCCCGTCATCCTGCAGCGCAGTGGCGCTGCGCTCGGCGGCGGCGCGCTCCACCGCGGCCAGCACGGACGGGTCGATGACCTCGGTGAGCGCGTCAGGCCCGGGCGGCACGGGCGGGGCGGGATGCGGGGCCGCCGGCGCGAGCGGGTGATCGAAAGCGTCCTGGACGGACGCGGTGCCGCCGAGGAGTTCGGTGAGGTCCTGCGAACCGATCCCATCGTCGGGGTCCTCTTCGCGGCCGGTCTTGTTCCGTCGCCACCACGGGATCGACTCGGTGGCGTCGTCGTCGGCCGGGGCGGCGGTCTCCGGCGTGAGGGCGGCAGGTTCGGGGCGCTCGGCGCCGAACATCCAGGCGTAGAGGTCGCCGAGACGACGGCCGATGCGGTTCGGCGGGGTCTTGGTGAGGATGAGGATGCTGAGCGCGGTCACGAGCCCGAGCACCACCGCGGCACCGATCGGGGTGAGCAGCAGCGCGAGCGGCTCCCCCACCATCCAGCCGAACAGGCCACCGGCACGGCTGAGCGCGGGAAGTCCTTCGCTCGGCTCGGGGCGTCCGCCGAAGACATGGCAGAAGCCGGCGATGCAGACGATGAACAGAGCGAAGCCGATCCCGATACGACCGTTGTCGTGCACGGACGACGGATGCCGGAACAGCCAGCCGGCGAGGAGCACCAGCAGCACGGGGAGGAGGAACGCCAGTCGGCCGAGGAGCCCGCCGACGGTGTAGGCGGAGACGAGCGCGGCGGCTTCGGTGCCGATGAAGAACCACTCCACCGTGGCACCGGCGATCGCGAGCAGCACCAGCAGGAACGGGAAGCCGTCGCGGCGCTGCTCCTTATCGAGCGTCTCTGGCCCGAACGTGCGGAACAATCCCCCGGTGGCATGGGCGAGGCCGAGCCACGCGCGCGCGGCGAGCGGCGGCTTCTCCTCCTCGCCGACATACTTCTTGGGTGCGGGGGCGGGCTTCTTGCGGGCGCCCGAGGAGGACCCCTTCGCGGGCGTGCGGCCGCGGGTGGTCGTGCCGGTACTCCTGGCCATGCGCTCCACGCTATTGCGCGGGGCCGACATCGGCCGGGAGCGACGCGGCAAAGCCGTCAGTTCAGCCGCGCGACCATGGTGTCGCGACCGTTCCCGGCCTCGGTCACCACGAACCCTTCGCTGCGGTACAGCGTCCGGGCGAAGTTATCGCGTTCCACGCTCAGGCAGAGGCGCGAATGCCCCTCGGCGCGTGCCGCAGCCACGAGCCACTGCAGCAGGGCACGCCCCACCCCGTGCGCCCGCCAGATGGGGCGCACGCCGATGATGAGCTCCGGCACGCCCGTCCCGACATAGCCGAATCCGGGCTCGGTGCGCGGCAGCATCCGGTACCAGGCGGCGCCGATCGGCTGGTCCTGCTCGTCGACCGCCACGGCGCCGACGTCACTCGGGCGCATCCAGCCGGTGACGTAGCGGCCGTGGCGGAGATCGTCGAGGATCTGGTGCCGCGGTCGCGCCGCTCCGGCGCGCCAATTGACGGCCTCGACGACCATGTCCGCGAGGAACGCGCCGTCGGCCTGCACGGCCGGTCGGATGCGGAAACGCGCGGGCATGCCCGCATCCTACCGACGTGCGGGGCGGGTTACGCCTCGATGACCAGCGGCACGATCATGGGACGGCGACGCAGGCGCTGGTTCACCCAGCGTCCGATCGTGCGCCGCATGACCTGCGACAACGCGTGCGAGTCGCGGACTCCAGAGGCGGCGGCCTCGGCCAGGGCGGCCGCGATCTTCGGCTTCACGTCGTCGAAGACGGTGTCGTCCTCGGCGAAACCGCGGGCGTGGATCTCCGGGCCGCTGATGACCCGGCCGGTGGCGGCGTCCACGACCGCGATGACGGAGATGAACCCCTCCTCGGCGAGGATGCGGCGGTCCTTGAGGTCGGCGTCGGTGACCCCGCCGACGGTGGAGCCGTCGACATACACGAACCCGATGTCGTACTGACCCGCGACGTGCGCCTCGCCAGCCTTCAGATCGATGACGGTGCCGTTCTCGGCGAGGAACGTCCGGTCCGCGGAGATGCCGGTGTCCTGCGCCAGCTTGGCGTTGGCCATGAGGTGCCGGTACTCGCCGTGCACGGGCAGCACGTTCTTCGGCTTGAGGATGTTGTAGCAGTACAGCAGCTCGCCCGCGGCGGCGTGACCGGAGACGTGCACCTTGGCGTTGGCCTTGTGCACGACGGTCGCGCCGAGCTTGGTGAGGCCGTCGATGACGCGGTAGACCGCGTTCTCGTTGCCCGGGATGAGGCTCGAGGCGAGGATGACGGTATCGCCCTCGCCGGGCTCGATCGCGTGATCGAGGTTGGCCATGCGCGAGAGCACCGCCATCGGCTCACCCTGGGAGCCGGTGGACATGTAGACGATCTTGTCGTCCGGGATGTCCTTGGCCTTCTTGTAGTCGATCAGGACGCCCTTGGGCACCTTGAGGTAGCCGAGGTCCTCCGCGATCGTCATGTTGCGCACCATGCTGCGCCCGAGGAACGCGACCCGGCGGCCATTGGCGGCTGCTGCGTCGATGACCTGCTGCACGCGGTGCACGTGGCTGGAGAAGCTCGCCACGATGACGCGGCGCGGCGACTTCGCGATGACCTGGTCGAGGACCGGCCCGATCGCGCGCTCGGTCGGCGTGAACCCGGGGACGTCGGCGTTGGTGGAGTCGACGAGGAAGAGGTCAACGCCCTCCTCGCCCAGCCGCGCGAAGGCGCGGAGGTCGGTGAGGCGGCCGTCGAGCGGCAGCTGATCCATTTTGAAGTCGCCGGTGGCGAGCACGAGCCCGGCAGGGGTGCGGATCGCGACGGCGAGCGCGTCGGGGATGGAGTGGTTCACCGCGATGAACTCCAGGTCGAACGGGCCGACCTTCTCGCGCTGCCCCTCTGTGACCGTCAGCGTGTACGCCTTGATCCGGTGCTCCTTGAGCTTCGCCTCGATGAGCGCGAGGGTCAGTTGCGAGCCGATGAGGGGAATGTCGGGCTTCAGCTTGAGCAGATATGGCACCGCACCGATGTGGTCCTCGTGGCCGTGCGTGAGCACGACGCCCACGATGTCGTCGAGGCGCTCACGAATCGGCGCGAAGTCCGGGAGGATCAGGTCGACGCCGGGCTGGTGCTCCTCCGGGAAGAGCACGCCGCAGTCGACGATGAGGATCTTGCCCTCGTACTCGAACGTCGTCATGTTGCGGCCGACCTCGCCGAGACCACCGAGCGGTGTCACGCGCAGGGTTCCGGCGTCGAGGGCGGGGGGATCGTAAACGGTGGTGGCCATCGCCTGCCTTTCCGGATGCCGCGAGGATGCCGCATCCGTTCATCGCGCCCGTCAGGGGCGCCTGTGTCCCGCCTCGTGGCGGGTATGTCAACGCGTCGTGCCGTGCACCTTCGGCAGGGCGCCGCCGGCGGCGGCGTTGCGGTCGGGACGGAAGTTCGAGAAGTCGACTCCGGCGACGTCGCGCACGAGGTCGAGCTCGTCCTCGATGATCGCGGCCTCCCACTCCTCCGGGCCGACGAGCGGCAGCCGGACGCGGGGGCTGGAGATGCGGCCGAGGCCGTGGAGGATGTACTTCGCACTCACGGTGCCGGGGACGTGGGTCATCACGGCGCGGACGAGCGGCTCGAGCTTCTGGTGTGCCTCGGTCGCACGGTGCAGGTCGCCGGCGTTCACCGCATCCACCATGGTCCGGTATGGCGCGGCGGTGATGTTCGCGGTCACGCCGATCATGCCGCTGGCGCCGATCGCGAGGTGAGGCAGGACGTTGGCGTCGTCGCCGGAGAAGTACATCAGGTCCGTCTGGTTCAGCACGCGGCTGACCTCGCTGAAGTCGCCCTTGGCGTCCTTGATGGCGAGGATGTTCGGGTGCTTGGCCAGGCGCATGATCGTCTCGTACTTGATCGGCACGCCGGTGCGCCCGGGGATGTCGTAGAGGATCACCGGCAGGTCGGTCGCGTCGGCGACGAGCCGGAAGTGGGTGAGGATGCCGGCCTGGGTCGGCTTGTTGTAGTACGGCGTGACGATCATGATGCCGTCGGCGCCGGCCTTCTCGCTGGCCTTGTAGAGCTCGATGGCGTGTGCGGTCTCGTTCGACCCGCCGCCGGTGATGATCTTGGCGCGGCCGGCGGCGACATCCTTGCCGACCTCCACGAGCTTCAGCTTCTCGGGGTCGGTGAGCGTCGAGGTCTCCCCCGTCGTGCCGGTGACCACGATGCCGTCGGCGCCGGAGACGATGACATCGTCGATGTGCTTCTCCACGGCGGGCCAGTCGACCTCGCCGTCGGCCGTCATCGGAGTGACGAGCGCGACGAGCACCTGTCCGAAAGGGTTGCCCGCGTGCGTCATACCTCCTAGGTTATCGGTTCCGCGGGCGTCGTTCACCGGCCCTCCTAGGCTGGGCTCATGGCATGGCGCACCCGCGAGTCCCGCACCGTCTATGAGAACCGATGGATCCACGTCCGTGAGGACCAGGTCTCCGGCCCGCACGGCGACGGGATCTACGGGGTGGTCCGGATGCAGCATCCCGCCGTGTTCGTCGTGGCAATGGACGGCGAGGACCGGGTCTGCCTGGTCGGGTTGGAGCGCTACACCACCGGGTGGTCGTGGGAGGTTCCGGCCGGCGGGTCGGACGGCGACGAACCGCTCGCGGCCGCGCAGCGCGAACTCCTCGAGGAGACCGGGCTGCAGGCGGCGGAATGGACGCCGCTCGGCACCATGCACGCGCTGAACGGCATCGCGGACGCCCCCGAGCACGTGTTCCTCGCCCGCGGTCTCACCGCGACGGCGGATGCCGCCTGGACGCAGCACGAGGAGGGCATCGACGAGGTCGTCTGGGTGCCGTTCGCCGAGGCGCTGGCGATGGTCGCCGACGGGCGCATCAGCGACGGCGAGACGATCGCGGCGCTGGCCTACGCCGGCATCCACCTCGGCCGTTTCACCTGAGACCCGCGCACCGCCCGCTCACCTGTCGCGAAGTGCGACCCACAAGCGCAACCAGCGACAGGGGAACCGACGGCGGGGATGCGGAGCGGAGCCGAGACGGCGGTCAGCGGCCGCGCATGCCCAGGCGGAAGGCGAGGGCGTCGGGAAGCACCCGCACCAGGGCGGTCAGCATCCGGTACCGCCACGTCGGCACCGACACCGCCTTGCCACGGGCGACGTCGGCGAGGGACTGCGACACGACGGTCCTCGCGTCGAGCCACATCCACGCCGGGATGCCTTCCTCCCCGGGCGGGAGGCCCAGCCGCTCGTGGAAGTTCGTGTGCGTGTAGCCGGGACACACCGCCGTGACCGTCACCCCGCGCGGCGTGTAGACCGCGTTCGCCCAGCGACTGAAGGACACCAGCCACCCCTTAGACGCGCCGTATGTCGATCGCGGCATGAAGGCGGCCACGGACGCGACGTTGAGGATGCGGCCGCGTCCCCGTGCCAGCATCGGGCCGAGCGCGGCATGGGTGAGCCGCATCGGGACCTCGACGTGCAAGGCCAGGTGCCCCGCCTCGTCCTCGATGTCGTTGGTCTCGAAGGCGAGCGGCAGCCCGAAGCCGGCGTTGTTGATGAGCACGTCGATCGGTCGGTCCTCGTCGGCCAGACGGGCTTCGACCCTGCCTCGATCCCGCCCGCGCAGCAGGTCGGCGCGGAGGACCTCGACCTCCACGCGACCGCGCAGGCGTGCCGCGACCTCCTCGAGGGCGACGCGATCGCGTCCGACCAGGACCAGGTCCGCGCCCTTGCCGGCCAGCTGGTGCGCGTATTCGGCGCCGAGACCGGAGCTGGCGCCGGTGATGAGAGCCGTGGGCATCTCTACGCCTTCCGTTCGTACCGCACGAACCGGTACCGGATGCCGGTGCGCGAGGTGTGCCATCCATCCCCCGGGTCCTCGGCCACGGGCGCCCAGCCCGCGATGTCGGGGGCCTGGGTATCGCCGGCGACCTCCAGGTCGAGGTAGGTGATCTCGAGCAGGTCGGCGTCGGCGATCGCCTGCCGGTAGAGCTGCCCGCCGCCGATGACCCATACGCGGTCGCCGGTCGCGTCCTCCGACAACGCCTCGCCGAGCGAGCCGGCACGCACCGCGCCGGGCGCCGCCCAGTCGGCCTGCCGGGTGACGACGATGTTCGTCCGCCCCGGCAGCGGCCGGAAGCGTTCCGGCAGTGATTCCCACGTGCGCCGCCCCATGATGACGGCGGCATCGCCGGTCACCGCCTTGAAGTGAGCGAGATCTTCGGGCACATGCCAGGGCATGCCGCCCGCGGCCCCGATGACGCCCCCCTTGGCTTCGGCCCAGATCAACCCCACCCGGGTCATACCGCGACGGCTCCGCGGATCGCGGGGTGGTGCTGGTAGTCCTCGACGACGATGTCGTCGTAGGTGTAGTCGAAGATCGATTCCGGCCGCCGGGCGAACCGGAGCGTCGGGTACGGGTAGGGGTCGCGGCTCAGCTGCTCCTGCACCTGCTCGCGATGGTTGTCGTAGATGTGGCAGTCGCCGCCGGTCCAGACGAAGTCGCCGAGGCCGAGCCCGGCCTGCTGGGCGATCATGGCGGTCAGCAGGGCGTACGAGGCGATGTTGAACGGCACCCCGAGGAACATGTCGGCGCTGCGCTGATACAGCTGGCAGGAGAGTTTGCCGTCGGCGACGTAGAACTGGAACAGGGCGTGGCAGGGAGCGAGCGCCATGTCCGGGATGTCGGCGGGGTTCCACGCCGATACGATCAACCGCCGCGAATCGGGGGTCGTCCGGATCTGGTCGATGACCTGCGAGATCTGGTCGATGGTGTCGCCGCCCGCGGTCGGCCAGGAGCGCCACTGCACCCCATAGACCGGGCCGAGCTCCCCCGCCGCATCCGCCCACTCGTCCCAGATCGTGACGCCGTGCTCCTGCAGCCAGCCGACGTTCGAGGATCCCTGCAGGAACCACAACAGCTCGTACACGATCGACTTCATGTGCACGCGCTTGGTCGTGATGAGCGGGAACCCCTCGGCGAGGTCGAAGCGGATCTGCCGGCCGAACACACGATAGAGCTCCAGCTCCTCCGCCAATTCGTGGGGCTCGAGCACGTCACGGAGCAGATCTTCGTAGGGCGTCGGGATCTCGGCGGTCACGCGCCTCACGATACCCGCCCCCACGGACGGCGGCCCCGGGACATCCCGGGGCCGCCGCGCGTCACGTCTCGCCTCAGCGGGCGAGCTCGCGAACGCTTCCCCGCTCCAGCCGCAGGCGCCGGCCCGCAAGACGCGCCACCGCCGAATCGTGGGTGACCACGATGAGGGTG
>NZ_JAPLAI010000012.1 GCF_026393345.1 Microbacterium sp.
GCCGACTACACGACCCTGTTCCAGAAGTTCGGCATCACTGCCGAGGCCGTCGTCCAGGCGGCGCGGGAAACCATCGAGGAGAACGCATGAGCACCCCCACCGAAGACCTCTCCGCCGCGGGCGTCAGCATCTGGCTGGACGACCTGTCGCGGGAGCGCATCAGCACGGGGAACCTGCAGGCGCTGATCGCCGACCGCAACGTGGTCGGCGTCACCACCAACCCGCCGATCTTCGCCGGTGCCCTCGCCAAGGGCGAGTCCTACGCGGAGCAGGTCTCCGCGCTCGTCGCCGACGGCGCCGATGTCGACCGGGCGATCTTCGAGATCACCACGGACGACGTGCAGGCCGCATCCGACATCTTCCGTCCCGTCTTCGACGAGACGAACGGTGTCGACGGCCGCGTGTCGATCGAGGTCTCCCCCGACCTCGCGCACGACACCGCGGCGACCATCGCCGAGGCCAAGAAGCTGTGGGCCAAGGTCGATCGCCCGAACGCGCTGATCAAGATCCCCGCGACCAGGGCGGGCCTGCCCGCCATCACGGAGGTCATCGGCGCCGGGATCAGCGTGAACGTGACGCTGATCTTCTCGCTCGAGCGTTACGCCGCCGTCATCGACGCGTACCTCGCCGGCGTGGAGAAGGCCCGCGACGCCGGCATCGACGTCTCGACGCTGCAGTCGGTCGCGTCGTTCTTCGTGTCCCGCGTGGACACCGAGGTCGACAAGCGGCTGAAGGCGATCGGCACGGACGAGGCCACCTCGCTCCTCTCGAAGGCCGGTATCGCCAACGCGCGTCTGGCCTACGAGCTGTATGAGAGCGCCTTCAGCACCGACCGCGCGAAGGCCCTCCTCGAGGGCGGCGCGAACGTGCAGCGTCCGCTCTGGGCCTCCACCGGCGTCAAGGACCCGGCGCTGCCGGACACCCTGTACGTCACCGAGCTCGTCGCCCCCGGCACCGTCAACACGATGCCGGAGAAGACGCTCGAGGCGACCTTCGACCACGGGGTGATCACTGGCGACACCGTCACCGGCAACTACGCCGACGCGCACGACGTGTTCGCGCGTCTCGCCGCCGTCGGTGTCGACTTCACCGACGTCACTCAGGTGCTCGAGGACGAGGGCGTCGAGAAGTTCATCGTCTCCTGGCACGAGCTGCAGGCGACGGTGCAGGCCGCCCTGGAGCAGGCTCGATGAGTTTCGACATCCGCCTGCGCGGCCACGTTTCCGACGTGGCCGCGCAGGCACTGCCGGAGCTCGTCGACAGCCTCGTCGCCTCCGGTATCACGGCGCAGGACCCCGCACTGTGGGGCCCGGCCGCCGAGGCCGACGCCGCCGTGCGGCTCGGCTGGGTTGACGCCGTCTCGGTGTCCCGCCCGCTGGTCGCCGAGATCGAGACCCTCCGCGACGTGCTGCGCAGCAACGGGATCACGCGCATCGTGCTGGCCGGCATGGGCGGCTCCTCGCTCGCGCCCGAGGTCATCGCCCGCACCGCGGGTGTGCCGCTGGTCGTGCTCGACTCGACCGCACCCGGCCAGGTGCTGGCCGCCCTCGACGGGGATGCCGAAGCCGGCGGCCTCGCGCAGACCGCCCTCGTCGTCTCCTCCAAGAGCGGCTCCACGGTGGAGACCGACTCCGCCAAACGCGCCTTCGAGGCCGCCTTCCGCGACCTCGGCATCGACCCGACCGAGCGCATCATCGTGGTGACGGATCCGGGCTCTCCGCTCGAGATCGCCGCGCGCGCGGATGGGTACACCGTCTTCACCGCCGACCCCACCGTCGGCGGCCGCTACTCCGCACTCACCGCCTTCGGGCTCGTGCCCGCAGGTCTTGCCGGCGTCGACATCGGGGAACTCCTCGACGAAGCCGAGGCAACCCTCCTCGAGGTCGCCATCGACGATCCGCGGAACCCCGCCCTCGTCCTCGCCGCCGCCATCGCCGGCGGCGCTCCGCGTGCCGACAAGCTCGGTCTCATCAGCGACGGCGACTATCTGCAGGGTCTGCCCGACTGGATCGAGCAGCTCGTCGCCGAATCCACCGGTAAGGACGGCACCGGCATCCTGCCCGTGGTGATGCTCCCCGTCTCTCCCGAACTCGACTCCCGCCCCGCAGACCTCCGGATCGTGCGCATCGTCGACGACGTGAACCACGACCACCTGTTCGAGCACCATCACGGTGAGGTGCTCGTCTCCGGTTCCCTCGGGGCGCAGTTCGTGGTGTGGGAGTACGCCACCGCGATCATCGGCCGGATGCTGGGGATCAACCCGTTCGATCAGCCCGATGTGGAGTCGGCCAAGGACGCCACTCGTCGCCTGCTGGACGCGCGGCCGGAGCCGACGTCTCCCGCCTTCACGGCGGAGGGTGTCGAGGTGCGGTCCACGGATCCGGCTCTGGCCGCATCCGGCACCCTCGCCGGTGTCCTCGACGACCTGTGGAAGCTCGTCCCGTCCGATGGGTACGTCGCGATCCAGGCCTACGTCAACCGCCTCGACCTCGCGCAGCTCTCGGGCCTTCGGGAGCTCGTCGCCGCAGACTCCGGCCGACCCACCACCTTCGGGTGGGGACCGCGCTTCCTGCACTCCACCGGGCAGTTCCACAAGGGCGGTCCCGCCACCGGCGTGTTCGTGCAGATCCTGGAAGGAACGGACGTGGATGTCGAGATCCCCGGCCGCCCGTTCACCTTCGGCGAGCTGATCGCGGCGCAGGCCGCGGGAGACGCCAGCGTGCTCGCCGCGCACGGCCGCCCCGTGGTGACGATCACCCTCACCGATCCGCAGCCCGACGTGTTCGCGCTGTTCGAAGCCGCTCAGTAGGAGAACCACCGAATGACCGCGGAGATCTCGCGCACGCACAACCCGCTGCGCGACCCGGACGACCACCGTCTCAACCGGATCGCCGGGCCCAGCGCCCTGGTGATCTTCGGGGTGACCGGTGACCTGGCACGCAAGAAGCTCATGCCGGCCGTCTACGACCTGGCCAACCGGGGCCTGCTGCCCCCGGGTTTCGGACTCGTCGGCTTCGCCCGGCGCGACTGGGAGGACGAGGATTTCGCGCAGGTCGTGTACGAGGCGGTGAAGCAGTACGCCCGCACCGAGTTCCGCGAGGAGACCTGGCAGCAGCTGCTGCAGGGCATCCGGTTCGTGCAGGGCGAGTTCGACGACCCGGACGCGTTCCGGCGGCTGCGGGAGACCGTCGACCGCCTCGACGTGGAACGCGGCACGATGGGCAACCACGCCTTCTACCTGTCGGTGCCGCCGAAGGCGTTCCCGATCGTCGCGAAGCAGCTGAAGGACTCCGGGCTGGTGGACGACAAGACCGTGGGCGTGGATCCGTGGCGCCGCGTGGTGATCGAGAAGCCGTTCGGGCACGACCTGGAGTCGGCGCGTGAACTCAACGATGCGCTCGAGATCGCCTTCCCTGCCGACTCGATCTTCCGCATCGACCACTATCTCGGCAAGGAGACGGTGCAGAACATCCTGGCGCTGCGCTTCGCCAACGAGCTGTACGAGCCGATCTGGAACAGCAACTACGTCGACCACGTGCAGATCACGATGGCCGAGGACATCGGCGTGGGCGGTCGGGCCGGGTACTACGACGGCATCGGCGCGGCGCGCGATGTCATCCAGAACCACCTGCTGCAGCTCCTGGCGCTGACCGCCATGGAGGAGCCCATCTCGTTCGATGCCACGCAGTTGCGGGCGGAGAAGGAGAAGGTGCTTGCCGCGGTCACGCTGCCGGAGGATCTCGCACACGCCACTGCCCGCGGCCAGTACGCGGGCGGCTGGCAGGGCGGCGAGAAGGTCACCGCGTTCCTCGACGAGGACGGCATGGACCCGCACTCCACCACCGAGACCTACGCCGCGGTGAAGCTCGAGATCAACACCCGCCGCTGGGCCGGAGTGCCGTTCTACCTCCGCACCGGCAAGCGTCTCGGCCGCCGCGTGACCGAGATCGCCGTCGTCTTCAAGCGTGCGCCCGAGCACCTGTTCAGCCGCAGCCAGACCTCCGGTCTCGGACACAACGCGCTGGTCATCCGGGTGCAGCCCGACGAGGGGGTCACCATCCGGTTCGGCTCGAAGGTCCCCGGCGCCGGCACCCAGGTGCGCGATGTCACGATGGACTTCGGCTACGGGCACGCCTTCACCGAGGCGAGCCCGGAGGCATACGAGCGCCTCATCCTCGACGTCCTGCTCGGCGACCCGCCACTGTTCCCCCGTCATGAAGAGGTGGAGCTCAGCTGGAAGATCCTCGACCCGGTGGAGAAGTACTGGGCGGCCCAGGGCGGCCCGCTGGAGCAGTACTCCCCCGGCTCGTGGGGTCCCGCATCCGCCGACGAACTCTTGTCCCGTGATGGTCGAACCTGGAGACGCCCATGATCATCGACCTGCCCGACACCAACGTCAGCAAGCTCACCAAGGCGCTCGTCAGCGTCCGGGAGGAGGGCGGCGCCGTCGCCCTCGGCCGGGTGCTGACGCTCATCATCATCAGCCATCACGGCGTAGACGAAGAGGCCATCGAGGCCGCGAACGACGCCTCCCGGGAGCACCCCATGCGCGTCATCGTGCTGATGGAGAAGGACCCGGATGCGGAGCCGCGCCTGGACGCGCAGATCCGTGTCGGTGGGGACGCCGGGGCGAGCGAGGTCGTGCTGCTGCATGCCTACGGCCCGGCCGGCTCCAACTCGGAGAGCCTGGTCACCGGCTTGCTCCTCCCCGATGCGCCCGTCGTCGCCTGGTGGCCGGCCGACACGCCGCCGGTCCCGTCGAAGTCCGCCATCGGCCGGATCGCGGCACGCCGCATCACGGATGCCGGGACGCAGGCCGACCCGCACGCCTGGGTCGCGCGACTCGGTTCGAAGTACGCCCCCGGCGACACCGACCTCGCCTGGACCCGGCTCACCCGGTGGCGGGAGCAGCTGGCAGCGGTGCTCGACCAGCCGCCGTACCAGACGGTCCTCGGCGCCGAGGTGCTCGGCGGGGCCGACTCCCCCTCGACGCCGCTCCTCGCCGCCTGGCTGCGCCTGCAGCTCGACGTCCCGGTCACCTGGCGCTATCTGGACGCGGCGGAGTGGGCCAGCGGTATCAAGTCGGTGCGCCTGAACCGCGAGGGCGGCGACATCCTGCTCGAGCGTCCGGTACCCGGCGTGGCCGTGCTCACGCAGCCCGACCAGCCCTCCCACGAGCTCTCGTTCCCGCGACGCTCGCTCCGCGAGTGCCTGGCTGAGGAGCTCCGTCGTCTCGACGCGGACCTCCTGTATGGTCGGGTGATCACCGAGGGCTCCACGCTGTTGGAAGAGACCGGGGCGTAGGAGGATCATGGCCGAGATCACCGCAGCCAAGCGCGTCGTCGTCCGACGTGACGCCGACGACCTCGCCGCCGCGGTTGGGGCGCGACTGCTGAGCCGGGTGATCAAGCGCACCACGGTGGGCAAGCTCGCCCACGTGTCGCTGACGGGCGGATCAATGGGTGGCCGGGTGCTGGCTGCCGCCGCCGCCCACCCCCGGTTCGGCGAAGTGGACTGGTCACTCGTGCACTTCTGGTGGAGCGACGAACGATTCGTGCCGCGCGGTGACCCAGACCGCAACGACGTCGCGGCCTTTGCCGCGCTGTTCGATGTGGCGGGCGTGCCCGCTGAGAACATCCACACCATGGCGGGCAGCGACGACGGGCTCGACCTGGATGCGGCCGCCGAGGCGTACGCGACCGAGCTCGCCCGGTTCGCTGATCCGGCCGTGGGCGCATGGCCCTCGTTCGACGTCTGCTTCCTCGGGGTCGGGCCCGACGCGCACATTGCGTCGCTGTTCCCGGATCGCCCGGAGATCCAGGTGACCGACCGTGCCACGCTGCCGGTCCGCGACTCCCCCAAGCCGCCGCCGGATCGGATCACGATGACCCGGCCCGTCATCAACTCCTCGAAGCGGGTCTGGCTGGTGCTCGCCGGTGCCGACAAGGCCTCGGCACTGGGCCTCGCCCTCGCCGGCGCGAGCTATCAGAGCGTGCCGGCCGCCGGCGCGAAGGGGCGCAAACGCACCGTGTTCTTCGTCGATGAGGCGGCCGCGGCGAAGGTCCCGCCGGAGCTCATCGACGCCGAGTACTGACCCGCCCCTAGGGACGCGGAAACGGAAAAGGGAGCGGATGCCGAGGCATCCGCTCCCTTTTCGCTGTCTTAGACCCCGCGACGGTCGCGCAGCTTCTGCAGCGCCTCGTCGAGCAGCTGGACGGCCTCGTCGTCGGTGCGACGTTCCTTCACATAGGCGAGGTGGGTCTTGTACGGCTCGGTCCGCGCCAGCGCGGGCGGGTTCTCCTTGTCGCGTCCGGCGGGAAGGCCGGAGTGCGGCGAGTCGATCGTGTCGGGGATCTCGTCGTCCGTGATGCCCGCGGCGAAGTAGCGGACGGTTTCGTTGCCGAGCGCGTCCCAGTACGACACGGCGACACGATCGGCATGGAAGCCGTGGTCCTGTTCGCCCATCGGACCGGCACCGACGCGGGTGCCGCGGATCGCATTTCCTCCGGTTGCCATGATTACACCAGTCCCGAGAACTTCGTGATGAGGCCGAGGGCCACGATCGATACGAACCAGACGAGCGCCAGCACCACGGTGAAGCGGTTGAGGTTGCGCTCCGCGAGCCCGGACGAACCGAGCGACGAGCTCATGCCGCCACCGAACATGTCGGAGAGGCCGCCCCCGCGGCCCCGGTGCAGCAGGATCAGCAGGGTCAACAGCAGGCTCGTGATGCCGAGGAGCACCTGGAGCACGAACTCGAGGATCTGCACTGTCGTGGCTACCTTTCACGGCGACCCGACGGATCGCACGAAGAACAACTATACCGGGGCCATTACCCGCCCAGACAGCGACGCGGCGTCAGACGCCGACGTGCTTCTGATAACGGATGATCGCCGCGAACTCGTCCGCGACGAGGCTCGCGCCGCCGACGAGCGCGCCGTCGACGTCGGGCTCGCGCATGAAGCCCGCGATGTTGGACGACTTCACCGAGCCGCCGTAGAGGATGCGGGTCCGCGCGGCGGCGTCCTCGCCCACGACCTCGGCGACGACCGTGCGAAGCGTCGCACACACGTCCTGCGCCTGCTCGGGGGTGGCCGCCTGGCCGGAGCCGATCGCCCAGACCGGCTCGTAGGCCACGACGATGTCCGCATCAGCGGGCACACCGGCCAGGGCGATGCGCAGCTGACCGACGGGAACGGCGCTGGCACCGAACTCCTCCAGGTCTGCGGCGGTCTCGCCGACGCACACCACCGGCACAAGCCCGTGGGTGAGCGCGGCCTGCACCTTGGCGGCGACGACCTCGTCGGTCTCGTTGTGATATTCACGACGCTCGGAGTGCCCGATGATCACGTAACGGCAGTCGAGCTTGGCGAGGAACGCACCCGACACCTCGCCGGTGTATGCACCGGAGGTGTGGGCGGACAGATCCTGCGCGCCGAGGGCGAACGGGATCTTGTCGGCGTCGATGAGCGTCTGCACCGTACGGAGGTCCGTGAACGGCGGGAAAATGGCGACCTCGACCGACCCGTCCTCGTGCTTGGCGTCCTTGAGCGTCCAGTGCAGCTTCTGCACCAGGGCGAGAGCCTGGAGGTGGTCCAGATTCATCTTCCAGTTGCCCGCGGTGAGGGGGGTGCGTGTCACAGCGACCATCCGAGGACCTCCAGTCCGGGAAGCTTCTTGCCCTCGAGGAACTCGAGGCTGGCGCCACCGCCGGTGGAGATGTGCCCGAACTGCTCGTCGCGGAACCCGAGCTGCCGCACGGCCGCGGCGGAGTCACCGCCGCCCACGACGGACAGCCCGTCGACCTCGGTGAGCGCCTGCGCGACGGCCTTGGTACCGGCGGCGAAGGCGGGCATCTCGAACACGCCCATGGGACCGTTCCAGAAGACCGTCTTGCTCGAGCGGATGACCTCGGCGAACAGCTCCGCGGTGCGAGGACCGATGTCGAGACCCATGCCGGAGGCCCCGAACGGCGTCTCCTCGAGGGTGGTCGCATCGGCGACGACATGGTCAGCGTCGGCGGAGAAGGACGCGGCCATGACGGCGTCGACCGGCAGCACGATGGTCACACCGCGCTCCTTGGCCTCCCGGAGGTATCCGGTGACGGTGTCGAGCTGGTCCTTTTCGAGCAGGCTCGCGCCCACCTTGTAGCCCTGGGCCGCGAGGAAGGTGAAGAGCATCCCGCCACCGACGAGGATCGTGTCCACGCGCGGCAGCAGGTGCGCGATGACCCCGAGCTTGTCACTGACCTTCGAGCCGCCGAGCACGACCGCATACGGACGCTCGGGGTTCTCGGTGAGACGGTCCAGCACGTCGAGCTCGGTCGCGATGAGCGACCCGGCCGCGGACGGCAGGATCTCGGCCAGCTCGTAGACGCTCGCCTGCTTGCGGTGCACGACACCGAAGCCGTCGGAGACGAGCACGTCGCCGAGCTCGGCCAGTTGCTCGGCGAAGGCACGGCGCTCGTCCGCATCCTTCGACGTCTCACCCGGGTTGAACCGCAGGTTCTCGATGACCGCGACGTCGCCGTCCTGCAGGGCGGCGACCGCCTCGTGCGCGGATTCGCCGACGGTGTCACGCGCGAACGCGACCGGCTTGGCCAGCAGCTCCGAGAGTCGCTGCGCGACCGGGGCGAGGCTGTAGGCCGGGTTCGGTGCCCCATCGGGCCGCCCGAGGTGCGAGCAGATGATGAGGCGGGCGCCCTGAGCGATCAGGGCGTTGAGGGTCGGAAGCGTCGCCCGGACGCGACCATCGTCCGTGATGACCTGGTCCTTGAGAGGGACATTCAGGTCAGCACGGACGATGACGCGCTTACCGGCGAGCGAACCCAGCGATTCGAGGGTGCGCAGAGCCATGATCGGCTTAGAGGCGCTCGGCGACGTACTCGGTCAGGTCGACGAGACGGTTGGAGTAACCCCACTCGTTGTCGTACCAGGACGAGACCTTGACGAGGTTGCCGCTGACGTTGGTCAGGCCGGCGTCGAAGATCGACGAGTGCGGGTTGAGCTGGATGTCGCTCGAGACGATCTGGTCCTCGGTGTACTCCAGGATGCCCTGCAGACGACCCTCGGCAGCCGCGGCCTGGTAAGCGGCGTTGACCTGCTCGATGGTCAGGCCCTCAGTGGGGGTGATGATCGTCAGGTCGACGATGGAGCCGGTGGGCACCGGCACGCGGTACGACGAACCGCTCAGCTTGCCCTTGAGTTCGGGCAGCACCAGGCCGATGGCCTTGGCCGCACCGGTCGAGGCGGGGACGATGTTGATAGCGGCGGCGCGGGCACGACGCAGATCGCTGTGCGGGCCGTCCTGCAGGTTCTGGTCGGCCGTGTAGGCGTGAGCGGTCATCATGAAGCCGCGCTCGATACCGAACGCCTTCTCGAAGACCTGCGCCAGCGGGGCGAGGCAGTTCGTGGTGCACGACGCGTTCGAGATGATCACGTCGGTCTCGGGGTTGTACGTCTCCTCGTTGACGCCCATGACGATCGTCGCGTCGTCACCGGTGGCGGGAGCGGAGATGAGCACCTTCTTGGCGCCGCCCGCGATGTGCTTCTTGGCGTCCTCGGCCTTGGTGAAGCGGCCGGTCGACTCGATGACGATGTCTACGCCCAGCTCACCCCAGGGGAGGTTCGCGGGGTCGCGCTCGGCGAGCACCTTGATGCTCTTGCCGCCGACGGTGATGGAGTCGCCGTCGTACGAGACGTCCTCCGACAGCGGACCGCCGACGGAGTCGTACTTGAGCAGGTGTGCGAGGGTCTTGTTGTCGGTGAGGTCGTTCACCGCCACGATTTCCAGGTCAGCTCCCTGGGCAAGAGCTGCGCGCAGGTAGTTGCGCCCGATCCGGCCGAAGCCGTTGATGCCGATCTTGACAGACACGGTGTCTCCCGTTTTCTCGTCGTACCGCAGCTCGCTCGGTGGGGTCACGGCACGCAGTTTTAGAAGGAAAAGTGGGATGCCGGAGCCCCCGCGAATGGCGAGGGCTCCCAGGCATCCTCACCTGATTAGGACCCTACCAGCAGACCCGTCGTCTTCTCGCGGGCCGTGGCGAAGCGCGTCTGCACGTTCTCCCAGTTCGCGATGTTCCAGAACGCCTTGACGTAGTCGGCGCGGACGTTCTTGTAGTCGAGGTAGTAGGCGTGCTCCCAGACGTCGAGCAGGAGGAGCGGAACGGTGCCCGCGGCGATCTGCGACTGCTGGTCGAACATCTGCTGAACGATCAGGTTCTCCCCGATCGAGTCCCAGAACAGGCCGGCCCAGCCGGAGCCCTGCACGCCGAGGGCGGCGGCGGTGAAGTGCGCCTGGAACTTGTCGAACGAGCCGAACTGGTCGGTGATCGCGGACTCGAGGTCGCCGGTGGGCTTGTCGCCGCCGTTCGGGGACAGGTTCGTCCAGAAGATCGAGTGGTTGGTGTGACCGCCGAGGTTGAACGAGAGATCCTTCTCGAGCTTGTTCACGTATGCGAGGTTGCCGGAGTCGCGGGCCTCGGCCAGCTGCTCGAGGGCGGTGTTCGCACCGGTGACGTAGGCCTGGTGATGCTTCGAGTGGTGCAGCTCCATGATGGTCGCGCTGATGCTGGGCTCGAGAGCCGCATAGTCGTAACCGAGCTCGGGCAACGTGTACTTCGCCATGTCCTCTTCTTCCTGTCGGCGCCGCGCCGGATACCCCGGATACGGCGAGGGTGACGTGATCATCCTAGTGATCGGCAACAGGCGCCGACGGGGGTTGATTCCCCGCGCGGATTCAGTCCTCAGCGCCCACGGGAACGGCGGACTCGGTGCCGGGGATGCCGTCCACCTCCGCCTTCTTGTCGGCCATGGCGAGCAGGCGCCGGATGCGGCCGGCCACCGCATCCTTTGTCAGCGGCGGGTCGGCATGGTGACCGAGCTCGTCGAGGCTCGCATCGCGGTGCGCGAGCCGCAGCTCGCCCGCCTCCCGCAGGTGGTCCGGCACGGTGTCGCCGAGGATCTCGAGCGCACGCTCGACCCGGGCGCACGCGGCAACCGCGGCCTGCGCGGAACGGCGGAGGTTCGCGTCGTCGAAGTTCACCAGGCGGTTGACCCCGGCGCGCACCTCGCGGCGCTGACGCAGCTGATCCCACTCCTCGGAGGCGCGGCGGGCGCCCATCTCGAACAGGGTGGCGCGGATGGCTTCGCCCTCACGGACGACGACGCGGGGCACCCCGCGCACCTCCCGGGCCTTCGCGGCGATCCCGATGCGGTGCGCAGCCCCCACGAGGGCCATGGCAGCCTCTCCGGTGGGGCAGGCGATCTCGAGGGCCGCGGAGCGTCCGGGCTCCGTCAGCGAGCCGCTGGCGAGGAACGCGCCGCGCCAGACGGCGGCGAGATCGGGGCGGGCGCCGGTGGTCAGGCGGTTCGGCAGGCCCCGCACCGGACGACGCCGCTGGTCGAGCAGTCCGGTCTGACGGGCGAGGGTCTCTCCCCCGTCGATGACGCGGACCGCGACGTGGCTGCCGGTGCGGCCGCCGGAGCCCTGCACGTGGGCGAGTTCGGGACGGACGCCATAGAGCTCGACGAGCTCACGGCCGACTCGGCGGGCCAGCTGCTCGGAGTCCACTTCGGCCTCGACGGCCACCCGGCCGGCGATGTTGTGCAGCCCGCCGGCGAAACGGAGGATGGCCGTCAATTCCGCGATCCGGGCAGTGGGCCGGGGGTCGCGGACCGTGATCAATTCGGCCTTCACATCGGCGGTCAACGGCACGGTACTCCTCGGTTCAGGGGACGGGAACGACGTTCCAGCCTACTCTCGACCGAGGTCGCGATGAGTGACACTGATGGCGACGCCGGGCGTGCCGGCCAGTCGTGCGGCGAGTTCCCGGGCCATCACGACGGATCGATGTTTGCCGCCGGTGCACCCGACGGCGACGATGGAATGGCGCTTGTTCTCGCGCTGGTAGCCCTCCAGCACCGGGACCAGCGCGGCCGAGTACGCGTCGAGGAACTCGGTCGCACCGGGCTGTGCGAGCACGAACTCGCGTACCGCCTCGTCCTCACCGGTGAGGGAGCGCAGTTCTTCGGTCCAGAACGGGTTGGGCAGGAATCGCATGTCGGCGACGAGGTCCGCATCCGGCGGCAGCCCGTACTTGAACCCGAAGCTCATGATCGTGAGCGTGTGGTTCGCGGCGCCTTCGGCGGCGAACAGCTCCGCGATGCGGGTGGTGAGGTCGTGGAGAGCACGATCGCCGCATCGAACGCCTATCTCCTCGTCCGCGACGAGGTGGTCGGCGCGATGAGCGAGCGGGAACGACGGCTCACCTACGGTCGTCTGCTCGGTCGATCGCGCAGGGGGTGCGGTCGACGCACCGCCTCGAAACGGCGCACCAGCACGTCATCGCTGGCGTCAAGGAACAGCACCCGCACGGCGCGGCGGTCGCGCAGCGACCGGGTCACCTCCGGGAGCCGGGAGAAGAGCTCCCGTCCGCGGACGTCGACGACCGCGGCGACCCGCGGCACGGCGCCCTGGGCGAGCTCGGAGAGCTCCAGCAGCGGGCGCAGCATCTGCGGTGGCAGGTTGTCGACCACGTACCAGTCAAGGTCTTCCAGCGCGTTTGCGACCGTCGAGCGGCCGGCACCGGACATGCCGGTGACGATGAGCACCTCGCTCGCGCTCTGCGTGTCCGCGTCCGTCATCTCCACCCCGATCGGTCCCACCCTACCGATCCGTCAGGTGCGCGTGCACCGACTGGGCGAGCTTCGGTCCGATACCGGGTAGTTCCGCGATCTGCTCCGGGGTGGCCTGACGGAGCGCTGCGACGGATCCGAAGTGGCGCAGCAGCGCCTTGATCCGCGCATCGCCGAGGCCTGGGATCTCGCTCAGCACCGTCGAGATGTCGCGCTTTCGACGTTTGCGCTGATGCGTGATCGCGAACCGGTGCGCCTCGTCGCGCAGCCGCTGCACCAGGTACAGCGCCTCGGAGGTGCGCGGCAGGATGACGGGGTACTCCTCCCCCGGCAGCCAGATTTCCTCCAGCCGCTTCGCGATACCGCAAAGCGCGATCTCGGTGTGGCCGGTGTCGGCCAGCGCCCGTGCCGCCGCTTCGACCTGCGGCTGGCCGCCGTCGACCACGAGCAGCTGCGGCGGGTAGGCGAACCGCGGGCGCTTGCGTGGCACGACAACCTCCTCGCCCGCGACCGGGTCGACCGGCTCGGGCTCGTTCTCCTCCGGCCGGTCGAGGTGCGCGAGGCGTCGCGTCAGCACCTGGTGGATCGAGTCGGTGTCGTCAGTGGTCTCGGCGATCGAGAACGAGCGGTACTGATCCTTGCGCGGGAGGCCGTCCTCGAACACCACCATGGACGCCACCACGTTGGTGCCCGACAGGTGCGACACGTCGTAGCACTCGATGCGCAGCGGCGCCTCGGCGAGCCCCAGCGCCTCCTGCAGATCGGTGAGCGCCTGCGTCCGGGCGACGTAGTCGCTCGTCCGCCGGGTCTTGTGAAGCATGAGCGCCTGCTGGGCGTTCATGGTCGCCGTCTTCATCAGCTCGGCCTTTCGACCGCGCTGTGCCACTTGCACCGTGACGTTCTTGCCGCGCTTGTCGCGCAGCCACTGCTCGAGCTCTGCCGCGTCATCGGGCAGATGCGGCACCAGCACCTGCTTCGGGATATCGGAGGCCGTGGCGCCGCCGTAGGTGCGCTGCAGGACCTGGTCCACGAGCTCCGGGCCGGAGATGTCGATCTCCTTGTCGACCGTCGTCGCCCGGACGCCCCGCACCCGCCCGCCGCGGACGATGAAATGCTGCACCGCGGCGGACAGTTCGTCCTCGGCGATCCCGAAGAGGTCGGCGTCCGTGTCGTCCGCGAGCACCAGTGCGCTCCGGCCGAGCACGGCCTCGGTGGCCTTCAGCTTGTCGCGGTACGACGCGGCCGCCTCGTATTCCATCGCGGCCGCCGCGTCCTGCATCCGCCGGGTGAGTTCACGGGTGAACCGCTGGTCGTTCCCGGAGAGGAACGCCACGAAGTCGTCGACGATCGCCCGGTGCTCCTCGATCGAGACTTTCATCGAGCAGGGGCCGCCGCAGCGGCCGATCTGCCCGGGGAAGCACGGGCGCCCGGTGGCCATCGCCTTCTTGTACGACGCATCCGAGCAGGTGCGGATGGGGAAGACCTTGATCATCAGGTCGATGGTGTCGTGCACCGCCCAGATCTTCGGGTACGGGCCGAAGTACTTCGCCCCGGGGATGCGCCGGTTGCGCGTCACGAGCACACGCGGCGCCTCGTCGCCGAGGGTCACCGCCAGGTACGGGTACGACTTGTCGTCCTTGTAGCGGACGTTGAAGGGAGGCGTGAACTCCTGGATCCACATGTACTCGAGCTGCAGCGCCTCGACGTCGCTGCCCACCACGGTCCACTCGACGGAGGCGGCGGTCGTCACCATCCTCCGGGTGCGCTCGTGCAGGGTGTGCAGCGGCGCGAAGTAGTTCGAGAGCCGGGCGCGGAGGTTCTTCGCCTTCCCCACGTACAGGATGCGGCCGTCCGCGTCGCGGAACCGGTACACGCCGGGGGTCGTCGGGATCTCGCCCTGTTTCGGCCGGTATGGCAGGACCGAGGGCATCCTCAGCCGGCCTTGCGCCGCTCGCCGAGGTCGAGCACCTCCGCGAGGAACGTTCCGGTGTGGCTGCCCTCCGTGCGCGCCACGGTCTCCGGGGTCCCGGAGGCAATGATCGTGCCGCCGCCGGAGCCACCTTCGGGGCCCATGTCGATGACCCAGTCCGCCGACTTGATGACGTCGAGGTTGTGCTCGATCACGATGACCGTGTTGCCCTTGTCGACCAGGCTGTTCAGCACTTCCAGCAGCCGTCGCACGTCCTCGAAGTGCAGGCCCGTGGTGGGCTCGTCGAGCACGTAGATGCTGCGACCGTTGGAACGGCGCTGCAGTTCGGTGGCGAGCTTCACGCGCTGTGCCTCGCCGCCGGAGAGGGTGGTCGCCGACTGCCCGAGCCGGACGTAGCCGAGGCCCACGTCGACGAGGGTGCGCAGGTACCGGTGGATCGCCTGGATCGGCTCGAAGAAGTCGGCCGCCTCCGCGATCGGCATCTCCAGCACCTCCGCGATGTTCTTGCCCTTGTAGTGCACGGCAAGGGTGTCGCGGTTGTACCGCTTGCCGTGGCACACCTCGCAGTCGACGTACACGTCCGGCAGGAAGTTCATCTCGATCTTGATGGTGCCGTCGCCCGAGCACGCCTCGCAGCGTCCGCCCTTGACGTTGAAGCTGAAGCGTCCGCCCTGGTACCCGCGAGCCTTGGCCTCGGGGGTCTCGGCGAAGAGGGTACGGATGCGGTCGAACACGCCGGTGTAGGTGGCGGGGTTCGAGCGCGGGGTGCGGCCGATCGGCGCCTGGTCGACATGCACGACCTTGTCGAGGTTGTCGAGACCGGTGACCCGGGTGTGCTTGCCCGGCACGCGACGCGCTCCGTTGAGGCGCTGTGCGAGCACCTCGTACAGGATGCCGTTGACCAGCGTCGACTTGCCGGAGCCGCTCACGCCGGTCACGGCCGTCATCACGCCGAGCGGGAAGTGCGCGGTGACGTTCTGCAGGTTGTTCTCGCGCGCGCCGACGACGGCGATCTGCCGCTTCTTGTCGATCGAACGGCGCTTCGCCGGGACCTCGATGCTGCGGCGGCCGGAGAGGTAGGCCGCGGTGAGCGACTCCTCCTCCTCGAGCAGCTGCGCGTAGGGACCGGAGTGCACGACGCGGCCGCCCTCGATGCCGGCGCGGGGGCCGATGTCGACGATCCAGTCGGCGGCCTGGATGGTCTCCTCGTCGTGCTCGACGACGAGGAGCGTGTTGCCGAGGTTCTTCAGCGCCTGCAGTGTCTCGATGAGGCGCCGGTTGTCGCGCTGGTGCAGTCCGATCGCCGGCTCGTCGAGAACGTACAGCACGCCGGTGAGGCCGGAGCCGATCTGGGTGGCCAGGCGGATGCGCTGCGCCTCACCGCCGGAGAGGGATCCCGCGGCCCGCGACAGGCTGAGGTAGTTCAGCCCCACCTGCAGCAGGAAGTCGAGCCGGACGCGGATCTCCCGCAGCACGGCTGCGGCGATCTTCGCCTCCCGGTCGGTGAGACGCAGGTCGGCGAAGTAGCGCTGCGCGTCGGCGAGGCTGAGACGCGACGCATCCGCAATCGAATGCCCGTGCACGAGCACCGCGAGCACCTCGGGCTTCAGCCGGTCGCCGTCTCCGCCTCGGTGTACTGCCGTTCGATGTAGGGCACGACGCCCTCGAACCCGGAGGTGTAACGCATCTCACGGCCGTAGCGGTTCTTCCACTTGACCGAGACCTTGAAGTTGTCGCCGTAGAGGACCGCATCCTTGGCGTCCTGGGAGAGCTTCTTCCACGGCGTGTCGAGCGAGAACCCGAGGTCGTCGGAGAGCCCCTCGAGCAGCCGTTCGTAGTACTGGAACAGCCCCTTTCCCTGCGTGGTCCACGGGATGAGGACGCCCTTGCGGATGGAGAGGTCCTCGTCGCCGAGCATGAGATCGACGTCGACCGACATGCGCGTGCCGAGACCCGAGCAGGTGGGACATGCCCCGAACGGGGCGTTGAAGGAGAACGTCCGCGGCTCGATCTCGGTCAGCTGCAGCGGGTGCCCGTTCGGGCAGGCGAGCTTCTCGCTGAAGTTCTGCCATGCATCGTCGCCCTCTTCGTCGACGAAGTTGACCTGCATGACCCCGCCCGCCAGCCCCAGTGCCGTCTCGACCGAGTCGGTGACCCGGGAGAGGATATCGGGGCTCGCGACCAGGCGGTCGACGACGACCGCGATGTCGTGCTTGTAGCTCTTCTTCAGTGTCGGCGGTTCCGCCAGCTGCACCAGATCACCGTCGACGACCGCGCGGGCGTAGCCCTTGGCACTGAGCTCCTTGAAGAGGTCGACGAACTCACCCTTCTTCTGGGTGACCACGGGCGCGACGATCTGGTAGCGGGTGCGCTCGGGCAGTTCCATCAGCTGGTCGGCGATCTGCTGCACGGTCTGCCGCTGGATCACCTCGCCGCACTCGGGGCAGTGCGGCACGCCGATGCGCGCCCAGAGCAGACGCATGTAGTCGTGGATCTCGGTGATGGTGCCCACCGTGGAGCGCGGGTTGCGGTTGGTCGACTTCTGATCGATCGACACCGCGGGGCTCAGCCCCTCGATGAAATCGACGTCGGGCCGGTCGACCTGACCGAGGAACTGCCGGGCGTACGAGCTCAGCGATTCGACATAGCGCCGCTGCCCCTCGGCGAAGATCGTGTCGAACGCAAGACTCGACTTCCCCGACCCCGACAGTCCCGTGAACACGACCATCGAATCCCGCGGGATGTCGATGTCGACGTTCTGCAGATTGTGGACCCGGGCGCCACGAACGCTCAGGGTTCCCGCGGAGTGGGCGAGTTCGGACACGGGAAGAATGGGCACCCGACAAGTCTAGGCAGCCCCTCCGACATCGGGCTCCGGCTTCGCTCGCGGCGGACGGACGTGCTCCCGCGTCAGCGCCGTCCGGCGAAGGGCGCGAGCCCGTCGCGAAGCGCCGTCAGCTGGGCGACATCCATGCCGACTCTGGCCATGATCTGCGTCGGCACGTCGAGGGCCTGCGTGCGAAGCGCCGTGCCCTCGTCGGTGAGCGCGATCTCCAGCACCCGCTCATCCCCCGGTCGGCGGCCGCGGGTGACCCGGCCCTGTGCCTCGAGGCGCTTGATCAGCGGTGACAGGGTGGCAGGTTCCATCGCGAGTTCCGCGGCGAGCTCCCCCAGTGATCGGGGCGAGCGCTCCCACAGCGCGAGCATCACGAGGTACTGCGGGTGGGTGAGACCGAGCGGCTCGAGCACGGGCCGGTAGATCGACACCACGTTCCGCGCCGCGGTGACCAGCGCGAAGCACACCTGGTTCTCCAGGTGCAGGGGATCCTCCGACATGCGCCCTCCTCTCGGAATTAGTTAGTACACTAATGATCATGGCACGAAAAGACGACGCAGAAGCCCCTCGCCCACTGCGTCAGCGTGTGCGCGAGGCAGGCGGCTGGTACGCCTGGTTCAACAGCAACCTCATCCGCGTGGCGGGTCCGGCATCCGTCGGTCCCTACGAGACCACGCCGGAGCCGAGTCGAACCGAGCGCCCCTGCCCGCTGTGCGGTCGGCCGATGTCGGAGCACACCTTCGACCGCACGGGTCCGAAGCCGCTCATGCACTGCCCGTGACCGTCGGTCAGCCCAGCACGACCCGCCCGTCGTCGTCGAGCGGCCAGCCCGGGTTGACGGCGATCTCCCACGGGTGCCCGTCGGGATCGATGAAGACACCGGAGTAGCCGCCCCACTCGGTGGCAGCGCCCGGACGACCGAGCCGGGCGCCTGCTGCAACGGCCGCCTCCAGCACGGCGTCAACCTCCGCGGTCGTCCGCACATTGTGGGCGAGGGTGACCCCACCCCACCCGCCGGCATCGACCACGGCCGAATCCGCGGAGAGCTTGTCACGACCCCACAACCCGACGACCATCCCGCCGACCTCGAAGAACGCCACCTCCCCCGGCACAGACGACGGATGCGGCCGCCACCCAAGCGCGCGGTAGAAAGCGATCGCCCGGTCGAGGTCGGTGACTCCGAGGGTCACCAGGCTCAGCCGCTGCTCCATCAGGACTCCTATGCGTGGCCGGCGCGCTCCATGGCGCGCAGTTCCTTCTTGAGGTCCTGCACCTCGTCGCGCAGGCGCGCGGCCAGCTCGAACTTGAGCTCTGCGGCCGCGGCGAGCATCTGATCGGACAGATCGGCGATCGTGTCCTCGAGCTGCTGCGCCCCCTCAGCGGCGATGCCCTCCCGCCGCAGGTTCGGCGTGGGCGCCTTCCCCTTTCGCGCCCCGCCCCTCGCGTCGCGGGCGAGAAGCGCCTTGGTATCGGCACCTTCCCGGATGAGGGCGTCGGTGATGTCGGCGATCTTCTTCCGCAACGGCTGCGGGTCGATGCCGTGCTCCAGGTTGTAGGCCACCTGCTTCTCCCGCCGGCGATCCGTCTCGTCGATCGCGGTGCGCATCGAGTCGGTGATGCGGTCGGCGTACATGTGCACCTGACCCGAGACGTTCCGGGCCGCACGGCCGATCGTCTGGATGAGCGAGGTGCCGCTGCGCAGGAACCCCTCCTTGTCGGCATCGAGGATCGACACCAGGGAGACCTCGGGCAGGTCGAGGCCCTCGCGGAGCAGGTTGATGCCCACCAGCACGTCGTAGACGCCGGCGCGCAGCTCGCTGAGCAGCTCCACCCGCCGCAGTGTGTCGACGTCGGAGTGAAGGTAGCGCACGCGTACCCCGTGCTCGGCGAGGAAGTCGGTGAGCTCCTCCGACATCTTCTTGGTCAAGGTGGTGACGAGCACCCGCTCGTCCCGCTCCACGCGCACGCGGATCTCTTCCAGCAGGTCGTCGATCTGCCCCTTCGAGGGCTTCACCACGATCTCCGGATCGATGAGGCCGGTGGGGCGGATGATCTGCTCCACGACGCCGTCGGCGATGCCCATCTCGTAGCGCCCCGGGGTGGCGGACAGGTACACGGTCTGGCCAACGCGGTTCTTGAACTCGTCCCAGCGCAGCGGCCGGTTGTCCATCGCGGACGGCAACCGGAAGCCGTGCTCGACGAGCGTCCGCTTCCGCGACGCGTCGCCCTCGTACATCGCGCCGATCTGCGGCACGGTGACATGCGACTCGTCGATGACCAGCAGGAAGTCGTCCGGGAAGAAGTCGAGCAGCGTGTGCGGCGGCTCTCCCGGCATCCTGCCGTCGAGGTGGCGGGAGTAGTTCTCGATTCCGGAGCAGAAACCGAGCTGCTGCAGCATCTCGAGGTCGAACGTCGTACGCATGCGCAGCCGCTGGGCTTCGAGGAGCTTGCCTTGCGACTCGAATTCCTTCAGGCGTTCCTCGAGCTCGTGCTCGATGGTGCCGATCGCGCGCTGCACGACGTCCGTGCCGGCGACGTAGTGCGAGGCCGGGAAGATCGGGATGGATTCGAGCTTCTGGATGACATCGCCGGTGAGCGGATGCAGCATGTACAGCGCTTCGATCTCGTCGCCGAACAGCTCGATGCGGATCGCGAACTCTTCGTAGACCGGGATGATCTCGATGGTGTCACCACGCACGCGGAAGTTGCCACGGGAGAAGTCGACGTCGTTGCGGTTGTACTGCATCGCGATGAACTGGCGGATGAGCGCGTCACGGTCGTACCGCTCCCCCACCTGCAGCGCCACCATCGCCCGCAGGTACTCCTCCGGCGCGCCGAGGCCGTAGATGCAGGACACCGTGGAGACCACGACGACGTCACGGCGGCTGAGCAACGAGTTGGTGGTCGAGTGACGGAGCCGCTCCACCTCGGCGTTGATCGACGAGTCTTTCTCGATGAACGTGTCCGTCTGCGGGACGTACGCCTCGGGCTGGTAGTAGTCGTAGTACGACACGAAATACTCGACGGCGTTGTTCGGCATGAGGTCGCGGAACTCGTTTGCGAGCTGCGCGGCGAGTGTCTTGTTGTGTGCCATCACGAGGGTCGGTCGCTGCACCTGCTCGATCAGCCAGGCCGTGGTGGCGGACTTGCCGGTACCGGTGGCGCCGAGCAGCACGACGTCGGTCTCGCCCGCGTTGATGCGGGCCGCGAGTTCGGCGATGGCCTGCGGCTGGTCGCCGCTGGGCATGTACTCGCTGATGACCTCGAAGGGACGGACGGATCGGGTGGTCTGCACCATTCCAGCGTAGGCGTGGCCGGGGACACGGGGGCGGGGTTGCGGTCAGCCGCGCAGCCGCTCCCACAGCGCGTCCACCTGCGCGAGGGTGTCCGCCATCGTCCCGGTGGTGTCGATGACCTCGTCGGCGACCGCCAGCCGCTCCTCGTCCGACACCTGGGAAGCGATCCGTCCCGCCGCCTCCGCGGGGCTGAGTCCGCGCAGTGCGACCAGGCGTTCGGCGCGAACAGCGGCCGGCGCGTGTGCGACGACGATCCGGTCCCACGGGTCGGCGGTGCGCGCCTCCACGAGCAGCGGCACGTCGTAGACGACCACCGCGGTCGGGTCCGCCCGGAACGCCGCATCGAACCGTCGCTGGGATTCCGCCTTCACCGCCGGGTGCACGATCGCATTCAGGCGCGCGAGCGCGGCGGGGTCGTGGAACACGACGGATCCGAGGGCGGCGCGATCGAGCGCGCCGTCCGGGTGCAGCACGGCATCACCGAACGCGGCGGCGATGGCGGCGGTGACGGGAGTCCCCGGCTCCTGCACCTCGCGGACGATCCGGTCGGCGTCGACGATCACGGCACCGCGCTCGGCGAGACGCTGCGCGACGGTGGACTTCCCCGCGGCGATGCCGCCGGTGAGCGCGATGAGAGGCATGCGGCTATTCTTCCCGCTGCCGGAACAGGTCCGCAGGGCCGCCGAAGACGACGGTCGATTCCGGGTGGACGGCGGCGCTCTCCGCGGCGAGCCGTGCCTGCCGCACGAGTACCTCGGGGTCGTAGCCGACGGTCTCGCTCAGCGCGATCCCCACCCCGACGGCGGGAATCACGGCACCGGTGATGGCGCCGAGAGTGTCGAACAGTCCTCGGTAGATCGCGGCGGCCTGGCGACGGGCATCGGCTGCGGTCGTGGCAATGGTGACGACCAGGAGTCCGCCATCCGCGTCCTCCCCCACGAACGAGTTGGCCGGCGCGAACCGGCGCACGCCCTGCCGGCAGGCGGCCTCCACTTCGGCGGCGACCTCACTGCCGAAGGCGCCGGAGATCTGCCGGAGATCGTCGATGCGCACCGCGATCACGCCGACGAGTTCGTTGCGCCAGCTCGCCCGTTCGGCGACGTCGCGGAGGGCGGCGACGAAGGTCGGGGCGCGCACCACCCCGTCGCTCGCGACGCCGCTCTGTGACAGCCACGGCGAGGTGCGCAGCGACGAGCGCGAGGCACGCAGCACCGAGGTGACCACCACCGCGACGATAGTGAGGACGACGGTCAGGATGCTGGTGGCATTGGTGCTGAAGTAGGTGGCGAACACCGCGGAGTCCGGCCCCGCGAGGACGAAGGCGGTGACGCGGGCGACGTAGAAGAGCGCTTCGACGGCGAAGACCGCCGCGAGCGGCCACGCGCTGCGGATGCGGCCGAGCGGCCAGCGCAGCGTCTCGATGCAGGCGAGCGTGGAGAAGACGATCAGCGCGAGGCCCATCGGCAGCCAGCCGGCCCAGTCGCCGCCGTCAGGACCCTGCGCCGCGGCGCTGGCCGCGACGATCGCACCGACAAGGACCACCACACCGCTCGACAGGCGCAACGGCCGCTGGTTGAACCGGCGGGAGCCGAGCCACATGCAGCCGGCGGTGGCGACGAACAACCCGTTGCCGATCGATATGGCGACGGCGCCCCCCATCCCCGCCGCCCACATCATGTAGGCGACGGTCGTGGCCATCCCGGTGAGGAATGCGATGGACCACACCCGGCCTGCACCCTCGTCGCGGCGCAGCAGGGTCTCGATGATGAACGCCGCACCCGCCACATTGCAGACGATCGCGGTCATGAGCGACGCGGTGAACAGATCTATGGTCATGATCCCTCCGCGGCGCTGGACGTGGCGGGGACCCGCACGATGAACGTGGAGCCGACCCCTTCGGCGCTTCGCAGGGTGATGTCTCCGTTGTGGGCGCGCACGATGTCGCGGCTGATCGACAGCCCGAGGCCCGTCCCGTCCACGCCCGTGCGCGCACGGAAGAACCGTTCGAACAGGCGCTCCTGGTCGCTCTCGGAGATGCCCATGCCGGTGTCGCGGACGAGCACCCAGGTCGACGTGCCGTCGGTGGTGGTGCCGAGGATGACCTCTCCGCCGTCCCGGTTGTACTTCACCGCGTTGCTGATGAGGTTGTCGATCACCTGCCGCATGCGCAGCGGGTCGACGTACGCAGAGGCGGTTTCCACGCCGGCGGTGGAGATGCTGATGGCGCGTTCGGCCGCCATGGCGCCGGCGGCCTCCGCCGCGGCGCGGACGATGACGGCGAGGTCGACGTCTTCGGGCGAGATGGTCATGTCGACGGACAGCCGGGATGAACTGGAGGCGGCGAGGATGTCGGCCACGATCTCGAGCAGGCGTTCGGCGTTCTTCGCGGCGACCTCGAGGTCCTTCTGCGCGTCCGCGGGGCGATCGAGGTGGTCCATGGCGAGGTCGATGTAGCCGAGCACCGAGGTGAGCGGCGTCCGCAGCTCATGCGACACCGACGCCACCAGGCGGTCCCTGGCCTTCAACGCGGTCATCTCGGCGGTGACGTCCCGCGCGACCAGGACGCTGCCGGCGTCCATCCCCCGCTCGTCGCGGAGCCGCCTCGCCGTCATGCTCAGCGCGCGACGGTCGGCATCGGGTCTGCCGTACCAGAGGATGAGGTTGTCGAACACCTCGCCGCGGAGGGCGCGCAGCAGCGGTCGCTCCTCCGTCGGAACCGGAGTCGCTCCGTCGGCACGGAAGACGTCGCCGTCGTGTGGATCATCGCCAGCGAGGCCGGGGATGCGGCGCTGCAAGCGTCCCTGCGCCTCGTTGACGACGGTGACCGACCCGTCGTCGCCGATGCGGACGACACCGAAGTCCACGGCATCCAGTACCTCGGTCATGACCTGCTCGTGCCGCTGGGCTCCGCCGAGCGCGGTGCGCAGGAGCGCCGCCTGGCGATCCAGCAGCATCTGCTGAGCGACGAATCTCCGTGTGCTCACGAAGCTCGTCGCGGTGATCGCGAGGATGACGATCGGCAGCACGAACGTGGAGTAGCTCCAGAGCTGCCCGGGCGTCAACGCGACGAGCACCCAGTACGTCGTCGTGATGAGAACGAGTTGCAGCACGAAGCCGATGAGGCCGAGGGTGGCGAGCCACATCGCCGGGAAGGCCCACAGCAGCCCGAGCCCGCCGGCGGGCTCGGGCTGCTGTGGGCCTTCCCGGCGATGTGGC
>NZ_JAPLAI010000017.1 GCF_026393345.1 Microbacterium sp.
CGGCCCTCCGGTCTTCGGGGGTCCGGGCAACGACGCCTTCGATCTCGCGCCGGTCAGGAGCACGGGCCGCGAGATGCTGCGGTTCGACTTCCCCGGGGTCAGCATCGGCGCGGCGCACTACGAGGAGGGGCCCACCGGTGCGACCGTGATCCACATCCCCGCCGGCGCCCGCACCGCGGTGGACGCGCGGGGCGGGGCGGTGGGGCTCTCCGGCGGCTACGACTTCAACCACGCCATCTGCCTGGCCGGCGGAGCCGGCTACGGGCTCGAGGCGGGCGCCGGGGTGAGCGACGCGCTCCTGGAACGCCTCGAGCATCGCACCGGCTTCGCCGAGCTCCAGCTGGTGTCGTCGGCGGTCATCTACGACTTCTCGGCGCGCTCCACCGCGGTCTACCCCGACAAGGCGCTCGGCCGCGCGGCGCTCGAATTCGCCGTTCCCGGTGAGTTCCCGCAGGGGCGGGCGGGCGCGGGCATGAGCGCGTCCGCGGGCAAGGTGGACTGGGACCGCACCGAGATCACCGGGCAGGGCGCGGCGTTCCGTCGTCTCGGCGACGTGCGCATCCTCGCCGTCGTCGTGCCGAACCCGGTCGGTGTGATCGTGGACCGCGCGGGCACGGTGGTGCGCGGCAACTACGACGCGCAGACCGGGGTCCGGCGCCACCCGGTGTTCGACTACCAGGAGGCGTTCGCCGAGCAGGTCCCGCCCGTCACCGAGGCCGGCAACACCACGATCAGCGCGATCGTCACGAACGTGCGGATGAGCCCCGTCGAGCTGAACCAGTTCGCCAAGCAGGTGCACAGTTCGATGCACCGCGGCATCCAGCCGTTCCACACCGACATGGACGGCGACACGCTCTTCGCCGTCACCACCGACGAGATCGATCTGCCGACGACCCCGGGGTCGTCGCGCGGGCGGCTGTCGGTGAACGCGACCGCGCTCGGCGCGATCGCCTCCGAGGTGATGTGGGACGCCGTCCTCGAGGCCGGCAAGTAGGGGCCCGGCCCCGGAACAGGAGAGGAACGCTGTGGAGATCATCACCGCGACGGTGACGGGCACGGATCCGGGAAGCCGGGGCGCCGAGATCGGGAGCCGCTTCGGGGAGGGGATCCGCGACGCGGTCGACGGCTATCTCGAGTTCTTCGGGATCCGCGGCCTGCCGGAGGATCGGGTGCGCGGGATCGCGGAGAGCTGCTTCGCGACGCTCGAGGCCTGGGCGCCGAACCTGGCGGCCGAGCTCGCCGCCACGGCCGAGGCGGCCGGGGTGCCGCTGTGGCGGCTCGCCGCGCTCAACGCCCGCACCGAGGTGCTCGCGGTCATTCCGCCCGACACCGAGGGTGAGTGCTCGACCGCCGTGTTCGCGCCGCCCGGGGATGCGGCGCCCGAGACGATCCAGACCTGGGACTGGCACGCCCACCTGTGCCGGACGGGCCTCTACTATCTCTTCACCCGCCGCGGCTACACCTTCGGAGACACTCGATGAACGCACGTTCCACCGGCCAGCACCCCGCCAGGTATCCCGGAGCCGCGGCCGGGGAGCCGACACTCGACAGCTGGCAGGAGGCCCCGCAGCTGGCAGGAGGCCCCGCACAACCGCTGGGCCTTCGCCCGCCTGGGCGAGCTGCTGCCCACGGCGGCGGTCTCCCGGCGCGACCCGGCGACGCCCGCGGAGCCCGTCGTGCGGCTCGACGCGCTCGCGACGCGGCTCCCCGATCTCGAGCAGCGGCTCGAGGAGACCTGCACCGACGC
>NZ_JAPLAI010000077.1 GCF_026393345.1 Microbacterium sp.
GGCACGATCCGGACGCCCGCCTGGGCGACCTGTTCGAGAACCTTCCAGACCCGACGCAGCAGAGTCCGACGGTGGACAACAGCGCGCCGACGCCCGGCTCGCGCCGTGCGGCACGTGAGGCGGCCACCGGTCGTGCGACGACGCCTGCCGACGGAACGCCTGTCGCGCAGTCCGAGCCGGAGGCCGCCCCCGTGCGCGCCTCTG
This sequence comes from Microbacterium sp., assembly GCF_026393345.1. GTDB lineage: Bacteria > Actinomycetota > Actinomycetes > Actinomycetales > Microbacteriaceae > Microbacterium. The sequence continues at coordinate 205 of NZ_JAPLAI010000077.1, forward strand.
CCGATGCCGGGGTCGAGGACTCGGGCACACCGGTGCGCGACGCTGCGGACGCGGGGGACACCCCGACGAGGGCCGTTCCGCAGGTCACGCCCGCTGTCGCCGATCCGCAGCCGGTGCTCGGCGGTGGTCTCGATTATCTGTTCGCGCCGCATGAGGACGAACGCGCTGCAGCCCAGAAGCCCAGGAAGAAGCGCAGGACGGGCTGCCCGATCCTCGGCGGTATCGCCGCCGGCGGTGCCTGGGTGTGGAACACGTACGGCGAACGGATCAGCGAAGCTCTCGGGTGGGGGGAGCCGAAGGACTGGGATCCCGGAATGGCGACCGGAGAGGCGCTCGTCACGATCAAGACCGGTGACACCGGCGGGCCTGTCTCCGTCGCCCTCTTCGAAGCAGGGGTCACGAAGACCGAGGACGTCTTCTACGACTACCTCGTCAAGGAAGCACCCGGCGTGACGTTCTATCCCGGGGTGTACAAGCTGCAGGAGAAGATGACGGCCGAGGCCGCGCTGGCAGCGCTCCAGGACGAGAACAACAAGATGGACAACACCGTCTCGGTGGCCGAAGGCGGCACGATCGTGTCGTCTCTGCCCGGCATGGCCGAGACGCTCGGACTCCCGCTCGCCGACTTCGAGGCCGCGGTCGCGGACCCGTCGGTCTACGGCGTGAACGCGCAGAACCTCGAGGGCTGGCTGTTCCCAGCGGTCTACACGTTCGACCCCGGCGTCACGGCGACGCAGGTGATCCAGCGCATGGTGGACCGCACACGGGAGTCGCTTGCGAACGCCGGTGTGCCGGATGCCGATGCTGAACGCATCCTCACGATCGCGTCGATCGTCCAGCGCGAGGGTCGCACCGACGACTTCGCCAAGGTCGCCAGAGTCATCCAGAACCGTCTCGACATCGACATGAAGTTGCAGATGGACTCGACCGCGCAGTACGGCTACGGCTCGCTGCACGAGGGCGTGGTGTCGAGCTCCGCCGAGGCGCTCGAGGATCCCAACCCCTGGAACACGTATGTGAACACGGGACTCCCGGTCACCCCGATCGCGAGCCCGAGTGACGCGGCGATCAAGGCGGCGATGAGCCCCGCAGAGGGACCGTGGATCTACTTCGTCACGATCAATCTGTCGACGGGCGAGACGCAGTTCTCCGAGACCTACGAGGAACACCAGGAAGGCATCAAGAAATGGCAGTCCTGGTGCCGGGAGAACCCGGACGCCGGATGCTGACGCAGTGAGCGAGTCGCGCCTCGCGGTCTGGGGCGACCCGATCGCGCACTCGAAGTCCCCGGCACTGCATGCGGCGGCGTATTCCGTACTCGGTCTGGACTGGGAGTACGAGCGGCGGCAGGTGTCGACAGCGGACTTCGCAGGCGTGCTCGACTCGCTCGACGACTCATGGCGCGGCCTCTCGCTCACGATGCCGCTGAAGGAGGAGGCGTTTCGCGCCGCCGCCACCCGTGACCGCCACGCCGAACTGACGGGCGCCGTCAACACGCTGCTGCTCGGATCGGAGATCGCCGGATTCAACACGGATGTGGGCGGCATCATCGACGCCCTGGCCGAGGCCGGCGTCACCGACGTCAGCTCGGTGCGGATCCTCGGGGCCGGCGCGACCGCGGCATCCGCGCTGCTTGCAGTCGCCGAGATCGGCGCGACCCACGTGGACGTCCGCGCCCGCCGTCCGGAGCGGGCTGCAGGTCTGGTCGAGCTGGGCGGGCACCTGCGGGTCACGGTCACCGGCGACGCGCTGAACACGCCGACCACGCCGGTGGATCTCACGATCGCCACGCTGCCGAGCGGCACCGCGCTGGACACCGACCTGGCTGAGGGCCTCGCGAGCGACGGGGGAGTGCTCTTCGACGCCGCATACGCGCCGTGGCCCTCGGCGCTGGCATCGGTCTGGGGAAGCCGTCCGGTCGTCTCTGGTCTCGGAATGCTGCTGCACCAGGCGGTGCGTCAGATCCGCATCTTCCGTGATGGCGACCCGGCCGTCGAACTGCCGGATGAGCCGCGCGTGCTCGCGGCGATGCGCGCAGCGCTCTGAGCTGACGAGCG
>NZ_JAPLAI010000039.1:0-10393 GCF_026393345.1 Microbacterium sp.
GATGGCCTGCAGGCCGGCGAGCAGCTGGTCCTCGGCGCCCTCGATGCCGGTGGGCTCGCCGTTCGGGTAGTAGTAGCCCGTCACGGCCGCGTAGAGCGGTCCCTGCAGGTACTTGCGGTCGAAGTTCTCCCAGCGCGGCGAGGACGCCGCATCCGGGAGGATGACGCACGCGCGTCCTGCCGCGTCGCCTCCGCCGCTGTCGCCGCCGGTTCCGCCCCCGCCGGAACAGCCCGACAGGGCCACCGCCGCCGCACCGGTGAGTGCGGCCACGGCGAGGAGTGATGACTTCTTCATCGTTCGCCTTTCGTCGTTGAAATACGCGATCCCCAGGAGCGTCGCTGCTGTGCCGTCGCGCCTGCAGCGATCATGTCGGCATCCGCCGTTGGCGTCAAGAGATGAACGTAACGCTTTGGGTACAGCGGCTCCGGGTTTCCCGCGTGAACCCAGTGAGGCTAGGCGCGGCCGGCCGCCGCGCGCGCCCGGCGGGACAGCGAATCGATGATGACGGCGAGGACCAGCACCACTCCGGTGATCATGAACTGCACCGAGGAATCGAGGTTCAGCAGGGTGAGCCCCGACGAGATCGACTGGATGACGACGATCCCGAGGAGCGCCGAGAACGCCGACCCGCGGCCGCCGAACAGGCTCGCGCCGCCGATGACGGCCGCCGCGATCGCGATGAGGTTCGTGTCGCCGCCGCCGGAGCTCTGCCCCGCCGAGGCAAGACGAGCCGCCGCGAGGATGCCGCCCACCACCGCGAGCGACGAGCACAGCGCGAACACCGACAGGTACATCCGGGTCACGCGGATGCCCGCGCGGCGAGCGGCTTCCACCGAGCCGCCGACGGCGTACACCGCGCGGCCCCAGCGGGTGCGGGTGAGCGCGAGGTTCAGCAGCACCACGAGAGCGACGAAGAACAGGAACATCACGCCGACGCCGCGGTACAGGTTCAGATACCAGCTGACCAGCAACAGCGCGGCCAGGAGCGCACCGCTGCGGATGGCGATCAACGCGTAGCTGTCGCTCGCCAGGTTCGCGGCGGCGCGACGACGCGCGCGCCGCACGCCCGTCGCGGCGAAGGCGGCGACGCCGAGCACCACCACGAGGTACGACGCCCACGCGGGCAGGAACATCTGCTGCGCGAACTGCACGATCCACGAGTCGAACGGGATGGCGATCGTGCCGGTGTCGCCGAGCACCCACAGCTGCAGCCCGAGGAAGCCGAGGAGACCGGCGAGGGTGATGACGAAGCTCGGCAGGCCGAAGCGGGTGCGGAGGAACCCGTACAGCAGCCCGACGAGGGCACCGATCGCGATCGCGGCGATGATGCCGAGCGCGATGGGCCACTGCAACTGCACGAACGTGACCGCGAGCACGGCGGCGCCGAGACCCGACACCGACCCCACGGACAGGTCGATCTCGCCGATGAGCAGCACCACGACCACCCCGAGAGCGATCGTGCCGGTGGCGGCGCACTGCATCGTGAGGTTCACCAGATTCTCACTCGACAGGAACACCGGGTTCAAGAGTTGAAAGACGCCCCAGATCAGCGCGAGCCCGATCGCGACGGGCGCGGCGCCCAGATCGCCGCCCCGGATGCGGACGAGCGCCAGCGCGAAGGCGCCACGCACGCCGTGCAGATCCAGCGCCCGCTCGTCACCCGGGCCGGCCTCGGCGATGCCGTCCTGCCCGGCGCTCACGGGCGGTTCCGGCCGCGCGGGGGCCGCCGGCGGGATCCGGCGGGAGGCATCGGAATGATGGGCGCATCGGCCGGTGGGGCGGCCTCGTCGTCCGCCTCTGCCGGGGTTGCTGCGGGCCGGGCGCCGGGCCGGAGGCCGGACTGGTCCACGGCCCCGGTGATCGCCGCGATCAGGGTTTCGCTCGTGATGTCGGCAACGTCGTACACGCCGTTGTTGCGCCCGAGACGGAGCACCACGGCCCGGTCGGCGACGGCCATCACATCGGCCATGTTGTGGCTGATGAGGATCACGCCGTGCCCGCGCTCGCGGAGCCGTTCGATGAGGTTCAGTACCTCCGCCGTCTGCGCCACCCCGAGTGCCGCGGTCGGTTCGTCCAGGATGACCACGCGGGGATCGCCGATGGGCGACCGCGCGATCGCCACCGTCTGCCGCTGGCCGCCGGAGAGGGATGCGACGGGGATGCGGACCGAGGGGATCTTCGCCGCGAGCTCCCGCAGGAGCGCCCACGTGCGCTGCTCCATCCCGACCTCGTCGAGCGCGCGTCCCGCCACGAGCTCGCGGCCGAGCCACAGGTTCGCGACCACGTCGAGGTTGTCGCACAGCGCCAGGTCCTGGAAGACGGTGGCGATGCCGAGTTCTTGCGCGTCGGCGGGACTGTCGATCCCGACGAGGTCGCCGTCGAACTCGATCGTGCCGGCATCCGGGGCGTGGACGCCCGCGAGCACCTTCACGAGGGTCGACTTCCCGGCCCCGTTGTCGCCGATGAGGGCCACGACCTCGCCCTCGTCGACCCAGAAATCCACGTCGGTCAGCGCCCGGACCGCACCGAAGCGCTTCCCGATGCCGCGCATCGTGAGCACTCGTTCCCGCGCGCGACCCGCGCGTGGCTGCGTCGTCGACATCCTCGTCACACTCTCCTCGCCAGGATCAGGACCCTACCCGATGCCGGCCGCGGCGCACGCGTCGGCGTACCGCGGCGTGCAGATGTCTTCCACCCGCCAGAATCCGTCGGCGACGACCGTGCTCATGATGTCGTCGACCGTCACGGCGACCGGGTCGAGCAGGGTCGTCGGCACGCCGTTCGTGTCCATCGGTGCCGTGACCTCCTCGCCGTGCAGGAGCGCCACCGCCACCTCGGCGGCGAGCTCCGCCTGCGGCCGGATCGCCTTGTACACGGTCATGTACTGGTCGCCCGTGATGATCCGTTGCAGCGCCGCGAGTTCCGCATCCTGACCGGTCACGATCGGGAACGGATCGACGCCGGCCGCCTTCAGCGCGGCGACCGCGCCGCCCGCCGTGGCGTCGTTCGCCGCGTACACCCCCGCGATGTCGCCGCCGTATTGGGCGATCTCGCCCGCCACCCAGTTCTGCGCCTTGTCCGGGCTCCAATCGGGCGTGTCGTATTCGGCGAGGATCTGCAGGCCGCTGTCGTCGAGGACGCTGCGCGCCCCGCGACTGAACAGGGTCGCGTTGTTGTCGGTGGGGGAGCCGTTGACCATGAGGATGCCGTCGCCCCGACCGGCCTCCCGCATCCCCTCGACCAGCGCGGTGGCCTGCAGCTCGCCCACCTTCTCGTTGTCGAAGGAGACGTAGTAGGCGAGGTCGCCGCCCGCGATGAGGCGGTCGTAGGAGATCACCGGGACGCCCTTCGCGTTCGCCGCCGTGACGATGCTGACGGCGGCGTTCGCGTCGACCGGGTCGAGGACCAGCACGCCGGCGCCCGCCGCCAGGGCGGACTCGGCCTGCTGCTGCTGAGTGCCCGCATCCTGGTCCGCGTTGGCGTACAGCACATCGCTCTCACCCAGCTCGCGCACCCGCGCTTCGAACAGGGGTCGATCGAACGTCTCATAGCGGGCGGTGTTCGCGTCCGGCAAGAGCAGCGCGATCGCCCCGCGGCCGGAGGCGGTGGCGTTCCCGCCCGGATCGGTACACCCGCTCAGCGTCCCCGCGGCGACAGCGACGACGAGGGCGGTGAAGACGACACGGCGGCGCCGGCGAGACGCGGGAGTGCGATCCGGTGGCGGCATGGGCGCCGCCTACGCCGAGAACGGGAGTGCTTGCGCGTCGACCGTGACCTGATCCAGGGCGACGGCGATAGCGCCGCGCGCCTCGGCCCACTCCCCGAACGAGGCGGCGACGATCTCGGGCAGCCCCGTCGCGGAGGGCAGGGCGGAGCGTTCCAGCGAGTGCCGCATGGGCGCCATGAGGATCTCGCCGGCCTGGGCGAGCTCTCCGCCGACGACGATCAGCTCCGGGTCGAACATGTTGCACAGGCTCGCTGCGGCGACGCCGATGTGCCGGCCGGCGTCGGCGATGACGCGCCGGGAGCTGCCGTCGCCCGCCTCCGCCGCCTGCAGCAGATCGCTGAGGCGCCGCATCCCGTCGCCGGGCGGGAACAGCGACAGCAGTGCGGGTCCGCCCGCGAACGTCTCCAGGCAGCCGCGGTTGCTGCAGCGGCAGATGGGACCGTTCTCGTCGATCGTGACGTGACCGATCTGCCCGGCTTTGCCGTTGACGCCCCGGAAGAGGTCGCCGCCGACGATGAGACCTGCGCTGATGGTGTGGCCGACACGGATGAATACCGAGGACGACGCGCTGCGCCCGTTTCCCTCGCGGGCTTCGGCCAGGCCGCCGAGATTCGCCTCGCTGTCGACATAGACGGGTCGGCCGATGCGTTCCGACAGCGCGGCCGCGACATCGACGCCCTCCCAGCCCCGCAGCAGCCCCGGGGTGGAGACCATCCCGGTGCGCGGGTCGATGGGAGCGGGGAGCGCGAGGCCCACGGCCAGCAGATCAGACAGCGAGCTGCCGAGGGAGTCCATCATGTCGCCGAGCAGCAGGCTCAGACGGTCGAGCTCCGCGTCGTGACGGTGGTCGAGCGCGAGCGGGAGCGTCGACTCGGTCACGATCACCCGTGCGGAGTCGGCGATCGCGATCCGCAGCTGGCGGGAGCTGAAGTGCACGCCGGCGACGAGGCCGAGTTGCCGGGCGAGCGAGACGAGCGTGGCGCGGCGCCCGCTGCGGGAGGTCACCGAGGTGTGGAGCAGCCCGGATGCGGTGAGCTCCTTGACGATGTTGGACACCGTGGCGGGGGAGAGCCCGGTGCTGCCGGCGAGCTCCACCTGGGTGAGCCGGCCGTGTCGCTTCAGCGCATCCACGAGGCGCGCGCGATTGGCCTCGCGGAGCGAGGTCTGCGAGCCCGGCGGTGGGTTGCGGCGTGCCACAGGCGCCACTGTACCGGATGCGCGAATACCCAGGTCGGGCGCGGCTTCGGTATCGGTGGACGTCGGCGCTCGCGCGAGCGAGCCTCCGTTGCGCGAGTGCGCACGCGAACGGGAGCGCACTCGGCGAAGGGATGCTCATTCGGTGGGCGCGGTCAACGGGTGGCGGTCGGCCTCGGGGTCGGGCACGCTGGAGCGGATGAGCGCTGCACCCGGAACCCTGTCCCTCGGCGTCGCCGCCGCCCTCGGCCCCGCCGCCATCGCCGAGATCGCCGGTGCCGCGGAGGCCGCCGGATTCGAGGCGCTGTGGGTGAACGACACCCCGGGCGCCGATGCGCTCGAGGCGCTCGCCGCTGCCGCCTCCGTCACCGCGACGCTGGGCCTGGCCACCGGCGTGCTGCCGCTCGATCGCCGCCCGGCCGAAGAAATCGCCGCCGCGGCCACCGCGCTCCCCGCGCACCGGCTCACCCTGGGGATCGGCTCGGGCGCGGCCCGGCAGGGCGCCCTCGCGATGATGACCGAGGGCGTGCAGCGGCTCCGCGCGGAGGTGGGATGCCGCATCCTCGTGGGCGCGCTCGGCCCCCGGATGCGGCGACTCGGTGCCGCGGAGGCCGACGGCGTGCTGCTCAGCTGGCTCCCGCCCGGCCTGGCCCGGGAGCAGGCCGCGGCGGCGCACGAGGTCCGCCCCGCGGCGCACGTGGCGCTGTACGTCCGAACCGCGCTCGACCCCGCCGCCGAGGAGCGGATGCGGCAGGAGGCCGAGCGCTACGCCGGTTTTCCGTCCTACGCCGGGAACTTCGCCCGGCTCGGCATCGATGTGCATGACACCGTGCTCCCTTCGCCCGCCCGGGACGCCGCATCCGGGATCGTCGCCTACCGCGACGCGGTGGACGAGGTCGTGCTCCGCGCGATCGTGCCGGAGGACACCCCGGCGTCGTACCTGAGGTTCATCACGACGGCCGCGCAGCTGCGGGACGCCTCGTGAGGGCGGCCGCGCGCTGGCTGTTGGCCGCCCTGCTGGTGGCGGCCGGGGTGTCGCACCTCAGCTGGGGCCGGCGTGGGTATCGCATCGTCGTGCCGGACTGGGCGACGCGCCTCCTCCACGTCGACAAGGACACGATCGTGGTGGTCTCGGGTGTCGTCGAGGTCGTCCTCGGCGTCGCGGTCGTCGCGCTGCCGAGGGAACAGCGACGGGTGGGCGCGTCGATCGCCGCGTTCTTCGTCGCCGTGTTCCCGGGCAACGTGCATCAGTGGCGGACCGGGCGCGCGGCGCCGGGACTCGCCAGCGACCGGGCACGCCTCATCCGGCTCTTCCTGCAGCCGGTGCTCATCGCCTGGGCACTGTGGAGCACCTGGCGCCGCTGACCGGAACCGGGCGGGCGTCAGCGGGCGGGTTCGTCGGTGATCGGCACGTGCGGCACGAAGACGCAGACCGCGAGCAGCACGACCGCCGCCGCCAGCACGCCGACGAACACCGCGCTCGAGCCCGCCTGGATCGACGACGGCGAGGGCCCGCTCGCCGCGGTGATCACCGCGTTCGCCACGGCCCCGAAGACGGCGACACCCAGCGCGCTCCCGACCGACCGGGTCAGCGCGTTGGTGCCCGAAACGACGCCGCGTTCCCGCTGCGCCACGCTCGACTGCGCGGCGATGAGCGTGGGGTTCGCGACGAGCCCGAGCCCGAGGCCGACGACGAAGCAGCCCGTCGCGGTGAGGACCACGGAGGGCGTCGCGGAGAAGGCGAGGACGAGCACCGCACCGAGCACGGCGACCGTCGAGCCGATCACGGCGGTGGCCCGGAATCCGATGCGCAGATAGACGTGCCCCGCCAGGGCGCCGGTGAGCGGCCAACCCAGGGTGAGGGTGGCCAACGCCAGACCCGACACGATCGGCGCCGCGCCGGCCGAGCCCTCGAGGAACGGCGGCACGAATGAGACGAGGCCGATGAGGAGGACTCCGATCACGAGCGACGCGAGGGCACTCGTGACGACAATGCGGCGGCGAAGGAGCCACGGCGGCAGCACCGGGTCTTCGGCGCGTCGCTCCACGAACCCCAGGATCACGAGGAGGCCCGCCGCGACCCCGAACACGGTCAGCGACGGCCAGGAGAGCCAGCCCCAGGCATCGCCCCCCTCCAGCACGCCGAACACGAGCAGCACCAGCGCGACGGTGAGCAGCACCGACCCGGCGTAGTCGATCCGGCGGGGCCGCCGCTCGAACACCTCCCGGTAACTGCGCCACAGCAGCCACAGGGCGACGAGCCCGATGGGCAGGTTGACCCAGAAGATCCAGCGCCAACTCACGAATTGGGCGAACACCCCGCCCAGCGTGGGGCCCGCGACCGAGGCGATGGCCCACACACTCGCGATGTACCCCTGCGCCTTCGCCCGCTCCCGCACCGTGTAGATGTCGCCGGCGATCGTGAGTGAGGTGGGCATGATCGCACCCGCCCCGAGCCCCTGCACAGCGCGGAACACGATGAGCCACACCATGCTCCCGGCGCTCGCGCACAGCAGCGAGCCGGCGAGGAACACGCCGATCCCGACGACCATGATGGGCTTCCGGCCGAACGTGTCGGCGAGCTTCCCGTAGACCGGGACGGAGGCGGCCTGCGCGAGCAGGTACACCGAGAACAACCACGGGAACTGATCGAACCCGCCGAGATCCTTCACGATCGTGGGGACCGCCGTGGACAGGATCGTCGAGTCGATGGCGATGAGAAAGATCGACAGCATGATCGAGAGCAGGATCGGTCCCCGCCGCGATCTGAATCCGACACCCTCGTCCACACGCACCCCCGCCTCCATCCCATCACGACCGAGGGATGCGGCGGCGCCGCGGCGAGCACGATCAGAGGACGGATGCGGCGTCAACCGGTCGTGAACCCCTCACCGATGCGGTTCACTGGCCTGATGAGGACGTTCGCACGGTGGCTTCTCGCCACGGCCATGGTGTTCGCCGGCATCAGCCACCTGACCTGGTCGCGGACGGAGTTCCGCGCTCAGGTCCCGGACTGGACAACCGAGCTGGTGCCGGCGGTCGACACCGACACGGTGGTGCTCGCCTCCGGGGTCGCCGAGATCGCTCTCGGGGTGTCGCTCGTGGCCCTACCCTCGCAGCGCCGCCGGGCGGGCACGGTGCTCGCGCTGTTCTTCGCCGCGGTGTTCCCCGGCAACTGGTCGCAATTCACCCACCACCGGGACGGCTTCGGACTCGACACCGACACCAAGCGCCTGGTGCGGCTGTTCTTCCAGCCGGTGCTCATCGCCTGGGCCCTGTGGAGCACCCGTCGGTAGGCGTATGCCCGACGGGGCATGAAGCTCAGCGTTTGTCGGCGACGAGCCGCATCCTGACGATGTGCTCGGTCTCGTCCATCTCGGCGATGTCGGGATGCGCGGCCACGAACTCGGTGAAGCTGCGGTGACCCAGCGCCTTCTCGCTGAACGACGAGTCGAGGCGGGTGATGAGGCTCTTCACCGCGGAGGCGTGCTGCCACTGCGAGGGGTCCTTGTCGTTCTCGAGCCGCAAGGCGCGCTCCAGCAGATCGGCCGCCGGGTCGACGGAGCGCTTGCGCGCCCGCGGGCGGGTGCCGGACGCATCCTTCTTCGCCTTCTCGGGCGAGGAGACACCGGGCAGGGAATCGTACGAGTCGAACCGGTCGCACGCCGCGGCCAGCGACTTCGCCGTGGACCCGGCCACCCCGACGCCCACGACGAACCGGCCGAGACGCTTGCAGCGCTGCGCGAGCGGGACGTAGTCGGAGTCCCCGGCGACGATCACCACGTGAGTGAGGTCGGGCAGACGGAACATGTCCTCGACGGTGTCGACCGCGAGCCGGATGTCGGCGCCGTTCTTCGCATATGCGGCGGCGGGGAAAAGCTGCACCAGGTCCACCGCGCGGGAGACCAGCTGCGTCCGGTACTCCGCGTTCACGGGGGAGGACCAGTCGGCGTAGGCGCGGGTCAGCACGAGCGTGCCGTACGACGCGGCGTAGTCGATGATGGCCCCGACGTCGACGGTCGCGGCGGTCAGCTTCTCGCGCACCTCCGGGTCGGTCGGGTTCTCGGCGATCCGCTGACGATCACGGGAGTAGCTGTTGCGGCCGTGCACACGGTCGTACCAGCTCATCACGATGTTGTCGAAGTCGAGGTAGACCGCCACGCGGGGGTCGGTGGGGCTGGGCACGTCAGGCCTCCTGGGGGTAGCGGACGCCGATCTGCGCGCGGACCTCGTCGAGGGTGCGCATGATGGCGACGGATTCGTCGATCGGCAGCAGCGGGGAATCCGTAAGACCTGCGGCGACATACTCTTCGGCGGCGAGGGCCTGGAACTGCATCCCGCGCCCGTCGACCTGCGAGACGTAGTCCTCGAGGACGGTGCCGTCGGGCCCGATGAGCCGGAACGAGGTGGGGCAGTACCAGGTGCGGTCGATGTCGATGCGCGCCTCGGTGCCGATGATGTGGGCGGTGTTGGGCCCGGCCGCGCGCGACGACGAGATCGACGTGGACAGCGCGCCGCCTTCGTGCGTCATGATCGTCGCGACCTCGGCGTCGGCGCCGGTGTCGGCGAGCCGGCCGCGAGCGGTGACATCGCGGGGTGCGCCGAGCACGTCCCAGGCGAACGAGACCGGGTAGATGCCGAGGTCGAGGAGCGCGCCGCCGCCGAGTTCGAGCGCATTCAACCGGTGACCGGGGTCGGTGGGGAGGCTCTGCGTGTGGTCGGCGAAGACGGCACGCACCTCGCCCAGGGCGCCGCTCGAGACGAGCTCCCGGATGCGGACCATGTGCGGCAGGTACCGGGTCCACATGGCTTCCATCACGAGCACGCCGGCGTCGCGGGCGGCATTCCGCACCCGCTCGGCCTCGGCCGCGTTCAGGGTGAAGGGCTTCTCCACCAGCACATGCTTGCCCTGCGCGATGGCGGCGAGGGCGTTCTCGGCATGGAGCGGATGGGGCGTCGCCACGTAGACGATGTCGACCTCGTCATCCGAGACGAGGTCCTCATAGGAGTCGTGGGCGTAGGGGATGCCGAACTCATCGGCGAAGGCGCGGGCAGCCCCTGCGGTGCGGGAGCCGACGGCGCGGACGTCCCGGTCGGCCGTGCGGAGGTCGGAGGTGAAGGCGTGGGCGATGCCGCCCGTGGCGAGGATTCCCCAGCGAAGGCCGGACGTGGTGTCACTCATTCCTCCACCGTAGCCGCGGGGTCCGTCGTCGCGGCAGACCGGCGGGGAGGAACGTCGGAGAGGCCGAGGAGGAACCGGACGATCGTGTCGGCCGTGCCGGCCAGGACCGGGCCCTGCCCGAAGCCCCAGTCCTGGTCCGTCGCGCGCACCGTGTGGCCCTTCACGATCGCGCGGCGGTCGAACGGCGCGCTCGTCGCGGCGTACAGCGCGACGGCGCCGACGATCGGGGGAGCGACGGCCGCCGGTACCCCGCGGGCGTCGGCGAGGACGAGCAGAGCGCGCAGGGTGCG
>NZ_JAPLAI010000039.1:10422-27579 GCF_026393345.1 Microbacterium sp.
GTGCGGGAGAGGTCCCGGATGCGGCGGCGACGACCCGCGCGGACGGCTGCGGCGGCCGCGGCGAGGTCGTCGGTGTCCAGGCGCAGCGCGGCATCCGCGAGAAAGGTGCGGGCGAGGGCCGCGGGGTCCGGACTGTCCGGCGCATTCTGCGCATCCGGGGCGTGCGGCGCGTGCGGTGCATTCGGGGCGTGCGGTGCTTCGGGCGCGTGGGGTGCGTCGGCCAGGAGGCGCGCGGCCTCCTCGAGGAGGTCGGCGATATCCGCGCGGCGGTCTGCGGACACGCCGGACTCGTCGCCGCCGCGGCGCTGGGAGAGGGGAAGATGCTGGGCGAAATCCGCCATGCGCCGAGCGTACGCCAGGGCGGCCGGCCGCGATCGCCGTGCCGGCGAGGAGCGTCGACCGAGGTCAGAACCTGGAGCGTTCCCCCGTCGATACCGAGACGCGGGGTGCCGCGCGGGGGCGCCGCATCCGTCGAGAGTGGTGGACGGAACGGAGGTGCACGCGGGTCCGGACCGGGGAATGCCGGGTCACGTATGTGACGCGTCACATCCGCGACCCGGCCAGGTGGCGTCACGTTCTCACAGCGGTCTGAGAGCCGCGGCGGGTGCATAATTGCCCCGGAACGATGTGACCGTGCGCATCACGGACGAAGGGGTTCGGCGGCATGAGCGACGACGCGACGGGCAGGCGGCCCAGTATCCGCGACGTCGCTCGTCTGGCGGGGGTATCGCACCAGACGGTGTCCCGCGTCATGAACAACCACCCCAGCATCCGGCCTGGAACCCGCGACCGGGTGCAGCAGGTCATGACCGAACTGCAGTACCGTCCCAACCGAGCCGCGCGGGCGCTGGTGACGAGCCGCTCCCAGACCATCGGCATCCTGTCGTCGTCGAGCACCGAGTACGGCCCCGCGTCGAGCATCGCGGCGATCGAGGCCGCGGCGCGCAGCCGCGGGTACTGGGTCTCGACCGCCAACATCGAGCCGCGGGAGCCAGAATCCATCACGGACGGCATCGCCCATCTCATGGCGCAATCGGTGGAGGGGCTCGTCGTCATCGCCCCGCAGGTGCGGGTGTTCCGGGTGCTGGCCGCCCAGCACCTCGACATCCCGTACGTGACCCTGCAGTCGACCGGGCTGGATGAGCAGCACGCCCTCTCCGTCGACCAGAGCGCCGGTGCGCGCCTGGCCACCCGGCACCTCATCAGCCTCGGGCACCGCGACATCTACCACCTCGCCGGCCCGCAGGACTGGATCGAGGCCGAGGCCCGGATGCGGGGATTCCTCGAGGAGATGGGCGCCAACGACATCCCGACCACCGCGCCCATCCTGGGCGATTGGACGGCGGAATTCGGCTACTACGCGGGTCGCGAGATGCTGCGCGTGCCCGACTTCACCGCGGTGTTCTCCTCCAACGATCAGATGGCGCTGGGGCTCATGCACGCCATCCGGGACGAGGGCCTCGACGTGCCCCGCGACATCAGCATCGTCGGATTCGACGACATCCCGGAGTCCGCGCACTTCTGGCCGCCGCTGACGACGATCCGCCAGGACTTCCCTGAGCTGGGGCGCCGGTGCGTGGAACTCTTGCTGGGGCCGGAGGACGGCATGGAGCCGCTGGCGGGAGCCATCCTGCCCGAGCTCATCGTCCGCGGGTCCACGGGTCCCGCACGGCGCTGAGCCAGCGGCGTTACCAATCCGAAACACGCCCAGGTTTGACAGGGCGACCGCGGGCGTGGCTATAGTGTCGCAATGTGAACGGTCACATTTGCCGTCACCAACAGGTTTCACAGACAAGGGAGTCTCACTGTGAGTGGGTCCGACAACGCCTCCGTGCGCGACGAATACGTCGTCGGCGTGAAGACCGAGGTCGCGATCGCACGGATTCGTGCGGAGGTCGCTTCGCTGCACGGTGAGCTCGTCCGCTCCGGCCTGGTGGTGTGGACCGGGGGGAACGTGTCGGCCCGTGTCCCGGGTGCAGACCTGTTCGTGATCAAGCCGTCCGGGGTGTCGTACGACGACCTCGCTCCCGAGAACATGATCCTCTGCGACCTGGACGGCACCGTCGTCCCGGGGACGCCCGGCAGCGACCGGGCCCCGTCGTCGGATACCGCGGCGCACGCGTACGTGTATCGCAACATGCCGGAGGTCGGCGGTGTGGTCCACACCCACTCGACGTACGCAGTGGCGTGGGCGGCGCGGGGGGAAGAGATCCCCTGTGTGATCACGGCGATGGCGGACGAGTTCGGCGGTCCCGTCCCGGTGGGGCCGTTCGCGATCATCGGCGACGATTCGATCGGCCGGGGGATCGTAGAGACCCTCACCGGCCACCGATCCCGCGCGGTGCTCATGCAGAACCACGGCCCGTTCACCATCGGCACGTCCGCGAAGGATGCGGTCAAGGCCGCCGTGATGCTCGAGGACGTGGCCCGCACCGTGCACATCGCCAAGCAGGGCGGCCCCCTCATCCCCCTCCCGCAGGACGCCATCGACCGGCTCTACGACCGGTACCAGAACGTCTACGGACAGACCACCGACGCACGCCGGGACACCCCCGGCGTGCCGGGGAACAACTGAACACCGCACACAACTGAACATCGCACCATGACGACGATGTCCATGAAAGGAAACACAGTGAAAGGCAACAAGATCCTGCTCACGGCCGCGGCCGTAGCGGTCAGCGCCCTCGCCCTCTCCGGTTGCTCGAACGCCGGGGGCAGCTCCTCCGGTGACGGAGACGGCGGCCTCATCGGCGTCGCCATGCCGACGAAGAGCTCGGAGCGCTGGATCCAGGACGGCAACGCCGTCAAGGAGCAGCTGGAGGACGAAGGCTTTACCGTCGACCTCCAGTACGCAGAGGACGACATCCCCACCCAGGTCTCGCAGATCGAGAACATGATCACCAAGGGCGCGGAAGCCCTGATCATCGCCTCCATCGACGGCACCACCCTCTCCGAGGTGCTGCAGAACGCGGCCGACGCCGACATCCCGGTGATCGCGTACGACCGCCTCATCCGCGACAGCGAGAACGTCGATTACTACGCGTCGTTCGACAACTTCGTCGTCGGCCAGCAGCAGGCGTGGTCCGTGCTCAACGGCCTGGGCCTCACCGAGCTCGACGGCACCCCGATCGACGGCGCCCCCGCGGGCCCGTTCAACATCGAGCTGTTCGCCGGTTCGCCCGACGACAACAACGCCACGTTCTTCTGGAACGGTGCGATGGACGTCCTCGAGCCCCTCATCGACGACGGCACTCTCGTCGTCAAGTCGGGTCAGACCGACTTCCAGCAGGCCGCCACGCTCCGCTGGGACGGCGAGGCCGCTCAGAGCCGCATGGAGGACATCCTCACGGCGAACTACTCCGACGGCACGAAGGTCAACGCGGTGCTCTCGCCGTACGACGGAATCTCGCGCGGCATCATCTCCGCTCTCACCGACGCCGGTTACGCGGTCGGTGCCGAGTGGCCGATCATCTCGGGTCAGGACGCGGAGCTCGACTCCGTCAAGGCCATCAACTCCGGTGAGCAGTACGCCACCATCTTCAAGGACACCCGCAAGCTCGCGGAGGTTGCTGTCAAGATGGCTACCGCGCTGCTCAACGGTGAGGAGCCCGAGGTGAACAACACCGAGGACTACGACAACGGGGTGAAGGTCGTCCCGTCGTACCTGCTCGAGTCGCAGATCGTCGTCAAGGACAACATCACCGAGGTCCTCGTCGACTCCGGTTACTGGACCGAAGACGAGATCAAGGGCTAAGAACGATCCCAGCCCGAACCGGGCGGCGAGAATCCTCTCGCCGCCCGGTTCGGGCGAGTCGGCAAGGAGAGATGAGACCTATGAACATCCTCGAGATGCGAGGGATCACGAAGACGTTCCCCGGCGTCAAGGCGCTGTCGGACGTCACCCTCGCGGTCGCGCGCGGCGAAGTCCACGCGATCTGCGGTGAGAACGGCGCCGGGAAATCCACCCTTATGAAGGTGCTCTCCGGCGTGTACCCGCACGGCACCTACGACGGCGCCATCGTCTACGAGGGTGAGGAGGTGGCGTTCAAGAACCTGCGCGACAGCGAGGCGAAGGGCATCGTCATCATCCACCAGGAGCTGGCACTCAGCCCCTACCTGTCGATCGCCGAGAACATCTTCCTCAACAACGAGCGTCGCGGACTCGGCGGACTCATCGACTGGAACCACACGAACTTCGAGGCGGCGAAGCTGCTCGAGCGCGTCGGCCTCCGCGACAACCCGACCACCAAGATCAATCAGATCGGTGTCGGCAAGCAGCAGCTGGTGGAGATCGCCAAGGCGCTCTCCAAGGAGGTGAAGCTGCTCATCCTCGATGAGCCCACCGCCGCACTGAACGACGAGGACTCCGATCATTTGCTGGATCTCATCCTGCAGCTCAAGGAGCAGGGGATCACGTCGATCATCATCAGCCACAAGCTGAACGAGATCAAGAAGATCGCCGACACCGTCACGGTCATCCGAGACGGCAAGACGATCGAGACGATCGCGAAGAACGACGTCACCGAGGACCGCATCATCAAGGACATGGTGGGCCGCGACCTCGAGCACCGGTACCCGGACCACGAACCGCACATCGGGGAAGAACTGCTGCGGGTCGAGAACTGGACCGCGCACCATCCGCAGGATCCCACCCGCGTCATGGTCGACGATGTGTCGATCACGGTCCGCGCGGGCGAGATCGTCGGTATCGCGGGCCTTATGGGCGCGGGGCGCACCGAGTTCGCGATGAGCCTGTTCGGCCACAGCTACGGCTCCCGGATCTCCGGCAAGGTCTTCATGCGCGGCACCGAGATCAAGACGCGGACGGTCGCCGAGGCCATCGACAACGGGCTGGCCTACGCCACCGAGGACCGGAAGACGTACGGACTGAACCTCATCGAGGACATCAAACGCAACGTCTCCATGGCCTCGCTGAAGAAGCTCGCCAAGGGCGGTCTGGTCGACGACAACCAGGAATTCAAGGTCGCGAACGAGTTCCGTCGCGACATGAACATCAAGGCGCCCAGCGTCCTGGCCAAGACCGGCAAGCTCTCCGGCGGCAACCAGCAGAAGGTCGTGCTGTCGAAGTGGATCTACTCCGACCCCGACGTGCTCATCCTCGATGAGCCCACCCGCGGCATCGACGTGGGCGCGAAGTACGAGATCTACACGATCATCAACAGGCTCGCGGCCGAGGGCAAGGGCATCATCGTCATCTCCTCGGAGCTTCCCGAGGTGATGGGGCTGGCCGATCGCATCTTTACGCTGTCCGCGGGCCGGGTCACCGGCGAGGTCGCCCAAGCTCATGACCATGGAGAAGCCCCGCTGACGGGGCTTGCAGGAGACACTTTCATGTCGAATTCCGACCTTCCGAACGAATCCCAGGCCGCGGGGAGCCTCGTCAACCCCGCCGACAACAAGTTCACGCGCTGGCTGACCACGGTCATCAGCGACCTGGGCAAGAACGGCATCTTCATCGCGCTGATCGCGGTGGTGATCCTGTTCGCGGTGCTGACCAACGGCATCCTGCTGCGGCCGCAGAACATCTCCAACCTCGTCGTGCAGAACGGGTACATCCTCGTGCTCGCGATCGGCATGGTGATGGTCATCATCGCCGGCCACATCGACCTGTCGGTCGGCTCCGTCGCGGCCTTCGTCGGCGCCGTCTCCGGTGTGTTCGCGGTGCAGTGGGGCATGCCCTGGTGGCTCGCGATCATCCTGTCGCTGGCGATCGGCGCCGCGGTGGGTGCCTGGCAGGGCTTCTGGATCGCCTATGTCGGCATCCCCGCCTTCATCGTGACCCTGGCGGGCATGCTCATCTTCCGCGGTCTCGCGCTCGTCGTGCTCGGCAACGCCAACATCGGCTCGTTCCCGACCGAGTACCGCGCCCTCGGAAACGGGTTCCTCTCGGGCCTGTTCGGTGGCGAGGACGTGGACATCTTCACGCTGGCCATTGCGGCGATCGCGATCATCGCGCTCATCGTGCAGCAGTTCCGCACCCGCGCCGGCCGCCAGAAGTACGGCCAGGAGGTGGAGCCCATCGTCTGGATGGTCGTGAAGCTCGCGCTCATCGCCATCGTCATCGGGTTCTTCGCCTACGCGCTGGCTTCGTACAAGGGCATCCCGGTCACGCTGATCGTGCTCGCCGTCCTCGTGCTGGCGTACGGCGTGGTCATGAACCGCACCGTGTTCGGCCGCCACATCTACGCCATCGGCGGCAACCGCCACGCGGCGGAGCTGTCGGGCATCAAGACGCGCCGCGTCGACTTCTGGCTGTTCGTGAACATGGGCTTCCTCGCGGCTCTCGCGGGCCTCATCTTCACCGCCCGCCTGAACCTCGCCGGTCCCAAGGCCGGTGACGGCTTCGAACTCGAGGCCATCTCGGCCGCGTTCATCGGTGGAGCCGCGGTCCAGGGTGGTGTCGGCACCATCGGTGGCGCCATCATCGGTGGTCTCATCATCGGTGTGCTGAACAACGGCATGTCGATCATGGGCATCGGCATCGAGTGGCAGCAGGCCGTCAAGGGCCTCGTGCTGCTGCTGGCGGTCGCGTTCGACGTCTACAACAAGCGTCGCACCGGCAACTGACCCGCATCCGCGTTCACGGAGGCCTCGCCCATTCGGGCGGGGCCTCCCGCGTTTCCTGCCCGTTGCCGAGCCACCCCGATAAGTGCGAGCCACCCCTTTTCGAACTGCATCTAGAGGGGTGGCTCGCAGCGAAAGGGGTGGCGCGGCCGTGACGGCGGGGGAGTGCGTGTGCCTGCATTGCGCCGTGTGTCGGCGGAGTTGGGCATGCGGCCGCGGGAGGTGACACTCGTCGCATGGGTAAGCGCATCATCCTCAACGCCTTCGACATGACCTGTATCAGCCACCAGTCGGCGGGCACCTGGCGGCATCCGGCCAGCCGTGCCACGAGCTACACCGACCTCGAGTACTGGACCGAGCTGGCGAAGCTGCTGGAGCGCGGGCGGTTCGATTCGCTGTTCATCGCTGACGTTCTGGGCATCTACGACGTGTATCGCGGGTCTGCGGCGACTGCTCTCCGCGACGCCGACCAGGTGCCGGTGAATGACCCGTTCCTGCAGGTCCCGGCGATGGCGCTCGTCACCGAGCACCTCGGCTTCGGTGTCACCTCGGCGCTCACGTACGAGCAGCCCTACGCGCTGGCACGGAAGTTCTCCACCCTCGACCACCTCACCAAAGGCCGCGTTGCCTGGAACGTCGTGACGAGCTACCTGAACTCCGCTGCGGTCAATCTCGGCCTGACGCAGCAGATCTCGCACGACGAGCGCTACGACATCGCCGACGAGTTCCTCGACGTGACGTACAAGCTGTGGGAGGGCTCGTGGGACGAGGATGCGGTCGTCGGAGACCGCGAACGCGGTGTGTACACCGAGCCGACAAAGGTGCATCCGATCGGGCACGAGGGGCGGTACTTCAGGGTCCCCGGCATCCACCTGTCCCAGCCGTCCCCGCAGCGCACCCCGGTGATCTTCCAGGCCGGGGCTTCGCCGCGCGGCCGGGCGTTCGCCGCCAAGCACGGCGAGGGTATCTTTATCAGCCCGGCCAATCCCGCGCAGGCGCTCGCGATCACGAGCGACATCCGCGACCGCGCCGAGGCGGAGGGTCGTAGCCGCGACTCCGTGAAGGTGTTCGTCCTGGTCACCGTCATCACCGCGGAGACGGACGCGGCGGCGCAGGCGAAATTCGAGGAGTACCTGTCGTACGCCTCGGGCGAGGGCGTACTCGCCCTCTACGGCGGGTGGACCGGCATCGACTTCAGCCAGTGGGACCCGGACCAGCCGCTCGAGGAGATCGAGAACGACAGCCTCCGATCGGTGCTGTCGTCGCTGGCCACCATCGACCCGGAGCGCCGCTGGACCGCATCCGACATCGTCGAGCAGCGGGCCATCGGCGGCATGGGCCCGGTGATCGTCGGCGGCCCCGAGACTGTCGCGGACGAGTTGGAGCGCTGGGTCGACGAGGGCGATGTCGACGGCTTCAACTTCGCCTACGCCATCACCCCGGGCACGTTCGAAGACCTCGTGGAGCACGTGGTCCCCGAGCTTCAGCGTCGCGGCCGCGCGCAGACTGAGTACGCCGGCTCCACGCTGCGAGAGTCGCTCTACGGGGAGGGGAACCGGCGCATTGATGCGACGCATCCGGCCGCGGCGTACCGCGGGGCGTTCGCCGCAACGGCGGACGACGGGACGCTGCCCTCGACGATCGCCGACCACGTCACCGCCCAGCCCGCCTGAGCCGCGGTGCCCCGGGTCACGCCCCGAATCTCGGCGCCGTCGACTGCGGAGGGCGGCGGGCGGACCGGCGCGCGGGCGGGTCAGGGGAGGAGGGTGATCTTGCCCTGGGCGCCGGACTCCACCAGACGGTGCGCCTCGGCGGCGTCGGCGAGCGGGAGCGCGGGACCGAGCTCCACCGAGAAGCGGTCGGCGGCGAGCAGCGAGAGCGCCACCGGCATCGCCTCGCCGCGCCACGCCACCTGCTGCGCGGTGAGCGGATGCGGGCTGCCGCCGGAGTACGCCTGGATGCCGAGGGCGTCCGCATCCGCCCCGCGCACGAGCGTCGCGATCCGGGTGCGGTCCGGCACGAGCTCCAGCGACACGTGCAGCGCCTCGTCGGTGCCGGCCGCGTCGATCGCCACGGTGACGCCGTCCGATGCCGCATCGCGAACCCGGTCGGCGAGCCCCTCGCCGTACGCCACCGGTGTCGCCCCGAGAGACCGGATGCGGTCGAACCGTCGGGGTGACGCCGTGGCCACCACCCGCGCCCCCCACAGCACGGCGAACTGGATGACCGCCTGGCCGACCGACCCGGAGCCGGCGTGCAGCAGCAGGGTGTCGTCCGCGCGCACGTCGAGGGAGCGGAGCGCCTGGTACGCGGTGCCGACCGGGATGCCGAGCGCCGCGCCGACCGCAGCGGACACCTGCGGCGGCCGGTGCTGCACCAGCGGGACGGGCAGCAGGATCTCGCTCGCATAGGCGCCGCTGGCGCCGAAGAACACGACCTCGTCGCCCGGTCGGTACCCCTCGACGCCGTCGCCGACCGCGGTGACCACACCTGCGCCGTCGGAACCGACACGGCGCGGTTCGGTGATCGGGGCGGAGGGCCGGATCGCGGCGCGCAGCTTCGCGTCGATGGGGTTCACCCCGGCGGCCTCGACCCGGACGACCAGGTGCCCGGGCTGCGGCTGCAGCGGTGGTGTCTCCACCAGAGTGAGAACGTCGGGTCCCCCGAACGCGGTGTAGACGATCGCGTGTGCCATGACCCGAAACTTACCGCCGTCCGCTCGCTCGCGCAGCAGCAGCATCCGATCGATCGATCACTCGCGCAGCGCCCATGTCCCACTTTCTGCCGGAATGAGAGCGTCAGAGCGACAGAAAGTGGGACACGTAGCGGCAGAAAGTGGGACATCGAGCCCGAGGGCGCGCCTCAGGAGGTGCCGCGGAGCGCCTTCATGATCCGCTGCGGCGACACCGGCTCCGCCGTGCCGAGCGGCTGCGCGTACAGGCTCACCCGGAACTCCTCGAGCAGCCACCGGGCGTGCACCAGGTTCGGCGGAGCATCGGGCGCGGGCGGGATGGTGCCACCGGCCTCGGTGAACGCCGCCAGCATCCGCTCGTACTCCGTCATCCGCTGCCGGTCGCGACCCGGGTTGTCGGCGAGCGCGCGCACCCGGTCGCGCGCAGCGCGCAGGTACCGCGGCAGGTGGGCGAGCCGGGCAAGCCCGGTCGCCGAGACGAAACCGGGGTGGATGAGGCCGCCCAGCTGCCCGCGCACGTCATTCAGGGCACCCAGCAGGGTGAGCGAGTTCTGCCGCTTCAGCTCTCGTTCCACTTCCCGCGAGGCGGTGAGGATGCGGGCGACGAGCGACACCGCGGCGAACAGCTCGTCGGTGACGGCGGCGGAGAAGGCATCACGGACCCGCTCGAAGCCGGCTCGATCCCGCACCACACCGCCCGGCGCGGTGCGGGCGATCACCGCATCCGCCACGGCCGACCGGGCGTCCTCGATGAGAGCCTTCGCGTTGGGGTACGGGGATGCGGCGAGGGCCAGCTTCTCGTTCGCGGTCAGGTGCTCGAGCACATAGCTCGCGGGCGACGGCGACGACAGCAGCACCAGCCGGCGAAGGCCCGCACGGGTGGCGGTGGCCGCTGCCTCCGGGGTCGCCTCGATCCGCAGGGTCACGTCGGTGCCGGCGTCGACGAGCGCCGGATATCCTCGCACGACCCCGCCCGCGACAGGGGTGTCGACGAGCTCGGGCAGGTCTCCGATCGTCCAGTCGGTGAGCCCGGTGCGCTGCTGCAGACCGGATGCGGCGGCAGGGGCGGGTCCGGGGGCGCGAGGCCCCGGACGCTCCGCGCGGGCGACCGTCCGGGCGACCTCGCTCTGAGCCCGGTCGGCGAGCCGGGCCTGGAGGGCGGCGAGGTCGCGGTCGGAGCCGAGCGCGCGGCCGCGATGGTCGACGGCACGGAACGACATCAGGAGGTGGCCCGGCAGTCGCTCCAGATCGAAGTCCGCGGCGGTGACCGGCTGGTTGGCGATGCGCTGAATGCGTCCGGCGAGGGCCTCGCGCAGGCTCATCGCCGGAAGGCCGTCGTGGTGCTCCGGGCCCGCCTCGACGAGTTCCGCGGCGAACCGGGCTGCCCAGTCTGCGGCGGGGACCACGTGACGGCGGATCGCCTTCGGCAGCGCGCGGATGAGGCCCGCGATCAGGTCGTCCCGCATCCCGGGCACCTGCCAGTCGAACCCGTCCGCGCGCAGCTGCGCGAGGAGGGCGACGGGAACGACGACCGTGACGCCGTCGTCGGGCGCGCCGGGTTCGAACCGGTACGCGAGCGAGAGCACCTGATCGCCCTGCCGCCACCGGGTCGGGAAGTCGCGCTCGTCGGCGCGGCTCGAGCCCTCCAGCAGATCGGCCTCGCTGAGGTCGAGGAGGCGCGGGGTGCGCTCGGCCGCATCCTTCCACCACGCCACGAACGAGCGCACGTCGAAGACGTCCTCGGGGATGCGGGCATCGTAGAAGGTGTACACCGCCTCATCGCCGGCGAGGATGTCGCGGCGACGCTCCCGCTCCTCGACCTTCTCCAGGCGACGTCGGAGCTCGAGGTTCCGCCGGGCGAACGCGGTGAGCGGCTTGGGGAGTGACGCGGCATCCCACTCCTCGTCGACGAGGGCGTTCCGCAGGAACATCTCCCGCGCGAGCGGCCGGTCGACCCGGGCCAGCTGGATGCGGCGGCGAGGGATGATCTCGACGCCGAACAGGGTGACCTTCTCGGCGGCGACGGCCGCACCCGCATCCTTCGACCAGTGCGGGTCCGACAGCTGCCGCTTCACGAGGTCGCCGGCCAGCGGCTCGGCCCAGGCCGGGTCGATGGCCGCGGCGGTGCGGGCGTACAGGCGGCTCGTCTCCACGAGTTCGGCGGCCATCACAGCCTGCGGGCTCTTCTTCCGCAGGCCCGAGCCGGGGAACAGGGCGAACTTCGCACCCCGGGCGCCGCGGTACTCGGCACGCACCTGCTTGCCTTTACCTGCCGCGCCCTTGACGGCGCTGCGCTCCCGCTCGTCGAGGATGCCGATCTGCGACAGCAGCCCGGACAGGATCGCCTTGTGTACCGCATCCGGGTCCGCGGTCCCGGGCTCCGGGTTCCGGGGCGCCCCGACGAGCTGGGACAGCTGACGGTGCACGTCGAACCATTCCCGCACGCGGACGTAGTTCAGGTACTCGGCGCGGCACAGCCGCCGGAAGGCGCTGGAGCCGAGCTCCGCCTGCTGTTCGCGCAGGTGGTTCCACAGGTTCAGGACGGAGAGGAAGTCGCTGGTGGGGTCGGTGAAGCGCGCGTGCGACGCCTGCGCCTGATCGCGCGCCTCCTCGGGGCGTTCGCGGACGTCCTGGATCGACAGACCTGCGACGATCGCGAGGACATCGCGCTGTACCCCGGTGCGGTCGGCCTCGACGAGCATGCGGGCGAACCGCGGGTCGATGGGCAGGCGCGCGAGCTCGCGGCCGATCTTCGTCAGCGTCACGCCCTCGCGCTCGCGCCGGATCGCGCCGAGCTCGGTGAGCAGCTCGAACGCGGCGGAGACACCGCGGGAGTCCGGCGGGGTGAGGAAGGGGAACGACGCGATGTCGCCGAACCCGAGCGCCAGCATCTGCAGGATCACCGAGGCGAGCGAGGTGCGCAGGATTTCGGGTTCGGTGAACTCCGGACGGCGCTCGAAGTCCTCTTCGGCGTACAGGCGGACGGCGATGCCGGGGGCCGTGCGGCCGGCGCGCCCGGCCCGCTGCTGGGCGGAAGCCTGCGAGATCGCTTCGATCGGCAGCCGCTGGATCTTCGACCGGTTGCTGTAGCGCGAGATCCGGGCGGTGCCGACGTCGACGACGTACCGGATGCCGGGGACCGTGAGGCTCGTCTCCGCGACGTTGGTGGCGAGGATGACACGCCGGCGAACCCCGGCGACGGTGGAGCGTTCGAAGACCCGGTGCTGCTCGGCGGCGGAGAGGCGGCCGTACAGCGGCAGCACCTCGGTGGGGGACGCGTCCTTCGCGTACGCGCCGCGCACCGCATCCATCGCGTCGCGGATCTCCGCCTCGCCGGGGAGGAAGACGAGCACGTCGCCGGCCGGTTCCCGGTCGAGTTCGCGCAGCGCCGCGACGATCGCCGACACCTCGTCCTCGGCGTCGGAATTCAGGCTGTGTGTCGCAATCCCGGCCGATTCGAGGTCATCGTCGTCCTCAGCCTGAATTCCGACACCGAACGGGCGGTACCGGATGTCGACCGGGTAAGTGCGGCCGGACACCTCGATGACCGGCGCCGGGGCGCCGTCCGCGTCGGCGAAGTGACGGGCGAAGCTTTCCGGGTCGATCGTCGCGCTGGTGACGACGACTTTCAGGTCGGGGCGACGGGGGAGGAGCCGGCGGAGGTAGCCGAGCAGGAAGTCGATGTTCAGCGACCGCTCGTGCGCCTCGTCGATGATGATCGTGTCGTAGCGGCGCAGCATCCGGTCGCGGTGGATCTCGTTCAGCAGGATGCCGTCGGTGACGAGCGCCACGCGGGTGTCGGCCGACACCTTGTCGGTGAAGCGGACCTTGTAGCCGACCGCCCCGCCGAGCGGCACCTGCATCTCTTCGGCGATGCGCTCGGCGATCGTGCGGGCGGCGATCCGCCGCGGCTGCGTGTGCGCGATCTTCGTGCGGCCGAGCTCCAGCAGGATCTTCGGCAGCTGCGTGGTCTTGCCCGACCCGGTCGCGCCGGCGACGATCACGACCTGGTTCTCCGCGATGGCGCGCGCGATCTCCTCCCGGGCGGCGCTGACGGGCAGCTCCGGGGGGTAGGAGATTACGGGTTCAGGTGCGGACACAGCCTTCGATGGTATCCCGCCCGCGTCACGCCGAGATCAGCAGCACGAGTCCGACGAGCGCACCGGCGAACACGACGACGCTGGTGCCGGCGAGGATGAGCAGCCGGTTCCGCAGGATGCGGCGGCGGGCGGCGCGTGCGGCGGCGCCGCCGTCGTTCGGGGTGGGATCGGGGAGTTCGATAAGGGCGGGCGGGGCGGACCGCACGACCGGGGTCCGCAGCGCCGGGGCAACGTCCGTCTCCGCGGGCCGGGGCCCGACGTCGACGTGGGTGGTCTGCGTGCCGGTCGACGTGGGCGTGTCTGCGGGTGTCATCGCGGGGGCCTGGGCAACGGCGGGGCGCCTCGTGATGCGGGTCGCGTCGTCGTCCACGGGTACGGGCGCGGATGCGGGGCGCCTCGTGATGCGGGTGGCGTCGTCATCCACCGGGGTCGGGCGCCGGCTCAGCTGGGTGGCGTCGTCAGCGCCGTCGCCGTCATCAGTGTCGGCGTCGGGCAGGGCGTCCACGCCGCGTCGCGTGATGCGGGTGGCGTCGTCGTCGGGTACCGGGACGGTCCCGCGCCGGGTGATGCGCGTGGCGTCCTCGTCCTCGGGCGTGCTCATGCGTCTCCCACGAATCGGATGCGGACGCCGCCGGGCAGCTCCGCGGTCTCACCCACCGCGACCGGGGCGGGTTCGGACGGCCGGAGGCGGCGGGCTGTTCCGGCCGCGTCCACGAGCGAGGTGCCGCCCGCGCTGCCGAGGTCTTCGATGCGCACATCCGCACCGCGACGGGAGACGCGCACGTGCCGCCGTGACACCTCGCGGGGTGCCCGGTCGAGGGCGATGAGGGTCGGCAGGTCCCGGCCGTCGAGCCGGTCGCTCCGCGGCCCCCGCCCGATCAGCAGATCCCCCTCGATGGCGATGCGCTCGCCGGTGGGCAGCTCGATCATCCGCGGGGCCGCATCCACCGGCAGGGCGGGGCGCGGCGGGGCGAGGGCAGCGTCGGGTCCCGCGGTGACGGCGGCGGTGGCGCGCATCGCGATGCCGGAGGCGGTGGTCGGCCCCGGACGCGCGGGAAGGGCGCGCGGGGCGGAGTCGGTGCGGGTGATGGCGGGGGACTGCAGGCACCAGACCCGGCGGATGTCGGTCATCGTGACCTCACGCCAGGAATGCACCCCGAAACCGTCGACGCGGTCGATCGTCCCGTCGGTCCGTTCCGCTCGGAGCACGAAGGGGCCGCGGAGGAAGGCAGTGAGCCGGTCGTCCTCCAGTGCCACAACCGCGAACGCGGGGGTGGCGGCGAGTCCGTCGGCCAGCAGCACGTCGAGCAGGGCGGCGGGCGCCGCGGTATCCGCGGGAAGGGCCAGGATGCGGCGGGCGGCAGGGATGGCGCCGCGACCGGCCGACATCACCGCCCAGGTGTCGGTTGCCACCGCGGGCAGCGCACCGTCCAACCACACTCGCTCAGTCACGTCCGCTCCCTGAGGTGAGGGTATCGGTGTCGACCGGCTGCACGCTCGCCTGCGTGCTCGTGCCGAACCCGCCGGTCATGTCGTCGGCCCGCGGCGTGAGCGCACCCTCGCGCACATCGACCACCACGGCGGAGATGTTGTCGCGGCCGCCACGGGCCAGCGCCTGTTCGACCAGCGCGTGCGCCGTCTGCGCCGCCGACCCGCCGAGGGTGAGACCCGCGCGCAGCGCCTCGTCGCCCAGCTCGTCGCTCAGGCCGTCCGAGCAGATGAGCAGACGCTCCCCGGTGACGATGGGGGCGAGCCAGTAATCCGCGTCGCTCTGCGCGTCGCCCACGGCGCGAGTGATGACGTGGCGGCCCGGATGCGTCCCCGCTTCGGTGCGGGTGAGCCCACCCGCTGTCACCATCTCCTGGACGACCGAGTGGTCCACCGTGATCTGCTCGAGGCTGCTGCCAGACAGCCGGTACACCCGCGAATCGCCGATGTTGAAGACCAGCCACACCGGTGAGCCGTGCTGCACCACCGCGACCACGCCCGACACCGTGGCGCCCGCCCCGCGCTTGTGCCGTCGGGCGATCTGCGCGACCGTGCGGTGGGCGGCGGCGATCGTTGCGACGACCTCTTCGGGCTGCACATCGAGCCGACCCTGCAGGGGGGAGAACGCGGCCACCACGGCGGCGCTCGCCCGATCGCCCGCGTCGTGCCCGCCCATGCCGTCGGCCACCAGGTACACCGGATGCGTGGCGAACAGCGCGTCCTCGTTCACCGGCCGCACCCGCCCGGGATCGGTGCGGAACCCGGCGACGACACCCACCCGGACCGTCATCGGCGTCGTCCCGTCGTCGGAACGAGCTGACGCAGCCGTTCGCGGAAGGAGCGCAGCGAGAGGCGGGCCCGCCACCGCTGCCAGAACGTGGCTTCGCTCCGGAGCCGTTCGCGTTCCGCATCCACCAGCGCCCAGAACTCCTCGCCGTCGGCATCGGAGGGCGGATGCGGGGCGAACACGGCGCGATCCGCCCAGGTGGCGAGGGTGGTGCCGGCGGCGGCGCCGGTGAGCTGGGTCGCCGCCTCCTGCCGGGTGGCCGCACGCGGCGGCACCGCACCGTGATCGACCACGGTGTCCACGTACTCGTCCCAGCCGGCGACGACCCGGTCGATCGGGTCGGGCGTGCCACGCCGCGACCGGTACCGGATGGCTTTCGCCGCGAGCAGAGCCGCGAACGGCAGGCCCAGCACGATCAGCGCGAACAGCGAGATTCCGCCGACCCGGGCGGTCGCCCACAGCCAGGTCAGGTCGGTCTGCGCCGCGGGGTCGTCGTCCGTGCCGCCGGAATCGGCCGGATCGGCCTCGGGCGGCAACACAGTGTCCGCCTGCTGCGGGTCGACCTCGGTGGGGTTCTGCGGGTCGCGGCGCTGCTGCACCTCCGGCGAGAGCGGCACGGCATGCTGCGGGGTGGTGTCGACCGCGGTCCAGGAACCGTCCGCATCCTGCACTTCGATCCAGGCGGCCAGCGCACCGCCGGTGCACGCGCCGTCGTCGCACACCGGGAGCGTATCGTCCTCGCTCGACAGCCGCGCGCCGACGACCACCCGGGCGGTGAAGCCGAGTTGGTCGGCGATCATCGCCGCCGCCACCGCGAACTGCTCGTCATCGCCCGGGGCGGCGACCAGCAGCGTGTCGTCGTCGCCGCCGACCTCGTTCTGCTTGTCGATGAGCTGGGTGAACAGGGTCGAGATGCGGTCGCTGGAGTGACCCGCGCGACTGGATTCGAACGTGTACCCGTCGAGGTCGGTGAGCCACGACGGCGGGTCAGCCGTGTCGACGCTCAACGCGTGGCTGAGGTAGCCCCGGGCACGCAGGCGCGACAGAAGTTCCGCGAGGCCCGCGCCTCCGGCGGGCGCCTCCTGCAGCTCGATCCATGCGGTGAGGCTCTCCGGGATGAGGGACGGGTCGATGACGGCCCCGTCGTCGCCGGGGTCGAGCGCGCTCACGTCCTGCTCGTTCGCGACGAGGACGCCGTCCTGGGTGTACGCGACGCCGTCGGTGAGCCCGGAGCCCGCCAGCTCCACGCCGGTGAGCGTGTCGGGGTTGTAGAAGAACCCGTCGCTGAGGGCGGCGCGGTCTCCACCGTTGAAGTCGAGGGCCCGCAGCGTGCCGACGGTCGGCACCCAGATGCCGCGGTAGTCGCCGATGGTGACCTGCGCCTGCACCACGGGGCCGCTGCCGGCATCGAGGGAGGCGGGCACCCGGGTGAACGCCGTGCCGTCGCCGCCCGCGGGGTCCGCGGCCTGCATGACGCGTCCGTCGTAGAAGGGCAGCGTCGCGAG
>NZ_JAPLAI010000039.1:27641-51356 GCF_026393345.1 Microbacterium sp.
AGCACCGCGTCGTAGGTGTCGTCGCTGAACGCGGCACGGTAGTCGGTGAGGGGGCTGAGCTCCTCGCGGACCCGGATCTGCGGGTCGATGTCGGTGCGGAGCACGTCGCGGGTGGCGCCGGCGAGGGCCGCGGGGGCCAGGGCCAGGCCGGCCACGAGGGCGATCAGTGCCATGGCGGCACCGGCCAGCAGCCGGGTGGCGACGGTGCGACGGGCGCGAGCCGGGGCACGGACGCCGGTGGCGTCGCGGGCGGTGCGGAGGGCCGCGCGGCGCGTGTACACCGCACGCCACAGGTACCAGGCCATGGCCACGGCGACGGCGGCGACACCGGTGGCGGCCTCCAGCGTTCCCGGCAGCGTCCACGGGCCGAGGTGGGCGGTGCCGGTGACGGCGCTCGATCCGAACACGACGCCGAAGACGAACACCGTGAGGGCGAGCGGGGCGCCGAGCGCCCAGGCGCGGGTACCCCGCAGCACGAGGGAGAGGGCGAGGACCCCGGCCACCAGCAACAGCAGATAGACCGGCGCGAGCGTCGCCTGGTAGACCCCGAGCGGCAGATCCAGGGTCAGAAGGTTCTTCCACCCGGTCGCGGGCGCGGTGAGCACCGACACGAACATGCCGGGCAGGGTCTGCAGGTCGGTGAGGGCGGTAGGGGCGGCCAGCGGCACACCGCCCACGAGGTAGACCCCGGCGGTGACGGCGGCCACCAGCCAGGCGGGCCAGCGTCGCCGGGCGCCGACGATCGCGATGGCTGTCGCGAGCGCGATGGCGACCGCCGCCATGGCGAACAGCCACGGGTGCCGGAACACCGGCCACCAGGCGGCGACGCCGATCGCGAGGAGCGCGTCGAGGAAGGCGACATCGCCGATCGTGGCGATCAGCTCGGTGCGGGAGCGCGCCCGGCTGCGCACCGCGCGGGTGCGGCGCAGCGGCGGGCCGGCGGGGACGCTCACGATTGCGCGCTCCGCGCGAGGATGTGCCGCAGGTCTTCGAGCAGGCCGATGGTGACGACGCTCGCCCCGCCGATCGTGCGGTACGAGGGTTCGGCGGCCGGATCGCAGACGAGCGCGGCGACCCCCACATCCGGCGGGAACGACAGTGCCGCGTGCTGCAGCGTCCGAAGCGTCGGGACGGATCCGCACACCAAGAACCCGATCGACACGTCGCGGTGCGTCTCGACCGCGAGCGCGGCTGCGGCGCCGAGGGAGGTGACGTGCTCGGCCCGGTCGAGGCCGGCGAGGTCATCGAGCAGGGTCCGGCTGGTGATCGTGGTGAGGTCCCGCGAGGTGCGGACAGCGCGCCGGGCGAACTCCGGCACCTCGCCGCCGACGACGATCGACACGTCCCGGCCGTCGCGGATGCCACGCACACCGATCGAGCCGACGGCGCTGACGGCGAGCTCGAACTGCTCTTCGTCGGCGTACTCGTCCTCGGCGACGGCGAGGACGACGACCATCCGGGACCGGCGGGATTCCTCGTACTGGCGCACCATGAGCGTGCCGGTCTTGGCGGTCGATTTCCAGTGGATCTGCCGCTGCGAGTCGCCCGGTGCGTACTCGCGGATCGCGTGGAAGGAGATATCGGAGTCCACGACGAGGGTCGACGGGTTGCCTTCGAGATCCCGCACGAACCCGGTCGCGGTGCTGGGGATCGAGGTCGTCACCGGGTGGATGTACAGCGTGTGCACGTCCTCCCAGGCGATCTCCCGGCGGAGGATGCCGAGCGGATCGCCGCGGACGGTGCGGGCAGGCCCCACGTCGATGATGCCGCGCTGGGCGGCGGGGATGTCGATGATCTGATCGTGTGCGGCGCCCTTCCGCAGCAGCGGCACCGCGACATCCACCAGGCCATCGCCCACCGGCACGTCGACGCGCCCGGGGAGGGCCACCGCGGAGCCGACGTTGACGACGCGGAGCCGGGCGGTGACCGCATCCCCGGCCACGACTCGGTCGTGAGCGAGTTCCAGCGTGACGTCGTACGCCCGGGCGCTGAACAGGAACGGCACCGCGCACACGAGCAGGACGGCGGCGATGATCCCGGCGACGGCGAACTCGATCCATCCGAACGGCAGCCCGGCCCCGAGTCCCACGGCGGCGACGGCGATGAGCAGCCAGCCCGCGGGCGTGACGGTCGATGCGATCGCCGTCCACGACCGCGCCGCCGAGCGACGTACCCGGCGCCAGAACCGGATGCCGCCGACGACGATGACCGTCGTCTGCCGCGACGTGTCGTAGCGGGTGCGGGTATGCGTGGACGTCGAGGTCGACCCGCTGGTGCGGGTGTGGCGCGAGGAGGTGTCGGTGCTCACACGGATTCTCGCTGACTGGGCGGCGTGACATCGAGCATGACCTGGCCGATCACCGCCCCGGCGGTGACCCCGTCGAACTCCGCCTCCGGGTCGAGGATGAGCCGGTGCGCGAGGACGGGCTCGGCTAGCGCCTTCACATCGTCCGGGGTGACGTATCCGCGCCCGTGCGCCGCGGCCCACGCGCGTGAGGCGCGGGTGAGGGCCAGCGCGCCGCGGACGCTGACGCCCAGGCGCACTTGCGCCGCGTGCCGGGTGGCGTCGACGATGCGCGAGATGTAGTCCAGCACAAGCGGGTTCAGGTACACCGAACGCGCGAACGCGGACATCGCGACGACCGCGTCGGGGGCGACGACCGGGTTCACCTCGCGGCGCACCTGCGCGGAGCCCTCGAGGATGCGGACGGTCGCGGCGTGATCGGGGTAGCCGAGCGAGGTCTTCAGCAGGAACCGGTCGAGCTGTGCCTCGGGCAGCCGATACGTGCCGGCCTGCTCCACCGGGTTCTGGGTGGCGACGACGAGGAAGGGGGCACCGACCGGCCGAGTCACACCATCGACCGTCACCTGGCCCTCCTCCATGACCTCGAGGAGCGCCGACTGCGTCTTGGGGCTCGCCCGGTTGATCTCGTCGGCCAGCACGATGTTCGAGAAGATCGGGCCCGGGTGGAATTCGAACTCGCCGCGCTTCTGGTCGTACACCGTGATGCCGGTCACATCCCCGGGCAGCAGGTCGGGGGTGAACTGGATGCGGTTGCTCGTGCCCTGCACCGACTGGCCCATGGCCCGCGCGAGCGACGTCTTGCCCGTCCCCGGGAAGTCCTCCAGCAGCAGGTGTCCCTCGGCGAGCATCGCGGTGAACGCCAGCTCGATCACGTGACGCTTGCCCAGCACGACCTGCTCGACGTTCTCCACGAGCGCCTTGAACGTCTCCTGGAACCACGCGGTCTGCTCGGGGGTGATGGTCATGGGTTGGTTCCTCCGGTGTTGGTGGGCGTGGGCTCCGGGTCGTCGACGGTGCCGGAGCAGTTCTGGTAGCTGAGGCTGAAGGTGTCGACCCCGTATTGCGCGCCGCCGGTCGTCTTCCAGGTGAACGTCACGTCGGCGGACACGTAGCGCGCCTTCGCCGGCACCTGGGTGGGGTCTGCGTCGGAAGCGAGGATGATCGGCAGGTAGTACTTGTCGAAGTACTGCACGCTCGCGCCGTCGACTCCGACCGTTCCCAGTCCGCCGCCGCCGGGCTGCTGTCCCAGCGTGCCCGTCAGCCGCCCACCGGCGACGCACTGCAGGGCCGCATCGTAGAGCCGTGCCTGGATGGCCTGCGCCGGATCGGCGGCGGTGACCGTCGTGGCCGCACCGCATCGGGACTGCTGGGAGCCGTAGACGCAGTACTTGGCGGTCATGGAGCCCTCGGCGCCGATGGCGGGCTGCCAGCCGCTGATCACCGTCTCGAAACCCGGCTTGTTCGGCACGCTCGGGCGGGTGGCGGTGAACGTGACCGTCCCGCCGCGGGAGTCGCGGTCCATGCCGTAGGTGGCGGTGGCGGGGGCGGCAGGCGGTTCCCACGCCCAGCCGATCGCGGTGCCGGCCTTGGCGAAGCCGAAGCCGTTGCTGACGCACGCGCCGAGCGCGTACTTGGTGTTCTCATTCAGTCCGCTGATGGTGGTGGTGTTCGAGGTCACCCCGCCCGACGCCGAGACCAGGGTGCCCTCCGCATCCACCTGGCACGAGTAGTCGCCGCCCTCGCCGAACGCGACGTAGATGATCTTGGTGGGCCGCGCGCTGCCGTTGGGGTTGATCCCGGGCGAGGTCACCGTGATGGAGTTCTTCGCCTCGCCCGCCACGGTGACGGCACCCGTCGTGGGAAGCCCCGCGACGGTCACGCCCTTCGACACGGTCGCCCCGACGGAGCCGCTGCCGTCCGGGGCCGCATTCGCACTGTTGGGGGTGACGGTGACCGTCTGCGATCCGACCGGCAGCGTCACGACGACCTCCGTCGTCTCGCCGGGGGAGCGGGTCACCTCGGTCGACGCGCCGGTGACGGTGTACGACTTCACCTCGGGGTCGGCGTTCGCGATCCGGATGCGGACGGCGCCGCTGTCGAGTGTGGTCCGCCGCGCGTCGTACACCGGCTCGACCGTCACGTCGCCGAGGACCGGCGGACGGTACGCCCATGCCTTCACCGCGACGCCGGTGCGGGACTCGCCGGTGGCGTTGAAGGCCCGCGCCTCGTAGGTGCGCTGCTGCCCGTTCGCGTCGACCGTGAACGGCTGGCAGGCACCGGATGCGTCGCAGTTCGTGACCAGACGCGCCCCGTCGTAGACGTGGAAGCCCTGCAGCGCCGGGTAGGCGTTGGCGGCGGGACCGGGGTCGACCCGCAGCGTGATGGACCGGTCGGCGAAGGCGCTCTGCACCACGCTGTTGGGCGGCTTCGGGAAGCCCTGCAGGTCGAGGGTCACCTGGCCGTTGCGGTCACCGCTGGATTGGCGGCCCTGGGCGTCCTCCACGGTGAATCCGACGGTGCAGCGGGTGCCGTCCGCATCCGGCGACCACGAGGCCTGGAGGGCGGTGGCGCTGGCGACCGAGAAGCTGACGCCGGTGCAGACGCCGCCGGAGGTGGCGCCGACCGCGACGAGACGCAGCGGCGTCCCGGGTAGCGGGTTCACCTCGCCGGGCTGACCGATGACGGTGATGGTGCAGCCGCTGCCGGTGGCCTGGCTGCATTGCTGCGTCAGGGTGGCACCCTTGGGAAGCGTCGAGGGCGCGGGACCGACGGTCAGCTGCAGCGTGACGGGGGCGACATCGGAGTGACTGGGCAGGGTGACGGTGACCGGTTCCTGGCGCCCGGGGCGTGACGCATCCTTCGCCGTCACCGTCACCGTGGTGCCCTCCTGCACGACGGTGAACTGGTCGCCGACGTACGACAGCGCGTAGCGCAGCGACGCCCAGTCCTCGGTACCGGCCCAGCTGGTCATGTCGGTCAGGTCGTAGGTGGCGGAGGCTCCCGGGCTCACGGTCAGTGCCGCGGCGCGGAGTTCGGGCTGCGGGTCCTCCGCGATGACCCGCACTTGCACCGCGAGATACGTGTAGAGGTCCTGGCCCTCCAGCCGCACCGGGACGGTGCACGAGTCGCTCCACGGCGAGCCCGCACCTGCGGTGTAGCGCACGACGGTGCCGGAGACGATCTCGCAGGTGGCCTCGGCGCGGGCGCCACCGACCGCGAGCTTGGTGCCGACCTCGATCGTCGCGCGCGGCGGGAGCGCCACGGCCTTGGCCATGTCCCACTCCACGCTCTGGCGCTCGTTGACGTCCACGGAGGCGGCGGAAGCGCGCAGCGTCAGCTGCAGGTCATTGGTACCGGGCACCCGGAGGAAGCCGTAGGAGGTCACCTCGGTGCCGTCGAACGTGGTTCCCGTCACCTCGAACGGGATGAGGAGGGTCTCGTCCGGCACGGCGCCCGCGATGCGGCCGCCGCTCGCCGTGACACCGGCGGGCGGGTCGCCCCACAGGGTCAGCGAGAGAGCGTCCGGATCGCCGGCGTTCCATGACACCTTGCCGTCGAGTACGTCGACGCCGGACGGGAAGTCCTTGCGCGTCTCGACGGTGAGGGTGGTGTCGCGGACCACGGGGTAATCGGGCACCGGGTCGCGCACCACCTTCAGCACGATGAGGCCGATGGCGGTGTCGCCGAAGGCGTTTCGCACCGTGTAGGCGAACGAGTAGGTGCCGAGCTCGGTGCCCGCGCGTAGCGTCACCTCGCCGTCCTCGGAGACGTCGCCCAGCATGCTCTCCAGATGGTCGTACTCCGCGGTGCCGACCTCGGCGTTGGGACGTACGTCGATGACCTCGAGGTCGCCGCCCGCGGGGTCGATGTCGTTATCGGCCGGGTAGACGCGGGCCTCGCCCTCGGCACCGACCTGTACCTGCAGGTAGTCGCTGTAGGTGACCGGGGCGGGATCGGACTCGGAATCGAGCACGCCCACGCGCACCTCGCCGGTGCCGGTGGATCCCTGGGTGTCACGCACCTGGTACGTGAACGACACCTGCCCGCTGTCGCCGGGAGCGCTGGTGTAGAGGATGGCATCGCCCGTCGCGGAGACGGCGGCGGAGCCACGGGCGGGCTGGGTCGCGATGCGGTCGAGTGCCACGCTGTCGCCATCCGGGTCGACCGCGAACCGGTCGAACGGGATCGATACCGTCGAACCGCTGAGCACCCGGCCAATGAGGGTGCGGGGGAGCGGCGCGGAGTTCGACTCGTCCGAGATGACGGTGATCGTCACCCGCGCGGTGTCGGTCATGTCCGGGAACCCGAGCCGGTAGATCGTGTATCCCACGGTGTAGGTGCCGGCCTCGTCGGGGGCGAGATAGCGCAGCAGCCGGCCGGTCGCGAATGCCAGACCGGCGCCGTCGTCGTTCGTGATCGTGGACGGGTCGATGGAGAACTGCGCACCGGCGGGCGCCGTGTCGTTCTGCAGCACCGGGATGTCGATCTGGGCTCCGACGCGGACGGTGACCGCGTCGTCCACGGCGATCGGGGGTTCCGCGATCGCGGCGGGCAGGAGCACGACCGTGACCTCGCCCATCGCGGTGGTGTATCCGTTGCCGGTGCCGTCGGAGACGGTGTACCGGACGACGCCCAGCACGCCCGGCTGGCCGGAGTCGGTGGTGCCCGCCACACGCAGCATGCTCTCGCCCACGAGATCCACGGACAGGGATGCGGCGGCATCCGGTTCGATGCGCACGTCGCTGGCGAGCAGCACGAGACCCGCGGGATTCGTCACCGCCGAGATCACATCGATCGTGGCGTCCTCGCCGGGGCGGACGAACGCGGTCAGCGGCGGGGTCGAGATCTGCGTCTGCGCCGCATCCACCAGCGTCACGCGCACCGTGCCGGCGGCCTCGGCGACATCGTCGGCGACGACGTACTGCAGCACGTAGCTGCCGGCCGCGCCCCCGGTGAAGACGAAGCTGCCGGCCAGGCTGTTGACGACGATGTCGCCACTGGCATCCTCGATCGCGGTGGCGGAGCGGATGGCGACGCCGCCGTGCGCGCCGGTGACGTGCGCCTGCACGTCGACGGTCAACGGCTGGCCGACCGATCCGATGACCGCGAACGACTCGGCGGTCAGCTGCGGGGACGGGGTGACGGCGATGTCGAGCTGCGCGGGCGTGGACAGGCCGCGCGCGTCGGACACCGAGATCGCGATCGGGATGCTCTGCGCCTGGGCTTCGTTGGGGTTCGGATGCTGGAAGGTGACCGTGCCCTGCGGGTCGAGGGCGAGCGAGCCGATACCGGACTGGTTCACCGCGGAGGAGACGTAGATCGGGTCGCCCTCGGGATCGACCCACCCCTCGCGGACGTCGACGGTGACGGTGCCGCCCGGGACGACCTCCGGGGTCGGCCACGTGGCCAGGCAGCCCTCTACACCGCACCACACCGGTGCGGTGTTCACGTCGTCCGCCGCGACCGTGAGGGTCACGGTCGCCGGTTCCGACAGCAGTCCGGCGGCGCTCGTGCCGTCGGTGGCGCGATAGCGGAACGTCGCGGAGCCGGTGGCGCCGGCGGCCACCTGTACGACGAGCTCCTGCTGCTCGTTCGTGGTGACGACCGTGCCGAAGCCGGGGTCGAGTCCTTCGACGGATGCCAGCAGCACCGGCACCACGACTGAGCGGCCCGCGCGGACCCCGAATGCATCGTCGACTGCGACCGGCGGCTTCGGGTCGACGACCCGCTCCGCCGTGACGTCCTCCTGCTGCACCGTGGGCTGTTCCGCGTCGACGTCCCACTGCTGGGACGAGGGGACGAGTTTGCCGTCGGGCAGGGTCCACACCCAGCCCGAACGGGTCTCGTTGAGGATCATCCGCGAGCCGTTGCTGAGGAAGGAGGGGGAGATGTCGTCGCCGAGCTCGCCGTCTGCGTAGTCCAGGTCGGTGTCCCCGCCCGTCGAGGTCCACAGCGTCCCGGACGGACCGGTCTGCGGCAGCCAGGCCGCGTAGACCACGTCATCGAGGATTGCGGGAGCTGCGGGGATGCCGCGGGCCGCTCCCTCGGCGGTCACGCGGCGGGCGCCGGATCCGTCCAGCGGCACCGCGAACAGCCCGGTGCCGTCCGCGAGGTACACGGTGTCTCCCGAGGTCGAGGGCTGCTGCAGCACCCCGCCCACGGCGCCCGACTCGACCGGGTCGGCGGAGCCGCGAACCCAGACGTCGCCGGAGTCGGCGGCGAGCATCGCCCAGCGACCCGCCACCGCGGTGAGCTGCACGTCTTCGGTGGGGCCGTCAGCGACCTCGTCGGAACCGCGCACCTCACCGCTGACCGCATCCGCCCGGATCACCCGGCCCTCTTCGGCGGAGTAGGCGTAGACCACGCCGTCCTCGTCGACCGTGATGGCGCTGGCCACGAACGTGCGACGATCCTCCGCCTCCGGGTCGTCATCGGCGTAGGGGTCGATCGCGACGGCAGCGTCCCCGCTGTCGAGCGAGGAGCCGTAGACCGCGCCGCGATCGGTGAGGTACGCGATGTGCGTGCCGGCGGAGGCGACGGCGACGGTGCCCGCCGGAGTGTTGTGGAACGCCTCGTCCTCATCGCTGTCAAGGTCCGCGGGGATGGCGGTGTTCACCTCCGCGAATCGGGTGTCACCGTCGGCGTAGACGAACAGCTCGTTCGCGTGCTGCACGATCCCGCTCGGGCTCGCCACCCGCTTGACCGTGTCGAGCTCGCCGAGCACCGTGTTCACCCGGGCGTATCGCCGACCGTCCCCGGCCTGCAGCGCCCAGATGGTGCCGTCGTCGGGCGGGGTCTGCTGCGCGTCGAAGCCGGGCCAGACCACCGCGATCACGGCCACCGCGGCCACGGTGGCGGTGATGGCGGCCGCGACGATCCACGGTCGCCGTGCGCGTGGCTCGTCCCGCTGGTTCGCCATGTTCAGCCGCCCCCCACGACGAGGAGGGTGACCGTGACGGCGGCGACGACGAGGATGGCCGCGAGGACCACCGCGATCGCGACGGTGCGGGTGCGCCGGGGGCGACCGGGGTCCGCGCCGGCGAGGACGGTGCCCTCATCGGGGCGGCGGCCCCCGGTGCTGCGGGAGCGGGCGGGGCGTCGTGACGAGTACTGCACGGCGGGGCGCACCGGCCCCCGCATCCGGTCGTCGTCGAAGGACACCGGGGTCCCGGCGGCCGCCCACTCGTCGACAGCCACCTCCATCGGGGTGTGCGGCAGGCCGAGCTCGTGCTGCACCAGCTGCAGCTCGTAGGCGAGCTGCGCGGCGGACGACTGGCGCGCAGCCGGGTCGCGGCTCATGGACCGCTGCAGCACCGCCTCGAGGCTCGGCGGGACATCGCCCCGCCCGGTCGGCGTGTAGGCGGCGCGACGGATGCGGGCCTTCAGCTGATCGCGGGAGTTGCGGCCGCTGCCGTCGCGTTCGAACGGGCTCCGGCCGGCGAGCAGCGAGTACAGCGTCGCCCCGAGGCTCCACACCTCGGCGGCGACGGAGCCGGCGACCTTCTCGTCGATGATCTCCGGTGCGCTCCACGGCACGGACATGGCGAACACTTCGTCCTCGCCCCGGCCGGAGACCGAGGAGGCAATCCCGAAGTCGGAGAGCACCGGGGCGCCGAACGCGGTGATGAGGATGTTGGAGGGCTTGATGTCGCGGTGCAGCAGCCCGGAACGGTGCGCGGTCTCCAGTGCCGAACCGATCCGCACGCCTACCTGCAGCACTTCCGCCACCGGGATCTCCTCCCGCCGGTATCGGGAGGTGAGCGACGTGGGGCAGTACTCCATCACGATGTAGGGACGACCGTCGGAGGAGATGCTCGCCTGATAGATGGTGAGGATCGACGGATGCGCGGACAGCCGGGCCATGACGTCGGCCTCGGCGTTGAACATCCGCAGCAGCCCGTCGTCGACGAGGTCCTCGAGCAGCACCTTCACCGCGACCGGCCGACGGGGCATGTCCTGCTCGAACAGGAACACGTCGGCGAAGCCACCCGTGCCCAACGGTCGGACATAGGAGAAGCCGGGAAGCACCGGGGGCGCAGCGGGCAGTCTCTGAGCCACCCCGCCTCCTCCACCGTGCCTTGAGCGTGTGCCTGGAGCGCACGACCGCATCACGGAAAGCCGGCCTTCCGCCCACCTTTCCTATCACAGCGGTTCCGTCCTCCCGGACGGGTTGTGTATGAACGCGGGAGGCTTACCGTGGGGGCGTGACGAACGCGCTGTCCGACTCCGCCAGCCCCTACCTCCGCGCGCACGCCGGGAACCCGGTCGCCTGGCGGCCGTGGGGGGAGGAGGCGTTCGCCGAGGCGCGGCGCCGGGACGTGCCGGTCATGATCTCGATCGGCTACTCCACCTGCCACTGGTGCCACGTCATGGCGCGGGAATCGTTCCAAGACGAAGCCACCGCCGCGCAGCTGAACACGGGATTCGTGTCGGTCAAGGTCGACCGGGAGGAGCACCCCGACGTCGACCGGGCGTACCTGTCCGCGGCCGCCGCATTCACGCCGCAGCTCGGGTGGCCCCTCACCGTGTTCACGACTCCGGACGGGGCGGCCTTCTTCGCGGGCACCTACTGGCCCCCGGCCGCCCGGGGCGGCCTGCCCGGTTTCCGCGATGTCCTCGCCGCCGTGACCGAGGCATGGACCGAGCGGCGCGCACAGGTGCAGGACACCTCGACCGCGCTGCGGGCGGCGCTCGCGGAAGCTGCCCGCACCACCGCGGGACCGGTGCCCGACGCGGCGCGGATCGTCGCGGCGGCGCGGGACCTCGCCGGCCTGGAGGACCGCGAGTACGGCGGCTTCGCCGCATCCGGCGCCCCGATCACGACACCGAAGTTCCCGACGGTCCCGGCCCTCCGGTTCCTCCGCTCGCCGCTCGTGGTGGCGGAGGCGCCGGAGGCTGCCGCGGTCGCCGAGCGAGCCCTCCGTGCGATGGCGGCGTCGCCCCTGCGTGACGCCCTCGACGGCGGGTTCTTCCGCTACGCCACCCGGCGGGACTGGACGGTGCCGCACTATGAGCGGATGCTGACCGACAACGCGGGCCTCCTGGAGCTTGCGGTCGAGCTCGGCGAGGTCGGGATCGCTCGCGGCGTCGCCGGGTTCCTGCGGGAGGTGCTGGAGCGACCCGAGGGCGGGTTCGCGGCCGCGCAGGACTCGGAGTCGTGGATCGACGGCGAGCGCAGTGAGGGCGGCTGGTATGCCCGGGATGCGGCGGAGCGGGCGAGGCTCGAGCCCCCTGCGCTCGACGGGAAGGTGGTGACCGGGTGGAATGGGCTGGCGGTCTCTGCCCTCGCCCGGTTCGGCGCGATGACCGGCGATGACACCGCTGTCGGGGCGGCGCGCCGCGCGGTCGACGCCGTCATGGGCGCGAACGTCGCTGCGGACGGGTCGCTGCGGCGCGCCTCGCTCGATGAGATCGTCTCGCCCGCACCCGCGACCCTTGCGGACGTGGGCCTGCTGGCGGCCGGGATGCTCGACCTCGCCGCCGTCACCGGAGAGGTGGTCTACGCCGAGCAGGCGCGCGACCTTGTGGACGCGGCGGCGGAGGTGACGGGGGACCCGGCGTTGACGGCGCTCGGCGTGCCCGCAGGCGAGGAGTCCGACGGTGATCAGCCCGGCGGCACCGCCGCGCTCGCCGGGGCCGCGCTGCGACTGTGGTGGTTCGGCGCGGGGGAGTCCTATCGGGAGCGGGCGGAGGAACTCGTCGGACGGGTGGCGCCGCGCGCCCTCGCCGAACCGGCCGCGCAGGGGGCGGTGCTGCGCGTCGTGGCGGAGTTGGCCCGCCCGCCCCGGCAGATCGTGGTCGTCGCGGCGGCGACGGAGCGGCCGATGCGGGAAGCGGCGCGGCAGGTGCAAGCCGATGTCGTCGCCGTCGCCACAGCGGACCAGGTGCGCGCGTTCGCGGCCGCCGGATTCACCCTTTTCGACGACCGTGAGCTCCGCGACGGCTCCGCCACGGCCTACGACTGCCGCGGGTTCGTCTGCCGCCTGCCCACGACGGACCCCGGCGCGCTGGCGCCGCGGGCGTGAGAGGCAGCCCTATCATCGAACCCATGCCCGAAGGGACCGAGACCGGCAGCGGCTACTGGTATGCCGACACTGCCGACGCCCGTCATCGCCGGGCGGTCGAGCTGCTGCAGACCTTCCGTGTGTACCGCGCGGCCGAGGTGGCGATGCGCCGTCGCACTCGCGAGGCGATGGGAATGGGCGAAAACGACCTGCTCGTGCTCCGTTACCTGCTGAAGGCGCAGCGCGAAGGGCGCTCCGTGCCGCCCGGCGAGCTGGCGCGCTACCTCGGGGTGTCCACCGCATCCATGACCGCGGTCGTCGACCGCTTGGAGCGGTCCGGGCACGTCCGGCGGGAACGCCATCTCAGTGACCGGCGCAGCATCTACGTCGTCCCGACGCGCGGCACCGATGAGGAGGTGCGCCAGACCCTCGGGGCCATGCACGAACGAATGCTGGCTGCCGTCGCGGACATGACGCCGGAGGAGACGCGCATCGTGATCGACACCCTCACCCGGCTGCAGGCCGCGGTCGACGGGGTTCAGCCGGAGGACGCGCCGTAGCTGGCGTGCGGCTCGTCGCTCGCTCCCGGCCGATCAGATCCAGGTGGGCAGCCAGTTGTGCAGCCGCCAGAACAGGTACGGCACGGGCGTCGCGGTCCACACCGGGTACCAGAACGCCGAGACCAGGGTGGCGACGATGAGGAAGGCCCACACCACCCGCTGGCCGGCGAGCCGCCGGTCCGCGTCCGCGCTGCCGGCGATCTCGCGGGCAGCCAGCGCGATCGCGATGACCAGGAACGGCAGAACCGCGATCGTGTAGAACTGGAAGATCGTGCGCTCGGGATACAGCAGCCACGGCACGTAGGTGGCGGCGAGGCCGGTCAGGACGAACGCGTACGTGGCCCGGCGGGTGCGGATGAAGCGGTACAGCAGGAACAGCGCGGCGGCCACGCCCGCCCACCAGATCAGCGGGTTCGGGATGCTGGAAACTGCCTGCACCGTGTCGCCGTCCTGCTGCCAGTACATCGAGGTGGGGCGGACCAGGAGCGGCCACTGCCAGGCCGGGCTCTGATAGCTGTGCGGTGTCGAGAGCCCGACGTGGAACCGGTAGACCGCCTGGTGGAAGCGCCACAGGCTCTGTAGCGACACCGGCACCCAGGACCAGAACCCGGTCGCGGGCGACAGGTCGGCGCTGTGGCGGTCGTAGCCGCCGTCGGAGAGCAGCCACGGCGCCCACGTGGACAGGTAGACCACGAAGGCGGTGGGTACGAGCAGCACGAA
Source organism: Microbacterium sp. (assembly GCF_026393345.1). Lineage (GTDB taxonomy): Bacteria > Actinomycetota > Actinomycetes > Actinomycetales > Microbacteriaceae > Microbacterium. The sequence continues at coordinate 41,231 of NZ_JAPLAI010000039.1, forward strand.
GGCGACGAGACCCTGGCGGATCGCATCCGCCGGCCACAGGGTGACGCGCAGCCGGCGCCGGGTCACCGCATCGGTGATCACGACGTACAGCCCGAGCGCGGCGAGCGCGTACAGGCCGGACCATTTCACCCCCGTGGCGGCGCCCGCGGCGGCTCCCGCGGCGATCAGCCATGGTCGGTTCCATCGCAGCGGTCCCCACCAGCGGGGAGCGTCGCCAGCAGCGAGCGCCGCCTCGAGCCGGTCGGTGTGCCGGCGCTGGTCGAGGAGCACGAACCAGAACGCCAGCAGCACGAAGAACGCGAGGAACACGTCGAGCAGCGCGACCCGGCTGAGCACGATCCCCAGACCGTCGATCGCGAGGAGGAACGCGGCGAGGGTCGCGACCGGGGTCGAGCGGGTGAGGGTCTTGGTGACGAGGTAGACCAGCAGCACCAGAGCGGTGCCGAACAGCGCGGTCATGATGCGCCAGCCGAAGGGGTCGCCCGCGCCGAACACCCAGAGTCCGATGCCGATCAGCCACTTCCCGAGCATCGGGTGCACGGAGAAGCTCGCCTGAGGGGTGAAGACGTCGGTGTCACCGTTCGCGAAGGAGGCGTCCGCATCCTTCGGCCACTCGGCGGTGTATCCCAGGTTCCACTGCGTCCAGGCGTCCTTGACGTAGTAGGTCTCATCGAAGATGAGGGTGCCCGGGTGCCCGAGACCGATCAGACGCAGCACGCCGGCGAGGAGGGTGACGAGGATGGGCGCCCAGATGTCGACACGGCGGGCGAGGGCGGGCTGGGAGTGGACCCGGCCCATCCAGCGGTCGTAGCGGGAGTGGCGCTGACCGGGCAGCAGCGACCGGGAGTCACGCAGCGACGACCGCGTCTCGGGCAGCAACGGCTGAATGCTCGCGGTCACGCGCCCAGCCTATGCTGGCCGGGTGATCATCCTCGCGGCGACGCCTATCGGCAATCTGGGTGACGCCTCGCGCCGCCTGGTGGAGGCGCTGGAGAACGCCACCGTGGTGGCCGCGGAGGACACCCGCACGACGCAGCGCCTGCTCGCGGGCCTGAAGGTCACCAACCGGCCTCGGCTCGTCGCCCTGCACGACCACAACGAAAAGCAGCGCGCCGCCGAGCTCGTCGCCCTCGCCGCCACCGAGGACGTCCTCGTGGTCAGCGACGCCGGCATGCCGACCGTGAGTGACCCCGGGTACGGGCTCGTCGCGGAGGCGGCCGCCCAGGGCGTGACCGTCACCGCCATCCCCGGCCCGTCCGCCGTCGTGACCGCGCTCGCCGTCTCGGGCCTGCCGACCGACCGCTTCGCGTTCGAGGGGTTCCTCCCGCGGAAGGGCTCCGACCGCCGCGCCGCGGCGACGGCGCTCGCCGGGGAGCGGCGCACCCTCGTCTTCTTCGAGAGCCCGTCACGGCTCGCCGCATCCCTCGCGGATCTCGCGGTCGGCTTCGGCGCCGACCGCCGCGCCGCCGTGTGCCGCGAGCTGACGAAGCTGCATGAAGAGGTGCGTCGCGGCACGCTCGCCGAACTCGCCGAGTGGGCGGCGGAGGGCGTGCGGGGCGAGATCGTCGTCGTCGTCGCCGGTGCCGAGGCGCGCGTGGTGGCGTTCCCGGATGCGGTGACCCAGGTGCTCGAGCTCACCCGTGCCGGCGTGCGCCTCAAAGATGCTGCCGGCGAGGTGTCGGCCCACACCGGTCACTCCTCGCGGGAGCTGTACCAGGCCGCGCTCGCCGTCCGCGGCTGAGGGTCGCGCTGCCTCGCTGACGCGACGGGCGGCCGGTCGCGCATGGCGGGTGAGGGTGCGCTCTGCAGGGTGCACTCTGCGCTTCGAGCGGTGCGCCTGCGTCGTGCGCTTCGCGGGGTGTGCCTGCATCGTGCGCTTCGCGGGGTGTGCCTGCGTCGTGCGCTTCGCGGGGTGTGCGGAGCGGGATGCGGGTGGGGGCGGGGCGCGGGTGCGCGGTGGAGGTGGGGCGCGGGTGCGCGGTGGAGTGGGGCGCGGGTGCGCGGTATGCGGTGAAGGCGGGGCGCGATATGCCGCACCGTTCGATCACCTCGCATGGTTTCCATATCCGCGTTGAACTCTCTGCTCACACAGGTGGTGAGCTTTCTGCTCGGACAGGTGGTGAACTTTCTGCTCAGAGAGGTGGTGAACTGCTCACACGCGGGGTGAACTCTTTGCTCACACCCGGGGTGAACTCTTTGCTCACAGCCGTGGTGAACTCTTTGCTCACCCGTGTTGAACCTCTGCTCGCACCGCTGTTGAACATCCTGCTCACACAGGTGTCGAACTGTCTGCCCAAGAGAGGACCGCCCTGTCGCTGCCAGGCGCGAGGCCGTGATCGCAGCTGTGTGAGCAAAAGGTTGAATGCCGTTTCCGAGGCCTCTTCACGATCGGCCGAGCGGGGTCGTCCACCGCCGGGACCGCTCGCACCGGACGGAACTGGCCCGCACCCGGGGGAACCGACCCGCACCCGGCGGAACCGGTCGCCACGGGGACCCCCATGCGAAATCGGGAGAGTGGAGGAACGGCGGGCGTGTCGGCGGCCCGGCGTACCGTCACGGCATGTTCGACCGACTGCCCGACCGCGAAGAGAGCGGTATCCGCTGGAGTCTCGGCCTTGCGCCGCGAGACGTCGACGTCTTCGCCGCGATGGGCGACCCGGCGCGGCGCCGTCTCGTCGACATCCTCGCCAGCGGCGAACACACCGCCGGCCAGCTCGCCGCCGCCGTGGGCGCCGAATTCGCGATCAGTCGCACCGCCGTGTCCAAGCATCTCCGCCTGCTCCGGGACGCCGGCATGGTGGACGTGCGCGCCGAGGAGCAATGGCGCTGGTACTACCTCACCGACGAGGGCCTGCGGCGTCTCGAGCACGCGGTCGCTCACCTCCGCGCCAAGTTCGAGGCGGGGTTCGGGTGGGATACGGGTCAGGGCGCCCGCCGTGATCCGTTGCGTGGCATCCCCGAATATCGTCGCCCGGTGCGGCGCAAGGGACCGGGCCGGGATCTCGGTCTCGGCCGCCGTGGCTCGCAAACCGAGCCACCCATCGCGGGCGAGCCCCCGGCCGGGCTGTAACGGAACCCGGCCCTGCCCGGTGACCCCCACCCGCCCGCCTAGAATCGACGGGTGAGCAACGGCCGTTCCTTCTACATCACGACGCCGATCTACTACCCGAGCGATGTGCCTCACATCGGCCACGGGTACACGACGGTCGCCGTGGACACGCTCGCGCGCTGGCATCGCCAGTCGGGAGACGACACCTGGATGCTGACCGGCACCGACGAGCACGGCCAGAAGATGCTGCGCGCCGCCGCGGCGAACGGCGTGACCCCGCAGGAATGGGTCGACAAGCTCGTCGGCGAGGCGTGGTTCCCGCTACTGACCACGCTCGACGTCTCCAACGACGACTTCATTCGCACCACCCAGGAGCGCCACGAAGAGGGCGTCAGGCGGTTCGTGCAGGCCATCTACGACCGCGGGTACATCTACGCCGGCGAGTACGAGGCGCTCTACTGCGTCGGCTGCGAGGAGTTCAAGCCCGAGGCGGAGATCGCCGACGGCACGGGGGAGTTCGAGGGCCTCAAGGTCTGCGCCATCCACTCCAAGCCCCTCGAACTGCTGCAGGAGAAGAACTACTTCTTCAAGCTCAGCGAGTTCGCCGAGCCGCTGCTGAAGCTGTACCGCGAGCGTCCCGACTTCATCCGCCCGGAGTCCGCCCGCAACGAGGTCATCTCGTTCGTGCGGTCGGGCCTGAAGGACCTCTCGATCTCTCGCAGCGCATTCGACTGGGGCATCAAGGTGCCGTGGGACGACACGCACGTCATCTATGTGTGGGTCGACGCCCTGCTCAACTACGCCACCGCTGTCGGCTACGGCGTCGACCCGGAGCAGTTCGAACGCCGCTGGCCCGCCTATCACGTCGTCGGCAAAGACATCCTGCGCTTCCACGCCGTCATCTGGCCCGCCATGCTCATGGCCGCGGGCCTCGAGGTGCCGCGCGGCGTGTTCGCGCACGGCTGGCTGCTCGTCGGCGGCGAGAAGATGTCGAAGTCCAAGCTCACCGGCATCGCGCCCACCGAGATCACTGATGTGTTCGGTTCGGACGCGTACCGGTTCTACTTCCTCTCCGCGATCGCGTTCGGGCAGGACGGCTCGTTCTCCTGGGAGGACCTCGCCGCCCGCTACCAGGCCGAGCTCGCCAACGGCTTCGGCAACCTCGCCTCCCGCACGGTCGCGATGATCGAGCGCTACTACGAGGGCATCGTGCCGCCGCCCGCTGCGTACACCGAGGCCGATCTCGCGATCCAGCGGGTCGTCGCAGATGCCGTGACGACGGCGGATGCGGCGGTGGAGCGCTTCCGCATCGACGAGGCCATCGCCTCCATCTGGACGATCGTCGACGCTCTGAACGGCTACATCACCGAGCACGAGCCATGGGCGCTGGCCAAGGACGAGGCCGAGCGCGAGCGGCTCGGCACCGTGCTGTACACGGCCGCCGAGGGTCTGCGTGCCCTCACCGTGCTGCTGTCGCCGGTCATGCCGATCGCCACCGAGAAGCTCTGGATCGCGCTCGGCGCCGCCGAATCGATCGGCCGGCTCGACGAGCAGCCCCTGCGCGAGGCCGGGCAGTGGGGTGCGCTTCGCCCCGGCAGCTCGGTCAACGGCCTCAGCCCCCTGTTCCCGCGGATCGAGAACGCCTGATCCGACCCGGCATGTCCCGAAATATGCGGAACATGTCCCACTTTCTGTCGCTATGACCCCCTCATAGCGACAGAAAATGGGACACGGTGGCGATGTCGGCGCGGCAGGTGGCGAAGGTGACAGAAAGGATGCTGCGGTGAGTGGACCCGGCCAGGACGACCGTCCGACTGACCCGAGCCAGTACGTGCGTCAGCGGGAGAAGGGCGCCCGGGACGTGTCCTATCCGCCCGCTCCCGAGCCGCTCGCGGTCTCGGTCTACGACAACCACTGCCACCTCGAGATCGAGGACGGTGAGGCGGCGATGTCACTCGACGTGCAGCTCGATCGCGCGCTCGAGGTCGGTATCGCCGGTGTCGTGCAGGCCGGCGGTGACATCGAGTCCAGCAGGTGGTCGGCATGGGCGGCCGCATCCCACCCCCGGGTGCTGGCCGCTGTCGCCATCCACCCGAATGAGGCGCCGCTCTACGACGCCGCCGGACGGCTCGACGAAGCGATCGCCGTCATAGACGAACTCGCGGCGCAGCCACGGGTGCGCGCGATCGGGGAGACCGGGCTCGACTTCTTCCGCACCGACGAGGACGGGCTGCCGGCGCAGTTCACGAGCTTCGAGGCGCACATCGATCTGGCCAAGAAGCACGGGATTGCGATGCAGATTCACGACCGCGACGCCCACGACGCCGTGCTCGAGACCCTCGCGCGGGTCGGCGCACCCGACCGCACCGTGTTCCACTGCTTCTCCGGCGACGCCGACATGGCCCGGATCGCCGCAGACCGCGGCTACTACCTCTCCTTCGCCGGCAACGTGACGTTCAAGAACGCGCAGAATCTCCGCGACGCGCTCGCGATCACCCCGCTCGATCGCATCCTCGTCGAGACGGATGCGCCGTTCCTCACGCCCACGCCGTTCCGCGGTCGCCCCAACGCGCCCTATCTCGTCCCGGTCACCGTTCGGTTCCTCGCCGCCGAACGGGGGATCGACGTCGACGAGTTCTCCGCGCAGCTCGCCGCGAACACCGTCGAGGTCTACGGGTCGTTCCAGAACTGAGCACCCTGGCCGAGCTCAGTGCGGCAGCCGCAGCATCCCGTCGATCGCCTCGGCGAGGCCGTCCGCGATGAGCGAGTCGATCGCCCGATCCCGCTGCCGCACGTCCGGCCAGTCCGCGATCACGGCGTCCGTGGGCGCGGCATGGTCGGGCGCATGCCGCAGCATCCGGAGCACGGCTCCGCGTGCCTGCCGGTCGCTGCCCTCGTACCGGGCCTGTCGTCTTCGGGTATCGCCCGTGTCCGGGTAGCCTGCTGCCCGCCACGCGCACGTATGCGCCAGCGGGCATGCGTCGCAGCGCGGGACGCGGGCGGTACAGACCATCGCGCCGAGCTCCATCATCGCGGCGTTGAACAGGGTGGCATCCTCGCGGTCCTCCGGAAGCAGCTCCGCCATCGCCTCCAGGTCGCGGCGAGCGGGCGGGCCGGGCTGCGACCTGCCCTCGACCGCGCGGGCGATGACGCGGCGGGTGTTCGTGTCGACGACCGGATGCCGGTCGCCGTACGCGAACACCGCGACGGCCCGCGCCGTGTAGTCGCCTATGCCGGTGAGGGCGAGGAGCGCCGGAACGTCCCGTGGGACGACACCGTCGTGGCGGTCGCGGATCTCGACCGCGGCGCGGTGGAGCCAGAGAGCGCGCCGGGGATAGCCGAGGTTCGCCCACCGGCGCACCGCGTCGGCCGGCGGAGCGGCGGCCAGATCGCTCGGCGTGGGCCACGCGGTCAGCCATTCCCGCAGGCGCGGGATCACCCGCGTCACCGGGGTCTGCTGCAGCATGAACTCGCTCACCAGCACCCCCCAGGCGCCGAAACCCGGCTCCCGCCACGGCAGGGGACGCGCCGCATCCCGGAACCACTCCTGCAGCGCGACGGCGTCGAGGGCGGGGGCAGCGGGCACCGAACCAGCGTAGGCGCAGCCCGTAGGCTGGAAAGCATGCCCGCATCCGACCCGACCGGTGTCCTCCTCGTCGACAAGCCGGGCGGCATCACCAGTCACGACGTCGTCGCCCGCGCGCGGAAGGCGCTCGGCACCCGCAAGGTCGGCCACGCCGGAACGCTCGACCCGATGGCGACCGGGCTGCTGATCCTCGGCGTCGGGCCTGCCACACGGCTGCTGACCTACATCGTCGGGCTCGACAAGACGTATCTCGCGACCATCCGGCTCGGCGCTGACACGACGACCGACGACGCCGAGGGCGAGATCCTCGAGACCGCGGATGCGGCCGGCCTCGCCGCGGTCGAGGACACCGCCGTCGCTGCGGGCATCGCGCGGCTCACCGGCGAGATCGAGCAGGTGCCGAGCACGGTGTCGGCCATCAAGGTCGCCGGACGTCGCGCGTACGACCTCGCCCGCGCGGGGGAGCAGGTCGAGCTGAAGTCCCGGCGCGTCACCGTCTCGCGCTTCGAGGTGCTCGCCGCGCGCCGGAGCGCGGCGGCGATCGATCTCGACGTGGTGGTGGACTGCTCCAGCGGCACGTACATCCGCGCGCTCGCCCGCGACCTGGGCCGTGACCTGCGCGTCGGCGGTCATCTGACGGCACTGCGGCGAACCCGCATCGGCGCCTTTGACGTTCAGAGCGCCTGCGGCATCGACGGCATCGACGCCACCCGGCTGCAGACCCCGGCGGATGTGGCCGCTCGCGTGCTGCCCGCCCTCGCCGTCGACGCGGCTCAGGCCCGCGATCTGCGGCAGGGCAAGCGTCTTCCCGGTCTCGGAGCCACCCTGCCGGGGCCCCAGACTGCGGCCATCGACCCCGACGGCGCGCTCGTGGGCATCGTGGAACGACGCGGCGACGACGTGCGCAGCGTGATGAACATGCCGGAGGAGCAGCGCTCATGATCTTGTGGTTCACCCTGGTGCAGGTCGGCATCGCCGCCGTCGGCGGACTTCTGTGCATCGTGCTGGGCCTCGCCGGGCGCCGGCCGAGCGATCTGTCCGTGGGGGTGCTGGCCCTCGTCGAACTCCTCCTCATCGCCCAGGTCGTCATCGCCATCGTCGCGCCCGGGGCGGGCAACCCGCCCCGGGGCAATCCGCTGGAGTTCTGGGTGTACCTCGTCTCCGCCCTGATCGTGCCGCCGGCCGGCGTCGCCTGGGCGCTGGTCGAGCGCAGCCGGTGGAGCACCGTCGTCCTCGGCGTCGCGGCGCTGGCCGTCGCGGTGATGGTGTGGCGCATGGAGGTCATCTGGACCGTGCAGATCGGCTGATCCGCACGAGAACTAGGATGGATACCGTCATGACCACCGCCCCTCGCCGCCGCCGGATCACCGGCGCCGCCCGCGTCCTCGTCGTCGTCTACGGCATCATGGCGCTGGCCGCGACCGGGCGCTCCTTCGTGCAGATCGTGAGCGAGTTCGACCAGGCGCCGCTTGCCTACGGACTCTCTGCCGGTGCCGCCGTGGTGTACATCCTCGCGACGCTCGCGCTCGTCTTCTCCGAGTCGATCGCCTGGTACCGCGTCGCCTGGGTCGCCATCGGCTTCGAGCTCGTCGGCGTGCTCGTGGTCGGCACCCTGAGCATCGTGCTGCCCGACCTGTTCCAGCATCCGACGGTCTGGTCGCTGTACGGCGACGGCTACCTCTTCATCCCCCTCGTTCTCCCGCTGTTCGGCCTGCGGTGGCTGTGGACCCACCGACCCGGACGCACCGCCGACCTTGTCGAGCCCGTCGCATCGCGGTCCACATGGTGACCGTCTTCCGCCGTCCGGAGGACGTCCCGGACGGTTTCGGCCCCTCCGTCGTCGCGATCGGCAAGTTCGATGGCGTGCACGCCGGTCACCGCGCCGTGATCGAACGCGCGCAGGTGGACGCCGCATCCCGCGACGCCGCGGTCGTCGCCGTCACGTTCGACCGGAACCCCCTCGCGCTGCTCCGCCCCGAGCTGTGCCCGCCGAGCCTCATCGGCGTCACCCAGAAGGTGCGCCTGCTGGCCGAGACCGGCGTCGACGCCGTGCTCGTGCTGACCTTCGACCACGCTCTCGCGGCGCTGTCGCCGGAGGAGTTCGTGGCGCGGGTGCTCCGCCCGCTCGACACCCGGACCGTGCTCGTGGGCCACGACTTCCGCTTCGGCGCCGGCGGTGTCGGCACCCCCGACACGCTGACCGCCCTCGGCGACCGCGCGGGGTTCCGCGTCGCCGTCGTTGACGATGTGCGCGCCATCGACGAGGGCCGTCGCGTGTCGTCCACCTGGATTCGGGAGCTCATGGCCGAGGGCGACGTCGAGCGTTCGACGCGCTTGCTCGGCCGCGCCCCGTCGGTGTGGGGCGAGGTCGTGCACGGGCTCAAGCGCGGCCGCGAGCTCGGCTACCCCACCGCGAACCTGTCGCCCGACCTGGAAGGGTTCCTTCCCGCCGACGGCGTCTACGCCGGATGGCTGGTGGACGAGGATGCGGGACTGCGGCCCGGCAACAGGTACCCGGCCGCGATCAGCGTGGGCACGAACCCGACGTTCGACGATGTACCGGTGCGTCAGGTCGAGGCGTACGTGCTGGACGAGACCGATCTCGACCTCTACGGTCATCACGTCGAGGTGCAGTTCGCCCACCGGGTGCGTCCGATGGTCGCCTTCGACGGGGTCGACGCGCTGACGCTGCAGATCGCCGACGACGTCGCGAAGGTGCGCGCCGCACTCACCTGAGACCGCCGCGCCGGTCCGGAGACGGGCGCGGCGGCGGCGGCGTCAGTACGACGTGGTGTCGACGGCGCCGGACGCGTCGCCGCCGGCGAGTAGGGTGCGCAGCTCGCCGAGGATGGTGGCGCTGCCGCTCGTGCCGAGACGCGTGGCGCCGGCGTCGAGCATCTCGAGCGCTGTGGCGAGGCTCCGGACGCCGCCGGATGCCTTCACCTGGACGCCGGGACCCACGTTCTCGCGCATGATCCGCACGTGCTCGACCGTCGCACCGCCGCCGGCGAAACCGGTGGAGGTCTTCACGAAGTCCGCGCCGCCCGCCCCGGCGAGGCGGCTGCCGCGGGCGATCTGCTCATCGTCGAGGTAAGCGGTCTCGAGGATCACCTTGGTGATCAGGGAGCCCGAGGCCTCGGTCACGGCGCGGATGTCCTCGACGACCGCGTCGTCGAGCCCGGAGCGCAGCCAGCCGACCTGCGACTTCACGGTCGCTTGGCGGTGCGAGGTGCCGAGGTAGGACTGCCAGACACCGGCGAGGGCGGTGACCTGCTCCTGTCGGACCTTTGACGGCCCTGAGCCGAAACGACCGTCAGCGGGTAGAAGATCTGCAGGGATGAGGATTGGATCGGTCACGTGGATTCTCCGGGGTGTGAAGGTAAGGACGATGCAGGATTTCAGGGGGTGGGAGAGTAGCCCGTCGGTGCGACCATGACCGGGTCCCAGCCGGGGACGTCCTCTGGTCTTCGCGGAGCTGGTCCGACGTAGCG
>NZ_JAPLAI010000065.1 GCF_026393345.1 Microbacterium sp.
AAACAGTCGTGAAATCTCGGCCTGCTTGACTCGCGGTGTTCGTGTCGTCAACATTCGGGAGGATCTCGTGGACATCACCACCGTCACGAGTTACCGCACCGCGCGCACCCGTGACGACCTGCTGCTGGCGCCGGGTGAAGCCGTGATCGCGGGCGGCACGTGGCTCATGAGCGAACCGCAGCCCGGCACCACCGGCTTCGTCGATCTCACGACCCTGGGCTGGGCCGACATCGAGGTGTCGCCCGCGGGCCTGCGGATCGGTGCGACCTGCACGATCGCCCGGCTCCTCGCGTGGGCCGAGGGACGCGGGGATGCGACACCTCCGGCCGAGTGGACCGCGCTGTCGATCGTGCCGGATGCGGCGAACGCGCTGCTCGCCTCCTTCAAGATCTGGAACACCGCCACCGTCGGCGGCAACATCTGCCGGTCCTTTGCCGCCGGGGCGATGGTGTCACTCGCCGCTGCCCTCGACGGCGTGGCCGAGATCTGGATGCCCGACGGCGACTCCCGGTGGCAGAGCGTCGCGGAGTTCGTGACCGGCAACGGCACGAACACGCTCGCCCCCGGGGAGGTGCTCCGCGCCGTGCACCTTCCGGCGGCAGCCCTGCGCTCGCGCGCGCGCCTGCGCAAGATCGCGCTCGCGGAGCTCGGGCGCTCCGGTGCGGTCGTCACCGGGCGGGTCGACGAGGACGGTGCCGCGGTCTTCGTCCTCACCGCGGCGACGCTCACCCCGACCGTGATGCGGTTCACCGAGCTGCCGACCAACACCGAGGTGGCGGATGCGGTCACCACCGCATCCGGGTACTACACCGACCCCCTGGGTTCCGCCGACTGGCGGCGCGGCGTGAGCGCGGTGCTCGCGGAGCAGATCCGTGCAGAGCTGGAGGCCGCCGCGTGAGGTTCGAGGTCAACGGAGCGCCCGTCGAGGCGACGCCTGCGGCAGGCCAGTGCCTGCGGACGCTGCTGCGCGAGCACGGGCACACCGAGGTGAAGAAGGGGTGCGACGCGGGCGACTGCGGCGCGTGCTCCGTGCTCATCGACGGCGAGCCGGTGCACTCGTGCATCATCCCGGCGGTGCGCATGGAGGGCCGCTCCGTCACGACGGCCGCCGGTCTCGCACCCGGCGACGAGCTGCATCCGGTGCAGGAGGCGCTGGTCGAGAACTTCGGGTTCCAGTGCGGATTCTGCACGCCCGGGATGAGCGTCACGGCATCGACGCTGTGCGCGTCCGACCTCGACGACCTCGACCGCCGGATGAAGGGCAACTTGTGCCGCTGCACCGGGTACCGCCCCATCCGCGACGCGATCACCCAGTCCGTGATGGGCCCCGTCCGCGAGACCGGAAGCGCTCCCGCGGAAGAAGCGGGGCAGGGCGTCGGCAGGTCGGCCCGGCCCGAGGCCGGACGCCGGGTCGTGCAGGGCCTCGAACCGTTCACGTTCGACATCGTCGGGGCGCCCGACCAGCCGTTCCCCGGGACGCCCTTGGTCCTGCGTGTCGTGGCGAGCCCGCACGCCCATGCCCGCATCCGGTCGATCGACACCGCCGCGGCCCTCGCCGTCCCCGGCGTCGTCGCCGTCTTCACCCATGAGGACGCCCCGGCCACCCGCTTCTCCACCGGCCGCCATGAGCACCACACCGACGACCCCGACGACACCCGCGTCCTCGACGACACGGTGCGATTCGTCGGGCAGCGGGTCGCGGCCGTCGTCGCCGAGACCGCGGCGGCAGCGGATGCGGCCTGCCGCCTGGTCCGCGTCGAGTACGGTCTTCGACCCGGAGATCGCCCGGAGCGGCACCGCACCCGTCATCCACCCCGGCCGCACCCCCGCGGACCGGGTGGATGATGCCCCGCGGAACGTTGTGCTGTCGTTCCAGGAACGTCACGGCGGCGACGTCGAGGACGCCCTCGCCGCGAGCGCCGTGACGGTCGAAGGCACGTGGCAGACCGCCCGCGTCACGCACGCCCAGCTCGAGACGCACGGCGCCATCGGCTGGCTCGACGACGACGGCCGCCTCGTCATCCGCTCCTCCACCCAGGTGCCGTTCCTCACCCGCGACGAACTGTGCCGGGTCTTCGATCTCGACCGCGACCGGATGCGGGTCTACGCCGCGCGCGTCGGCGGCGGCTTCGGCGGCAAGCAGGAGATCTTCACCGAGGACCTCGTCACCCTCGCCGTACTCCGTACCGGACGCCCCGTCGCCTACGAGTTCTCGCGCACCGATCAGTTCCAGCGCGCCGCGCTCCGGCATCCGATGCGGGTGAACGTGCGCCTCGGGGCCACTGCCGACGGCGTCCTCACCGCCATGGCGGTCGACGTCCTCAGCGACACCGGTGCCTACGGCAACCACTCCCGCGGTGTCCTCTTCCACGCCGTGTCGGAGTCGACGCACATTTACCACGTGCCCACCCGCCGCATCGATGCCGAAGCCGTCTACACGAACAACGTGCCCTCGGGAGCGTTCCGCGGCTACGGCCTGGGCCAGGTCATGCTCGGGGTCGAGTCCGCGATGGACCTCCTCTCCGAGCACCTGGGCATCGATCCGTTCGACCTGCGCCGCATCAACGCCGCGCGACCTGAGCACGGCGAGCTCGGCAACGGACTCACCTGGGGCAGCCACGGTCTCGACCAGTGCCTCGACCTCGCCCGAGACGCCCTGGCGCGCGGGAATGGCGAGACGGCGCCCGAGGGATGGCTCGTCGGCGAGGGGATGGCGGCGGCCATGATCGCGACCATCGCGCCGTTCGGTCATGTCTCACGCACCCGTGCAACCCTGCGACCCGACGGCACCTACCTGCTGCAGGCGGGGACCACGGAGTTCGGCAACGGCACGTCGACCGTGCTGCGGCAGATCGGCGCGACCGTGTTCGACGTCGGATTCGACCGGCTGATGCTCTGGAGCGCCGATACGGATGCGGTCGCCCATGACACCGGCGCCTTCGCCTCGACCGGTATCACCGTCGCCGGTAAGGCACTATATGCCGCGTGCCGCATGCTGGCGGAGCGGATGCGGCGGATCGCCGCCGAACTCACCGCGACCCCGCCCGCGGACGCCCGTCTGACCGCGGACGGTGTTGTCACCGCGGTGCGCACGGTGACGTTCGCCGAGATCGTCGCGGCCGCTCCCGCGGAGGAGCGGAGCGAGGACGGCCTCACCGCCGACGGCACCGAGCTCGGCGACATCCGCTCGCTCGCGTTCAACGTGCACGCGGCGCGCGTCGCCGTGGATCCGCAGACCGGATCTGTCCGCATCCTGCAGTCGGTGCAGTCCGCGGATGCGGGGACCGTCATCAACCCGGCACAGACGCGCGGGCAGGTCGAGGGCGGTGCCGCGCAGGGCATCGGCAGTGCACTGTACGAAGAGGTGATGACCGACGGGGCCGGCACGGTGACGACGCCGGTGTTCCGCGTGTACCGGGTGCCGCAGTTCGCCGATGTGCCGACGACCGAGGTGTACTTCGCCGACACCGAGGACGAGGTCGGACCGTTCGGCGCGAAGCCCATGAGCGAGAGCCCCTACAACCCGGTGGCCCCCGCAATCGGCAACGCGATCGCGCGTGCCCTCGGATCCCGCCCGTACGAACTGCCCTTCAGCCGCGACCGCGTGTGGCGGCTCGCTCAGCAGCGCTGAGCGGGGTGCACGCGGGCGCGGGCGCGGGGATGCGGCTCACCTGTCGCTCACTGCGATCAGCACTCGCATTTTGCGACAGGGGAACGGGACCGCACTCGCCTCACCCGTCGCTAACTGCGGGTCAACCGGCCGCACACCCGACATCCGCGACGGGCGAACAGGGCAGCACTCGGCTCAGCTGTCGCTCACTGCGATCTGCACCCGCACTTTGCGACAGGGGAACGGGACCGCACTCGCCTCACCCGTCGCAAAGCGCGACTCGCACCCACACGAGGCGACAGGGGGAACAGCAGTGCAGGCCCGACGAGGCTCAGGCGAGGAGAGCGTCGAGCGCGAGGAACTGCGCCCGGAAATCCGCACGCAGGCGCGCCTTCTGCGCCTCGTCGCAAAATGCGCCGTCGATACCGTTGAGAGCGATCTGCTTCGCGGTGGCCGCATCCACGCCCATCGCCGCGAGGCCTTCCCGGTATTCGCGGCCGAGGTCGGTGCGGAAGAACATCGCGTCGTCGGTCGAGACCGCGACCCGCAGGCCCGCGTCGATCATGGACCGGATGCGGTGCCCCTCGTCCAGCGTCCACCTCGAGCAGATGGTGGTCGAGACCGGGGTCACGGTGAAGACGACGTCCCGCTCGCGCGCGAGGGCCACGACGGCCGGGTCGTCGACGATCCGATAGCCGTGGTCGAGCCGTTCGCAGCCCAGCACCTCAAGCGCCTCGCGCACCGCATCCGGGGTCGCGAACGGCGTCTCGGCGACGTGCGCCGTGCGCTTCAGGCCGTGGCGGGCAGCGAGCTCGTATGCCGCGGCGAACCGGGTGGGGTCCTCGGTGTCTTCGGGAGTGAGGTCGTCCTGCCCGATCGCGACGACCTCCGGCACGGCGTGCGCGATCACCTGCTCCACCATCGCGATCGCGGAGTCCGCGGACTCACGGCGGTTGATGGCGGCGACGATCCCGAACCCGACACCGAAGTCCGCCTCCGCCGCGCGGAGCCCCGCGACAATCGGGTCGATGACCTGCCGGTAGGTGAGGCCACGGGAGAAGAAGTACTGCGGGTTGACGGCGTATTCGCGGTAGCGCAGGTTGCCGTCGGCGACCGCGGACCGCACCCCTTCGTAGGCAACGCGTTCGAAGTCCTCCGGGTCGCGCAGCACATCATGCGCGTAGCGGAATGCGACGAGGAAGTCGCGCAGATCGGTGAAATCGAAAAGCACGTCCGGGTCTTCGGTCGGCAGCGTCACCCCGTGTTTGCGCGCCAGCTCGACGAACAGCTGCGCGCTCATGGTCGAGGCGAAGTGACAGTGCAGCTCGGTCTTCGGCAGCAGCTGCAGGTAGTCGGGGTATGAGATCACGGGTTCTCCTGGGGTGCGGCGAGGGTCCGCAGGCGCGGACCCTCCTTGACGACCATCAGCCGGTACGGTTCGCCCGCGGCGGACCACCATCGGTGCACGACGCCGCCCCCGTAGTACAGCGAATCGCCGGTGGCGAGCTGGTACTGCTGGCCGTCGAGCTCGACGACCACCTCGCCGTCGGCGACGTAGAGGAACTCGTCCTCCTCGTGGCTGAACGCCTCGCCCGGCTCGACTGCGTCCGAGAGCACCTCCATGGGGTGGAACGGCCGCCCGCTGTGCGTCAGCATCCGAGCCGTGCCGATCGCGAAGCCGTCGGGCACCGCGCCGGACCCCGCCCGACGCACCTCGATGCCGCCGGCGCCGGAGAGGGGTTCTTCGGATGCGGCGATCAGCTCGATCGGACTGGTCTGCAGGGCCAGCGCGATCCGGCGGAGCGACCCGAGGCTCGGTTGCGCGAGACCGCGCTCGAGCTGGCTGAGGAAGGGATGCGACAGCTCGGTCGCGGTCGCCAGCTGGACCAGGGTGAGCCCACGGGACTTGCGGAGCTCTCGGATGCGGGCGCCTAAGCGCAGCACTGCGGCGGAGTCGTCCTCCACCGCAGAACCGGCGACGATGCTGTCGGTCACGTTCGGCTCACTCGGCCCGGACGACTCCATGCGCCGCAGCGTACTCCCGCACTCGTGCGATGTACGCGTCACGACGTGCCGGGGTGAGCCAGGAGGCATCGAACGAGTTGATCGCGAGCTGCACAAGCTCGGCGGACTGGAGCGCGGCGTGCTCGGCGAGCGCCACGTAGTTGTCGCCCACGTAGCCACCGAAGTACGCGGGATCGTCGGAGTTGACGGTGACCTTCACGCCCTGGCGCATCAGCGACACGATCTCGTCGGACTTCATCTTCTCCGTCACGAACGAGTTCGACACCGGGCAGCAGGTGAGCCCGAGGCCCCGCTCGGCCACGAGCGCGACGAGCTCCGGATCCTCGACGATGTTCGTGCCGTGGTCGATGCGGTCGACCTGGATGTCGGTGAGCACCTCGCGGATGTGGCCGATCGACCCCGGCTGGTCGATGTCGCAGTGCATCGTCAGGAGGAAGCCCTCGGCACGGGCGCGGGCGAAGACGTCCGCGAACTTCGACGGAGGATTGCCGCGCTCGTCGGAGTCGAGACCGACCCCGATGATCCAGTGCTTGTAGGGCAGCGCCTCCATGAGGGTCGACATCGCGTGCTCGGCGGAGAAGTCGCGCAGGAAGCAGAGGATGAGCTCGGCGGACACGCCCAGTTCCGCCTCCGCGCGGACGACCGCCCGGCGGTAACCGCCGATGACGTGCTCGAACGGCACGCCGCGGCTGGTGTGCGCCTGCGGGTCGAAGAACATCTCGGTGTGGACGACGCCCTGCGACGCGGCCTTCTGCAGGTACGCCCAGGCGAGGTCGTGGAAGTCGTCGGCCGTCTGCAGCACCCGCATCGCCGGGTAGTACACCTGCAGGAAGCTGGTGAGGTCGGTGAAGTCGTAGGTCGCGCGGACGTCATCGACGGTCTTCTCGGCGAGCTCGATGCCGTTGCGGGCGGCGAGTTCGAACTTCAGTTCCGGCTCCAGCGTGCCCTCCAGGTGGAGGTGGAGCTCTGCCTTGGGCAGTCCATAGGCGAACGGGATCAGCCCGGTGTCAGGGGTCATGGTGCTCTTTCTGAAAGGAAGGATGCGGCGGGTGACGCGCGTCACACGCCCTTCTGCGGGCGCATGCCCATGCGGGCGAGGACCACGTCCTCCACGATCTGGATGACGTTGTACAGCACCAGGGAGACGGCGGTGACGAGGATCACCGAGGTCCACAGGGCGCTGAACTGCGCCTGCGGCACGTAGCCGGCGATCGACCCGCCGATGCCGCCGCCGACGGCGAGCCATTCCGCCAGCAGCGCGCCGGTGATGGCACCGGGGACGGAGATGCGTACGGCGGCGAAGAACGCGGGGAGGGAGGAGGGCATCGCGATCTTGCGGAGCTTGCTCCAGGAGCCGCCGCCGTACACCTCGACCAGGTCGTTCATCTGCGGGGAGGCGGACTTCAGGCCGAAGGAGATGTTCACCAGCGCGGGGAAGAGCACCACGATGCCACCGATGACGGCGACGGTGATGAGGTCACGCCCGAAGATCATGATGATGACCGGCGCCATCGCGACCAGCGGCACCGAGCGCAGCAGCATGGCGACGGGCATGAGTGCGTGCTCGACGCCCTTGCTCAGCTGGAACACGGATGCGCCCAGGAGCGCGATCACGAGGCCGGAGATGAACCCGATGGCGGAGTGCCCGAGGGTCACGGCCAGGTGGCCGAACATGACCTCGCGATTTGCCGCCGAGTTCGGCATCGTGAACAGGTAGTTCCAGACGTCGACTGGGCCCTTGGCGATCATCGGCGAGATGTTCAGCAGCGCGAGCGCCCCGACCCACAGCACCAGCACCAGCACGATCGTGCCGAGGAAGGTGAGCACACCCCACACCAGCGCCTTGAGGGCTCCGGATGTGGCCTGCTTGCGGATCTGCGCGTTGAGCTCGGCGTTCTGGGTCGATCCCAGACCCGCGACCGGCGCGTGCGCGGTGTTCAGCGTTGTCACGATGCGGCTCCCTTCGACCACGGTGCGATGGCGCGGGCGATGAGGCCCACGAGGGCGTAGCCGGCGAGCGCGACGGCGCCGCTGGCGAGGGCGATGGCCCAGACGAGCGGGCCGTTGGAGCTCTGCTGGGCGAGGATCATCGCAAGGCCCACCCCTGACTCGACCTTGCCGAAGAACTCCCCGAGCACGGCGCCGAGGAAAGCGGCGGGCACGGCGATCTGCAGCGCGTTGAGGATGGCGGGGAGGGCCGCGATCAGGCGCACCTTCGTCAGCTGGGTGAACTTGCTGCCGCCGTAGACGGTCACGAGATCGAGGCTCGCCGCATCCGCCGACTTCAGGCCGAGCAGGGCACCCACGACGGTGGTGAAGAAGACGGAGAGGCCGGCGAGGAACACCGCGGTGCCGCTCGGCTGGCCCACCGGGGGTGCGCCGAACAGGACCACGGCCAGCATCCCGATCGCGACGATGGGGACGCAGTAGGTGAGGATCGCGAGCTGCATCGCGACGCCCTCGAGGCGCGGCACGATGAGCACAAGGAAGGCGAGCAGGAGCGCCAGCCCGTTGCCCCACAGGTAGCCGATGCCGGCTTCGCTCAGGGTGACGGAGAAGTTCCGCCAGTAGAACTCCCACCCGCTGTCGATGTAGCTGAGGATGACCTGCGGCGGGCTCGGGATGACCTGCCGGCCGGACGGGTTCACGAAGACGGCGGAGATGATCCACCACAGCGCGATGAGTCCGACAGCGCCGATGGTGCCGGTGGCCCAGGCCGGAAGACGGACGTCCTCCCAGTGGACCGCGCGGCCCTTCGCCGGTGCCTCAGTGGTCATCGGCGGCGGCGCCCCCGGCGCCGAAGAGCAGTTCGGATGCCTGGTCCACGTAGGAGTGGAACTCGGACGTGCGCATCATCTCGGGCATGCGCGGGCGGGGCAGGTCGATGGTCATGACCTCCTTGATCCGGCCGGGGCGCGGGCTCATGACCGCGACCTGGTCGGAGAGGAAGATGGCCTCGGAGATGCCGTGGGTCACGAGCAGCGTGGTGGCCGGCTTCTCGGTCCAGATGCGGAGCAGCTCGAGGTTGAGCTTCTGCCGCGTCATATCGTCGAGCGCGCCGAACGGCTCGTCGAACAGCAGCACCTCGGGGCGCATGATCAGGGACCGGGCGATCGAGACGCGCTGCCGCATCCCGCCGGACAACTGCGCGGGCTTGGCCTTCTCGAAGCCACGGAGCCCCACCAGGGCGATCATCTCGTCGACGTAGGCCTTGTCCACCGGCGTGCCCGCGATCTCGAACGGCAACCGGATGTTGCTCACGACACTGCGCCAGGGCAGCAGCGCCGAGTCCTGGAACGCGATGCCCAGCTTGTTCTCCTTGCGGAGCTCCTTCGGGCTCTTGCCGTCCACCCGGGTGGTGCCGCTGGTCGGCTGGTCCAGACCCGCGAGGATCCGCAGGATCGTGGACTTCCCGCATCCGGACGGACCCAGCAGCGACAGGAACGTGCCCTGTTCGGTGTGGAGGTTCGCGTCCTGCAGGGCGACCACGCTCTTGCGACCGGTGGTGAAGACCTTGTTCAGGCCGGTGATCTGAAGGCCGGTGCCCAGGGTGGTCCCCTGGGCACCGGTCTCGACGACGGTGTTCGTCACGATGGTGCTCCGTGTCGGTGTTCTTCGAGAATTACTTGGCGTAGGCGATCAGGTCGGGGTTCTCGGCGTAGACCTCTTCGAGGAGCGACGTGTCGAACAGCTGATCGGCGGTCACCACGATGCCGGCGTCGGCGAGGCTCTCGACGGTGGCATCCTTCAGCTCGTCGGAGATGGTGAAGATGCCGTTCTCGACCGTCTCGTCGGAGACGACGAGCTGCTCGAGCTGCGCCTTGGCGCCGGCTTCCGAGGTGACCGGGTTCAGGTCGAGGTCTGCACCGAAGTCCTCGTAGGCGAGGCGGGCGCACTCCTCCGGGTCGTTGATCGCCGCGGACCAGCCCTGGATCTCCGCCTTCAGGAAGGCCTTGACCGTCTCGGGGTCGTTCGTGATCATGTCGTCGGTCGCGAGGAACGTCTCGGCCGGGAACGGCAGGCCGTTGTCGGCGAGCGGGAGGTTGGTGACCTCGTAGCCCTCGTTCTCGACGATGATCGACTCGTTGGTGAGGTACGCGGTGAAACCGTCGACCTCGCCGTTGATCAGGGGCGCCGGGTCGTACTGCACCGGGACGATGGTGACGTCGTCGGTGGTCAGGCCGTTGGCGGCGAGGAAGGCCATCACCAGCGAGGTGTTGGAGTCCTGCACGCCGATCTTCTTGCCCTTGAGGTCCTCGACCGTGGCGATGTCGCCACCGTCCTTCAGGGACAGGATCGTGAACGGGTTCTTCTGGTACGTGGTGCCGATGATCTTCAGCGGCGCACCCTCGTTCGCGATGACGGTACCGGCGGCGACGGCGTCGCTCATGCCGAAGTCGGCGGTGCCGGAGATGAGCTCGGTCGTGCTCGTGGACGGGCCCGGGACCATGGTGACGGCGAGGCCTGCCTCGTCGTAGTAACCGTTGGTCTCGGCGAAGAACTCGCCGCAGAACTCCTCGTTCTTGATCCAGCTGAGCTGGAGCGTGAGGTCGGTCTTGCCGGCGCTGTCGCCGTCGCCGGAGGCGCTCGACGAGGCGTCGGAGCTGCCGGAGCAGGCGGACAGGGCGAGCGCCGACAGCGCGAGCGCTGCGACAGAGGTGGCGACGCGGGTGCGTCGCGTGGTGAAGAAGGACATGGGCTGTGTCTCCAGATGCCGGTGGTGCACTCGGGTAGATGAGTGTGCGAGCCTGTGGGGCTCGGCCTCGCAACGGGTCTGACGCTATGCGATGTAGATTTCACGAACACTGGCGCTCGTGTTTCGTCGCCGTTACGCTCGCGCCGTTCCGGGACATTTCTTCCCGCATCCGTCGCCATTTGACCGCGAAATGGGTTCTGGGCCCCGAGTCCGTGGGTTTTACCCAGGGTCTCGGGGCCCAGAAGCCAGCTCGCGGACAGGGCCTGGCCGCGGGAGAAGAACGGTCAGGCGACGCGTTCGACCGGCTGCAGCAGGAAGAGCCGCACGGTGCGTCCGGAATCGCGCTCATAGGCGCGGTACCCGGGCCACTGCCGCTCGATGCGTGCCCACGCGGCGTCGCGCTCCGCATCCGGGATGAGGGTGGCGTGCACCCGGTACTCGGTGCCACGCACCAGGATGCGGGCCTCGGGGTTCGCGAGAAGGTTGTACGTCCAGCCGGGGTGGTGCTGCCGGGCGAAGCTCGTCCCGGCGACGATCGCGCGGCCCTGCCCGTCCGGCGTGTACATGAGGTAGCTCTCGCGCTCCACGCCACTCTTCGCACCGCGGGTGATCAGCACGAGCGAGGGGACGAGCAGTCCGCTCACCTGGATGCGGCGGCCGGTCAGGGCGCTGAGCACGTTCTCGATTCGCGGCAGCACCCGCGGGCCCAGCCACCGGAAGGCCCGCGTACGGGTCAGGGGTGCGAGCGCGCGCCGAAGGAGATCGCGGATGTCCATGCCGTCACCCTAGGCGCGCCGGACGGCCTCTGCCAGCGGGCACCGGTCTCGCAGAGCCATGGCTCAGCGCGGGTGCCCGAAGGCGGCGGCGCGGGCGGGGAGGTCGGCGTGCAGACGGGCGGAGGCCTCGGCGGCGAGCGGATTGGTCGACCGCCCCTCCTCGCTCACGAGCTCGCCGCCGACGTAGACCTGCTTCAGGTTCCGCAGGCTCATCGACAGCACATAGTTGCGGACCGGGTGCCAGAGCGGCCCGACGTCCGGCGTGCGCGGGTCGACGACGACGAAGTCCGCGAACTTGCCCACCTCGAGGCTGCCGACCCGGTCGTCGACACCGAGGATCTCGGCACCGCCGAGGGTGTGCAGGCGCAGCACGGTCTCGGGGGTCATGGTGAGCGGGTCCTTGGTGCGGGCCCGCTGCATGAAGATGCCTGCGCGCATGTTGCCCCAGGGGTCGGCGATGTCGGTGCAGGCCTGGTCGTCGAGGCCCATGCCGACGCGCATGCCGAGCTCGAGCATCTCGGGGACGAGCGCGACGCCGGAGGCGAGCCGGCCGTTGGAAGCGGGCTGCCACGACATCCCGGCGCCACCCGCCGCGGTGGCACGGATGATCTCGGGCGTGGTCTGGATGAAGTGGCCGAACATCATGTCGGGGCCGAGGGCGCCGGCATCCTGGTACATGGCGAACTTGGCCTGCTGCACCTCGACGGCCTCGGGCGACTCCAGGAAGTGCGCCTGGTTCGTGACGCCGAACCGGCGCATCGCCTCGACCTCCATCTCGGCGGCCTCGGGGCGCGGCGACCACTGCACCTGCCCCATGATCGAGACACCCAGGGCGAGGTCGGGGTTCAGCGACCGGGTGTGCGCGACCTCCGCGCCGAAGCGGTCGAAGATCTCCTCGTCGGTGCCGGTGGACACGTCCATGCCGATCGCGTCGACGAACCGGATGCCGGCGTCGAGGCAGCCGTCGGCCTGGCGCGTGTGGTAGCTGAGGTCGCGGAGCGGCGCGTCGCCGCCGAGGCGTTTGCCCTCGACCATCGACTCCCACGCCTGCAGCGGGTCGGTGAAGTTGTACGCCGTCGTCACGCCGTTCGCGAGGAAGTCGAGCGAACCGTGCAGCGTCGACCAGTACATGTCCTCCGGCGACAGGTGCGCCGTGAATCCGAGCATCGAGTCGCACCAGCCGTACAGCGTCTCGCTGACACCGAGTCCGCGCAGGCCACTCGTGAACAGGTGCGAGTGGCTCGAGACGAAGCCGGGCGCAACGAACGCGCCGTCGACGTCGAGCACCTCGTCGGCGGATGCGGATGCGGGGGCGTCGCCCTCGCCGATCGCGGCGATGCGGCCGTCCTCGACCCGCATCCACCCCCGCTCGAGGTAGCCGGGGTCGTCGGTGCCGGCGGGCACCGTGATGAGGCGGGCGTTGACGACGAGGAGAGTGGACATGGTTCCTTCTTTCAGCCGCGGGTCAGCCGCGGTCGGCGGCCAGCTGCAGGACGGATTCGGCGAGGGCGCGGATGCCGAGCGCGACATCGGCGCCGGAGACGAGTTCATCGGGGTGATGGCTGACGCCGTCGGGGTTGCGCAGGAACAGCATCCCGACGTCGGTGACGGCGCCGAGCGCCATGCCGTCGTGCCCGGCGGGACTGAACAGCGTGGGAGGCTCGTCGCCGCCCGGGAGGGTGGAGAGGATGCCTTCACGGACGACGTCCTGCAGCAGCGGCGCGCACATGACGGCGGGCGCGTTGTGCACCTCGCGGGCGTTCCAGCGCAGGTGCCGGCGGCCCATGATGCCGTCGAGTTCGCGGGAGATCTCGTCCCACACCCGGTCGCGGGCACCGTCGAACTCGCCGCGCAGGTCGAGCGAGAAGCGAGCCTCGCCCGGGACGATGTTCACCGCGCCGGGGAACGCCTCGAGCTGACCGACGGTGCCGATGATGTGATGCTCGGCAGAGCAGATCCGCTCCACGGCGAGCGCGGCCTCGCTCGCGCCGAGCAGCGCGTCGCGTCGCATGTCGTAGGGGGTGCCGCCGGCATGGCGGGCCTCGCCCTCCACCACGAGCTGGAACCGCCGGGCCGCGGCGATCGACGAGACGACGGCGAGCGGCTCGCCGCGGCGGTCGAGCTCCGGGCCCTGCTCGATGTGCGCCTCGAGGTAGCCGGCGAGCTCCTCGGGGCGGCGGGCGGCCTCGCCGACGCGCGCCGGGTCGAGGCCGAACTCGAGGAACGCCTCCCGCAGCGTGGTGCCGTCGGCATCCGTGAGTGCCCACCAGTCGTCGCGCCAGAGGCCCGCGACCGCGGAGGAACCGAGGAGCGCCTTGCCGAAGCGGGTGCCCTCCTCGTCGGAGAACGCGATGACCTCGAGCGCGAACGGCAGGTCGACGCCGAAGCGGCCGTCGGCGGCGGGCGCGCGGAGAAGCCGTGCGACCTCGAGCGCCATGAGGACGCCGACGATGCCGTCGTAGCGGCCCGCGTCGAGGACCGTGTCCAGGTGCGAGCCGAGCACGAGCGCCGGAGCCTCCGAGTCGAGCCGGTCGCCGCGCAAGCGTTCCAGGCGTCCGACCTGATTGCCGGCCGCATCCTGCCGCGTGCGCATACCGAGCTCGCGCATCCACTCCGCGGCGAGGCGGTTGACGCGCGCGTGCTCGGGCGAGAGGTAGACGCGCTGGATCTCACCGGGGGTCGCGGTGACGCGGGCGAGTTCCTCGCAGCGCGCCATCACGCGGCGCGCGGCCGCGGCGACCCGGTCCGGGCTCACCCCGGTGAGAAGCGCCATCAGCCTCGCCCCGCGTACACGTCCGCGGCGGCCTCCACGCCACCGCCGACCGGCACCGTGGCGCCGAACCGGCGCAGTACAGCCTCGAGCGCGGCGAGGGTGGTGAGCACGGCATCCTTCCGGGCGTTGTAGCCCATGGTGCCGATCCGCCACACCTTGCCGTGGAGGGGACCGAAGGAGGTGCCGATCTCGATGCCGAAGTCCTCGAGCAGTGCGGCGCGGGCCGCGTCCCCGGCCACCCCCTCGGGGATCTCGACCGCGACCACGTTGGTCATCTTGTGCGCGACATCGCCGAACACGGTCATGCCGAGACCCTCGACCCCGGCGAGCATCGCGGCGCCCGCGAGCCGGTGCCGCGCGATGACCTCGTCGCGGCCCTCGAGAAGCAGCACGCGCGCGCACTCGCGGGCGGCGTACAGCATGCTCGTCGCCTCGGTGTGGTGGTTGAGCCGGCGCGGACCCCAGTAGTCAAGGATCATGCCGAGGTCGAAGTAGTTCGAGCGCACGAAGTCGGACGCGGACTCGTCGCCGGCCTCACGGATTCCCGCCTCGACGCGCCCGCGGCTGCGGATGACCTCGACCGCGGCGTCGCTGAGAGTGATCGGTGCCGAGCCGGACGGGCCGCCGAGGCATTTCTGCAGCCCCGCGGTGGCCGCATCCAGGCCCCAGGCGTCGGCCTCGAACTCGTTGCCGCCGAGGGAGGCGGTGGCGTCGGAGTAGAACAGCACGCCGTGCCGGCGGCAGATCGCGCCGATCTCGTCGAGCGGCTGGTTCATGGTGGTGGAGGTGTCGCCCTGCACGAGCGCGAGCAGGGTGGGCCTCACCCGGATGATGGCCGCCTCGATGACGCTCGGTGGGAAGACCTGGCCCCACTCCGTCTCGATCGTGTGGACCTCGGCCATCGCCCGCTCCGCGATCTCGGCGAGCAGATGCCCGAACCGGCCGAACACGGGCACCAGCACGCGGTCGCCGGGGCGCACGAGGGAGGTGATGGCGGCCTCGATGCCGGCGCGGGAGGTGCCGTCGACGAGCATCGTGCCCTCGTTGCGGGTGCCCCACACCTGGCGGTACAGCTCCTGCGTCTCGGTCATGGCCGACGTCATGAAGGGGTCGTACTGCCCCACGAGCGGCGCGGACATCGACCGCAGCACCGAGGGGTAGGCCGAGATCGGCCCCGGGCCCATGAGGAGGCGAGCGGGCGGGTCGATCGGGCCGGGGATGGTCACGGTGGTACTCCTTGGGTTTCTTCGGATGCGGGTGCGCTCAGCGCATGACCGCGGCGAGGCGCCGTGCGAGACGGACCAGCGCGATGTCGGTGCCGGCACGGGAGACCAGGCACACGCCGACCGGCGCGGGGCCGAGCTGCGAGCGCACGGTCATGAGCGGTGCGGACAGGGCGGGCAGCCCGCCGATGGCCGCGGGGGCGGTCATCCGCAGGGTGGCCTGGCGGACGGTATCGATGCGCGCGCCGTCGGCGGTGCGCATCGGGGCGGGGCCGGGCACGGTGGGCAGGATCAGGACGGCGTCGCGGACGACGTCCTGGATGCGGTCGCGGAGGCTCCCCAGCTGCGCGCGGGCCGCGGTCTCCTGTGCCGGGGTGACCTCGCTCGCGATCCGGAAGCGTTCGGCGACGGCGGGGCCGGTGGCCCCGGGGTGCGCGCGCAGCCAGCTCTCGTTGTTGCGCCACGCCTCGGCGCCCTGCACGGTGCGAAACGGCTCGAAGTAGTCGTCGAGCGAGCCGATCTCCACCCGGCGCAGCGACGGCGCATCGTCGACGCCGGCGAGGCGGGCGAGGAACGCGTCGAAGACGGCGCGCGTCTCGGGTTCGACCGCATCCATGACCTCGTGCGGCACGACGAACCGCCACGGGAGGTCGTCGCCGGACTCGCCGTAGACGCTCTCCGTCGACTCGGAGCCGTCGTAGCTGAGCACCCAGTCGGCGACGCGCTGCAGGGTGTCGCCGTCGCGGGTGAGCCAGCCCACCGTGTCGAAGGACTGTGCGAGCGGCAGCATCCCCATCCGCGGCACGAGGCCGTGGGTGGTGCGCAGGCCCCAGAGTCCCTGGTACGAGGCGGGGACGCGGATGGAGCCGGCGGTGTCGGTGGCGAGTCCCACCTCGGCCTGACCGGTGGCGACAGCGGACGCGGGACCGGACGAGGAGCCGCCGGGCAGCGCTCCGGGAAGGCCGCCGTTCGGCGGAGTGCCGTAGTGCGGATTGTCACCGGCGATCGAATAGGCGAACTCGTCGGTGCGGGCGATCCCGCGCAGCGATGCCCCGCCGCGGAGGAGGTCGGCGACGGCGGGCGCCGTCTTCGGCTCCGGCTTGGCGGATTCCAGGAAGGTGGGGTTGCCGGCACCGATCCGGTAGCCGGAGATCGCGAACAGGTCCTTCACGGCGACGTTCAGGCCCTCCAGCGGCCCCTCCCACGCGCCCTGCAGCAGCGGGTCGCCGACCGAGCGCCACACCGAGCGGTCGAGCGCCTGCGGGCGTGCGGTGACGTGCGCGCCGGTGATGAGCCACTGGCCGTCGATGCGCTGCCACACCTGGGTCTGCAGCCCCGTGCCCCCGCCGCGGTACCGCGAAATCGAGACGAGCAGGGCGACGTCGTCGGCGAGCGGGCGGTATTCGATGCGCTCGATCTCGCGCGGCGGCACGCCCCCGCGGACACCGCGGAAGGCGCTGATGGCGTCGTGTCCGACGAGGAGGCCGGCCGCGTCGCCGCGGAGGGTCCCCTCGCCCGGCGCGAACATGGCGTCGAGCACGTCGAGGTCGTTGTCGAGGATCGCCCGTTCGTACCGGTCGAAGGCGGTGAAGAGGTCGCCGGGGATGCCCTCGCCGAGGGCGGTCACGCGTCGCCTCCCGGCGTCACGGCGGCGAAGTCGGATTCCCGGATGCGGGCGTGCACACCGCAGACGATGTCGACCACCTGCGAGATGTCGAAGTCGGTGGCGGCGGACAGGTAGGCGTAGGCGAGGTGCTCGTCCATGCCGTAGCGGGCCTGCAGCAGCGACAGCGCGGCGCGGACGCACTGCCGCATTGCCTCGTCCAGATCTGGGTCGAGACCGGTGGGGACGAGGAACTCGTCGGTGCGCACCAGCGGTCCGCTGAAATCGCCGAACGCGGCGAGCGCCTCGTCGCGCGGCACGACCTCGAACCGCAGGGTGGCACGGAGGGATGCTTCGAGCGCGGTGAGGGCGACCTCGCCGTCACCCTGCGCGAAATGCGGGTCGCCGACGTAGGCGAGCGCCCCCTCGACCTGCACCGGCAGGTAGAGCACGGTGCCGGCCACGAGCAGATTGATGTCGATGTTGCCGCCGTGGCTTCCCGGCGGCACCGAATGCGGCCGCTTGGTGTCGGCGACCGCGACGCCCATGGTGCCGAGGAATGGCGCCAGCGGGAACGCGACGATACCCGCGCCGCCCTCGGTGAGCGGGAGCACGCCGACGGGTCCGTCCGCGCGATCCTCGACCGGGGTGAAGACGCTCACGTTGTGCTCGCCGCGGGGCAGTTCGCCGACGAGGGCGCCCTTGCCGTGACGGTTGGAGATGACGCCGTAGGGCACGCGCGGGTCGAGCCGTTCGACCGTGATCTTCAGTAGATCGCCGGGGTGCGCGCCGGTGACGTGGATGGGTCCGGTCACGACATGCGGGCCGTCCGCGAGCGGATCACGGGCAAGCTCCCACGCGATGTCGATCGCATCGGTCAGCACGGCTGCCGCATCCACGCCCTTGCCAGTGAAGTACGCCAGCGGGTCTTTGCCCTGGTCCTCCAGGATGCCCTCGTGGCTGACTGTGTCGATCGTGACGGTCTCGCCGGGGTTCACGGTGAGCACGGCCGTGTCCGTCGCGCAGGGCAGGCGCCCCCACATCACGGTGCCGGGGCTCGCCGCCAGATAGTGGTCGCCCGGGCGCGGGCCGACGCCCGGCTGCAGGATCGGGGTCTCGGCGGATGCCGGGGTCTCGGCGGATGCCGGGGTCTCGGCGGATGCCGGGGTCGGGGTGGTCTCGGGGAACGTCACGCTCGCTCCTTTGCGCGGATCAGCTCATGGCCGCGTCGCTGTGACACGGCCTCGCCGTGACGGTACACGGCTTCCCCCCGGAGGTAGGTCGCACGGACCCGCCCGGTGAGGGTCCGTCCGTCCCACGGGGAGACGGGGTTCCGGTACTCGAGGTCGCTCGCGTGCACGGTGAAGGACTCATCCGGGGCGAAGGCGACCAGGTGCGCGGGTGTGCCCACCTCGATGCGGCCGAGACCCTCGAGGCCGCCGATGCCGGCCGGGCCGGTGGTCATCAGCGGCAGCACCGTCTCGATCGGGATGCCTCGGCTCAGCGCGGCGGTATGGATGGCCGACAGACCCGTCTGCAGGCCGGCGATCCCGCCCCACGCCAGACCGAAGTCCGGCTCGCTCTTCAGTGTCGGGGTGGACGGCGAGTGGTCGCTGACGATCGCGTCGATCGTGCCGTCGACGACGCCGGCCCACAGCAGGTCCTGGTTGGCCGCGTCACGGATCGGCGGGCAGCACTTGAACGCGCCGGCGCCGTCGGGCACCTGGGACGCGTCGAGAGTGAGGTAGTGCGGGCACGTCTCGACGGTGATCCGCACGCCCTCCGCTTTGGCGGCGCGGACGTCGTCGAGGGCGGCCCCATCGGACACGTGCACGATGTGGACGCGCGCTCCGGTGCGGCGGGCGGTGTCGATGACGAGCCGGATCGCGGCGCGCTCACTGGCGGGCGGGCGGGACGCGAGGAAGTCGGCGTAGTGCACCCCGAGCGGACCGTCACCGTGGATGTGCGACGGATCCTCGGCGTGGACGATCAGGAGCCCGTCGAACGTCGCGAGCTCGGTCAGTGCCGCATCCAACCCCGCCGCGTCGAGGTGTCCGAACTCGTCGATGCCGCTCGGCAGCAGGAAGCACTTGAAGCCGACGACACCCGCATCCGCGAGCTCCCGCAGGTGTCCGAGGTTCTCCGGCACCGCGCCGCCCCAGTAGCCGACATCGACGGCGAGCTTGCCGGCTGCGGCGGCGCGCTTGGCGGCGAGCGCCTCGGGGGTGGTGGTCACCGGCACGCTGTTCAGCGGCATATCGAGCAGGGTGGTCACGCCGCCCGCGGCGGCCGCGGCGGTGCCGGTGGCGAAGCCCTCCCACTCGGTGCGGCCCGGATCGTTGAGGTGCACGTGCGAGTCCACGAGGCCCGGCAGCAGCACGGCGTCGTCGGGCAGCACGGTGTCCGCATCCGGGTCGAACGGCTCGATGGCGGCGATCCGCCCGTCGGCGAGGCGGAGCGTGGCCGGGGTGAACCGGCCGTCGAGGAGGACCCGACGCGCAGCGATCCGCGAGGGTGCGAGGGCGTTCATGGTGTTCACGCTAGGCGGCTCTCATTTCGCGAATGTAACCCAGACCAACATCGCGCATGTCGCAGGCTTCGGCGACGGGGTACGCGGGACGGAACCGAGGGGACATTCGCGGCGGATAGGGTGGCGGCCATGCAGCTGACCGAGTTCAACAGCCTCGACCCGGACACCGCCGCGCAGACCGTGGCGGTGTGGGCCGCGGTCCCCGGGTGGGTGGATGCGGTCGTCGCCGGGCGCCCCTATGCCACCGTCGACGCCCTCGCCGCATACGCCGGCGAGCTCGCCGCGGTGTGGTCGCGCGCCGACCTGGACGCCGCGCTCGCCCATCACCCCCGGATCGGCGAGAAGCCCACCGGTGCCGGGGCGGAGGCCGCCGCATCCCGGTCCGAGCAGGCGTCGATGGCCTCCGCGGCGGACGAGGTCGCCGCGGCCATCGCTGCCGGGAATGCCGCCTACGAGGCGCGGTTCGGGCGGGTGTTCCTCATCCGTGCCGCCGGGCGGTCGCCGCAGGAGATGCTCGCGGAGCTCCACCGCCGCCTCGACAACGACGACAGCGCCGAGGGGCGCGAGGCCACGATCCAGCTCGCGGAGATCGCCCTGCTGCGCCTTCGCGGCACGATCTTCGACGACGACATCGAGCCGGAGGAGGCCGAGTGAGCCATCTGACCACCCACATCCTCGACGCCACCGCCGGCGCACCCGCCCCGAACGTGGCGGTCACGCTGCACCGGCACCGCGAGGACGGGACCCTGGATGCGGTCGCCGACGGCTTCACGGACGCGGACGGTCGTCTCGCCCTCGGTCCCGACGAGCTCGAACCGGGGATGTACGCGATCACATTCGCGACGGGTGCGTACTTCGCCGACCGCGGGGTGGAAACCTTCTACCCGCTCGTCACCGTGACCTTCACGGTCGCCGACAGCCGGCACTACCACGTGCCGATTCTGCTGAGCCCGTTCGGCTACTCCACCTACCGCGGCAGCTGAGGCGCCCGCATCCGGCCGCCCGCCCTCCGCTGTCTCACGCTCCCCCGGGCGCATGTCCCACTTTCTGCAGAACATGTCCCACTTTCTGCCGGAAAGGGACCCTCATAACGGCAGAAAATGGGACATGGTCGGACGCGGCAGCCGGCCGCGGCGAACGGCCGGGGCGCCGGAGTCGGATGCGGCGGCCAGCCGACGCGAACGGCCGGGGCGCGGTAAGAGCTGGGCCTCAGGCGCGGAAGACGGCGTGCAGCCCGGGGTCGCCGAGCACGGCGCGGCCGCCGAGGTCTTCGAGCTCCATCAGCACCGTGATGCCGACGACCTCGCCACCCACCCGGTGCACGAGCTCCCGTGCCGCGGCGAGCGTGCCGCCGGTGGCGAGGACATCGTCGATGAGGAGCACCCGGGCACCGGCCGGGATGTCGTCGTGCATCTCGATGGTCGCGGTCGCATATTCCAGCGCGTAGTCGACCGCGGCGGCCGGGCGCGGCAGCTTCCCCGCCTTGCGGATCGGCACGAGTCCCACACCGGAGGCGATAGCCGCGGCACCGGCGAGCAGGAATCCGCGCGCCTCGACACCGGCCACCACGTCGAAGCCGCCCGCGAAGGGCGCGACCAGCGCGTCGATCGTGGCGCGCAGGGCGGGGCCGTCCGCGAGCAGCGGCGCGATGTCGCGGAACAGCACCCCCGGCTGCGGATAGTCGGGGATGAGAGCGATGAGGCTTTCGGCGCGCGCGAGGGCGTCCGAGTCGGGATGCGGCACCTCACAACTGTAGTCGCGCCGTCCTGGCACCCCCGGGGCCCTTACTGTCGAATCGATACGATTTCGACGGTAACCTGATCCCATGACACAGCTGCACGACGCCGCATCCCTTCCCGGCTCCGAGTGGTGGCGCACCGCCGTGATCTACCAGATCTACCCGCGCTCGTTCGCGGACGCCAACGGTGACGGCATCGGCGACCTGCCCGGCATCACCTCCCGCCTCGGCTCGCTCGCCGAGCTCGGCGTCGACGCCATCTGGCTCAGCCCGTTCATGGTGTCGCCGCAGAAGGACGC
This sequence comes from Microbacterium sp., assembly GCF_026393345.1. Taxonomy (GTDB): domain Bacteria; phylum Actinomycetota; class Actinomycetes; order Actinomycetales; family Microbacteriaceae; genus Microbacterium. Next base: position 21,274 of record NZ_JAPLAI010000065.1, read on the forward strand.
CGGCTACGACGTCGCCGACTACTGCGACGTCGATCCGCTCTTCGGCACCCTCGAGGACTTCGACCGGATGCTGGCGGTCGCGCACGAGCTCGGCATCCGCGTCATCGTCGACCTCGTCCCGAACCACTCCTCCGACCAGCACGTGTGGTTCCAGGAAGCGCTGAAGGCGGGCCCCGGCAGCCCGGAGCGCGCACGCTATATCTTCCGCGACGGCCGCGGCGAGAACGGCGAGCTGCCCCCCAACAACTGGGAGTCCGTGTTCGGCGGCGGCATGTGGGAGCGCATCACCGAGGCCGACGGCACCCCCGGCCAGTGGTACCTGCACATCTTCGACGTCTCCCAGCCGGACTTCGACTGGACCAACCCGGAGGTGCGCGAGGCCTTCCGCGGCGTGCTGCGCTTCTGGCTCGACCGCGGCGTCGACGGCTTCCGGGTGGACGTGGCGCACGGCCTCATCAAAAAGGACGGCCTGCCCGATTACACGCCGGCCGAGGATGCCGACTCCATGGGTGGCGACGAGGAGGACGTGCCGTACTGGGGCCAGCCCGGCGTCCACGACGTGTACCGCGACTGGAACCAGGTGCTCGCCGAGTACCCCGGCAACCGGGCGCTGTGCGCCGAGGCGTGGCTGCCGACCCCGGAGAAGACCGCGCTCTGGGTGCGCCCGGACGAGATGCACCAGGCGTTCAACTTCCCCTACGCCATGACCGACTGGAACGCCCCGGCGCTGCGGAAGGTCATCACCGACTCGCTGCGGGCCTTCCCCGCCGTGGGCGCGCCCGCCACCTGGGTGCTGTCGAACCACGACGTCATCCGTCACGCATCCCGCCTCGCGCTCACCGCCGACAGCCCGCAGGGCGAGGGCATCGGCCCGACCTCGGCGGCGCAGCCGATACCGGAGCTTGGCCTGCGCCGCGCCCGCGCGGCCACCTCGGTGATGCTGGGCCTCCCCGGCTCCGCGTACCTGTTCCAGGGCGAGGAGCTGGGCCTCCCGGAGGTCGTGAACCTGCCGGACGACGCACGACAGGACCCCACCTGGTTCCGCACCCACCACGAGAAGTACGGGCGCGACGGATGCCGCGTGCCGATCCCGTGGGAGGCCTCGGCTCCGGCCTACGGCTTCAATGACTCCGGCGCCGCCTGGCTGCCGCAGCCGGCGGAGTGGGCGCAGTTCGCCCGCGACGTGGAGGAGGGCGATCCCGACTCGACGCTGTCTCTCTACCGGTCGCTGCTGCGCCTGCGCCGCGAACACGCGCTCGGCGCCGGTGACCTCACCTGGCTGGAGGGCTTCGGCGACAACGCGATCGCCTTCCGTAACGGCGACGTCACCGTCATCGCCAACGTCGGCGCGACCCCGCTGCAACTGCCCGCCGGCCGCATCCTGGTCGCCAGCGGTCCGGTGACCGAGGGCATGCTCCCCACCGACACCACCGTCTGGCTCGCCGCGGACTGACCCCCGACCTCCGCCGAGACCACATCCGTCCGCCGAGACCACATCCGATCCGATGTCGTCTCGCGGAACGGATGTGGTCTCGGCGCATGGGGGGATCCGGATGCGGCACCGGGAGGGCTCCGGATGCGGCGGCGGGACGGCTCCGGATGCGGCGACGGCGCGGCGCGTAGGCTCGGGCCATGCCGCTCGACCTCGACGCGATCTACACCGACCTGCACCAGCATCCTGAGCTGTCGTTCCAGGAGACGCGCACCGCCGGCGTCATCGCCGCCCGGCTGGACGAGCTCGGAATCGGATACGAACCCGGTGTCGGTCGCACCGGCGTGGTCGCGGTCATCCGGAACGGCGAGGGTCCCGTGGTGTGGCTCCGCGCCGACATGGACGCCCTGCCGGTCGAGGAGGCCACCGGTCTGCCGTACGCGAGCACCGCCCGCGGCACCGATCCGGCAGGCAATGACGTGCCGGTGATGCACGCCTGCGGCCACGACATGCATGTGACCGCCCTGCTCGGTGCCCTCGAACAGCTGACGCAGACCACGACGGAGTGGTCTGGCACCGTCGTGGCGGTGTTCCAGCCGGCGGAGGAGTTCGGAGCCGGCGCCCGCGCGGTGCTCGACGACGGGGTGCTGGAGCGGTTCCCGGCCCCCGACGTCGTGCTCGGCCAGCACCTCACCCCGCTGCCCGCGGGGATCATCGGGGTGCGCCCGGGCACGCAGATGGCAGCCTCGGACGGGCTGACCGTCACCCTGCACGGCCGCGGCGGGCACGGCTCCCGGCCCCATGCGACGATCGACCCGATCCTCATGGCGGCGGCGACCATCATGCGGCTGCAGACGATCGTCTCGCGCGAGATCGACCCGCGCGAGATGGGGGTCGTGACGGTCGGGTCCATCCACGCCGGACTCAAGCACAACATCATCCCCACCGATGCGACGCTGCAGCTGAGCCTGCGCTACCCCGACGACGACAGCCGGGAACGGATGCTGACCCGCGTCGAGCGGGTCGTCCGGGCGGAGGCCGCCGCATCCGGGGCCGAGCGGGAGCCCACGATCGTCACCGATCACACCCTGCCGCCGACCATCAACGACGCGGGTGCGACAGCCCGGACCGTTGACGCGTTCCGGCAGGCGTTCGGCGCCCACTCCGTCGTCGACCCCGGCATGTTCACCGGCAGCGAGGATGTGTCGTGGTTCGCCCGCGACGCCGGAGTGCCGCTCGTGTTCTGGTTCTGGGGCGGCGTCGACCCGACGGCGTATGCCGCCGCCGTCGCGGCCGGCACGGTGGACCGGGACATTCCCACCAACCACTCGCCGCTGTTCGCGCCGGTCATGCATCCGACGATCGAGCAGGGCGTCGCGAACCTCGTCGTGGCCGCCCGGGAGTGGCTGGGCTGACCGGCGGCCTCAGGCTCGGGCGGTCCGTTCGGTGCCCTCGGTGCGCTCCGTCCGCTCGGTGCCCTCGGTTCGCTCGGTGACCACGCCGCCCCGGGCATCGCGGTGCCGCGCGGCGAGCGCGAGCACGCGGTCGAGCGCGACGTAGACGAAAGCGACGACCTCCAGCGCGACGGTCAGCGCCACTATCCACGCCGCGACCCCGCCGACGCCGAGCCGGTCGACCTCCATGAACGGGTACGGGTACGGCGACCCCCCACCGAACGTGCCGCCGAACCCGCCGTAAACGAAAGCGAAGACGAGGTAGGCGTAAGGCAGGAGAGCCCACAGCGGCGGGTCGTACCAGCGGAATGACCCCTTCGGCAGGAACAGCAGCCAGTCCAGGATCGTGAGCACCGGGGTCACGATGTGGATGAGGTCGTCGGTCAGGGTGAACGGCGTGTAGCCGGTGTTCTGGGTGAACGCCTCCGGCACGAGGATCACCAGGTAGATGATCATCGTCACCGTGATCGACATCATGACCGCGCCCGAGAACCGGGGCCACGGCGCCGACGCGCCCCGCGGGCCGTGGCGGGCGATGTCGCGCCCAGTGGCCACCGCGAGAACCACGAACCACACCAGGCACAGGATGTTGCTCAGCACCGTGAAGTAGAGGAACTGCACCCCGCTCACGTCGCCGTCGAACACGCCGGTGACCCGGCCGATCCCCCACGCGGTGACGACCGCCGAGAGGAGACGAAAGCCGAGTGCGAGGCGTCGATCCGCGATGAACACGGGACGATCGTACGGGTTCCCCGGTCTGCGCACCCAGCCCGATGACCGGGTTCGGGCGCCGGATTGCGCCGAAGCTGCCCGCAGGCGTAGTGTCGCCCGCCGTGACACTTGACGGCCGGGAATCCGGCAGCGATCCCGTGCCCGAGGTCCCGATCGCCAAACGCATCCTGCTGGGCGATCCCCTCGCATCCGGCGACGCGGACGACCATCTGCTGCGAAAGCGCATGGCGCTGCCGATCTTCGCGTCCGACGCGCTGTCGTCGGTCGCCTACGCGCCGCAGGAACTGCTGATGATCCTGCTCATCGGCGGCACCGCGTTCCTGGCGTTCAGCCCGTGGATCGCGGCGGCCGTCGTGGTACTGCTCGTCGTCGTCGTGCTGTCGTACCGGCAGCTCATCAAGGCGTACCCCTCCGGCGGCGGCGACTACGAGGTCGCCCGCACGAACCTCGGCGAGCTCCCCGGCGTCGTCGTGGCATCCGCGCTGCTGGTGGACTACATCCTCACGGTGGCGGTGTCGGTCGCCTCCGGGGTCGACAACATCATCTCGGCGTTGCCGCTGCTGAACTCGTGGCGAGTGGAGCTCGCGGTCGGGTTCGTCGTGCTCATCGTGATCGTGAACCTCCGCGGCGTCCGCGAAGCCTCCCGCGCATTCGCCCTTCCGACCTACATCTTCATCGGCTCCGTCGGGGTGATGGTGATCGTCGGCGTCATCCGGTGGCTCCTCGGCGACCCGCCGGTCGCGACCAGCGCCGCATACTCGGTGCAGGCCGAGGACCTGTCGCAGGCGGCCGTCATCCTCCTCATCCTGCGTGCGTTCTCCAGCGGTTGCTCCGCGCTCACCGGTGTGGAAGCGGTCTCGAACGGGGTGCCGGCGTTCCGCCGCCCGAAGGCGAAGAACGCACAGAAGACGCTCACCGCGATGGGGCTCGTCGCGATCCTGCTGTTCTCCGGCCTGACCCTCATCGCGCTCGTCTCCGGCGTCCACTACGCCGAGAACCCGTGCCATCTCATCGGCTTCGACTGCACCTCGCCGCAACCGAGCCTCATGGCCCAGGTGGCGTCCGCGACCTTCGGCATGAACTCGATCCCGTTCTTCATCATCCAGGCGGCCACGGCCTGCGTGCTGCTGCTGGCGGCGAACACCGCCTTCAACGGGTTTCCGCTGCTGGGTGCGGTGCTCGCCCGCGACGGCTATGCGCCGAAGTCGCTCAACACCCGCGGTGACCGGCTCGTCTTCTCCAACGGGATGATCGTGCTGGGGATCGCCGCGATCGTGGTGCTCATCGCCTCGCGCGCGAACCTGTCGACCCTCATCCAGCTGTACATCATCGGGGTGTTCGTGTCGTTCTCTATCGGGCAGGTCGGGATGGTGCGCCACTGGCGACGCGAGCTTCGCGAGATGAACACGCTCCCGGCGGAAGCCCGCACGCAGAACTCCGCCCGCTTCACTCGCCGCGAGATCCGCACCGGGCTCGTGATCAACTCGCTCGGCGCCGCACTGACCGCATCCGTCTTCCTCATCGTCACGGTGACCAAGTTCACGCACGGCGCGTGGCTGGTGTTCCTCGCCATCCCGCTGCTGTCACTGCTGATGGTGGGCATCAGCCGTTACTACCGGGATGTCGAGCATGAGATCGCGTACGACGACGACACCCGCTTCGGTGCGTCGGGCGACGTGGCACTCATCATGGTCGGAAAGCTGCAGAAGCCGGTCGTGAAGGCGATCGACTATGCCCTGGCCGCTCGGCACGACAAGACGATCGCCCTGCACGTGGCGGTGAGCAAGGAGTCCGCCCAGGAGCTGCAGCGGGAATGGCAGGAGCACCGGATGCCGGTGCCGCTCGTCATCGTGGAATCGCCGTACCGCGCCTACGCCCAGCCGGTGACGCAGTTCATCACGGCCTACCGCGAGAAGCACGGGCCCGCCGTGGTCACCGTGTACCTGCCGCAGTACATCGTCGGCCACTGGTGGGAGTCGCTCCTGCACAACCGGCGCGCGCGGCGACTCGCGCAGCAGCTCATGCTCGTCCACGGGGTGACGATCACCCTGGTGCCGTGGCTGCTCGACTCCTCCGAGCTCATCTACGGCCGCCGCTCCCGGCCGCTCCCCGGGCAGGAGCGCGCCGGCCGCTCGATCGACTGACCGGCTACTGCGCGCCCGCCTCCGGGGCCGCACCCGCTCCGGCGCCCGTACCCTGGAGGGGTGACTTCTCCCGGCTTCGACCCGCTGCGCGTGCGCGCGGACTTCCCGCTGCTCGACCAGCAGGTGAACGGGTATCCGCTCGTCTATCTCGACTCGGGGGCGACGAGCCAGAAGCCGCGGCAGGTTCTCGACGCCGAGACCGACTTCCTCACGCGCACGAACGCCGCCGTCCACCGCGGCGCCCATACCCTCGCCGCCGAGGCGACGGAGCTGTTCGAGGACGCCCGGCACACCGTCGCCGCATTCGTCGGCGCCGACGAGGAGACCCTGGTGTGGACGCACGGGGCGACGGAGGGGCTCAACCTCGTGGCGTACGGCATCGGCAATGCGTCCGCAGGCCGGGGCGGCGCCGCATCCGCAGCCCTCGCCCTCCGTGCCGGCGACGAGATCGTCGTCACCGAATCGGAGCACCACGCCAACCTCATCCCGTGGCAGGAACTCGCCGCACGCACCGGCGCGCGGCTGCGGCACATCCCGGTACACGACGACGGGACGCTCGACCTGGATGCGGCGGCCACCGTGATCGGCGAGCGCACCCGCATCCTCGCCTTCCCGCATGTGTCGAACGTGCTGGGCATCGTGAACCCGGTGGCGGAGCTCGTTGCCCTCGCCCGCGGCGTCGGGGCGCTGACCGTCCTCGACGCATGCCAGTCGGCGCCGCAGGTCCCGCTCGACCTGCCGGCCCTCGGCGTCGACCTCGCCGTGTTCAGCGGGCACAAGATGCTCGGCCCCTACGGCATCGGCGGGCTCTACGGCCGCCGCGAGGTGCTCGAGGCGCTGCCGCCGTTCCTCACCGGAGGGTCGATGATCACGACCGTCACGCTCGATGCGGCCGATTACTTGCCGCCGCCGCACCGCTTCGAGGCCGGTACGCAGCCGGTGTCGCAGGCGGTCGGCCTTGCCGCCGCGGTCCGCTACCTCGACGGCCTCGGCATGCCCGCCGTGCACGCGCACGAGAAGCTGCTGGAACGGCGGATGCGGGAGGGGCTCCGCCCCCTTCCCGGCATCCGGATGCTGGGCGACGCGACCGATGCGGAACGGGTCGCGCTCGTCGCGTTCGAGGTCGAAGGCGTCCACGCGCACGATGTCGGGCAGGTGCTCGACTCTCGCGGCATCGCGGTGCGGGTCGGCCACCACTGCGCGCAGCCGCTGCACCGCCGGTTCGGGCTGACCGCGAGCGTTCGGGCATCAGCCTCGGTCTACAACACGCTCGACGACGTCGATGCGTTCGTGGATGCGGTCGCGGGGGTTCGCGACTACTTCGGGGTGACGGTATGAGCGGGCTCGACGGGCTCTACCAGGAGCTGATCCTCGACCACTCCAAGGCGCGGGACGGGTTCGGCCTCGCCGCGGAGGAGGGCGCGCACGCGACGTCGCATCAGAAGAACCCGATCTGCGGCGACGAGATCACCCTGCGGGTGCGGGTCGACGGCGACGTCATCCGCGACGTGACCTGGGAGGGAGCGGGCTGCTCGATCTCGCAGGCGTCCGCCTCGATGCTCACCGGCCTCGCCGACGGCCTGACGCGCGACGCCGCCTCATCACTCATCGGCCACTTCCGCGAGGTGCTGCGCTCCCGCGGCCAGCTGGAGCTCGACGAGGACGAGTTCGGTGACGCCGCCGCACTGAGCGGTGTCTCGAAGTTCACCGCGCGGGTGAAGTGCGCCATGCTCGCCTGGGTCGCGCTGGAAGACGCACTCGCCCGCGCCTGACGTCGGGGGCTGGGGCGGCCTCCGCTCAGGTGTCCGCACGGGCGGGATCGGCCCGCGCCACCCCGCCCGTCCTGCCACACGAACAGGATGCGCCCCCGGCCGCCCGCGCCGGACGTCGTTGACGGACGCCCGGGGGCCGACCACGGGCGAGGCTCGGATCAGAGCCAGACGAACGGGATCAGCAGGGTGAGCACCGCGGTGACCACGAAGATCGCACCACCGGTGCCGATGAGGATCCACTGGATGAGCGGGCGACGGACGACCGCGGCGATACCGAGAAGGAACAGCGTGATGGCCATCAGCGCGGTGTAGAGCCCCAGCGTGTCACCCTGCAGCCCGAGCGCGTCGCCCTCTACCCGCAGCGCGTCGGCGCGCTCCTGCTCCTCCGCATATCCACTGAACAGGGCGTCCTGGTAGTCCTCGTCCGCTTGCGGGTCGTGCCAGAAGTCCGGCTCCGCCGCGTCGAGTTCCGCCGCGTTCGTCATCGCGGCATCGAGGTCTTCGGAGGCCGCGATGAAGTACAGCTGGTCGTACTGCGCCTGGGCGAGCGGGTCGCCGGCGTCGACGCCGACCCGCAGCACGGCGAGCTGCTGGATCGTCTGCGCATCCAGCACGTACTGCTGGTTCGCTTCGAGGTAGAGCGACTCGGCGGCGGTGCCGGCCGCCTGGCTCTGCGAGATCTTGTCATCGCTCTGCCCGCCGTAGAGGCTGGACTGGAACGAGGTGTAGGCCGTCGCGACCGAGACGACACCCAACAGGATGACGACGATCAGTTCGACGTGTTTCTTCCACCAGGGTTCGGTGGGCAGGGCGGATGCTGCGTCAGACAAGAGGGTGCCTCGTTCGGGTCAGGGCACGAAGATGTGCAACCCGCACACTAGCGCCCCGACGGGGGTCGCCCCGCCTCCGCATCCGGCCTACCGCTCGCTCGCGCGCAAGAGCCGCCGCGTGCCTCCACGCGCCAGCATCAGCACGATGATCAAAGCCGTGACGGGGAGGAACCCGCCGAGATGAACGGCATCGCCGAACGCCAGGTCGACCAGTTCCAGCACGAGGAGCTTGCTCCCCGGCAGCACGAGCGCCCATGGGTGCCGCTGCGGGAACGAACGACCCCCGCGGGAACCGCGTCGTCGGAGGACGAAGCGGTGCCCGCGGGGGTCGCGGCGAAGATCAGTGGATCAGCGCGAGGAGCTGGACCACACGGTGCTGGAGCCGCCGCCGGTCGCCCGACGGTTGCGGCGCTGGCCACCTGCGCCGGCACCGGATGCGGCCGGACGCTGCGCCCCACCGGATGCGGCCGGACGCGCGGCGCCCGAGCGGGCCCCACCCGTCGCACCCGAACCCGCGGTGCGCTGCCCACCGGCTGCGCCGGCCGCGCCGGAGCGCTGCCCGCGGCCCGGAACCGCTGCGACCGGAGCCCGAACCACCACGGCTCGAGCCACCGCCGCGGCCGCCCTGCACCTGCGCCACCACGGGCGCGGGCTTGACGTAGGCGGCGGCCTCACCGACGAGCCCGGTCACGGCGGGGTGCGCCGCATCCACGGGCTCGAAGTCCGCAGCGATCGCGGCCTGGCGGAGCATCAGCGTGACGTCGCGCTTCTGCGACGGGGTGACGACGGTGACGACGGTGCCCTCGGCGCCGGCACGGGCGGTACGGCCCGAACGGTGCAGGTACGCCTTGTGCTCGGTCGGCGGGTCGACGTGGACGACCAGCTCGACGTTGTCGACGTGCACGCCGCGCGCCGCGACGTCGGTCGCGACGAGCACACGCACGCCGCCCTCGGACACCGGCGAACCGAACGCGGCGAGGTTGCGCTCACGGGCGTTCTGCGACAGGTTGCCCTGCAGGTCGACGGCCGGGATACCCGCCGCGGTGAGCGTCTTGGCCAGCTTCTTGGCCTGGTGCTTGGTGCGGGTGAAGAGGATGCGACGGCCGTTGCCGGACGAGAGCGTCTTGACGAGGTCGTTCTTGTTGTCGTCCGAGACGAGCAGCACGCGGTGGGTCATGGCCGCGGCGGGGACGCTGGACTCGTCGACCTCGTGGCGCACCTCGTTCTGCAGGAACTTGCGGACCAGGCCGTCGACACCACGGTCGAGGGTGGCGCTGAACAGCATCCGCTGCCCGCCGGAGGGCGTGGCCTGCAGGATCCGGGTGACGACCGGAAGGAAGCCGAGGTCGGCCATGTGGTCGGCCTCGTCCAGGACGGTGACCTCGACGCGATCGAGGGCGATGACCTTCTGCTTCATGAGGTCGTCGAGGCGGCCGGGGCAGGCCACGACGATGTCGACGCCGTCGCGGAGCGCCTGCTCCTGCGGCTTCTGGCTCACGCCGCCGAAGATCGTGGTGACACGAAGGCCGGAGACCTCCGCCAGCGGGATCAGGGTCGCGGCGATCTGAGTCGCGAGCTCACGGGTCGGGGCGAGGACGAGTCCACGCGGGCGGCCGGAGGTGCGGCGGCCGTCGGACAGGCGCGCCACCATGGGCAGCGCGAAGGCGAGGGTCTTGCCACTGCCGGTGCGGCCGCGGCCGAGCACGTCGCGGCCGGCGAGAGAGTCGGGGAGCGTGCTCTCCTGGATGGGGAACGCCTCGGTCTTTCCGGACTGAGACAGGACTGCGGCCAGACGTGCGGGCACGCCGAGGTCGAGGAACGAAGGCATAGAGGTAGGACTTTCGGGAAAGGCGCGATCGGAATCGATCGCGGAGTGGGGCGACGGCGCGGATTCGCGCATCGGTTCGCCGCTCGAGAAGTGCCACGGCTATCAAAAGCCGGGAAGCGTATCGACGACGCAGGCGCTCGGAAGCACCGAGTCGACCCTAGCACGCGGCCCTGCGCACTCGCCGTGAGCGCCGCCCCACCCCACGATCAGGCCGCGATGAGCTTCTCCAGGCGCGCGTAGCTCGTCTCCATGCCCTCGGTCATCCCGGTCGCAAGCACCATGTCCCGTGTCTGCTGATCCGGGTACTCGATGACGAGGGTGAGGAGAGTCGCGCCGTCCTCTTCGTAGAGGGTCAGGTCGTTCGTCGTCGACGGATAGTCGGTGTCGGTCATGTGCTCGGTCGACACCATCCGCCGCACGGGCTCTGCGAGCAACGTCTCTCCGTCGAAGCCGAACGCCTCACCCTCGGTCCCCTCCTCCGGTGCCCACGCGTAGCGGTAACGGCCGCCGGGACGCAGGTCGATCTCGCACACCGTCATCCGCCAGCCGTCCGGGCCGAGCAGCCACTGCCGCATGAGATCCGGCTCGGTGTGCGCGCGCCACACCAGCTCTTGGGAACCTTCGATGAGTCGCGTGATCCGCACGTGCGTGTCGCTCAGCACCTCGGTGCGGGTGCCCTTCCCCTGCGCGTAGTCGCGGAGGTCCTCGAGCACCGCATCCAGCTGGTTGATAGCGAGCGTCGATCCCTCGACGGCGCCCATCGCGACGACCTCGTCGAGCGCCTCCACCGAGGTGAAGTGGGTGACGTTCACGAGTCGCGAGCCCGCCGCGGTGGGTTCGAAGGTGAACGTCATGCGCATCACCGGCATGTCGTCGATGAGCTCGCCGTTTTCGTCCACGAAGCCGTCGAGCACCTCGAAGCCGTCCGGTCCGTCGATCCGCACGAACTCCCACGAGCCACGCGAGCGCTCGCCGCGGGGGCCGGTCATCGCGTACTGCGCCCGGCCCCCGACGGCGAAGTCGAAGGCGGTGAACCGGGCCGGCCAGCCCGGAGGGCCCCAGAACCGCTCCAGCTGCTCCGGGTCGGTGAACGCGCGCCACAGCCGCTCCGGCGGGGCGGCGAAGTCGGCGACCAGCGTCATGGTCAGAGCCTCGGGATCGGTGGTGATCTCGGTGACGGGCATGTCGGTTCCCTTCGGATCGCGGATGCGGCGAGTGGGGCCGCATCCGATTCAGATGTCTGCCGCCAACAGCGCATCCAGGCGGTCCACCCGGTCGCGCCACTGACGTTCGTACTGCTCCAGCAGCCCGCGGGCGCGCCGGATCGTGGCTGGCTGCGCGCGGACCAGTCGTTCGCGCCCCTCCGCCCGCTTGATCACGAGTTCGGCGGCCTCGAGCACCGCCACATGCTTCTGCACCGCGGCGAACGACACGTCGTAGGCCGCGGCGAGCGTCGACACCGACTGCTCCGCGTCGATCGTGCGGCGCAGGATGTCGCGACGAGTCGCGTCGGCGAGCGCGCGGAAGATGCGGTCCGTCACGGCCTCGTCGAGTTCAGAATCTACAACCATTTGGTTGCACGTTAGAACGGCGTCGGGATGCTGTCAAGACCCGGCGGCGGCTCGTTCGGCTGTCGGGAACGGGTTGCGATGACACAAACCGGCTCTGCCTGACATAGGCGGGCGGTCGAATGACATCGAGTGTCACGACACGCCGATGACGACGACGGGTTGTTGTTCGTCGAGGAAGAGCATCGGAAGTGGATAGAGGAGCGATGGGGCTCCAATCAGCCCATCGTCCTCGCAACGTCAGACACCGACTTTGCTTGCGAGAGGTGATGCGGGTGTTCCCAGTAGCTGGACCTCAGCAGATCGTCCCCCGACGGCGCACATCGTCCACCGAGTTGCACTGGATATCTCGCGCCGTCGGCAGCGCTCCCGAGAAGTCCGAGCGGCACGACTGGGCCGTCATCGACCGCGACCTGGGTGATCGCGATTGGACGACGATCGATCCTCTACCGTTGCGGAAGTCGAAGGGCCTTCGGTTCAGGTTCACGCCGAGCCTTTACTTCTGGCAGCCAACGGAAACCCACGTCTGGTGCGAGTCTCAGGAAGAACGGTGGGAGGTCCTCTGGTTGGAGTACAGCGGCCAGGTGGAACGACTCTGGGCGCAGCCGGTGGCGATCACCTTCGGGCACGGATCGCGGTTATCGGGCTACTCGCATTTCCCTGATCTGCTGGCGCTTTTCGCCGATGGCTCATACGGTCTGTTGGATGTGCGTCCTGCGGAGCGGGTCGACGACGCGGCGCGCATTCAGTTCGGTGAGACTGCGGCCGCCTGCGATGTGCTCGGGTGGCGCTACCGGGTGCTGACAGGCCACGATAAACGCGCGACCGGCAACCTCGACAGCCTGTCTGCGTCCCGCCACGACCGCTGCCGACCTGGCCACGAGACGGAAACACTCATCCTGAACGCAGCGCGCGCGGGTCGAAGCCGCGGCGATCTCTGTCTGATCGCATCCCCGGACTGCCCGCCACACGCGTGTGCGTGGGTCGACAACCTTGCTTGGCGCCGGCTGCTTCACGTAGATCTCGGTGGTGTGTTCAGCAGCGAGACGGTCTACACGACAACCGAAGCGGCACTGACGGGAGCGGTGGCATGACCAGCGAGGAGTACAAGCTCAAGCTCGGCGCCAAGGTCGAGATAGATGGGGATCTCTGGGTGTGGGAGCGCGTGCGCCGAGGCGTCGAGGCAACACTTCGACGCGACGGCGCCGAAGACGATTGGCTCGTCATCTCGATGCCCGAACTCATCGGCTTGGCTGGCACCGCCCGTCGGCAGTCGAGTACGCCGCTTCGCCCCACCGCAAGCGACTGGTCAGCTGACGTGCTCGACATGGAAAAGCATCTGCTCGAGGCTTTCCGTGGCGTGCCGATGGACCCGAGCGCGGTCGGGGCGCGTCCGGGGTACGACCTCACCCGAACGACGCAGGAGCAGCGGATCACTGCGAAGGTCGCTGAGTTGGCTGGCACCTCTCTCGCGCGCAGCCGCAAAGCGCTGTTCAACTATTGGAAGGTCTACGAGTCGGAGGGCGTCGCCGGGGTGGATGCTCGGTTGCATCCGAAGGGTCAGAAGCGGTTGGTGATCAGCAAGGCGGATCCTCGCCTCATCGCGGTCATCGACCGCGAGCTCGACAGTCGAATCAACCTGCACACGAGCAGTCGCCGTCACTGCGCCGCCCTCGTGCGACGCACGCTCGAGGCGATGTACCCGGGCGATGCGATCTGCAACGTGAAACCCACGACCCTCCAGGGGTACATCAATGAGCGTGATGCGGGCCGGTACAGCTTCGCGAAGGCGACAACCCGCCGCAACACATCGAACAGTCCGGATCGGGAGTACTTCTCGGGGAACTCTCATCGACTCGGACAGGTATGCGAGATCGACTCGACGACGTTGGACGTCCAAGTGTGGGACGAGAAGGGCAACACCTTCCGCCCCACCGTCACGGCGCTCTTCTGCGTGGCAAGCAGAGTCCCGTTGGCGTGGGCAATCCATGCCAATCGGCCGAACGGATTCGACCACGCGCTGCTATTGGCAAGAGCAATCGTCGGACGCAGGGCCATGCCCGGCTCGTCTGCAGCCACCCTGTCAGGCTCTGCGACCCTGCCCGCGAAGCTGATGAAGAGGATCAACCCGTACCTCGATGACGAGTCGCTCGCCGTGCCCTGGATCTTTCCACATGCGATCACCGTCGACGGCGGCGCCGACTTCCGATCAGCGACATTCGAAGCGGCCTGTCGCGCCTTCGGAATCACAATCGTGCTCGCGCCACCGAACGCCCCGGCGACCAAGCCACACGTCGAGCGCAATTTCGGCACGACATCGACGGACTTCGCACAGTGGCTTGCCGGTTCCACCGGCAACTCGGTGCCCAATCGAGGGAAACGCGATAACCCGACGCTCACGTTGGATTCGGTGCGGCTCGCTTTTGACGCGTGGATCACCACGGTCTTCTTGAACAAACAGCACGGGGGACTGCGCTCTCCGCTGTTCCCGGGCCGCGAGTGGACACCCAACCAGATGTACGCAGCCTTGTTCGAGGTCGGTCCTGGGGTTCAACTTCCGTTCCGAGCAGAGGACTTCCTCGCTCTGCTCCCCTCCGAGGGCCGGATCATCAGCAACGAAGGGATCGAATTCCGCAACCGCAAGTACGACTCACCACTCTTGGCTGACCTCCGGAATCGCTCACTCTCCGGTGCTCCCGCCGGATCGCGGCAGGCACGGAAGTTCGACATCCGATTCGATCCCTGCAACGACAACGCGGTCTGGGTTCAGCATCCTGAAACCGACGAGTGGATCGAGTGCTGGGACAAGGCGATCGACGACCGCGCGGCGTGGATGGCCGCCGAGACTGAGGTCCGGCTCGTCGAACGCTTCGGCACTGGAGCCCCAGGCGAGACGCCAAAGACAGCCGAGTTCCTCGACGAGATCGAGCGAAGAGCTCGAAGCGACAAGCAAGCACGAAACCGCCAGCTCAGGGTATCCGCGCGTGGCTCTGACGACGTCGCAGCCCCGGTAACCGAACCCGTCCCCTTCGATCTACGAGATTGGGCCGCTCCGGTCAACGTCAGCGATATTGACTGGACCTCCTCTCGGTATGACATCGTGACCACGAAGGATCTGAGCTAGTGATCATCCCCTCGCTCACACTGGAGCACTCCAGCAAGACGACGCTCCCCGGCCTGCGTGAGGCGCTCCGTGCATTGCCCCCCATGCCGCCCGCCCTCTCCTTCGCGGACTACTGCGCGCTACCCGCGGACCAACGTGCGCTCTACGACCAAGCGCGTGACGACTTTGTTCGGCTAACACTAAGAGTGCCCACACCGGAGCAGGATCGCAGCACCGGAATTTTGGCGAGGCTCATCAGAACCAACCCCCGCCGCACGAACTCGCGTAGAGGTCTGATGATCTCGGCCCCACTCTTCTACGGCAAGACCGAGCTCGCCATGCTCCTCGCTCGGTCTGTAGAGAACGATCACGCGAAGCACTTTCCGGATTACGCCGACGACGGGCACGTACCGGTTGTCTGGGTGGAGATGACCGAGAACGCCACCGGCAAGACGCTACTGACACAGATCGTCCGATTCCTTGCGCCCACAGCGGTCGTGGCGAGGTCAAGTAACACTGACGCGCTCCGCGTGGAGGCCCTGAAACTCCTCAGCGTCCATCGGACGAAGCTACTTGTGATCGACGAGGCTCACCATCTGAGAGGCACTGAGCCGTCGAGCGTTATCAAGGCTCTGCAAAACGAATCGTCGGCGACTGTGGCGCTCGTCGGGATCAGCCTGGGCAGCGGCAAGGCATTCGGATCCGGCCACGGCATGCAGGTCACGATGCGATGCGACATGGTCGAGCTGCGTAAGGTCGACGTCTCGACCAAGGAGGGGATGGCGCTCTGGACGCGCTGGGTGGCGATCTTTGACCGTAATCTGCCTCTTTGTGACCACGTGCCGGGCACGCTCACACTCAACGCGCAGGCTCTCCATTCCGCGACGCACGGACGGCTCGCGCTGCTCGCCATGACGATCGAGCGACTGGTCGCGTCGATTCTCGATGATCCGAACCGCCTCGACGAACAGGTGTCTCGCGATCAACTCTTTGCGGTCCTGGACGGGCTGCAGCACACAACACCGCTTCGGCACAGGGTAAAGCTGAAAGACCTGGTCGAGGCAGCATGACCGACATCCGAGCGTGGCCGATTCGCCCCAAGTGGCATCGATTCGAATCTCCCCGTTCATATGCCAAACGACAGTGCAAAGCGGCCGGGGTCCCGTTTGGCGACGTAGAGCGGGGACTCACTTCCCCGACGCAGCCGTATATCTATCGGGTGTGGATGGACGAGGCCGCTGCGGCGGCCACTATCGAGGCCGCCGCGGGACGCCCTGAGGGTCACTATCTTCGTCTGCGAGGAATCACACAGCCCGACGCATCGTGGATCTATCCCCAACGCTTCCTCTGCCGCCTTTGCTCTGCTGGCGATCTTGTGGAGCAGATCCCGCACGATCGCGAGAACTGGTGCCTTCGGCATCCAGGTCAGATGGTCTGGATGGGCCCAGGTACGACACCCGACACGCAGCTGGTGGTCGCGCACAGCGACCATCAAGCGAAGGCGGAGCGGCGATTCCGACGCTTGGTGGCCTCGGGAGGCATTGACGCCCGGCTTCACGCCCGAGTGTGGGAGATGGTGCGCGACAACGCTTGGCTGACCCAGCCGCAGGGCTGGACGGCGCAATTGTCACGATGCATCGATGACCACGAAATCCGCGGTCGAGCGGCACTTTACCCCGAGACGATCGCGGTCTTGCAGGTGCTTTCCGACTCAGCGATCGTCGATCGGTGGGTCGGCCTGCCGTCCGATGAGATTCGCCAAGCCATCGCCTCAAAGTTTCATTTTGATGCGGCGCCGATCGATGTGCTCGTCGAACGGATCGTGCTCTGGCTGCGTCCCCGACGTCGGGAAGTTCGCCCAACTCGCATTGACCCACTGAACGTCCCGATGGATGTCGTAGATGCTCCGGAGATCATCGACGTCGCAGCCCCGTACCCTCTCTGGATACAGCGCCGACCGCACGCCGTCGCCGAGTGGGACTGGAGCACAAATGACCCCGCCCGCGACCCGTGGGGCGGGAGGGGGACGTCCTATAAGGCGTGGTGGGTGTGCGACGCAGGGCACACGTGGGAATCGACGCCGTACGTCCGCGCGATAGCCGGCTGCCCTTATTGCGCGGGCCAAGCCGCCTGGAAGGGCCAGACCGACCTCGGCACTCAGTTCCCTGCGCTGGCGAAGGAGTGGGACCGCAGCCCGGGCGCGAACGCTGGCGACCCCGATCACGTTGGTGCGCGATCCAACCGACGTGTCAATTGGAACTGCGGGCAAGGTCATCGATGGGCTGCGACGATCAACAACCGGGCGAGAAACGGATCCGGTTGTCCGTTCTGCGCCGGAAACCGAGTGATTCCTGGCCAGACAGATCTCGCGACACTTCGTCCCGACCTCATGGCGGAATGGAACCTTGAGCGCAACGGCGAACTCGCTCCGGGTTCGATTGGCGCCTTCTCGATAGCAAAGGTGTGGTGGACGGGTTCGTGCGGCCACGAGTGGGATGCCATGGTGAGCAATCGATCCAAGGGCCAGGGCTGCCCGTTCTGCGCCGGAAAGCGACCCATTGTTGGACTCACAGACCTGGCTTCTGTCCGTCCAGATCTCGCCGCGCAGTGGCATTCCAGCAACACGCTGCGCCCAGACGCGGTGGTACCGGGCTCTGGCAAGAAGGTCATGTGGGTTTGCGCGGAGAGCCACACGTGGACTGCCGCCATCTACCGGCGACACGTTCTCGGCACAGGATGCCCGTTCTGCTTCGGGAGATACGCCATCGTCGGCAAGACAGACCTTGCCACGGTTCGGCCCGACTTGGTTCGCGAATGGGACGCCTCGAACGCGCGCGAGCCGACCGAGGTGCCTGCGGGTTCGAAGCAGCGCGCGCTGTGGAACTGCAAGCACGGGCATCAATGGGAGGCGGTGATCGCAAGCCGAACCGGTCGCCAGGCCAGTGGCTGCCCCCACTGCTACGGTCATCGCGCCGTTCCGGGAGAGACCGACCTGGCGACTTTGAGACCTGACCTCGCTGTGGAGTGGGACATCAGCAACAAGTCCCGACCCGAACGGGTGAAGCCAGCATCTACCGCAATGATCACTTGGCGGTGCTCAAGCGATCATGTCTGGGAAGCGAGGGTGGTCAGCCGCGTGAACGGGCTCGGATGCCCTCGCTGCGACAGAGTCGTCGAAGTGCTGGATGGCTAAACGAATCGAGACACGACCAGCTTGGTTTGCTCGGACGGTGATCCACGCTGCCGGTAGCTGTCTACTCGCGACCCGCCGCCTCCGACCGCCTGGCACGATCGGCGATGCGGCGATACGCATCCTCATCGAGTAGATCGAGGTTGAACGCGTACTGCACCGCGTCAAAGCTGTTCGGCCGGGATTCCCAGTCATCCGTGAGGCCTCGAGTTCGGTGCTGCGGTTCGAACTGCCACGTCGACAAGACGGCGACGAGTTCGTCCCCCGAGATTTCGCCGTCCCGCGCCCGCCGGACGAGGTCCATGGCCGTTGCGGGCCCGCTTGTCACCTCGTCTCCGTCCATCAAGGTGTGCCCCCCTCGCCGGTGGTCCGGACCGGGCGTTTCAAGGGGCGGGAGATCGATCCCGAATCGCTCCGCGACTTCTGACGGCGGTGTTTCGTCCCCTGTCGCAGTTCTTTCCCCGACGATCTCGTCGTCCTCGCGGCGGAGATCTTCAAGCCAGGCGTCGATCATCGAGAACGGGATAGGCGCGTATTCGAAGGCGTCGATGCCGACGTGGAACTGATGTCCGACAGGCCCGTTCCATCGATCGTGGGTGTGGCCGTGCAGTAAAGGAATGCCGTGGTCGATTGGTCGACGGGACGTGTGCCGGTCTTGCACCTGGGTGTCGCCGGAATACGGGTAGTGAGACGCGAGAAGTCGGATGCCCCGCCGGGTGCCTTCAATGACCTCGGGCAGAACGGTCCAGCCCGCTTGTTCGTACAGCGGCGTGAACCGCTCGATCGCGGCCCGGGACTGAGTCGCGGGTGACACGCGGTCGTGATTGCCTGGCACGAGGAACCTACGCCCATTGAGCTGCGCGGTGAGTGGCAGCGAGTCGATGATGGTTCCGAGCGCGACGTCGCCCAGGTGGAGAACGACATCGGTGGGAGCGACGCTCCGGTTCCATCGCTGAATGAGCTCGGCATTCATCTCCGAGACGGATGCGAACGGTCGGGAAGCGAGTTCGCTGATCCGCGCGTGACCGAAGTGCGTGTCGGACGTGACGTAGTCGACTTGGTCGAAGTTGAACGCCGGATACTCTTTGCGCACCTCGCGCCCTCCTCAATGCACCTGCTCGGATCGGGAGACCAACCTGCAGCGGATCAGACCACCGCACGATTGTGCAACGGATCGTTGCACAATCGGAGCGCCGATCTTCACTGCCGGGTTTCAGCAGACATGAGCAGCGGGCTTCCCGGACGGATTACTCGGTCCACGCCGGCAATGAAACTGATCGCGCCGATTCTGCACCAGTAGAGCAGAAGCCAGTCGCGCAGCAACTGCAGTTGTGCTTCTTGGGCGGAGCGTGGCCGGCTTCGGTCTTCGACCACAGTGAGCCAATCTGCCGGCTCGAACATCGAGTCCAAGAGTTCGTCCGCGGTGGGGCCATCCGCGTGCTCGTCCCACCAGGCGCAGGTCGTCTCGTAGGCGTGGAGTGCTGTCGGAACTCCGTTCGGCTCGGCGACGAGGCTGATGAGTACATCGAGGAAGGGGTCGCGGACTGTCATCCGAAAGGACTCGACCTCGACGAGTTGAGTCGCCATGCGAGCAGAATGCCAGATAGATCGAGCCTTCCCGGGCAGGCCTCGCCGTCAGCCTGAGATAGTGCGTAGTCCTCTGGCCTTTCCATCTGGGTGGGATGCGTATGTCGCCGAGATCGGCGCAAATATTCATCGTCTTCGGATAGCGCGCGGATACAGCCAGGATCGTGTGGCGTATGAGGCAAACCTCAGCCGCTACACGTACCAGCAACTCGAACGCGGACGTTCGAGCCCCGAGCGAACGTCTAACCCCAGACTGATGACCCTCCTGGCAATCGCGCAGGTGCTGCGGGTGCCGCTTGAAGATATCTTGCCCGCTCAGATGCCGGACCTCACCGCTCGATGATCGTTCACGTCGCCGATGTCGAACGTGCACATCTCGATTCTCTGCGGGCACATTGTTCGATACATTCGGGCCATGAATGTCCGATCCGAGGACCCGCTGTTCGGCCCGGACGCCGCGCGACTGGGGCGGGACTTGATCGAGCAAGGCACTGCGAGTGACATCGCCGTCGTTCGAGAACGACTCACCGCAATCTGGACCGACCCCGTGATTGACGTGTGGTTGAAGAGCGCCAATGCGCACCTCGACGGAGCGCGCCCCTGCGACGTTCTGATAGTGAATGGCCCGGAGGCCGTATTGGAGGCTGCGGCCGTGGAAGTAGCCGGCGGCTCGCGGTGAAGAGTCCGCTATGGTGCGGCGCGGATCATTCTCCGCTTCTTAAGCAACTCGGTCGTCGTCGTAGAACCGCAGTCGTGTCCGCTGCAGCCGCCGATCCATCAGAGCATGACGCGCCTCACTGAGCGAGGCGAGCGTTGGCGCGTCAAGCGCGGGAAGCAGCCGCGCGAGGGTCTGGTCTGTGGCTTCTATGAGTGACTCCG
This sequence comes from Microbacterium sp., assembly GCF_026393345.1. Classification (GTDB taxonomy): domain Bacteria; phylum Actinomycetota; class Actinomycetes; order Actinomycetales; family Microbacteriaceae; genus Microbacterium. The sequence continues at coordinate 41,793 of NZ_JAPLAI010000065.1, forward strand.
GATCCGAAGAGGTGCGCGCAATCCCATCGAGGCGTGCGAGCTCGGCTCCAGCGCCCGGAATGACGGGAACCCGAAGCGAGCTCACCTCGCTGGGCACGAGCTCAAGTACACCTCCGCCGAAGCTTCGACCTTCGACCTCAGCCGAGAGCATCGTCAGTGAGTTGTGGAACGTCGCCGTGAATTCATCAGCAGTCACAGGCGCCCCCGCGAGAATCTGACCCTTGTAGATGGTGTCGGTCGTTACCACGCCCGCGTGGTTGGCGATCACGCGAGGGTATCGGTTCGAGCGCTTCGAGAGCAGTAGGTCGCCGGGTGGGACCACAGGAACGCGATACCAGGGCTCCCGGACGCGGCACTTGAACCGCCTGTCAATCGCTTGTGCGGTACCGAGCTCAAGGTACCGACGTGCCCCGGCGTGTGCCGCCGGTGACGGCTTATCGGCCGCGAAGCTCAGCAGCCATGCGGGTTGGCCAGCGTCCGAGAGTGCGCGTTGCTCGTCCACCTCGAACGCGAGGCCCTTAGCAAAGCGAGACCTCGGGAGAAGCGGAATCGCCCACTGCCGCAAGTCGAACTCGTCGATCTCTGCTGCGTCGACGCAGAAGTAGCCGTTAGCGCCAGTCACGGTCGAAACACTGAACCGCGCGACCTGGCGGAGCGGTTGGACGGCGCCGATTGATCGCGTCGCGTCGATCGCGTCGTTCTGGTCTGGGCTCAGCAGGTAGTTGGTCCAGGTGCCAGCCGCGGGGGCGACCCGATGGGACCAAGAGTGGGTCCCCCCATTGTGATCGTGGAAGTCGATCGTCGCGACCTCGCCTGCCGGACGCCTCGACGCCCGACCGCTCAGGATGAGGACTTCCTGCAGCACGGCCGGAAACGTACCGGGCTTGAACAGGTCGATCGTGAGGTCGGTGGTGTTTCCGAGGAGCCAGTTGCGCACGGCGTTCGCCGAGATACCCGTCAGGAACTCGGTAGGGAGGATCACCGAGAATGCGCCGCCCTCGCGCAGCCTCGCGAGGGCGAGCAAGAAGACTGGAATCCAGAGGTTCGACACGGCGGTACCCGCGGTGCCGAGCTCCGCGCTGATCGACCGCGCACGCTGCTTGTCCTCGTCGGAGATGAACTGGAATCGCACGTACGGCGGGTTCGCGAGGACGAGGTCGAAATCGGCGCCGTGATCCTCGGCCCAGCGCAGTACGTTCGCGTGCACGGCACGTCCGGGCAGGTTAAGATCGCCCAACGTGCGCGAGGCCTTCATCGCCTCTTCTTCCAGAACCTCCACTGCTTCGACATGGGCGAGATCCTTGGCCAATCCCGCGCGGCCCAGGCCGCGCAGGAACGCGCCATCGCCAGCGGAAGGCTCGAGAACGCGCAGCCCAGTTCGTCCGCCGAGTAGCGCCCTGGATCGCGCGAGGCAGAGGTCAACGAGGACGTCCGGAGAGTAGAAGCCGCCCCGCAGCTTTTCGTCACTAACTTCTTCTCGCGTGCGCACGCTACTCCCGCTTCAGTTACTGAAGCATAGTCTATCGAGGGACGTTACTGCTGTCGAGGAGCCTGTGTGCGAATCTGAGTCACATGAGAATCCGGTTCGTCGGCCAGCCGTTCGCCACACAACAGAACCTCCTCGACTTCATCGAGTTCGCTACGACCGCCGGATTCGACGAACTGCGAATCGCGGTCGCCTGGGCGAAGAGATCCGGCCTCGGTCGGATCTGGGATTCCCTGTCCGCATTCCGTGCGCAAGGCGGAAAGGTGACCATAATCCTCGGTGTGAGCGAGGGAGGTGCCACACGGGAGGGCCTCGAGATCGCGCTTGATGTCGCCGACGAGGCGTTCGTCTTCCACGACCCTGGGCGCACGTTCCACCCGAAGGTGTATCTCGCCTCCTCAGCGGGTCCCCGATCGCTCATAGTCGGGTCGAGCAACCTGACCGCCGGCGGGCTCGGCTGGAACCACGAGGCGTCTCTATGGGTCGATTGGGACACAGGCGAGGGCAAGGAGGTCACTGATGCCGTCTCGGAGTGGTTTGACGCGCTCACCGGCGAGCAAGGATCCTGCGTCCCGCTGACGGCCGCGCTCATTGACGACATCGAGAACAGTAAGGACATCATGCTCGGCTCGGAGCGCCGCGCCAGGCGCGTGCAAAAGGCTAGGTCCGATACCCCCGAGGACACCGACAGCGCAGTAGCAGCCACGGTGAGCGGCCTTTTCACGGCCGTTCAGGCCAAGCTCCGCACGCTTCCGAAGCTCAACCCGAAGTTCGCGGCCACGAAGACTAAGCCGTTGATCATTGATCTGGTTCTTCCGGGAACTGCGGGCAGTTCAAGCGGGGTGAGCGTGACGCGAGATGTGCAGCAGCCCGTATCCGGCTCCGACGCGCCATTACCTAGCGCCGATGTTCAACGGCGGTGGTCGAAGGAGATGGACCACACGGCAGCCCAACAGCCGAAGGGGGCGACGACGAATCCAACTGGAAACCTCCGGCTCAGTCGGGAAGCAGCGCCGATCAACCACCTGACGTATTTCCGCGAGGAGTTCTTCGGAGAGCTGCCATGGACGCCGAGGGAAAATCACGACACCGAGCAGGAGGCCATTGCGGAGTTCAGCGTCTGGGTTGATGGACATGACATCGGGGCAGTCGAACTGCGAGTCAGCCATGACCCGGACCGCGTGTCTGGCCAGGGCAATGTTCCGACGGTGATCCATTGGGGTCCGGACCTTGGAAAGGTACTCAAAGGCACGAACTACATCGGCCAGCACGTGACACTCGAGAAGAGGACCTCCGGTGGTTTCAACCTCGTGATCGGGCGGGTGCCACGGGGCAACTATCTCGTCTGACCGAGCCGCATCCAGCGGATGTCGAGACAGCCGCCGAAGTAGTGATCTGTGTCGATCCTGCGTGGCTGCCATAGTGATGAGATGACCGTCCCGCTGCCCAAGTTCTCGGATCTCCTCCTGCCGACGCTCAAGGCCGTTGCCCATCTGGGCGGGTCCGGGTCGATCTCTGAGATCGTCAGCATGGTCATCAAGCTCGAGCAGTTCACGGAGGCGCAGCAGGATGTCCTGCACAACGAAGGCCCCGAGACGAAGATCGGCTATCGCGTCGCTTGGGCAAGGACCTACCTAAAGTACTTCGGGCTCCTCACCAACTCAGCGCGGGGCGTCTGGGCGATCACGGAGGCGGGCGACCAGTTCCTCACCAACCCCACCGTCACAGACTCGCAGCGCGTGGCCGAGCTGTTCCGGATGAAGGCCGAGAAGATCAAAGAGGCCGCGCTCGAACGAGCCGCACGCGGGGAACCACTGCCCACAGGGGCGCCGCTCGTCGGCAATGACGACGAGCCGGACGAGTCGCTTGAAGCCGCCCCCTCGGCGTCCTGGAAGGAACGCGTTATCAGCGTGCTCACGTCCGACGCGTTCAGTCCGACCCAGTTCGAGCGGCTTGCACAGCGTCTGCTCCGCGAGGCGGACTTCGAGTCCGTCACCGTGACGGGTCGCTCCGGCGACCAGGGCATCGACGGGATCGGCATCTACCGGCTTGGCCTACTCTCGTTCCCGGTCTACTTCCAATGCAAGCGCTACAAGGGCAGCGTGGGCGCTGGCGACGTGAGAGACTTCCGCGGCGCATTGCAAGGGCGAGGCGAGAAGGGCTTGCTAATCACGACAGGCGCGTTCACCGCTGCTGCGAAGGCAGAGGCATCACGCGACGGCGCCACACCGGTCGACCTCATCGACGGGGATCGACTGTGCGAGCTCCTTCTGCGCTACGAGCTCGGCGTGTCGGCCCGCATCGTCGAAGAGATCTGGGTGAACCCGGAGTTCTTCGTCGAGATTTGAACACTCGGTGCCCGAATGCCAGGGCAACCCCCACGAGAATGCACGTCTGCATGCACGACTTCCGTGACACCTGAGAAAGAGGTGCTCATCCGCTATGTAGGGACGCCGCAGATCCCCGCGACCCAGTCCTCGGCTCAGCGTGCCGAGACTCGCCGCGAAGCATGTGCGTAGGGGCAACCTGACAGCCCGCGATGACGAGAGCACTACGTCAGAGAACTAATCAACGATGCGATCGATGGTGCGCCGCGCAAGACGCTCGACCCAAGCGGCGACGCGGAGGCGAAGGGAGTGCTTCGTCGTGGCGCGGGCGGCAACGGTGATCCGCCAGTCATCGCGGCGCTCCGCGATGGGCGTACGCCGATCACCCAACGTCGTGGCGTTCTCGTAGGGACAGTAGGGGCCGGACGTTGCGGTGCTGTGTTCGAGGGTGTGGCTGGACAAGATGTATCGAAGCGGGGCGGGAACGCCTCGGCGACCCGGGTGGGCTGTGAGGCTGACGAATTGTGCCAAGAGCGCGCTGCTAACGCTGGCCGAGAGCGCCGCAACGTTCTGGCGCGACGGAGTCTCGCGGTTTGCACCCTTGATGTACTCCGGGTCATCAAGGAGTCCGAGCTTGTCAAGGGAGACGTCACCTGCAACGAGCTGGCCGATGCAGCCCATGCAGGGCCGGCCGGGCACGAGGGTGTGGGCGCGCCAGATCCCGTTGCGCATGCGACCGTCCTTGAAGGTGTCGAGCGCGATCCCTCCGTCGATGACGGGGATGAGGTCGGCGTACGCGAGTCCGTTTAGCACCGCGCGCGGCCAGGGACGGTCGACGCAAGAGAAGATCACGTCGTAGTCCAGGGCGATGCTCACCCCTTCGGGGTCGGTGATGCTGACCTCGTGGCGGCGGATATCGATCTTGTGGGCCGTGGCGGCGGACTTCATCAGCTGTGATGCGACGTCGACCTTGGATCGTCCGAGGGCAGCGTCGAGCCGGGTGGCGCCGATCATGCGGTCAAGGTTGCGAGCCTCGACCCCGTCGTAGTCCATCACGCCCACTGTGACCAGACCGGTCGCCGCTAGGCGCTGCGCGACATCTAGACCGACGCTGCCGCTTCCGACGACGAGGACTCGGAGCCGCGAGATCGAGCCTTGGGCGCGTTCACCCCAGGAGGAGACGGTGCGCTCCTGCGAGGACGTGACGCCCGGCACAGCGCGGAGCTCATCGTTCCAGGTAACCCCGAGGGTGGAGGAGACTGACCGGACCGACTCGGCCCAGGTCGGCGCGGTGCGATCGAACCAGAAGCGTGCCGACCAAGCGGTGTCGTGACCACCAAGGGTCATACCGAGGAGGGGCATCTTCGTGGCGGTACGCGCCACGCGCTCGTACTCGGATTCAGTCTCCCAGTCCATCCCGGACAGGTGCTGCCAGCCTTCAGCGCCCGGGTGGGAATGCAGGAGTACCAGTCCGTGGCCGGCAGCGCGTGCTTCGCTCGCTGCGCGGAGCACGTAGCGACTCGTGAACGAGGCGTTGCCGTGCACATGACGCTCGCCTTCGCGAGGAAGGATGATGGACCGGATGAGAGCGGTTGTCCGCTCGAGGCCGGAGGAGAGCACATAGGTGGCGACGAGGACGTCTTCCTGCCCGTCGTCACGGATGAGGTGATCGCGCATTGCTGCTTCGACCTCGCCTGTCATGGCTACCGAGTACCGCATGTCAGGCCTCCTCTGCGATGGCGATGGAGACGAAGCCGCGGACATGACTCAGCCACGCGCGGGCCGGGGCGATCGAGGTGTCGGTGTAGTTGTAGTCGCGGGAGTGCCGCACGAATCCGGGCGCGCAGTCGGAGCTGTCGATGTTGGTCTGCTCGAAGCGCACGGTCTCGGGCAGGTGGATCCAGTGCGGTGGCACCGCCGGCCAGCTCTGGACCTCGTTGAGGCTGACGCCGGTGGCGACGACCTGGCCGGCGAGGGCGCCGTTCACTGGCGTGATGTCGTAGAGAATTCGGGGACCGTCGGCCCTGGCCGGGGCGCCCGCAGCGGTCATGTCATCGATGAACTGCTGGGCCGCCTCGGGCAGGTCCTGTGTGTCGGTCACGCGACACCGCCGACGTGCTTCGCGGTGACGAACTCGTCACCGTGGACGACGGTCACGATCTCGTCGTCGGCGGACGATGCCGGAGCGCCGACGCGGGCGAGGTCATAGCCGGCCGGTTCGACACCTGCGAGGCGCAGCAGGTCGGCCGCGGTCTGATCCTCGTCGTACGTGCGGAACGGCTCGCCGTCGATGGTGAAGCGGGCGTGCTGGCGCGAGCGGAACCGCTCGCCGTCCTTGAGATTGATGATCTGGCCGTCCTTGACCTTCTCCTCGACGCCGTTCTTAGTAACGAGGAACAGATCGAAGACCTTCGGTTCGCGGCCTGCCAGGCGCAGCAGCGCCGCAGCGGTCTGATCCTCGTCGAAGGTGACGTGAGCCTTGCCATCGATGACGATCGTGAGCTTGACGGGAGTGTTGGGGGTCATAATGACCCTCCTTCCTATGGTGAGCGAACACCGTGTTGCTCCCGCGCTCCGAGTGAGAGCGAGTAGCATGTACCTGTCGGGTAAATCCCATTGTACACGATTTCCGTTTACCAAAGAGGTAAAGCTTGCTGCTCGCATGGTCTGATCCTCAGCTGGAGAGCTGCTGCACATCCGCCGCACGCCTGCGCGTCGCCGCGCGCGGCCAAGTCGAAGCAGCCGAGGACCTCCTCAGCCTCATAGCGCAAGCACCACGTCTCGGCGATCTCGCCCAGTTCCGGAGTGTCCAAATGGAGATTCGAGCAGGAACGCTAGCTCTTTCAATCCAGGAGGTTGACATGCACGCACGGCCACTGAACCAAGCCGGAGTTCCACGCATCATCGCTGGTGGAGCGTCGGCGCTCGACTACTCCGCAGCAGAAGCACTCCTCATCCAGGACTTGCATGTTCGCGGTCGATCAGTTCTTCGGCGCGCGAGCTGACCGGGACTATGACTACTTACAAGGCAAGAGACGCCCAGTTCGACTTTGCGCCGCGACCCGGCCGCATACTGCAGCGTGAGCTCGACGAACACTCGATCAGCCAGGCGCAACTCGCAGCGCGCACGGGGCTGAGCACAAAACACATCAACCTCGTCATCAAGGGCACCGCGCCCCTCTCTCCAGATGTTGCAGTCACGCTGGAGCAGGTACTTGGGACACCAGCCGAAACGTGGCTGCGCCTAGAGACTGCGTACCAAACCCATCAGGCGCGCGCCGAGAGACGAGACGCGCTTGCTGGCCTCGTGGGGTGGGCCTCAGACTTCCCTCGGCAGATTCTGATCGAGCGAAATGTAATCGACGCTGCAGACAAGGGGCCGCAGGTCGCGGAAAAGCTACTCCAGTTCTTCGGCGTCGCGTCCCCAGCCGCATACGACAAGACATGGCTGGAGCCGCAAGCCTCCTACAAGCGCAGTCAACTTCACACGATCGATGCGGACCTCACTGCCCTGTGGATCCGTCTGTCCGAGCTTCACTCATCCGCTCTGGTCGAGAACGCACCGGAGTTCGATAGTGAGAAGCTCCGCTCAGCTGCACACGCCATCCCGAAGCTCACCGTGAAGGAAATCGACACGGCTTTCCTAGAAGCTCAGGCACTGTTGCTTGATGCCGGAGTAGTCCTCGTATTTGTCCCAGAGATACCAAACACGCGGATCAGTGGTGTGTCGCGGTGGATAAGTGGAACCCCGATGATCGCTGTCACGAGCCGGTACAAATCGCTCGACGGCCTGTGGTTCACGATCCTTCATGAGATCGCCCACGTCCTGCTCCACCCCAAGCGAAGCACGTTCGTGGACGACGGATTCAAGGCCGACGACAACGCCGATGCGCAAGAGGTTGCAGCCAACAAGTTTGCCGAGACGCACCTGATACCGCCCGCGTACAAGAAGCTTCTACAGGCAGCGACGACCCCCGCGCAGATAGTTTCACTGGCCGAGACACTGGGCGTTGCGCCGAGCGTCGTGGCCGGCCAATGGGCCTTCCTAACGAGCACCTGGGGCGGACCGATCGCGAAGTTGCGTGCCAAGGTCGATCTTGCAGAGTCGCTGAGTTAAGGGCGATTCGGCGATTCGGCCGTCGGGAGTCGCCGGTAGGGTCATCCCCGTGCCGACCGCCTGGGAGCCTCTTCATTTCGTCCGCGGTGCGGCCGAAGCCGACGAACCGATGGGATCGAAGGAGAAGTGGTGGGTCGACTTGCCGATGTTCGGTGAGCGACAGTGGCTGCTCAAGCTGGCGCGCCTCGACGAGCTCGATGGGACTGTCAGCGGGGAGGATTGGGCCGAGTGGACCGTCCACCAATTCGCGGAACAGCTCGGTGTCCCCAGCGCGACAGTGCGCCCAGCACTTTTGGAAGGCCGGCGAGCGATCGTGTCCAGGTCGGTGCTTCGGGACCGTCTCGAGTATCTCGATCATGGCAACAGCGTGCTGTCAGCACGGTTCGCCGATTACGATCAATCAGTCCAGGGCGAGAACCAGGGCTATACCTTGGCCGCGGTCCGGGATGCCCTCGAGGAGGTTGGGCCACCGGCCGACACGGAGTGGCCAGGAGGTTTCACAGCCTTCGACGTCTGGGCTGGCTATCTCCTCATGGATGCCTGGGTCGCTGGACGCGACCGTCATCACGAGAACTGGGCGGTCATCCTCCGTGGGGATGAGCGTCGCCTGGCGCCTTCGTTCGACCATGGAAACGCGCTCGGCTTCCAGGAACGGGACGAGCGACGTGTACGAATGTTGGACGACGAACTCCACTTGATGCGCTGGGTGGAACGCGGGACCAGCCACCACTTCGCGGGAAAGCCCAAACTCACGGAACTCGCCTGGAGCGCGCTTGGCCTCGCCTCGCCTACGGCTCGCCGCTTCTGGGTCGAACGACTCGACGCGATCTCGCAAGATGCAGTTCATTCCGTCGTCTCACAGGTCCCTCGCGCGATAATGTCTGAGGTCACCCATACATTCGTAGTTCGGCTGTTGGCGACGAATCGAAGGAGGTTGCTCGATGGCTACTCAGGCACTTGACCGAGACCAACTCGATCTCACGGCGAGCCGCAAGACCCTCATCCTGGTCTGGCAGAACCCGGTGTCGAGGCTCTTCGTCAAGGTGGGCCAACTCGACGCACTCCCCTCCGGTCGATTCGCTTTCCAATACCTCCCGGGTGCGTGGGACGACCCTGCATTCGTCCCACTGCTCGAATACCCTGATCGCGACACTGCCTACGTCTCCGATGAGGTCCCGGCGTTCTTCGCGAATCGCATTCTCTCCGTCGACCGGCCGCACTACGGTCGCTATCTGAGTTGGCTCGGCATTGAGGATCTCAGCTCGGACGATGTCCCATTCGAGGTCTTGGCTCGCACTGGCGGCGGTAGGGCAACCGACACCTTCCACATCGTCGAGCTGCCGCTCGCCAACGCTGATCGGCTCACGAGCCGGTTCTTCGTTTCAGGCGTTCGGCATTTCGTCGATTCGGATGGCGCCGTCGCGACCCTCCAGAATGGCGCGACGCTCCGCCTCGAGCTAGAAGAAGGCAACGAGGTGAATCCGAAGGCGGTCCTCGTTAACACCTTCGATGGTCAGAAGTTTGGGTACGTCCCGGACTGGCTCTGCGCAGATGTCCACGCTCGAGTCAAGGACGGCTGGTCGATCACGGCGATCGCAGAGCGAGTCAACCCGGACGCACCAGCCCACGTTCGTGTGCTCTGCCGCCTCGATGCCTTCCGCGGCTAGCTGCTGCTCGGCACGGCCGTCGTGCGCCGCGACTAGGTGGGCGCGGCCGGATAGGTCAGCCCGGTCTCCACTGCGGGCGGTCGGGTCGGAAAGTGTCACGGCAAGGACGCTCCGATAGCGCAACGCACGCGCGCCTGAGGTGACATCCAGTGTCATCCCACCTCGTTCCCGACAGTCGTTGTCGGGAACGGGCTCTCGTTGCACTTGGCGCCGTTTGGTTGCACTGGTCGATCTTGTCGTTGCACTAAATGCAATGAGACGTCGAGTCGCCGTCCGTCTCTCCGTGGCAGGCCGGGGCTGTTCTGCGCGCGCTTACGAGCCGCAGCCGGGGTGGTCGCGAGTTGCCGCAGGCTGTCTCCCAGTCGCGTAGGGCCTCGAGGTAGGGGCGGCTCCAGTAAGGGTGAGGAGACGGGCACGCAGCCTTGACTGCACAGCGCCGATTCGGGCGGCGATGTAATGATTTGGTAAGGACTACCGGGTGGCGGCTGGTAGGGCCGTGTGAGAGGGGGCCGGTTCGCGGGTCGTGCGAGCCACAGTCGCCCGCGCACCGGTCCCGTGATTCCTCACGGGTGTGGGTGGCCGTAGCGGTGAGGATCCGCGTCGAAGGTGTTTGCGCACCCGACTGAGCAGAAATAGAACGTGGTGCCGTCGTGCTCGCGGCTAGTGGCGGAGGTAGTCGGGTCGATCAGCATTCCGCAGACCGGGTCTGTGACGAACTCCGCGTGATCTGTCGCGTCGTCGGTGTGATGTGTCATGAGATTCTCCTCGGGTTCGGATTGGGTTGGAGGTGACTGTCAGGATGCCGGAGTCGAAGCGGGAGGGGAGGGCAGGCGCAGTCTCTTCAGGAGGAGCGCGTTGCCGGCGACGATGACGCTGGATCCGGACATCGAGATGGCGGCGATCTCGGGGCTGAGCATGATCCCCAGTGAGGAGACGAACACGCCGGCGGCGATCGGGAGGGCGACGGCGTTGTAGCCGATGGCCCAGCCGAGGTTCTGTCGCATTTTGCGGACGGTGCCTTTCCCGATCCGGAGCGCGATCGCGACGTCAAGGGGATCGGAGCGCATCAGGACGACGTCGGCGGTCTCGATGGCCACATCGGTTCCTGCACCGATGGCGATACCCAGGTCGGCTTGGGCGAGGGCGGGGGCGTCGTTGACGCCGTCGCCGACCATTGCGACCTTCTTGCCCGCCCGTTGCAGTTCGGCGATCTGCGCGGATTTGTCTTCCGGGAGGACTTCGGCGATGACGGTGTCGATGCCCAGCAGTGAGCCGATGCGTTTGGCGGTGGGTTCGTTGTCGCCGGTGAGCATGACGACTTCGATGCCGGCCTCGTGCAGGGCGGTGATCGCTGCGGCGGCGGTCTCTCGCGGCGCGTCGGCCAGGGCGATCACCCCCGCTGCCTCGCCATCCACGGCGAATGCGATCGCGGTGCGGCCCGTGGAGGCCAGTTCGTGCAGGGCGACCTCGATGGTGCTGATGTCGATGCCCTCGTCGGCCATCAGACGGGTGTTGCCCATCACCACGCGGCGCCCGTCGACGGTCGCGACGGCGCCGAGCCCGGTCACATTCCGGAATGCAGTGGCGGTGCGGCGAGGGATGTTGCGGGCGTCGGCGTATGCGACGACCGCTTTGGCGAGCGGATGCTCGGATTCGCGTTCCGCGGCGGCGGCGAGGGAGAGCAGTTCGATGTCGTTCATACCGATCGGCAGGTAGTCGGTGACCTCGGGTTCGCCCCTAGTCAGTGTGCCGGTCTTGTCGAGGACGACCGTGTCGATGTGCGCGGCGGATTCCAGGGCGCTGGCGTTCTTGAACAGCACGCCGCGTTTGGCGCCGAGTCCGGTTCCTACCATGATCGCGGTGGGCGTGGCCAGTCCGAGCGCGTCGGGGCAGGTGATCACCACCACAGTGATGGCGAACAGGATCGCGGTGGGTACCGGGGAGCCGGTGAGCCACCAGGCCAGGAAGGTGACTGTGCCGCCGATCAGGGCGACCAGGACCAGCCAGAACGCCGCCCGGTCGGCGAGACGCTGCCCGGGGGCTTTGGAGTTCTGCGCTTCTTGGACGAGCGCGACGATCTGCGCGAGGGCGGTGTCGGCTCCGACCTTGGTGGCCCGCACCCGCAGGGTCCCTGTGGTGTTGACGGTGGCGCCGATCACCTCAGAGCCGGGAGTCTTGAGGACCGGCAGGCTCTCTCCGGTCACCATGGATTCGTCGATCTCAGAGTCGCCCTCTTCGACGGTGCCGTCGGTCGGGATCTTCGCGCCGGGGCGCACCAGCATGAGATCGCCGGGGACGACGTCGGCGGTGGCGACCTCGACCTCTTCGCGGTCGCGGAGCACGACTGCCCGGGGAGGAGCGAGCTCAAGCAGGGTTCGGATCGCGTCGTTGGCGCCGCCGCGGGCGCGCATCTCCACCCAATGGCCGAGCAGAACGAAGGCGGCAAGCACGGTAGCCGCTTCGTAGAACACTTCACCGCCGCCGGTGAGGGTGACCGCCACGCTGTATAGCCAGCCGGTACCGACACCGACAGCGACCAGCACCATCATGTCCAGGGTTCGGGCACGGAGGGCACGCCAGGCGCCGTCGAAGAAGATCCAAGCGGAGTAGAAAATCACGGGCAGGGAGAGGACCAGCGAGAACACGTCATCGCGCAGCCCGAACGGTGCAGGAACGGTGAACCCGAACACTTCCCGCCCGATCGGGGACCACAAGATGATCGGCACCGACAGCACGGCGGCCACGATGAACCGATTGCGCATGTCGCGGATCATCGACGCCATGGACATGCCCGCGTGGCTTCCGCCGTGCCCCATCACATCTTGCATGCTGCGGTCTGCCATCTCGTGGCCGCCGTGATCCGGGGTTTGGTGTAGGCCCCGGTCCGCGGCCTTCTCGCCCCGCACAGTGGCGGGGCTGGTAATCGCTGAATGATCGTGAGCCGGGCTCGCCGCGCCCAGGGGCGGTGAATCGCCGGGCACCGGCACGTGTGGTTCGGTCGGGTGCGGGCTGTGGTCGGTCTGCGCCGCTTGGGTGGGGTCGTCGGCGGGATCGCAGATGTGCTCGGGGACGGACTGGCCGGCGCAGTGGTAGCCGCACTCGATGATCCATTGCCGGAGCTGAGCCTGTGAGGTCAGCTCGGGGTTGTAGGTCACGTTCGCGGTCTGGGAGACCGGGTTCGCCTCGACATCGGTGACACCCGCCTGCCGGAGCAGGGTGGCCTCGACCGTGGCCTTCGAGGACGCCCAGGACAACCCCTCGACCTCCAACACCACGGTTCGCCTCGCGTTGCTCATGGTCTTCTCCTCTCAGTGCGGTAGTGGTTCATTCTGAAGCGTTCGTCCTGATGAGAAGCCGCCAGGTGTTTCCGGCGTCAGTGGTGACGCGGACCCCGCCTTCGTCAGCGATCGCGACAGCGCCGTCGGAGCTGGCGGCGATCGCCGAGGCGACTCCGGTAGCGCGCCCGGCAGTTTTCCAGACGGCCCCTTCCGTCGTGCCGCCGGTCCAGATCGTGCCGTCCGAATCGACCCCGATGATGCCCTCCTCCACCGTGGGGTCGGCGGTGATGACCAGGAGCGCAGGTGCGTTGGCGACCGTGGTGAAGGTGATGCCGCCGTCGCGGCTGACCATCAGACCCTCCGGTGTGGTGGCGGTGACCACATCGGCTTTCATCGTGTCTATGCTGATGTCCCGTGCGGTCAGTGGACCGAGGTCAGTCCAGGTCTGCCCGGAGTCACTACTGGCAGCCAGGACCGCCCGGTCCGAGGGCAGCCCGAGAAGGAAGTCGGGGTCGGCGGGGCTGGCGGCGAGCATGTGGAAGTCGGTGACCCCCGCGAGGGCCACTTGCTCCCAGCCCGTCTGGGTATGCCGGACAAGGCCGATGTTCGGCGCGGTGAAGGTGTCGTCCTGGTTGTCCGGGGCGGGGTGGCCGGAGGCGAGAATCGTGTCCGCCTGGATGGTGAGCCCCATGGCATCAAAGGCGGTCTCTCCGATCAGGGACACCTCGTCGGTGCTGAGATCGACCCGGTACGCGCCGGTGTGTGCGCCGACCAGCAGCGCCCCCCGCGGGTCGAAAGCGACGTCGTGGACGTGCGGGATGAGATCGAGCGAGGTCTCACTCTCGGATGCAGCGGTGCACGCGGCGGTGGTCAGGGTGAGCGTCGTGGCGAGGCCGATAGCGGCGAGGGTGCGTGAATGTGTCTTCATAGTGGCGGTCTCCCTATGTGAGGGACCGGCCGTCGGGTGCGGCCGGCCCCTGACGGTCAGAGGGTCGCGAGAATGTCCTCCATCGTCGTCATCTCGGTGGTCTGTGAGGCGATGATGGCCTCTGCCAGGGCGATGACATCGGCGTTCTGACCGTTGTCGACCTCGGTCTGCGCCATGTCGATCGCGCCCTCATGGTGGACGATCATCTGCTCCAGGAAGACACGGGATGCCTGTGCACCTGTGGCGTCCTCGAGGGCTTGCATGTCGGTGTCCGACATCATCCCCCCGTGATCCATTGCGTCCATGTCACCCATCGGGGTGCCCCAGTCAGCAAGCCAGGACTCCATCAGCTCGATCTCCGGACCTTGCGCGGCCTTGATCTGCTCCGCCATGGTGATAACGCGCTCGTCGATGCCGTCCTTGCCGAGGATCATGTCGGCCATCTCAACGGCTTGTTCGTGGTGCGGGATCATCATCATCGTGAACTGCATATCGGCGTTGTTCACGTCGGCAGCGGGGGATGCCGATGAGCCCATTCCGGGCATGTTGCCCGGTCCGCCAGTGGTGGTGCCGGCGCAGCCGGCGAGGGCAAGCAGCGCGGTCAGGGTGATCGCGGCGGTCGCCGCGGCACGGTTCTTCATGTGGTTCTCCTCAGTCGTCTGTGTGGCGCGCACGATCGGTGTGATCGCGCGCGAAAGCTCCGCTGCCCTGACGGGTCAGCGAGCTGCCATCACGTACGACTGACGCAGAGAACGAGAAGAGAGGGTGGTCGAGACAGCGCTCCCCGGCCGGCGACCATGAGGGGTCCGGCCCGGCGGAGGGGGGCGACCCAGGTGAGACCTGTTCGGGGCAACAAGAACAGAACCGACACCACAAGGAGGGCTAGCACGCACGCCATCGCGAGCATGGCTTCATGCCCGCCGCAGTCTGCGCAACCTTCCTCGACGGGTTGTATGGCATCACCGTGCGCAGTGTCCATTTCGTGCATGGACACGGCTGTGACCGCCGGGGTCGTGTGAGAGGTGACACTGCTCATCGCATGCATCGCGAGCAGCCCGATGATGAGCGCGGCGGTGAGGGCGATGAGTAGCAGCACAGAACGGCCCAGCCCGTATGGGCTGCGGCGCAGATGCTGCGCGAGAGCGATCATCGAGATCTCACCTCCTTCCCTTCAGGGTAATTGTCCCTGTTGGCCAGCATGGAACCGCCCGGCCATCAGGTCTCAAGCGGGCTGCGGTACTCGCGTCGCGGGTGCGGCGGGCACGGACTCCGCCGGCGGTGGTCGGAACCGTCGTAGGCGGAGGCTGTTGGTCACCACAAACACCGACGACAGGGCCATCGCTGCGGCGGCAACCAGGGGGTTGAGCAGGCCGAGCATCGCGATCGGGATCGCGGCGATGTTGTACGCGAACGCCCAGAACAGGTTGCCCTTGATGGTGCCCAGGGTGCGACGCGACAGTCGGATCGCATCCGCGACAACCAGGAGATCGCCGGAGGCGATGGTCACGTCGCTGGCGGCGATGGCGGCGTCCGTCCCGCCCCCCATCGCGATGCCGAGATCGGCCGCGGCGAGGGCCGCGGCATCGTTCACACCGTCACCGACCATCGCCACGACCCGCCCCGAGGATTGCAGCTGCCGGATAGCGTCGAGCTTCCCGGCGGGGGTGACTCCAGCCCGAACCTCGTCGATCCCGACCAGACCCGCGATGTGTTCGGCGGCGCCGGCGTTGTCGCCGGTGAGCAGCACAGGACGCAAGCCCAGGGCACGGAATCGGGCGATCGCGTCCGCGCTGGTGGGCTTGATGGTGTCAGAGACCGCGACGATACCGAGGAACTCCCCGTCGCGGGCGACCGCGATCACCGTGCCCCCAGCAGCCTCCAGCACCTCAGCCTCACCGCGGAAACGGATCGGCAGATGAACGGACCACTGGTCCTCCACCCACTCCGGGCGTCCAGCCACGACCAGCGAGCCTTCCAGAACCGCCTGGACGCCGAACCCGGCGTGAGACGCGAACGTTTCCGCCACCGGTGGCGCACCGTGATGAGCGCTCACGATGGCCCGCGCCACGGGGTGTTCGGACCCCCACTCCGCGCCGGCCGCGATCCGCAGCAGTTCCTGGTCGGTGACGCCCGGCGCCGCCGAGACGGTGGTGACGGTCATCGCGCCCTGGGTGATGGTGCCGGTCTTGTCCAGCACGATTGTGTCGACCTGACGGGTCTGCTCGAGCACCTGCGGCCCTCTGATGAGGATGCCCAGCTGTGACCCGCGTCCGGTGCCGACTAGCAGCGCCGTGGGCGTAGCCAGGCCCAGTGCGCACGGGCAGGCGATGATCAGCGTCGCCACCGCAGCGGTGAACGCGACCTCGAGGGAGCCACCGACCAGCAGCCATCCGACGAACGCGACGATCGCGAGGAGGATCACGATCGGAACGAACACGGCGGAGACCCGGTCGGCCAGGCGCTGCACGCGTGCTTTGCCGGTTTGGGCTTCATCCATCAGCCGCTGCATCCGCGCCAGTTCGGTGTCTGCCCCGACCCTTGTGATCTCGAGGATGAGACGCCCGCCGACGTTCACGGTGGCGCCTACGACCCGGGATCCGACGGTGACCTCGACCGGAACGGACTCGCCGGTCAGCATGCTGGCATCGATCGCCGAGGCCCCGTCCACGACGAGACCGTCTGAGGGGATCTTCTCGCCGGGGCGCACCAGCACACGGTCCCGTACGGCAAGCTGCGCGATGGGGACCCGTTGCTCCACTCCGCCAACGAGGCGCGTGGCGTCTTTGGCGCCGAGCTCGAGCAGGGCGCGCAGAGCCTTGGATGAGGACTTCTTCGCGCGAGCCTCGGCGTACCGGCCAGCAAGGATGAACACCGTGACAAGGGCGGTGACCTCGAGGTAGATCTCTCCGCTTCCCGCTTCCGGGCTGCCGAACAGGGTGAAGGTCATGTGCATGCCGGACATCCCCGCCATGCCGAAGAACAGCGCGTACAGCGACCAGCCGAACGAAGCGATGACGCCGAGGCTGATCAGGGTGTCCATCGTCGCTGCCCCATGGCGGGCGTTAACGAACGCCGCGCGGTGGAACGGCCACGCACCCCACACCGCGACCGGCGCGGTCAGGGTCAGCGCGAGCCACTGCCAGTTCGTGAACTGCAGCACCGGGATCATCGACATAAGCGCGACCGGCACCGCCAGCACGGTGCTGATCAGCAGCCGGCGGCGCAGGGACACCAGCTCGACGTCTTCGGTGGGTGCTGCGGCCGACGTGGACTCATCGATGACCGGGGCGGGAAGGGCTGCGGAGTAGCCGGCGGATTCGACCGCCGCGATCAGCTGCGCCGTCTCCACCCCGTCGGCGTGCACGCGAGCCTTCTCGGTCGCGTAATTGACCGTCGCCTCCACACCCGGAATCTTGTTGAGTTTGCGTTCGATCCTGGTAGCGCAGGAGGCGCACGTCATGCCCGAGATATCGAGGTCCACATCGACGGTGCTCATACGGGTGTGCCGGCGAGGGCGTACCCCGCCTCCTCCACCGCGGCCCGCACGCGTGTGGCATCGATCGGCGCGGCGCTGTGGATCGTGACCCGCGAGGTTCCGCCGGCCTTCAGATCGACCGACACGCTGTCGACACCGTCGATCGCGGAGATCTCCTCGGTGACGCTCATCACGCAGTGCGAGCACGTCATCCCATCGACCAGCACCTCTTCCGCGACCGTGGATGCGGCGGGCTGCGTGTCGGGGACGGATGCCGTGGCGCAGCAGCTGCATCCGGCGGCGGAGTCGGTCAGACCCAGGTCGGTGCGCTCGTTCATGGTCATGATGTGTGGCCTTTCGTTTCCGGGGGTGGGGTCAGGAGCGGACGAGGCGAGCGATCGCGTCGTTCGCTTCTCGGATCTTCTCCGCCGCGACGGCGCCGCCCTCGGCGGTCGCCTCCGCAACGCAATGGGACAGATGATCGGCCAGCAGCGACAATGCGACCGTCTCAAGCGCGCTTGTCGCCGCCGACACCTGGGTGAGGATGTCGATGCAGTACTTGTCCTCCTCGACCATCCGTGCAATTCCGCGGACCTGACCCTCCGCGCGACTGAGGCGCTTGAGCAGGTCGTCCTTGTTCCCCGCGTAGCCGTTCATAGCGTCAATACTATACCCCCCTACCGTATCTTTATCTCCGGGAGCAGCCCACGCTTGAAGGCGAGGATGCCCGCAGGTCAAGGGAGCACGACGCGCCCTATCGCAAGAACCCTGCGCGATTTCGGACACCTTGGAGGATCATGCGGGCGTGAACATCGAGGTGCTTCATATCGACGATTGCCCCAGCTGGGTTGAGGCGGGCAACCGCCTCCGTGGGGCGTTGAACGCCACAGGTTCGGGGACACGGAGATCAGCTATCGGGTCATAAGGTGGCCTACCTGGCCGGTCTCGATACAACCTGCCGATGGGGCGTTCAGTTGCGGCCGCGGGTATCGCGTTTGGCGAGCTCGTGCAGGTGTGCGTTGTACTCGTCCAGTTCAGCTTCACCGGTGCGGTCAGCGTGCCGGTCGAGGCGCTTCGTCTCGCGTACGTCGCTACGGCTCCACTGCACTGCGACGGTGATCGCGAGGATTAGCGTCGGGATCTCGCCGATCGACCAGGCGATGCCGCCGCCTATGTACTGGTCTTCCAACGGGGTGGCTCCCCACGTGCGGCCCATCGCTCCAAACCACTCGGCGACCATCAGCCCCGATTGCATCATGATGGCGATACCGAAGAAGGCGTGCATCGCCATGATGCCGATGAGCATCAGTAGCCGGCCGGGGTACGGTGAAGCGCCCCAGGTTTTCTGCCGCTCCTATGCGGGTTGCGGCTCTCGGGTGAGGGTCGCGTAGTGGGCTTGCTCGAACTCGGCGGGTGGGACGTAGCCGAGGCTCGAGTGAAGCCTACGAGTGTTGTACCAGTCGACCC